>JANQFL010000046.1 GCA_028277845.1 Sneathiellales bacterium
AGCCGCCGGATTTGGCGCCAAGACGCCCGTCCCACAAAAGCGCAATGGGGGTTTCTGAGCGGGCGCCCCCCACGGCGTTAGACGGCTTGCGCGATGCCCGGCATCGCGCGGCCCCGTCTTCCTGGTGGATGGGCAGGCCGCCCGAGAAACAGAATGGATTCCATCTAAAGAGGAACTGCTCTAAGAGCCGGAATCGGCGCCACTGGGTTGGACGCCCGGATTGGTGGGGTCGCGGTCCTGGGACAACTCCATAATTCCCCGCTCGTCCCAACGGCCTTCGGGCCGCAGGAGTTGCATGGGATCGCTTTCCAACGACAAAGACCGGCCGCCGCCTTCGACGGTGCACAGCACCTCGTAGTAGACGTGGTCGGAGAAATGGAACGGCTTTGAGATCGGCTTCATGCCGAACTTGCGGTAGAACGAAAGCAGGCGTTCCTGGGAATGGCCGTAAATCTTCCGGTATCCCTTGTACTTGATCAGGGCGATGGCGTAGCCGAACAGCGGCGCGCCCAGACCCCGGCCCTGATAAGGCGCGCGTATGGCCACCCGTTCGATCTTGGCGAATTCGCCGAAATAGCGGATGCGCAACGCGCCGACGGGTTCGTCGTCCTCGCGCAACAGGACATGGGTCGCCGAGTGGTCGTTGCCGTCGAACTCCTCGGGATAGGGCGAGTTCTGTTCGCCGATATAGACCAGCCCCCGCACCATCATGCACTGAAACTGGTCGTCCAGCGTCCGGGCGACGCCGATAGTATAGCGGTCGTCCAGAGTCCGTTCCCAATAGGCCGGATCGTCGATGTGCTCGTAGCAGCCGGGCGTATCGTCGTTGCCGGCATTGAATGAGGAATCACGGGCTCTCGCCTGTTCTGCGGATTGCATTGCTACTCCTTGCAATCAGAACAGCCTTTGCGGAGAGGTCATTCCGATGGACGTCAAATCAGGATGACGAAACGGGTCCAGTATAGGGTATTTTCGGTTGTAGCTGCAGGAAGAAATATCTCCTGAATTATGAACGCCGTTGGTTCGGGGTGACCGAAAACCCTCAGCCCGCCGACCGATCGGCTTTGGCGTCCGTTGCAAAGCATAAAAAGCGATCGAACAGCGCATTGAACGCAGCGGGCGCTTCCAGGAACGGCGCGTGTCCGGCGGTGCCGACGTTCCGCGGCGCGCCGCCGAAGATGTTTCCGTAGGTCAGGGTACGGCAATACGCGTGATTGATGAACGGATCCGAAGGGCCGTTGATCATGGCGAAAGGGACGCGGCCATCGCGCAGTAGCTGCATCTGACGCGGCCAGTTGATGGTTTTCAGTGTCGCGAATACCTGCTCGCGGGCCAGCCCGTCGGTCCGCCACACAGCCTGCCAGACCAAAGGTTCGTACGGCGTGTCGGGCCCGATGGTATGGGTCGCATAGTTGCGTTTCTCATAAGGTGAGTGAAAGCGCTTGCCGGCCAGTTCCATGTGGGGTGACGGTATGTAGCCCCGCGGCATGTCGTCGGGGAACTTGGTGATCGGCGACGTGCCGCTGATGGCCAAGCCGGCGATCGGATGGCCTTGCGCCGCGTATTCCAACGCGACATAGCCGCCGAGCGACCAGCCGAACACGGCCGGTCGCCCCAGCCCGAGTTGATCGACGAGATCGCGCAGGATTTCGGCAAAGGCCTCGACACTGTAGTCGGCGTCCGGGTCCGCGTTGGGCGACACGCCATGTCCCGGCAGGTCGAAGGCGACCAGCCTGTAATGCTCCCGGTACGCGTCGAACTGATGGCGGAACACTTCCTTGCAGGACGAATTGCCGTGTACGAAGACGATGGCCGTCCCTTCCCCTCCGGTGTCGCAAACCGATATCCGCCCGTGCCGCGTGTCGATCAACCGGTCGGTCGCGCCCATGACCGCCTTCCGGTCCGCGGCGCCGAACCGCCGCCGCCAATGTGCGACGGCGTTTGTCTTGAACCGGTTGACCAACCCCCAGCATTCCTGCAGGGCCGCGAACAGCCCGCCCGGATAAACGACCACCACGCCGACGATCAGTACGGCGATGATGATGTTGCGCCAGGCGCCGAAGTCCCCCAACCATTCCGTCACGACGGTAATGACGAAGGCCGCGATCAACGAGCCCCAGATGGTCGACACGCCCCCCAGCAACAGAATGGACAAGGTGATGGTCAGAAAGCCGAGACCGAACACATCCGGTGACGCGACGCGCAGATAGGCACCGTAAAACCCACCGGCCAGGCCCGGGAAAACCGCCGACATGCAAAGCGTCAACAGGCGGATCCTGCCCTCCGACACGCCGCGGGAGATGGCATAGTATTTGTTGTCCCGCAGCGCCTTGATGGCCCGGCCGAGCGACGAGCGTTCCAGCTTGTACAAATACACGGTCGAACACACGGTCAACAGCAGGGCGAGGTAGTAATACCCGATCCGGCCGTCCGCAGAGAGCTTGTATCCGGCGATCGTCAGGCGCGGCAGCAGTACCATGCCACTGGTGCCGCCGGTATAGTCCGATTGGCTGACGACGATCTGCAGCAGCAGTTGCGCCGCGGCGATGGTGACCAGGATGACGTAGATCCCTTCCAGCCGCAGGATGGGGATGGCCAGCAAGGCGGCAAAACCAACGGCCAGGACCGGGCCCGATGCCAGGGCGAGCCAAGGCTCCAGACCCAAGACCTTGGCCGTAATCCCGTAACCGTATAAACCGATGGCGAAGAAGGTCATGTGGGCAAAGTTGACGATCCCGCCATAGCCCAGTGACAGATCCCAATTCGAGGCCAGAACGGCATAAATGAAGACCAGGATGAGAGCATGCCTGGCATAGGTTTCCGTGAAGACCAACGGAACGACCGCCAGCACGGCCATGACGGCCACGATCGGCCAGAACCCGTTGGTGCGTTGAAACGGCGGGGCGTACTTCATGACGGCTCCGCCTTAGAGTGTCTTGACCCGGCGGCCGAACAGACCCTCCGGCCTGATCAGCAGGACGACAATCATCAGTCCGAACAACACGGCCGGCGTCCAGTAAAGGCCGAGGAAATACGAGGAGAAGGATTCAGCGATGCCGACGATGAATGCGGCATAGATAGGACTGGTAAACCGTGCCACGCCCCCCAGGATGACAACCACCAGAGACTTCATCAACGGATCGGCGCCAAAAGCCGGGTTCATGAAACGCAGCGAGCCTATGAAAATACCGGCCAGTGCCGCCGTAGCCGCCGACAGGCCGATAGCGGCGGCGAACAAACGCGATACGTTGAAGCCCATCAATTCGGCCGCTTCGCGGTTCTGGGCGACAGCCCGCATGGCCCGGCCATAGGACGTACGCCGCAAAAACAACGCCAAAGCCAGCAGCGCGACCAGCGCAATTCCGAGCACCACGAAATCGTGCACGCCGATGGTGGCGCCAAACAATTCGAACTTGCTTCCGATGGGCGGTGCGATCTGCTTGTCACGTGGACCCCACGTCAAAAGGATGCCGTTTTCCAGCAGCGATGCCGCCGCCAACGTGGTGATGACCGCCAGCAGCACCAGATTGGCGTTACGTTCGAAAGGCTTGATCAGGACATAGTGGGATGCGAAGCCGACGCAGAACATGACCACCATGGCGACAGCGGCCCCGAGCATGAAACCAAGGCCGCCTGAGGCCTGCTGCGACACTTCCCAGGCGATATAGGCGCCAAGGGCCACAAACGTGCCGTGGGCGAAATTGAATACGCCCAACGTCGTCCATACCACCGCCAAACCGGTCGCCATGAGGGCATAGAGACCGCCCAGCAGAATACCCGACGTCAGGATAAACAGAAGCGTGTCCAACGCCATCAGCCGGCCTTCCCAAACATCATGGCCATGACTTCGTCATGGGACGGCATGGCGTCGCCGGCGATTTCACGGGTGATGGAGCCATGATCGAACAGGTACATTCGGTCGACCAGACTGGTCAGGAATTCCAGGTTCTGATCGACAATGATCAACGGCACTTCGCTGTCGCGGATCTTGCCGATGGCCTCCCCCAATTCGATGCGCAGTTTGGGCGACAGGCCCAGGGTCGGCTCGTCCAGCACGAGTAGGCGCGGCAAGGCCAGCAGGCCCACGGCAATCGACAGCATCTGTCTCTCGCCACCCGACAGGTAGCGAATTTTCGAGTGCCAGCGCTCCCGCAGCCGAGGAAACAGCATGTCCACGCGCCGGTGCATGTCCTTGATTCCGCTTCGCCCCCGTGCCGCGCGGGGGGCGATATCCAGCACTTCCTCGACGGTCAATTCGGGAAACAGGAGATTGCCTTGCATGACGTAAATAAGCCCCTGTTCCACCACCGTGGCCGCTTTGATGCGGCGCTTGCGGAACAGGTCGTAGTTAAGATGTCGCGACGTGCGTGCGGCCATCCGTCCGGCGGCATTCAAGCGATTTCCCGCGAAAACAATGTCCCCTTCCCACGGATCGATAACGCCGGCGATCGTCTTCAGCAGCGTTGTCTTGCCGTGGCCGTTGGGTCCGAACAAACCGACGGATTCGTTCTCATAAATCGTCAGGTCGATGCCTCGGAATACCGACACCGGCGGATACCCGCCACTCAAACCGCGCAATTCCAGCAACGGCGCGGTCATGCCGGTTGTCCGAGGTACGCGGCGATGACGGCGGGATCGCGGGTCACTTCGGCGGGATCGCCTTCGGCAATGATGTTGCCTTGCTCCATGACCAGCAGCCGGGAGGATACGGACATCAGCAGCGGCAAAACGTGTTCGATCAGCATGATGGCGATACCGCGCCCGTTGAGCCTGAGAATGGTTTCACGCACCCAGTCGATTTCATGTTCGACCAACGACGACGCCGGCTCATCCAGCAACAGGAGCTTTGGGTTCTGCGCCACCGCCGTCGCGATCATCAATTGCTTTTGATAGAATACCGGCATGGTCGCCGCCGGCATGTTGTGGAAGTTGCGCGGAAAGCCAACGATATCGGATACCTCGTCGGCCAGGCGTTCCGCCTCACGGCCACGGATGCCAAGAGTCTGCTCGATGGCCACGAGAATGTTGTCGATACAGGACAGGGACTGGAAAACGGCCTCTCGCTGGAACGTGCGGACGATACCCAGCCGGGTGATCCGGTTGTCGGCCAGATGCTCGACCCGGCGGCCCCGAAACGTCACCACCCCTGCGTCGGCGCCGAAGGGAATCCGGCTGATCAGGTTGAACAGAGTCGATTTGCCGGACCCGTTGGGCCCGGCAATACCGAGAATTTCGCCGTCCTCGACATCGAACGAGAGGCCGTTGACGGCGACCAAGGCGCCGAACGCCTTGGTCAGGTTGCGGACTTCGAGAAGCGCCACCGCTTAAACACAGTCCGCGCAAATCAATTCTTCATCCAGACGGGTTTTTTGAATGTCCCCGCCTTGAACCTGTCGGGGCTGATCATGACGCCGGCGCCGTCCTGCAATTGGAAGAACGTCACCGGAATGAGGTTCAGCCCCTGCTTGGCGACGTGGGTCTTTTGGTCGAATTCGAGAAAGCCCGCCGTGATCGGCCGCTTGATCCGGCCGATGGCCTTGCCGATCGCCGTATGGTCGGTGGGGTCCCCCACTGTCGCCAGCGCCTCGAAATACAGCGTCGTCATTTCGTAAAGACCGGTGCCGTAAGCACCGGAATCGATGCCGTATTCCTTTTTGTAGCGCGCGCTGACCTCCTTGCCGCGCGGATGGGCGTCGACGTTCAAGGTGGCGCCGATGGCGTTGTACAGAATACCGTTGGATTTCTCCTTGGTCAGCTTGACGAATTCGGGCACCAACGGAGCGTACTGCAGGAACACCACCGAGTCGGTCGGGTTTTCGCGAAACTGATTTGTGAACAGGGCCGCGTTGGACGGGATGTAGTCCGTGTTGATCACCACATCCGGCGGGTTCTCCCGCACCTTGGCCAGCATCGGCCGCCAATCGCTGACCGGGCCGAACGGTACCAGTTCGTCGACCGTCACTGTCCAGCCCGCCTTCTTGAAGGCGACCTTCATGCCTTCCGAGATGGTTTTGGAATACGGATTGTCCGACGAAATGATCGCCACCGTCTTGTTCTTCAACGGGAAGTGCCCCGCTGCCGACAAGGCTTCGATGGTCGGCGTCACATCGGTTTCGTAACCCTTGAAATCGGCGGTGAACGACCAGCAGCAATTGAAGGCGTCCGGGTCCTTGGACACGATGGCGGCGAACTGGGGCGACGGGCCGGCGGCCAAATACGGCATGTTGGCTTCGGCCATCAGTTCCACCTCGAACATCGACAGGCTGGCATAGCCGGTGAGAATGACGTGCACGCCCTCTGTCGAGAGCAGCCGTTCCGCCGCCGACGAGACCTTGGCGGCGGAGTGGTCGACCACATCGGCGGTCACGACTTCGAACGTGTGTCCGGCCACGCCGCCCTTCGCGTTGGCTTCCTTGACGGCCAGTTTGACGCCGCGGACAAATTCCTCTCCGTCAGATGCGGTGGGGCCGGTCAACGGCGCCAGTACACCGATCTTGACCGAGTCGGCGAGCGCCGTCGCCGTAGTCAGGATTGTCAGTGAAGCAAAGGCCGCAACGATCGCCAATGCCCGTGTTACTTTGCACATGATGTGCCTCCTTGATGGTGCGACAGGCGCAAATCGGATATTCAAGGCAGGCTACAAATCGCGGAGCTTGGCTCACAATTGCAAAGGTTTGCTATTTTCGTGCACAGGCACACCGATTTTGGCTAAAATTCCCTATGGGACAATGCCCGCACTTGTGTCGGTGTGCGGATCGGTCCGAGGAACGGCTTGCCGAGGGGAAAGCAAGGGGGATACATGAGACCCTGGCTGGAGGAGAGCGATTATCGGGATAGCGATACGGCGGCCGATGTCGACACCCGCATGCGCGGTCTGGTCGAAGCCCTCGGCCTGGATCATTTCTCCTACATGGTGTTGAGCCCGCCGCGCGACGTACCCTTCACCATCGAAAACACCATCCGCACCAGTTATCCCGAAGAATGGATCGGCCGCTACGCCGAATTGCGTTATTTCGAGGTCGATCCGGTCGCCGCCCTTTCGAAAACCTCGACACAGCCGTTCTATTGGGGCCAAGGCCGGTTTCTACGCGGTTTCAAGAAACTCCAGCGCATCGTATTCGATGAGGCCCGCTGCTTCGATATCTCCTACGGTCTGGCCATACCCATGCGCGGACCGGCGGGCGAAACGGGTGTGTTCAACGTCGTATCGTCGAACCGGCGCTATCTGCATGAAGTGACGCGTGGCAAACACGCGCGCCTTTTTTCCGCGGCCTTCGGCACCCACGAACGCATCATGCGCCAGGAAATGGCCTGCGCCGACACCGGAGAGAACGCCGTCGAACTCTCCCTGCGTGAACGGGAATGCCTGCAATGGACCATGGAGGGCAAGACCGCCCGGGACATCGCCACGATCCTCGGATTGTCCGTGTCGACAGTCAATCACCACGCCTCCTCCGCCGTTCGCAAGCTCGGCGCCCTTAACAAACACCACGCCGCCGTCAAGGCCATGAAGCAGGGATTGATACGGTAGAGCGTGCGATTGGCTTGAGACTTTCGCCCGCGAATAAACGGGGGCCACTCGCTTGAGTGGCCGCCGTCTTTTCACGGCCTCGTGCAGACAGAGGGGCGATTATGCCTGCGGCTGGCCGAGACGCCGGGCGATGCCGGCGCCGTAAGCCGGATCGGCCTGGGCGAAGTGGCCGATCTGTGTGCGGACGATATGCTCCGGCACACCCTGCATGGCGCCGGCAATGGCATCCATCAGGCGCTCCCGTTCGTCCGCCGGCATCAGGCGGAACAGGTTGCCGGCCTGGGTGTAATCGTCGTTACCCGCGCGGTGGTCGTGGCGGTCGGCGACGTCGCCAATGGCCAGGGGCGGTTCCTTGGCCGCCGGGTCTTCCAAGGGTCCGCCGACCGAGTTGGGCTCGTAGTTGACGCCGCCGCCGCCATTGCCGTCGAAGCGCATGGCGCCATCGCGGTTGTAGCTGTGCATCGGGCACTTGGGCGCGTTGACCGGCAGGCTCTGGTAATTCACCCCCACCCGGTAGCGATGCGCATCGGCGTAGGAGAAGACGCGGAACTGCAGCATCTTGTCCGGGCTGTGGCCGATGCCCGGCGGCACGTTGGCCGGCGAGAACGCCGCCTGCTCGACCTCGGCGTGGTAGTTGTCCGGGTTGCGGTTCAATTCCAGTTCACCGATCTCGATCAGCGGATAGTCCGCGTGCGGCCATACCTTGGTCAGATCGAACGGATTGTAGGACGTGTTGTCCGCCTCGGCCTCCGGCATGATCTGCACGCACACCCGCCATTTGGGGTGATCACCGTTCTCGATCGCTTCATAGAGGTCGCGCTGGTGGCTCTCCCGGTCATTGCCGATCAGGTCGGCGGACTGGGCTTCGCTGATGGTCTCGATGCCTTGCCGGGTCTTGAAGTGGAATTTCACCCAGAAGCGCTCCCCATCGGCATTGATCAACGAGTAGGTGTGCGAACCGTAGCCGTTCATGTGGCGGTAGGTACGCGGCAGGCCGCGGTCCGAGAACAGGATGGTGATCTGGTGCAGGGCCTCGGGCGATTGCGACCAAAAATCCCACATGGCGGTGGCGTTGCGCAGATTGGTGCGCGGGTCGCGCTTCTGGGTATGGATGAAATCGGGAAATTTGTACGGGTCGCGTACAAAGAACACCGGCGTATTGTTGCCGACCAGGTCCCAATTGCCTTCCTCGGTGTAGAACTTGACGGCAAAACCCCGCACGTCCCGTTCGGCATCGGCCGCCCCCTTCTCGCCCGCGACGGTGGAAAAACGCAGCAACACGCCGGTTTGCTTGCCGACTTCAGAGAACAGCTTGGCCTTGGAATAGGCGCTGATGTCGTTGGTCACCGTGAAGGTGCCATAGGCGGCGGACCCCTTGGCGTGCACCACCCGTTCGGGGATGCGCTCGCGATTGAAGTGGGCGTGTTTTTCGAACAGCTGCCAGTCCTGCACCAGCAACGGGCCGCGCGGCCCCGCGGTCAGGCTATTCTGGTTGTCACCGACGGGAATACCGGCGGCGGTGGTCAATGTGGGACGGTCGGCCATGATGATCTCCTTCTCCGTGTTCGATCGTGGGCCTCCAACCGGGCCGGCCCGTCGATCTGCCTGACCCCATAATCGGGCGTCGGCGGAGAAAGAGAAAATTCATTGATACAATCATTTTGATAGTGAATATCTATCGTTGAATATCATGCGGCGACCGGCGCCACCACCTGCGGCACGCAGCGACGAACCACATCCGCCAGCAATGTCATACCTTCGGCCTTGGGCGACGAAGCCCGCCAGATCAGTCCGATACGGCGATGGGCCGTCTTGTCCATCGGAATCAGACGGGTATCGGCATCGGCGCCATCGATCACGGCCAGGGCCGGAAGCAGGGTACTGCCTAAACCGGCACCGACCATCTGACGCAGGGTTTCCAGGCCCGTGGCCCGCACATCTGCGCCCGGCCCCTCCGGTTTCGGATCCTGCAGGCCGCACACGGCCAGGGCCTGATCCCTCAAGCAATGACCATCGGCCAGCAACAACAGGGATTCGTCGCCGAGATCGTGGCTGCCAAGGCGCTTGCGCGCGGACAGCCGGTGTTCGATGTTGCAGGCGAATACGAACGGTTCGTCGAATAACGGCGTTGTCGCCAGCCTGGGCCCGCCGACCGGCAAGGCCAGTAAGGCGGCGTCAAGATGGTGGTTGCGTAAGCTGGCCATCAGATTGTCCGTCAAATCCTCCCGGATGACCGGAACGCATTCGGCGTATTCGCGTTTCAGGACGGGAATCAGCCAGGGCAGCAGATAAGGACCCAGCGTGGGAATGATCCCGAGATGAAACGGCCCGTCCAGGGGACCGGCCTGTCGTTTGGCCAGATCGACGATCCCGTCGGCCTCGGCCAGGACCCGCCGGGCCCGGTCGACGATCTGCGCGCCGAGACCGGTGAGGTTCACCGACTTGTTGGTACGCTCGAACAGCACGACGCCCAGTTCCTCCTCGAGCTTTTTTAACTGTACCGAGAGCGTGGGCTGACTGACATGGCAGGCGTCCGCCGCCCGGCCGAAATGGCCGCAATCGGCCAGCGCCACCAGATACCGTAAATCGCGCAGATTCATCGCGGATCGCCTTGTCTCGAACATTGATAACTATGCTCTATCGTAAGATAGATATCAATAATTCTCAACAATGGATCAAAATCGTGGATGAAACCACCGCTTGCGGCGGCATCGGCTTACCGGCAGAGGGTATCGCGGTGACGGTATCCCGGACTGCGTATGGCGAACGGACGCCGGTACTCGCGGCAAAACCGGCCCGTCTTCGGACGGACGGTCGGTTCCGCCGCCAGCGTACTGCCAAGGCTCTCGCGGGCCGTCGAGCGAGGAATGCCCGCCGGCTTGCCGTACAGCGACGTGTTCGGCTCCTTTTGCAATGGCAACGGCACGACACCGGTGTAAAAGGTGTTCTCGTAGGGGGAGATCCTTGCCGTTTCCGGCAGCGGCTCGGATTTTGACCAGTTGGTGTCTTTCACCGGCTTGTTCCACTCCAGTTCCGGGGAGGATGCCACGGGGACCGTTTCCGAATAGCCGGTACGCTCCATTTTGTCCGGCGGCAGCATATGGCAGGCCGTCAATCCCAACGAACCCACCAATACCGCCGTCACCCGTTTGCAGGCAAGCCATGTGGTCATCGACACACCTCGTTATAGAGGGGATGTATGAACGTCAGGCACTGCGATCAAGCCGCCGGCGCAGATCTTTCCAAACGGTCAACGTATCTCCGACAGGCGCCGCCATCTGCCGTCCGCCGCCTTACACAGTGTGCCGTTGGCGCGGTAATCCCGCCCGTCCAATCCGATGATCCGCCGGTATTCGCGGCAGAACCGGCCGGAAGCTATCTTATACGTACGGATCGGCGTGATGGTGACGGCGAAACCGTTCTTGCTGCCGCGATGGGCGCTGCCGCTCGGAACCGTCTGCAAGACCGATTGTAGTTCGTTGTTGTAGAAAGTGCGTTGAAGCGCGGTCAGCTTCGGCAGTTTGAGCCGGAATGACGTCAACGCCCGGGTTCGCGTGGCGCGCGAGGTCGATGTATCGGTGTACAGCACGTAATGGCCGACTCGCGGTGCGTAATACCACGTGCGTTCGCCGAAATACTTGCCGGTGACATTGCTATGGCGCAAACATGAAATCGGCGTGGTATCAAACGTCCCGGCGGGAACGGTGACTGTTTCGGTTGCACGTACGCTGCACCGCCAATGATAGACATACAGTTTGTCATCTACGCCGTCTTTCGCCACGCTCCTGGTCGCGTAGGTGAACCAGACACCCCGCCCTGCCTGTAGCGGCCAAATTTCTCCCGGACGCATCGTCAGGGTTTCAAGGTTGCCGCTGCGGGTCCTGCTTTCCCATTTCCGGTTTGGCGTCACGAAATCGCGATGGCCGGTCCAACGGTAACCATTGCCGCGCCGCCAGGCGACCCAGTCACCGTCCACGGACACGACGTGCTCGGTCCGGCCGTTGTCGTATGTAAAACGGTCGCCCACGGCATAGGTCGGTAATGGGACGGCCGGCTGCTTTGTGTCGACGGCCGGTTCCTGGCACCCCGCCAACCCGGCCAGACCCACCATGAGGCTCAAAGGCCACATCCGCCATGGGCCAAACATCAAAGCGCTCCCTTCATGCCGCCATCGAGCGCCGCCGGGCCGGACGGGACGAGGACGTAGGTGTTGCGCCAGACTTTGTCGTCATGCCGGCAGGCGATGCCGTACTGCACGCTCATGGCGCCCTCGCGGGACAATTCATCACGGTATTCCCGGCAGTATTGACCTTTCCTGTTCTTAAACGTGCGGATCGGCACGATTCGGCCTTGCACCGCATGTTCGCTGGTCCAGTCCATGGCTTTACCGCTGACGAGGGTCGTCAGCGCCGACTGAACGGCCTCGTGGCGGTAACGTTCGACGGTGGCCCGCTGAGCCATCAACTCCGCTTCGAAGGCGTCGAAGCGATACGTCGCAGCAAGGAACCCGCCACCGCCTCCGACCAGCAGAAGCAGCAAACCCGCGGCGATGGCCGACAGGGACCTGACCCAGCCACCGTTTGTCGGGAACCGGCGAACGGGTAGGTGCGGACGACCTGCACCGATGGCGTCAATCAAACGTTCGGGTATCGGCGCATGACCATAGGGCAATACGGCGGAGCGCACCACGGACGCGGTCTCCCGGTATTTGGCGACAGTCGCCCGGGCCTCGTAATTCCGTTCGAGCTGAGCCTCGACCAATCGGGCGGTTTGCTCGTCCAATTCGCCGTCGACATATGCCATCAGCGTCGTGTCATCGAGAGCAACCATGATCTACCTCGCAGTTTCGGTCGCCGGTGGGGTTCGCGGCGTGTCGTCGCCGTGCAAAATCTCGTGCAAACGCAACCGGGCCCGGGACAAACGGCTCATGACCGTACCGACGGGAATTTGCAGACTGTCCGCCGTCTCGCGGTAACTCAAACCGTCGACGCACACCATCAGCAGCACGGCGCGCTGATCTTCCGGTAATTGCAGAATACCGGCCTGCACGATGCCCAAATCCGTCCTGCTGTCCATCTCCCTGGCGCCGTCTATGGCGGATTCAGCCTGCCATCCGGTTTCATCGGCGTGGCGATTCCGTACATTGGCCGCACGAAGCTGATCGCGATGCAGGTTCTGAATGATGCGGAACATCCAGCTATCCAGGCGGGTACCGGGTTGCCATTTGTGCTGATGAGCGATCGCCCGGCTACAGGCTTCCTGCACCAGGTCATCCGCCAAGGCGAGTTCACCGCACAGCCCGGCCGCAAAGCGGCGCAGACGCGGCAGCAACGCTATCAATTCATCGCGGAAATCCATCGCCTTAGACTGGTACTCCGAACGATCTGGACCGGTTATCCGCTACAATCTCCCCGGAAAACACTATAACAACGTACGGTGCCCCGCCTTATTCCCGGTCCTGGAAAAAAAGTTTTTCCTGCCGGACGGGAATAACAGGGTCTTACGAACCGTTGTCTCCCGGATATGGCTTGAATGTGCCGTTTATTCCCATGGTGCCTACTTTATTCGGCCGAACGCCCAAGGAGACATCTCGATGCCTTTCGACAAGAACGATGTTGCGCCTTCGTACCCAGCCCTTTCCTTTACGTCATCCAGCTCAATGCCACGATGGGCGCGTTGGACGTCATGCCTGCCCCTGCCGGCATTTCTGATCGCCGGAGCTCTGATCGTCCTACCGGCTGAAATCGACTTCACCTCGACCGGCCCCGTCGTTTCGGCCACAAAAGCCTGGGCTGATAGCGACGGCGATGGTGACGGAGATGGTGACGGCGACGGTGATGGTGACGGCGACGGCGACGGTGACGGAGATGGCGACGGCGACGGTGACGGCGACGGCGATAGTGACGGCGACGGCGATAGCGATGGTGATGGCGATAGTGATGGTGATAGTGATGGTGATAGTGATGGTGATAGCGATGGCGACAGTGACGGAGACGACAGCAGCGACGACTCGGACGACGCGCTAGACAGCGACGACTCGGACGACAGTAGCGACGATTCCGATGACAGCAGCGACGACGCTTCGGACGACGGCGACGACGATTCCGACGACAGCAACGACGATTCCGACGACGCGCTAGACAGCGACGACTCGGACGACGGCGACGACGCTTCGGATGACGGCGGTGGGTCCGGAGACTCCGGTGACGACGGTGATTCGAGTGGCTCCAGTGGATCGAGTGGCTCGAGCGAAGGTGTATCCGGCGCCGCCGCCGATCAGGTCGGACCCAATCTCTCCCCGGCCGAAGAAGCACAGGCAATCGCGGACGGCTTTTCGCAATAAGATTCAATCACCTAATAGACAGCGTCGAGCGGCGGCTATCCTACGGGTGGCCGCCGTTTCGCTTTGCAGCCATGGGTACTGCCAATGCCCGTGAGGGCACGCACCGATGTGCCTCCGGTAAGGATTTGTTAACCATGTTTTGTCAGACTCGGTTCGTTGACCGGCTTATCCCATATGGACCGGACCATGACCGAAAATTCCACCCCACCGGCGAGCGGCTCTGCATCCGTCCCCCCCACGGATGGCGCTTTCGGCGACGCGCCGCCGGGTATCAACGGTTTTGGCCTGCTGGGGGCCCTATTGGCGGCCCTACCCGTGGTGGAAACGCCGGAAGACGCTCCCGAGAACGAATACTCCTACTCCTCCGAACTACTCTCGAATGGCTCAGTTTCAGGACTCGGCGCTCCCCATACGCCCGAGGACGAAGCGTAGCCCAACTTTCCAGGCACCAGTCGTAAAGCCAGGAACCGGCGGCCCGCAACCGCCGGTTTCTTTTATGGGCACGCAATGCCGCTTGCCCCGTCGACCGGCGCCGGGTTATGAGAACGACGGACAAGAGGAGTGTGCCCGATGTTCATTGCCATGAACCGTTTTCGTGTCAAACGCGGCTGCGAGGATGATTTCGAAACCATCTGGAAATCCCGTGACACGCATCTGCACACGGTGCCCGGATTTATCGAGTTTCATTTGCTGCGCGGGCCGGAAACCGACGACCATACGCTCTTCGCGACCCATGCCATATGGGAAACGGAACAGGCGTTCACCGATTGGACTCAGTCCGCGGCATTCCGCAAAGCCCATGCCCAAGCCGGCGGCACCCGTGATTTCCATGCCGGACCGCCACAATTCGAGGGCTTCACGGTGGTGCAGGAAATCAAGAAGGTGTTGGCCTGAATCTAAGCGTCGACAGCCGCCGATTCCGGCTTGTGCGCGCCGATTTTCGAAAGATGTTCCTTCAACGCCATCTGATCGAGTGATGCCAGCGGCAGATTGACGAAAATGTCGATGCGCTGGGTCAGCATGCGGAGCGTATCGGCGAAGGCGAAACGTTTTTCGGCCTCCGTGCCCTCGGCGGCGGCGGGATCCGGCAGGCCCCAATGGGCGGTCATGGGTTGGCCGGGCCAGATCGGGCAGACCTCGTTGGCGGCATTGTCGCAAACGGTGAAGACAAAATCGAGTTCCGGTGCATCCGGCCCCTCGAATTCCGACCAGTTCTTGGAGCGCAGGTCTTCAATGGGGTAGTTCTGGCTGCTCAGCAGTTCCAGCGCCAATGGATTGACCTGACCGACCGGGTCGGAACCGGCGCTGTAGGCCTTGAACCGCCCCTGCCCCAACCGGTTGAGCACGCACTCGGCCAGAATGCTGCGCGCCGAATTGCCCGTGCACAGGAACAAGACATTGTAGACCTTCTGCTCCGATCGCCGCGACGTTTCGCTCATGATCCTTCTCCCAACCCGGCCGTCACAGTGCCTGAATATGGCGCCGCACGCTATCCGAGGCATGTGACGGTTTTGTTACGGATCGAAATTGCCCGCCGGACGGACAGAGGCGGTCGGTCTATTTCTGTGGCGCCTCGGCCGGCGCAGTCTGTCCGGCGGCCTCGGCAGCGGCGGCGGCGATGGCCTGCTGCTGATCCGGCGTCAAGGACGGCGCCTCGTCGCTGTCGAGCCGGACCCGTACCTCGCGGCGGGCGAATTCGATGCCGTTTTCCTCGAACGCCTTTTGCACCCGGCTGTAGATTTCCTTGCGCAGGGTGAATTGCGTGCCGGGCTTGGCCATGAATTTGCCGCGCACCACGATTCCCACATCACCCACTTCCAGCACGCCCTGGCTTTTGAACGGCTGCAGAAGATCGTCTGCGAATTCGGGGACCTGCATCAGGTCGGCGCCGATCTTCTTGAAAATCTTTTTCACCTTGGTCAGGTCGGTGTCGAAAGGCACGGTAAAGCGCATCTTCATGATCACCCAGTCGCGGGAATAGTTGGTGATCTTGGGAATTTCACCGAACGGAATGGTGTGTACCGGACCGCGGTGGTGGCGCAACTGCAGGGACCGGATCGAGATCTTTTCGACCGTACCCAAGGTGCCGTCGATATCCACGTACTCGCCGGTGCGGAAGGCGTCGTCGATCAGGAAGAAGATGCCAGACACAACGTCGGCGACCAGTTTCTGGGCACCGAAACCGATGGCCAGGCCGATGATGCCCGCGCCGGCCAGAAGTGGCGTGATGTCGATACCGATATTGCCGAGCGCCAGCAGGACGGTGATGACGATGATGGCCGACTGCAACGCCCAGCGCACCAGCGGCAACACCGTCGACAAGCGGGAACCGCCCAGGCCGCCGCCCTCGCCGCCGCCGGGTTCCTCGGAATGCATATCGACGCCCAGCGCCGTCTGCTCGTCCGCCAGCTTGCGGTTGACCAGCAGGGTGACGACTTCATAGGCCAGATATCCGGCGCCGAGTATGGCCAGGACTTCAAGCAGCCGCCCCGCCGCCCGGGCACCGAAGCCGGCACTGGCCAGATTGGCGAAATCGATCTCCCAAATCTGGCCGATGGCGATCACGACGAGACCGAAGACAATGGCCCGGCCGATGCGGATATAGCTGCGCTTGGTGGCGGTGTAGGCGGCCTCGGCGACGACGCCCTCGCCTTTCATTTCCGATACGAGATGCCGCACCAGGCCACGGATCAGCGTGTCCATCGCCGGCGCCATGGCCAGCAGCAGCAGGGTCAGATAATGCTGGCCGTTGATCACGAGATGAAACAGTTCCTGTGAGACCAGGATCTCAACCAGCAGCCAGGTCAGTCCACAGGCGATCATCAGTGCGTAGGGATAGGCTTTGGCGACCCAGGCCTCGGCGGGGGTCACGTTGGCGTCGGGGCCGCGCAGCATCAGGGACAGGCCTTCGCGGAAGTGATAGGCCATGAACCCGAGATAGGCGAGCGTCGCCATATTGAGCCAGAAACCCAGCCGCAGTTCGCCAAGGGCGGCGCCGTTGCGGGCGTTGAAGTCCAGGATGGCGATCTGGAATCCGATCAACAACACCCAGAGGATTTGGTGCCGGTGCAATCGCCGTGCGGTATCGTCATCGGTATGGACGAGGCGCAGATGGGGACGGTACGGCGCGATCAGAACGCGCGACATGGCGGCCATGGCCATGGGCAGCGCCACGAGATTGAACACCACCATGCGGGCGAACGGCAAATCGCTCTCCGACATCATCATGCGCACCAAGGACACCGTGACGATGAGGAGTGCGGCGAGGCTCGACACGTCGATGAAGAGACGCCGGCCAAGAAAACGCAAGGTTTCGCGCAGGTTTTCCTGCCCGGTCACACTGGCAAGACTGTCGCGCCAGCGGTTGGTGACGCGATGCATCGCCCACACCGCCACGGCGCCGGCCGTCAGCGCGATAAAAAGCTGGGCAAGAAACGTGGCCGTGCCGGCGCCCCCGCGCTTGTCGTAAAACGCCGCAAATGTCGCCGACTGCGCCTTGACCAAGTTGGGCAGACGCTGGACAGCGTCGAACACGGATCCGGCAACGCCGGTCGCCGCGCTTTCGACAAAGGCCACGAAATCGGTATGGGATTCTTCCACGCCGTTCCGTTTGATGGCCTGGGCGTCCAGCCGGTACAGCAGCAATTCCCGCACCTGCTGGTCGGACAGGCGAGAAACCAGATCGCGAATCAGCTCGGGCGACGCGTCATCGGGAATGCGCAGGGTTTCCGTTGCGGCGTCACTGCCGGTGCCCGGTAACGTTTGCGCCAACGATGCGGGCGCCGGGCCCAAAAGACACACCACCGCAAGCACACCTAGAACACGCACCAACGCCATAACCCCTCCCCGCTGCCGTCGTGACAGGGCCAATACCCGTCTCTGACTTCAAGTTTGACCCTACTGATACCGCCCTGGCAATGGCGGACTGTCTAGAACACCAGTGCAAACGCGACGGACAGCACCAATAATACGGCAAAGCCTATGTTGATAGCCCGGTTGATCCCGGGCGTGCGGAAATATCGCGTCAGGGCTGCGCCGGTGAACAGCCAGACGATGTTGACCAGCGCGATGATGACCGCCAGCACAAGAACCTTGGTGACCACGTCCAAAGCCAAGTGCTCCCGGATCAGCACGAAACTGGAGAACAAGGCGGCCATGGCGGCATAGGCCTTGGGATTGACCAGTGACTGGAACACGCCACCCGCGAAGGACGGCTGGCGCCGTTCGGTTGTCTCGTCGGACAAGGGCGGGGCTGTCGCGATGCGGTAGGCCAGATAGGCGAAGTAGGCAACGGCGATCGCGGTAATCACCGGTGTCGCACCGGGCACGGCAAACAGAACGCCCAGCACGCCGGAGGCCGTGATGGCCATGACCAGCACCATACCGATCAGCAGGCCGTTCATGTACCAGACGCCGCGGCGGGCACCGAACGCGGCGCCCGCGGCAGCCAACCCGAGCGTGTTGGGTCCGGGGCTGCCCGTCAGAGCAATTCCCGCCAAAATGAAGCCGAACCAGCCATCCATGCCGTGCCTCCCCTCAAGCACCCGTTATCGCCGCCTTGCCGGCGGTCTGTCGATCCGTTGTTTCAATATAGGAATCCATCGCATGGCCTTCCAGACGTGGCGCCATCATGACCTCCCGGGTAATTGAGATCGTGATCCCGCCTCCTCTACCCTGCCATGGATTTCAACAAGGAGCATGGCATGCAACGGATCGACCTGCCGCAAGGTCCCATCGAGTATTCGGATACGGGCGACGGTCCGGTGTTGCTATTCGTACACGGCCTGCTGGTTGACGGCAGCTTGTGGCACGGTGTTGCCGCAGATCTGTCGCGGCGACATCGCTGTATCGTGCCCAATTGGCCGATGGGATCCCATCGCCTGCCGATGAACGCGGACGCGGATCAGTCGCCCGCCGGAATCGCCCGGTTGGTCGCCGAATTCATGTCGGCACTGGATCTGCGCGATGTCACCCTGGTGGGCAACGACACCGGTGGCGCGGTTTCGCAAATCGTCGCGGCCGATCATGGGGAACGCCTGTCCGCGCTTGTCCTGACCAATTGCGATGCGTTGGAGATATTTCCGCCCAAGGGCTTCGACCATCTGCCCACCGTCGCCCGCGTACCCGGCGCGACCCGGCTGTTGCTGACGATCATGTTGATGTTTCCGCCCTTACGCCGGTTGCCGACGGCTTACGGTGCGCTCACCCGGACACGCCTGCCGCAAGACCTGCTCAGGCGATGGGTCGAACCGGCCGCCCGCGACGGCCGTATTTGCCGCGATCTGGTCAAGGTCATGCGCGGGATTCATCCGTCCGTGACCATGTCCGCGGCCGAACGGCTTGGTGGATTCCACAAGCCGGCCCTGCTGCTGTGGTCGCGCGACGATCCGTTCTTCACCCTGCCGTTGGCCGAACGGCTGCAACAGACGCTGCCCATGGCTCAAATACGCGAAGTGTCCGACGCCAAAACGTTCGGCGCCCTCGACCAACCCGGAATCCTGGCCGAGGAAATCGCCGCCTTTGCCGCCGGCGTCTAGCTATCCGGGCTAAGATGCCTGGCGATGGCCTGGAACATGGCCACCGACTGGAAGTCCATGTGCGGATCGGTCAGGAACTCGGGGTAGGCGGAATGCCGGGCGATGACCACGCCGCGCTTGGGACTGATGTAGAGAAACTGGCCATAGATGCCGATGGCGGTGAAGTCGCCGCCGTCGTCCTTGATCGGCAGCCACCACTGGTTCTTATAGCCAAAGCCGTAACTGGATTTCTTGTTGTCCTTACCGGGCATCAAATGCGGTGCGTCCGGAGTCGTGGATTCCCTGATCCAGGCGGGTGACACCAGTTGTTCACCCAGGTGGTTCCTGCCGCCGTTGAGCATAACCAGGCCGATCCGGGTCAGGTCACGCAGCGTCATATGCAGACCGCCGAACACCAGCGGCTGCCCCACCGTATCGACCGACAGAAAGGCGTCGTACTCGGCGCCCAGTTTGTTCCATAGACGGGTCTTGAGAAATTCCTGGTAGCTTTTTCCCGTGACGGATCGCAGCACCATGCCCAACACGTGGGTATCGATGCTGGCATAGCGGTTATAGGTGCCCGGCTCCAGTTCCCGCGGCACGGTCTTGGTGAACTCGTCGAGCGAACCCGTCAGCAGCGCCACCACCGACTGCACCAAGTCGGACTCGAGGTCGCCGTAATCTTCGTTCCAGCGGACACCCGACGACATATTCATCACGTTCTGAATGGTAGCGCCGTCATAGCCGGTGCCTTTCAGTTCCGGCACGTATTTCACCACCGGGTCGTCGAGGCTGTCGATCCTGCCGTCCTCAAGGGCCATACCCATCAGAATCGATGCCACCGATTTCGAAACCGACATCAGGATCGACTGCGTCGACGGGCCATTTCCGCGCCGGTACTCCTCGTGCACGATATTGCCGCCGGCGTAAACGATCAGTCCGGTGGTGTGGAACTTCTCCAGATACTCCGCCGTGTTGAGCATCTGACCTTCGTAGTCGAACTTCTCCGGTAGCGCATCGGCACGTTCGGCCTTGGACAACGCCGATACGTCTCCCGTCTTCGCCAGGGTAATCGCCGGATACTGTTTGTAGAAACTGCGGAAATTCTCGTCGATGACGTCGGGTTCGAAGGCGTTGGCGTAAGCCATCACGGCCCGGATCTCGTTGATGTCTTTCCAGAAAACCCCAATGCCGATGCCGACGATGACCACCGACGCGCCCAGCACATAGGCCAGGATTTTGACTTTCTTCACGATGCTTCCCCCGTCCCCAATTCCCCGATCGATTGAATTACGTATTCGTAACAATACCGCAACTTGGCGATCCATTGCGCCAAATTCCGGAACGGCAAGAGAGCTACCGGAATTCATGCCTTCGTGCGCGCAAATTCCGCACATATGTGACGCATTCGGCCCGTCGACGGAATTTGATGGTTTGGGCCGTCGCTGTGCTACACTTGCAGCCATAACGTGAATTGGGATCAAGGCATTCCGCGATGGTTGATCTGGTCACGATTACTCCCGTCCGGCGACTTCTGGCCGGCCGGCCGATTCTTGCCTGCCTGATGACGTTTGGATCCGATGTGCAAGCCGAACAGCACATATTGCCCATCGCCACGACAACGAACACCGTCAACTACGCCGCGGCAAAGTCGTTCATCGATTGGCCGGCGTCACCCCGCATTCAGAAAACACCGGTGCGTTCACGGTGGACGGCGAACATCTGTTCACACCGGCCGCAACAACAATAAGGCAGTAGGCATCCAACTCATGTACCGACAGCGCCCGCAATGACGATTCGTTCAACCATCATTCTCGCCGGTCTTTCCTTCATGGTCCTGCTGATGATCGCCGGTTGGTTGGGTGCCATGCAGTACCGGGATTTGATCGACCACGAACGGGCTCTGCTGGAACGGGAAGCCCATTACCTGGAAGTGCTTCACGCTTCCCAGGTGGCTTTCGAACGCCAAACGGAGCAATGGAAGAATGTCCTGCTTCGCGGTCACGACGAAACCACCTATCGCGAACATTTATCGCAGTTTTATGTGCAGGAGCGGAAGGTTCTCGAGACCTTGTCGGCATTGAAGGATGCGCTCTCGAAAGAGACCGACTACCTAGATTCAAGAACGATCGAAGCGGTCGAGCGGTTTCTCGCGGCCCACACGGATGCCGGCCGCCAGTACCGGGCGGCATTACGGGTCTTCAACGCATCCGATTCCGATGCGCCCGCAGTCGCCGAACGAACGGTACGGCAGGTCAACGAACGGCCGCGGAAGTATTTCGATGAGATCGACGACGGCCTGCGCGCACACCGGCAAAGGACATCCGACGAACTGACGCATCTCATCCGAGACACGGAACTGCGCCTGATCATGTTTGCCGTCGTACTGCTGGCGGGATTTTTCATATCCTTCACCTGGGTTCTCAATCAACGCATCGCCCTACCGATTCAGTCGGCCATTCGATCCGCCCGGCGCATTGCGGAACAGGATTTGGATACACCTCTGCAGACAGAGCGCCATGATGAAATCGGCAAATTGGTGGACGCATTGGAACACATGCGGTCGACCCTTCTCAAAAGCAACACGGCGCTGGTTCTCGCCCGGGATGAAGCACAACGGGCGCGTAACGTTCTGGATGACCGCGTCAAGGAACGAACACGCGAACTGGAGGAAAGCGAAGCGCGGTTCCGGGACTTCGTGGCCTATTCCAATACCGGCATCGCGGTGAGGGATTCGGACGGCCGCTATCTCATCGTCAATGACCGCTATCGAGAACTGCTGGACCTGACCGGCGTTTCACTGATAGGCAAGACCCCGGCGGATGTTTTGCCGCCCAATCTCGCCAATCAGATAGACGAATTCGACGACAAAGTCTTGTCCGGCGAGCCGCCAACCGAACGCGAGGTCGTGCTTCGCGGAAATTCCGAACACGAAAGAGTCATTCTGGGTACGCAGTTTGCGATCAAGGGCCCTGACGGGACACCTGTTTCAGTTGGCGCGATGGTTCAGGACATCACCCAGCGAAAACAGGACGAGGCCAAGAGCCGTCTGTTGGAGGACAGTCTCCGTCAGGCGCAGAAGATGGAAGCGGTTGGCCAGTTGACCGGCGGCATTGCCCACGACTTCAACAATCTTCTTGCTGTCATCATGGGCAATATCGAAATCCTCAGCGAACAGGCAAAAGACCAGGACGACGTCGCCGATTTCGCAGAGAGAGCCTTCACAGCCGCCGAACGCGGTGCGGAACTCACGCACCGCTTGCTGGCGTTCTCACGGAAGCAACCGCTTCAACCCGCGCTGATCGACGTCAATCAGCTGGTGATGGACATGCAGGAACTGCTGGTTCGAACGCTGGGAGAGGATATCGAAATCAGGTTCATCCACGGCGCCGGTCTTTGGCATTGTGAAGCCGATCCGGGGCAACTCGAAAACGCGGTGCTCAATCTCTGCATCAACGCCCGGGACGCCATGCCCGATGGCGGCATGCTGACCATCGAAACCGCCAATACCTCATTCGACAACGAGTATTCCGCAGCACAGGAGGACGTGACACCCGGAGATTATGTCATGATTGCCATCAGCGACACCGGCACGGGCATGAACACGGCCACGATAGCCAAGGCGTTCGAACCGTTCTTCACCACCAAGGACGTCGGCAAAGGCAGCGGTCTGGGGCTCAGCATGATCTACGGATTTACCCAGCAATCCGGCGGCCACGCCCGCATCTATAGCGAACCCGGCGAAGGCACGACCGTGAAGCTGTATTTGCCGCGTAGCACGCAGATCGTCCATGCCCGTCAGCACGATCACGATGACACCGCCACCGACATATCCGGCCATGGTGAAACCGTCCTGGTGGTCGAGGACGATGCCGGTGTTCGATCGGTCGCCGTCAAGATCCTCACCGACCTGGGTTACAACGTGCTGGAGGCACCCGATGCCCGCAAGGCGTTGGAGTTGATCGACGGCGCGGAGACGGTCGACCTGCTCCTGACGGACGTAATCCTGCCCGGCGGCATGGGCGGGCGGGGTCTGGCGGAACAGGCCTGCGCGCGCCTGCCCGGCCTGCAGGTCCTGTATATGTCCGGCTATACCGAGAACGCCATCATGCATCACGGCCGGCTCGACCCGGGGGTGCAATTGCTGGTCAAACCGTTCCGCCGCGCCACCTTGGCAAGCAAGGTGCGGGAAATCCTCGATTCCCCTGCCTAGATGTGAGCTTTCAGTAAGTTGTCCATTCGGACCGGACCGGGGACGACTGTCGCCGCCAGCCTTGGCCTTGGCGCCAATGCGCTCCGTCAGAATGGTTCCATCCAAGGAGGAATAGCCCTAACCGGAAAAAGAACGGCCGCTCCGAAGAGCGGCCGTCCCCTCTCCCTGGCAAGGGCGTTGTCAGTCAGGCGATACGCAGGTCGCGCACGGCGGTCAGCCGGGCAACCAACCTATTGTCCTCGACGGCTTTGAGGCCGCGTACGGCGCCATAGGTGACCAGCGGTTCCAGCGCCACGATGGCAAGGTAGGACGCCGTGAAAGTGGCCCAGGCCGAAAACGGCGTCGCCACGTCGCCGATGACCAGCCAAAAGCCGACCATCCCGGTAACACCGGCGTAGTACATGCCGTCCAGTTTGAGGATACGGGCCCACGACAGGCGCTTGTTCAGGGACTGGTCGAAATACTTGCGGCCGGCGGCGTAGTGCACGCCGATCAAGGGCAGCATCAACGACAGGCTGTTGACGCCCAGGTGATAGAGGTCACCCGGATTGAACACCAGCCCCTGGAACAGAAGGCCGATACCGAAGCCCAGGAGCGTCGGCGTGAAGCCGAGCGTCAGGTACATGGCCATGGCGCCGACGAAATGCAACTCCGACGGGCCGACCGGCATGTGGAAGCTTTGCATGAAAACGGTGAAAATGCCCGCGGCCAACAGTGTCTTGAGCACCACCCAGGGCTTGGCGATGAATTCCTTGATCTGTTCCTTGCAGCCCCAGGCGAAAACGCCGATGGCACCGGCATTGGCCGCGACCACTTTGGCATGAATGACGTAGCCGGGTTCGATATGCATAAAGGTCTCCTTCCCGCACCCACCGTGCGATATGGGCCGCCAGTCTGTTGATGGCATGCAACCGGCGGCCGAATTGACGACGCGTCCGGGCAGGTTTCCTGGCTCGCGGATCATTGCGCCCCCCGCCTTCCCAGACGTTTTGTGTCCAGTGGCGCTACGGGGTTTGCTACCGCTTACAGTTGCGGGGGCAGCGACGGGTCGGGCCCCTCGTTTGGTCATCCCTACCGTATTCCCATTTCAATCCCGCAGGCTTTGCCCGCATGGAACCCGGCACACGCGCAGAGTGTGTGAACGCTAGAGCCAGGTAAAGCAAAAAAAGACGGCGCCACGTAGGGCGCCGTCCGGTCGTCACGAGTTGCTTATGAGTCCGAGTCAGGCTGCTCTGAGTTCCGACAGGAACGTATTGAACTCGTTGCGCAGGCTGTCGGCCTGTGAGGTCAAGCCGTTGGCCGCATCGAGTACAGTGACGGCGGCCTGGCCGGCCTGGTTCGCCGCCTGGGTTACGCCGCCGATGTTGCTGTCGATTTCGTTGGTGCCGGTGGCGGCATGCTGCACGCTGCTGGCGATTTCACTGGTCGCGGCACTCTGCTCCTCAACCGCCGACGAGATACTGGTCGCCACCTGGCTGACGTCCTCGATCTCCTTGCGGATTTCCTGGATGGCCGCGGCCGTATCGTTGACCACTTCCTGAACCTCGGTAATCTGCTGCGAGATTTCCTCCGTCGCCTTGCCGGTTTGTGTAGCCAGGTTCTTGACCTCGGACGCGACAACGGCGAAGCCCTTACCCGCCTCTCCGGCGCGGGCCGCTTCGATGGTTGCGTTCAAGGCCAGCAGGTTGGTCTGCGCAGCGATGCCGTTGATCAACTCCACCACTTCGCCAATGCTACGCGCCGCCTCGGAAAGCTTGGTTACCGTTTGGGTGGCATGGCCGGCCTTGTCCACGGCATTGCGCACGGTGTTATCGGTCTCAACCATCTGGCGGCTGATTTCCTGGATCGAGGCGCCGAGCTGTTCGGCCGCGCCCGCCACCGTCTGTACACTGGAGGACGCCTGGGACGACGCGGCCGCGACCGCGGACGCCTGCTGATTGGTCTGCTCTGCAGTGGATGACATCTCCTGGGCCGAAGTCTGCATGCCGGACGCGGCATTGGCGATATTGTCGACCGCGTCCTTGACACCGTTTTCCAACTCGTCGGCCATATGCATCAGAGCGGCCTTGCGTTTCTCCTCGGCCCGCGCTTCGGCCTCGGCCCGTTCGTCGGCCAGCCTTTTGGCTTCAGCGGTGATGCGCTTGAACGAGGCGAATGCCTGCGCCACCTGGCCGATTTCGTCTTTCGACTTCACGTTGACTTCGACAGACGTATCGCCTTCGGCCAGCGCGTTCAGGGCATGGACGACTCGCGCCAAAGGCGTGGAGACCGACCGGCTGACAACGAACCAGGTCAGCGCAAAACCGATGACAGCGGCAATGACGGCCACAACGCCGATCAGCTTCAGGGCCTCTTGGTCATGGGCCTTGGCTTCGAGGGCGGCATGTTCGGTGAATTTCTCGATCTCGTGCAGCAACGCCTGCAGTTCTTTGTCGAGTTTGTCTTCCTCCGCCTCGATGACATGGGTTTTGTCGATGGCTTCGTCGATTTTCCCGTCCTTGAGCAATGCAAACACTTCCAAAGCGTGCTCGTCGTAATTGGCGTGCTCCGTCTCGATCTGTTTCAGCGCCTCAAGGACGTGGGTGTATTCCTTCAGTTCGGCCTCGTTACGGGCGTGTCCGATGGCCTGCTCCGCCATTTTCTCACCCTCGATAATCTCGCCATCCACCTGATGCGCAAGTTTCTCGAAAATCTCGACGGACTTGGCGAAGTTGACGGCGGCATCTTCGTGCCGCGACATTTCATCGCCGTAGCGTACGGCGCGTTCGAAATGGATCGCCTGTTCCAGTTGATGTGTCGTGATTCTGGTGATCACCTCGGTCAACGGCATATCCCGGTCGGCGATCGATGACAATTCCTCACCAATCTTGCCGATTTGAACCATGCCGATCGAGGCCACGGCCAAAAGCAAGGCAATATTCAGGCTGACAACGGTCAGAAGCTTTTTCTTGACCGTAAATGTACCGAAAACAGTGTTCTTCCGGCGCGCTTTGTCGCGGCCGTGATCCCCTTTGGACTCCCGCGCGTTGTCCATCATTTTTCTCCTTGCCGCGGAACTGCGGTTCCGGGCTCTCCGACTGACTGAGTTTATCCATTCGCGTTAATCACGAATTGGAACCATTACACCCTGAGTTCATAACTTTTCGTAAATTATCGGACTTAAACCATTGTTTTTATACGGTTTTTGTGGCTCATGGATTAACAACCCCCGGTCATCATTCGCCCCACTATTTTAGTGGGTTTTATAGGTTTTCTATATCTGAAGGCTTATATGACGGCCGTCATAAAACATCCGGTTTCGTCAGATACCATGCGGGCCATACCAAGCCGACCCGGCATCATCCTGGCGCCGGGATCTGGCGCGGGCCGTGCCGGATACTCTCGTCGGCGGCATCACCATGGCGCGGGCGGTCAAGTCACTCGTGGCTGCGGAGGTATTCGCTATCTCGGCGTGCACAGCCGCCATCGCCCCTGCCGGTCCGGCGAGAGGAAACCGGTACCCTAGGCGACTAGCCCCAATCGAAGGCGCTGGCGTAGGTCGAGAGAGCGGCCGTGCCGCCGGTGTGCAGGAACACTATCCGTCGCCCCCTTGCAAACCGGCCGAGCCGAACGAGATCGATCAGCCCGGCCATAGCCTTGCCGCTGTATACCGGATCGAGGATCAGTCCTTCCGTCTCGGCGCACAGCTTGAGGGCCTCGACCATACCGTCGGTGGGAATGCCGTAACCGGGACCGACATAGCCGTCGATGCATTCGATGGCATCCGGATCCACCTCCCCCGCCACGTCCAGCATATCGGCCAGGCCTTGCGCGACCTCGGACACCTTCGCGGACAGTTCATCGGCCGTGTCGCTGTCGTTGATGCCGATAACCGGAAGCCGTGCCCGTATGGCTTGCAAGCCGACAACCAATCCGGCCTGGGTGCCGCCGCTACCGCTGCCATGTATCAGCGCGTCAAAGGTGACGCCTAATTCATTGGCCTGGCTGGTCAATTCCATCGCACAATTGGCATATCCCAATGCACCGACCGGATTGGATCCGCCGACGGGTATGACGTAGGGCTTGCGCCCTTCGCCGGCCAGGCGTTCGGCCAGACCGGCCATCTCGGCATCCCGGTCGACGCCTTTGTCCATGATGTGCACTGTAGCGCCGAGCAGCCGGTCCATCAGCAAGTTGCCACCGACCGGATAGTTGGGATCGTGCCAGTCCACCACCCGGGGCAATACCAGTTCGCAGGCGAGACCGTGACGGGCCGCGGCGGCCGCGGTCTGGCGCACGTGATTGGACTGCACGCCACCGGCCGTAATGACCGTATCGGCGCCTTGCGCCAACGCATCGGCGATGAGGAATTCCAGCTTCCGCGTTTTGTTGCCGCCGGTGGCCAGTCCGGTGCAGTCATCCCGTTTGACCCAAATCTCGGGCCCACCCAACGCTGCGGTTAAACGCGGCAACGGCTCGAGCGGCGTCGGCAGATGGGCGAGCGGCACACGGGGGAAACGGGCGAGTTGCATGGATGACAAATCCTCAAACGGCACGAAGCGCAATCATACGCACGATACACCAAATCCCATTCGGAAAACGCCCCATGCCTATTGCTCGTCGATCGAATTGTCCATCCAATCGAGCAAGGCCCGCGTAACGTCGTCCGGTCGTTCAACCGGGGCGAAATGACCGGCGTTTTCGATGATGACGAGCCGGGCGTGGGAAACGTACGCCTTCATGTGCTCATGCTGGGCGACCGAAGCCCAGGCGTCCTGGCGGCCGACCAGCAGCAGCACGGGGCAGGTGACCTTCGGCAACACCGATTGTGCATCGGGCCGGTCGATCAAAGCCGTCATCTGCCGTTGATGCAGTTCAGGCGTCATGCGCTCGACCATCGCCGTCAGGGTACCCATGAGAACGGTATCGCCATGGCGGTCGGGATGGACCATGGGTGGCAGCCAACGTTCGGCCAAGGCCGTCATGCCTTCCTTGTAGGCCAGGTCGATCATGACCTGACGACGGTCCGCCTCTCCCTCCTTGAGCGGATGCACACCGGTATCCAGCAATGCCAGCCTCTCGATGCGGTCCGGCGCCAGCCGCGTCATCTCCAACGCCACCCGCGCGCCCATGGAATGACCGGCGACGGCCAGTCGCCCCGGATGAGACGCCAGCACGTCTTCGGCCATGCGCGTGATCGAGTCCTGGCTGGACAAATCGGCGATGGCGACGTCGCCGTATTTACCTAAATGGAAAGCCGCATGCTCCCACACGACGCCGTCGCACAACAAGCCTGGTATGAGAACAATCCGTGAGCGCTTCGAAGACATGCCCCTAGTGTGACACACCGGCCGGGCGTCCGTCGCCAGTATTGGCGGGTTTGACCGGCTTGTTACGCGTCCCTCCTATTCCCCTGCCGGAACCTTGCCGCGTGCGGTGCGGGTCCTGGCCAGGGCACGGCGCAATTTGCGCGGCAGATAGGGTTCCGCCCGCTTGAGCAAACGATCGAGGCCGGCAAACCGGCGGCGCACGCCAGTAACCCATCGTGCCACCCGCTCGCTGATCATCAACAGCAGGCCGAGGCCGGTGGCGATCAATATCAGGCCGGTGGGAATAGGTAGCCACAAGGTCAACAGACCGACGACCAAACACATGATTGCAGAGATTTTGATGATGGCGACGCGCAAGGAACGGCCCGGAGTGTTGGATGGAACGAGCCTTACTAGGACACGGACGTGACGGTTGTGTGGCGACGCGCGGCGCCAAGACGATGGCCAACGGCTTGCGCCATCCGCGCTCTTCGGCCGGCTCCGTCAGGTCTTGAAGACCGGCGCCAGTTTGGAGGCGCCCGCCGCCGCCGCGGCGGGCGTGCCCAGGACATACCGTTCGCCGGCAAACCAGCGCACCACATCCACGACATCCAGGGCAACGCAGACCAAGGTCGACCAGAAGACGACGTGCAGCCAGATCAGGTAAACCTGGTCGTCGGCGAACGCAACCGATGGGCCAAGCATGTCGGTGAACAGCCGCAATCCGAGATAGGCCAGATAGGGCACCCAGGGCAGATGAATCAATCCGGTCAGGCGCGTCAAACCGCGTTGTTCGCGGATCATCACCGAGACGATCGGCACGACGGCCAGATAGGAGACCACCGCCCAGATCGCTTCCGCCCTTGGCAGATAATAGAACCCGATCCAGTAAACCGCATTCAGGGCCCACAGCCAGGTCATCACCCAGGTCTTCATGGACCGCCAGGACTGAAAGGCGGCGGCGTTGTCTGAAAGGCTGTCGTCGAAGACGGATGGCAAGGGGGCATGCATGAGGGCTGTTCCGTGGCGCTTGATGCCCCGATTGTGCTTATCACGGGAAGCGAAACAATTCCCTGCGAGGTAAGGGCGGCACGCTGCCGCCTACCAGAGGTTCAATGCCGCCAGCTTGTTGCCGCAGGTGCGGCGCAATTCCGAATCGCGCCGAAAACGGCCGAGGTACGGGTCGATTTTGTCCCTGTAGTCCGTGACGAACTGGTCGATTTCAGTCTGGTTACCGCGTTTGCAATACACCTTGGCCAGGTTGATCAAAGTGTTGGTGCGGCCGGTATCGATGCGGTAAGCCTGCAACAGGTCCTTTTCCGCCATGACCAGATTGCCGGCCCGGAAATAGGCGTAGCCCCGGTATTCGAGGGCATTCACATTATCGCCTTCCATCTTCAGCGCCTGGCTGTATTCCTTGATGGCATCGGAAAACTGCCCGCGCAGGCGATGGGCGATTCCCGTGCGGATATGCTCGTTGACCTTGGTCATCTTCCTGTGCTGGGTGATCAGGACCAGATAACGGGGCGCGACCGTACTGCCCTGGGTCTTGGCCTTGAGAAATACCTTTTCGGCATCGTTGATACGACCGGCCACAAAATGGTTGATCCCCATGTTATTGCGGATTTTCACCGTCAGGGATTTGTTGTCCGTCTTCTCGGCTTCCTTCAAGGCCTGCCGATACAACTGATCGGACCGCGTGCTGCGTCCTTTGCGGTATTCAAGCCATCCCTGGGCGTTGAGGAGCTTGGCCCGCTGCTCGCCGGCAGGCGCCGCCTTGGAAGCCGAACTGAGAACGGTGATGGCCCGGTTGACCTCACCCGCCTTCATAAGGGTGCGGGCTTTCTCGAGTGACTCTCCGCGCGCCGAACCGGCGGCGAACACCAGAATGGCGGCCATCGTCAGCAACCCGGCGATCACCGGCCAGTGCCTGAACCTGTGCATGCTCATGTCAGAACCCCACACCCAGTGCCCGTGCCTCGGTATCGGCGACATACTGGCGGAACTGGCTTTGCACATCCTCGACTTGGCGTTTGAGATCGTTCATTTCGGTAACCAGCGGATGATTGAGGATACGGACGACGTGTTCCTCCTTCACCGACAGTTTGACCTTGCCTTCGCCGTCAAGCGGCTGCAGTTCCTCCTGCAGCTTGATCTCCGGCTGTACGCCCTCGGGCGGTGAAATCGACAGGATGATTTTGCTGGACGGATCGATGATGGCCATGGCCAGTCCGCCGGCGAAAAACAACACGCTGACCAGCAGGAAGATGCGTGCATTGAAGACGAGGGACTCGGCCATCTCCGCCCAGTTTTCGAACATCTTGGGCGACGAGAACTGGTTCATGTCGACGGCCAGCAATTCACTTTGGAATTTGTTGAGCAGACGATAGCCCATGCCGAACAGAATCACGGCGAAGCCGGGCAGTCCGTATTCGAGCAAATCGAGAACGGGAATCGTGTCAGGCATGCATGCCTCCGGTACCGGTCGGCGACGCGGCGAATTCGCACAGGGGACGCGGCGCGGCCACGCTCGCTCGGACAATCTTGCCCCAATAAGCAATCGGATACTGGAAGTGCGGTGGCTCCCCGGGACGTTACACGTCCTCGACGCCACTCGGCGAAAGTGTAGGTCCGGCAGGTCCCATACTCAACAATTTTCACGCGAACCGGAAGGCAGACAGGCCTCCCATAGATTGGCATTCCACGGGTTTAGAGGGTAAATCCGCACCGCCAGTTAGGATAGCGCGGCACCCAACCCAACTCGGAGTTGATACGGGTGTTGGACACGCGGAAGGACGGCAGACCGGCCGGGCCGCCTCGTTTGGGGGTATCCGCGTTTTCCAAAGCCGCAATGCCGTCGAACAATGTGCCGACGGGAACCGGTTGACTATCGACCGCGTGCCATGTGCGAAGCCGGGCATCGGCTTCGACAACGGTTTGTACCGCGGCTGCCATATCGGCAACGTGGATCAGCGATATCCATGCGGATCCATCACCGGGCACCGTCAGAGAGCCATCTCGTGCAGCGGAACGCCACACCCCGTCCATGCCGGTGCCCGGACCGTAGAATATGCCGCCACGTACGATGCGCCAGTCCAGGCCCGATTCCTGAACCAGCCGTTCCGCATCGAGACTGGACGCCAACGGCCCAGCACCGGACACGGGATCGTCCTCGGTTTGCGGCCGGTCGTCCGCCGTGTTGACGATCATTGCGACGCTTTGCTGTACGTAACGCCGGCAGCCGGCTGCTGTACACGCCGAGATGAGATTCATCGTGCCGTCGCGGCGGATGCTGTCGTTGACGCTCCAGTCGGCGTCGGGGGATGGCGGCGGAATACGCGTGGCAATGTGTAAGGCGGCGTCGCAATCCGCGACCACCGGCTCGAGACTGGCGGCATCGAGGATATCGGCGGCAACCGCTTCGTAACCTAGGCGAACGAGCCGGACGGCATCCTCGGGTTTGCGGTAAGTGGCCCGAACCTGGTGTCCGGCTGCAGCCAACCGGGGCAGCAAATGACGGCCCAGCACTCCGGTGGCGCCGACAACGGCAATGCGCATGCGTTGTTCCCTCCCCTAGGCGGCCAGCTCGACCGGAAGATCGATGCCCAGTTGGGTCAGCAGATCGGCGATGTTCCAGTAGAACTTCTCGCCATGCAGCAGGCCGTCGCGCAGTTCCACGAACAAGACCATGGGGATGTCCACCTTCCGCCCGGTCGGTGCGATGCCGAGAAACGGTCCAACATGCGTGCCCGTAAAACGCAGTTCGACCACCATCTGCTCCGGCGTTACCGTATACCGCGCCGTCGCCTGCGGCATGACGCCGAAGGCGTCCCACCACATCCGGTAATGGTCCCGCGCGCCCTCCTTGCCGTGCCAGACCTTGCCCAAGGCACAGTCCTCGAAAACGCAGTCCTCTGTCAGGGTGGCCAGGGTTTCCTCCATCTTGTGGGCCGTCTCGGCCTCCACGTGGCGAACGACGATGGCCGCGTTTTCCGGGGTCAGCGTCACATGGTTCGGATTGGAATTCATGCTGTCATGCTCCTGCGATCGGGTTATTATAAGAGTTCGAATATTAATATAAGAGCTCTTACATTATGGTCAAGCCGCAGACAACACGCAGCAGCAAGACACGCAATAAGAAGGCACGAAAGGCCAAAACCATCGATGAGCCGGGCCAAGGCAAACGTGGCGCCGAAGGCCACATCGCCTACATCCTGCGTCAGGCCCAGGTGGCCGTACGCAACGCCGTAGAAAGGGAATTGGCAAGCCTCGACGTCACCCTGCCTCAATACTCGGTCATGACCATGTTGGCGGCCTACGGTGACCTGTCGGCGGCGGAAACAGCGCGCCTCAGCATGTTGACGCCGCAAACCATGACCGTCATCGTGCGCAACCTGGAACGGGACGGTTTGATTTCCCGCACCCCCGACCCGGACCACGGCCGCATCCTGCGCCTGAGCCTGACCGACACCGGCCGCGCCACCCTCGCCGCCTGCCGCACGCGCACCCATGCCATCGAGGCCCGCATGGTCGAGGGCCTGAGCAAACGGGACGAAGCGACCGTCCGCGCCTGGCTCAGTGACCTGGCGGACGTTTTCGGAACCGAGTGACTCTTGATCGAGGAGTCGGCGCCGGAGAACCGGTCCGGTGAACGCTCGCTACTGATTCTCTCATATGCCTCATAAATTTATTCGTTTATCTTAACGTATTCTATCCCGTTCTTACTGGTCCGGAGGAGCCGTGCACACTATCGTGGCAAAGATCTGGCTGGGTATGATTGCGCTGCTGATATCGATGTCGGTGACCGTCGCATCTGAAAGCCCGTGTGATGGATTGGCGCTGCGGCCCGGACTGCCGTCCAGCCAACAGCCGTTTTATGGATGCGTCGAGAAGAACGCCGCCATGCGTGCCGCCGACGAGAAATTTCTGGCGCAGGTCGAACAGATAGGCAAAACCCGCGAGCAAGCGGCCGAGCGCGCCATATTGCGTGGTTGGCAATTTGTGCGTCGTGGCGACATGGCTTCCGCTATGCGGCGGTTCAACCAGGCCTGGCTTTTAGTGCCGGGCAACCCCGATTCCCTACACGGGTTTGCCGCGGTCTTGGCCTCCCGGGATGGTAATCTGCTGGGCGCCGAGGTTCTTTTCGAGCGCGCCGTCAGCCATCCGGACGCCGCCAGCATGGCCTGGGCGGATTATGGCCGCTTCATGCTGATTATCGGCCGCACCGAGGAAGGTATTGCGTTATTGCGCAAGGTTCTGGAACGAGATCCGAAGACACCGGATGTCTACATGCTTCTGGCCAACGGCGAATACGACCGCGGCGACACCGCCAAAGCCTGTGCCTATGCACGCAAAGCGATGGACCGGGGCGATCAGCTTGGTGCGCATTTGGTCAGCCGGTTTTGCGGCAAGACTACGCCGGCCGAAACCGGCTCAGCTAACCGGTGACGCCGACAACTCCTGCCCGGCTATGAAACAGCCCAAGCAGCACACCATGACGGCGGTGATTGTGCAGCAGCACGATCGCGGTCAATCCCAGCATCATCACTCCGGCTACCGCCCCGGCATACCAGATACCCATTCCCCGAAGGCGACTGGCATCAGGAAGATCAGCGGCAGCGAAAAGACAGAGGCGCGGCAGGCCGAGCAGCGCCGCACGGCGGGCATCGCCGATGGCCTGGAAGAAGGACGAAATGATGTTGAGCGGACCAGACAGAAAGAACGTCAACGTCATGACCGGCGGAATGCGCGCAAACTCTGGCCACGGGTTTCCTTACGCCTCCTGCGCCGAACAACGCCGGCACCTAGACGAACGGCGCCCTGATACCTTCCTGTTCGATGACGCGCGCGACCGATGGCCGGGCCAGCACGCGGTCAAGATACGGGTTCAGGTTCGACCGTTCCCGCGGGCCGCTGCCGGCCATGTTGGACCAGCGGCAGAGCATGAGCAGGTACGGATCGAGGAGCGTAAACTGATCACCCATCAGCCATGGCCCCGGCCCGACCGCATCGTTCATGATATCCATCATGTCCCGCAGCCGCGCCAGGGCCCCGGCCTTGACGGCGGCCTTGCCGTCGTCGGTGTCGGCATAGCGCTCGGGATAAAACCAGATCAGCAGTTCGGTCTGGACCGTCGTCGCCAGATAGAACAGCCATTTGTGAAACGTGGACCGCGCGGCGCCGCCCGGAGCCGGAGACAATCCGTGTTGCGGATACTTGTCTGCGATGTGCAGGCAGATGGCCGCCGTCTCGAACAATACCAACTCACCGTCGATCAGGGTTGGAATACGGCCCGACGGATTAAGCCGTTTGTAGTCCGCCGACTTGTGTCCATCGACCGACCGGTCGACGAGGATCAGTTCGTAATCCGCGCCGGCTTCCTCGAGGCAGACATGCGGCGCGAAACTGGCGTTGCTGGGATAGTAGTAAAGCTGCACCATCGGTCTCCATGAACGGCTGTTGGGGTGGTGGTTCTATCCCAGGTTTCCTGACTTGACCACGGCAAACCGGTTTTGCCGTTATCCTGGTTCTTGCCGACCATAGCCCGGCGTGAATAGTCTGTCGTCGACTTCACGACGCGGACGACCGGTGACAGATTTGGTGACGACATTACAGATCGGCAAGCTTGACGTTCGCCGCCTGACGTGGCGAACCCTGATCGCCACCGTGATCGCCGGCACCGCCTGGTGGGGGTATGTGCGTTGGTCGGCGGCGGGCGGTGAACCCTTGCTGAGGGTGGGTGCGGCCGTCATCGGCTCGGTTGCGCTTCTCACCGCCGCATGGTCCGGCACGACTCTGGTTTCGCTGTTGCTGCACGGTCCCGCCCGCAAATGGTTTCAGTACGCGGTCGCGCTGATCTATCCCCTCGCCGCTTCGACCTATTTCCTCGGCAGCGCCAACACCCTCGATCTGGCCTGGTCGGTCGGCGAACTCATCACTGCCGGATCCGCCTTGGCCATAACGGCCGCAGTTGCCGTCGGCTGGTTTGCCGCCCCGGAGCTGCACCAGGAGCATCCGTTCCGTGGTTTCCTGATCTGGGCGGCCCTGGTGTTCCTGTTCAACTTTACCGGTTTCCACGGAACCTTTTTCGATGACGAAATGTTCGGCGAGGTTCAATCCATGTTCGTCGACAAGGAATACTCCCGCCTCGCCGCCGGGAAGGGATTCTACGCCATTGCCTTCCTGGTCTACACCTTGGCCGGTTACACGGGCCTTGCAATCAGACATGCGCGGCTGATCCGACCTTGATTTGTTCCCGCATGAACAATCCGGCGTAACACATTAATATCGAACGTTTTTTCGCATTGTTCAATGTGCGGGATCGGAGGTGTCATGTTTCCGGCCAAAAACTCTCGGCTGTCTCGGCGCCGGCTGCTGACGGCATGCCTTCAAAACCGAGCCGGCTTCACGACGGAAATCACCGCCGATCCGAATGGCGGGACGTCGACCGTCACCGTTCGGCATGCGTATGTGTTTCTTTATCCTTCGGTCCACCGCCGTTACGCCAGGCGCTTGAAGCGAATCAACGAAGTGTATTGTATGAAATTGGCACCGGTTCCACCGCGCGATCCGGTGGCGCGGCAAGCGGAGCAGTCCAGCTTACCCAAAGCCGATACCGGCCGAAAAACCGGACGTACGATTTGAAGACTCCGGCGTCTTTGGCACCAACCGATCGCTTCCCGGACGGCTATGTCGCCGATGCCGCCCGAAGGAGTCGCGCCGCGACGGCCTTGGCCCGGCCGGCTGCCGCAGGATCGCCATTGATATGGGCCACCGCGGTTGCGCCTTCATGCAATAGACTGATTTCCTCAGCCACCAAGCGGGGGTCCGATAGTCCCGCCCCTCTCGCCAATTCCTCGAAATACGCCAGCATCAGGCGTTTGTGCAAGACAGCCTCCTGAAACACGGGATTGCTGCGGTCACCGTATTCGCCGGCTGCACTGACGAACGGACAACCGTGAAAGCTCGACGTCGCGAACCACGTCTCGAGGAAATCGAACGTTGCCAGAAGTTTGTCTTGCGGATCCTTGGCGGCGGCATCGACCGTGGTGCGCATGGTGTCCAGAAACTGCTGGTCAACGCGGCGCAATACCGCAACGACCAGGTCATCTTTAGATTTGAAATGGCGGTACAGGGTGGTTTTGGCGATGCCTGATTCGGCGATCACCCGATCAACTCCGGCACCGTGATAGCCGTAACGGTTAAACAACTGCGCCGCTACATCGATCAGGTGTTCTCTTTTTTCCGCCCGTTTCATAACCAGATATCTTCATACTTATCTGTTTCGTTTGGTGCAGATCATACCTGCGACAAACCCATACCTCCGGCAGCATACATTCATAACTTACTGTTTTTTATCATCTAATCAAGTCACAAATTTGGCATTTGACAAACGATACAGATCTTTCTACTTGTAATCACAACGATACAGTTCTGTTTCGTTTTATCCGGCCGTGCAACCCGAAACACGGCAGGTCGTTTATCAACCGGCTCAGACTTGAGGAGATATCCATGCTTTTGAACTGGTACGCCATTCGGCGTCTGTATCCATTGGCCGTCGCCGGTGCCTTGGGCATCGCCGCCGTCGCCATGGCCGCCACTTACACGCCCGAAGCAACGGCACAAATGAACAAAGCTGCCGGCGCGGCAATCGCCGACGACGGTTCGACATCCATTCCCGACGGGTTCCGGGAGTGGGTGTTTATCGGCGCGCCGTTAACCCCCCACGGCCTGAACGATGGACAAGCCGGCTTTCCTGAATTCCACCATGTTTATGTCGAACCGAAGGCCTACGCCGAATTCAAACAAACCGGCGTTTTTCCGGAAGGCACGACGATCGTCAAGGAACTGGTGCTTCTGCAAGACGGACAATACGAGGACGGCTCGCGCGATGAAGCGTCCGGCCGGGGGTTCTTCGCCGACCGCTTTGCCGGTATCGACATCATGGTCAAGGATTCCACCCGGTTCGCTGCGACCAACAACTGGGGCTTCTTCAATTTCGGCCACCACGAACCGCCTTATGCCAAATCGGCCAAGGCGGCGTCGGCGGAAAACTGTGCCGATTGCCACACCGCCAATGCGACCCACGACATGGTCTTCACCACATTTTATCCGATTCTGAACCGGAAATAGCCGTTCGCCAGAGGCCTCCCGCGCTTCCATGCGTTTCCTTGGAAGCGTCCTGCCGCCGCCCCCGCCCCTCGGGCGGCGGCTACTTTTTTACGGTCTTGGAACGCTTGTCTATTTTGCCATTTGACCGGCACAAAACCGGGCAAAGTTGTTGCCGTCGTTCATGGTCCATTCGGCTTGCGGTTTTGCCATCATCGCCTTGCACCAGCCAGCGGGGCCATATTTGGCGATGACGGTCTTAAAGGCCGACTTCAAGGCCGGATCTTCTTTGCGCAAGTCGGGACAGTGACGTTCCAGAATTTTGGCGTTCGCCCGAATGATACGGCCGTCTTTGCCCAGACGTGTCTTGATTTTCCGCAGACGCATGGCCCGGTACTGATCCAACGCACGGGCTTCGTCAAGCGCCTCCGGTGGCGGAAGGGAGCGGCGCCTTTCGGCATTCACCAACAGCGCATCCCGATTGTCTCGTACAGTCTGGCACAGAGCCTTGACCTTGCCGGCCGGTGTCGACTTGTTGACCTTGAGCGGTGCGAAATTGACCGCCTCGAGATTGTCGAATGCAGCCACCAGTATCTGCTTGTGCGTTGCCGGTGCCTCGTCGGCATGCGCCGCGGTTGTTCCCTGCAACGCGGCCGTCAGATGCTTTTCCAGGAAAGCACCGAGATCCATGTCCAGGGCTTCTGCCCGGCTCAACAAATCCGCGCTGACCTCAACGGTGACCTGCCTTTTTGCGCCGGCATGTGCAGCCATGGGCGCAGCCGCAACGATAGCGGCGATGGTGATGAATAAGAATGGTCGCATGAGATGGTCTCCTCGCCCAGCCGGAGACAGGAAACGCGACAATCGGCTGGCGCCGGACCTCATTTTGGCAATCTGATCGTCACGCCATACCCCCAAATGGGGGTGTTCGAATCGCTGTATGCTTGCGCCAACGGGCTACGTGGGCCTAAGATTCGGACGATCGTCCAACGGCCGATCGTATTTTTGACCGGGACTCGCATTTCGATACATTCATTTAACGCAGGCAGCCAACTTATATCGCGCTTGCCCAAGGGGACTCGTCATGGAGGCAACCGTCTTACGGTTTCTCGGTTTTCTCGGTGCCGAACTCCTGTTCGTGGTGGCCTCGGCCGCCATTGTCATGTCCGTCGGCCTGCTGGTCATGAAATCCGGCGTCATCCGCGGGCGCTATTTGCTGATCAACGCCCTGTTGTCCACCATCGTCCTGATGCTGTTTTTGACTTTCTTCCTGTGGATCCTGACGGGAGAAGGCTACGCCTGGTTCTTCCTGGGCATCCTGGCCGTTTCGATCGTGCTGATGGGTGTGGTGGAACTGGTGTGGCTTGTCTTCGGTGAACACAATGTGCCATGGGCCGAGCGCGCCATCTGGCATGCGCATGAGTTGGAAGCGCTCTACCCTTATATCTACAAGCCCGTGCAATATGCCGCCATCGTGGTGCTGCTGATTTACCCGGTCTACATCGGATATCTGTATTTCGGCGAGGCCTTCGGCTCGCCCGAGTGGCATGGCGTGGTCCTGCGGGCGACGTTGATCATGTTCATCGGTACCGGCTACCTGGTGTCTCTGCCGGGGGCGATCTATGTGATGGTCAACCGCAACATCGCGGAAGGCACCCGCTCGCGTATCTTCATCAATCAACTGATGCATTCGGTCGTGGTGCTGATGGTTGCGTCGTTCTTTGTCTGGACGCTGGATCCGAACGCCGAAAAGGTGCCGCTGCTTGGTAAATTCATCGCCTTCACGCCCATCGTGCTCTACACCACGGTGGGTTATGTGGTGCTCTTCCTCGTCATCCCCTATGTGGTCGGTCACTACCGCTACAAGGGCTGGAAGTCTGAGCTGGACACCGTTGGTACGAAATTGGTTGAGGATTTGCAGACCAAAATTCGCTCGCCACTCATCGACAAGGCCGAAGCGGCGCTGGTGCAAACCTCCAACGACATCGAGCTCCATCTGCTGGCGCAGACACGCGAACGGTCCTACGTGCTGGCCCATGACGCGGCATCGGGCAAAGACGTGGACAATCCCGTATTTCACCTGGCGGCCGAAAAGTCGATCGTACGCGACCCAAGGTTCGTCCTTACCAAATACCTGACCGACTTGCGGGAGCAAGTGGACGATATCCGCACCGCTCTGGAGGATGCCGCCAACGAAGAAGACAAACAGAAGCTACTGAAAGGCTTTGACGACGCGATCGCCAAGGCCACGCCCGCCCATCCGCCGGAAAAATCCGGCAAGCCCTGGCTCCTGGCGGCGATCACCGCCGTCGTCGTCGCCATCACCAACCCGATACTCACCGCGTTGGGTAAGAACATGGCCTCGGTGTTCGGCATTCCGCTCGGCTAGAGCAATTCAGCCGCATCATCGGCCGGCGATGTGGTACACTGGCAACGCGGGACAGCGAACCGGAGGACCGGTCCATGCGAAACACGTTTCTTGCTATGTATACCATTCTGGCGATTCCGTTTCTTGTCGGAGCCGTTTCGGCAAAGGCTGACGAGGTTCATGCACCGGATGCGGCAATCGTGGAAGCCGTGCTGCGGCAGGCACTGGAAAGCGACAGAACCGATCCGTATGCGCTGGTCGGCTTACGCCATGCCCGGCTGCTTGATTTCACGGTGACCAAGATCGAAACCGAGTATCGGAACCGGTGGAGCGCCATCGCGACGATCGTGATCGACTATGGTCCGGCCCCTAAGGCGGTCTACGGATTTGAACGCATTCGCGATGAGGAGTTCGTGCTGGTCATCGTCAATCGGGGGGGTAGTTTTGAACTGAAACGGCTTTATCGCGCCTATGGGGCTCGTTTGTTACCCGCTGCCAAATAATACCGAAACGGTGAACGGCCGCAGCTGTCGGTTACAAATCAAGAACAGCGGCATCCTCCCGTTTCATCGGATGTTTCACTGGATCAGACGTGCGCTGATTACGGGTTTGTTGTTTGGGCACGTCGTTCAAGCCAATGCGCAATCTCGACCGGTCGAGGCATCGCCATCCGTCGACAGCATCGCGTTCTCTATCCTGAGCCTGGTACCCTATGCCTTTCAAGACAAGGACGGCGCGACACGTGGTTATTTCATCGAGAGTGCCCACGCCTTGTTACGGGAAGCCAAAGTCGACTACACATTGATCATCGCCCCGATCAAACGGGTGCTGAAGGAGGCCAGCGCCGGACGGGTAGACTGCGTGTTTATCGCCAATACGCATGCCACCGAAAAGCACTTCCGGTTTCTTGAACCGTTGGGGCATCAGATACCGGTCGGCGTAGTCCCAAAACCTGGAATCCACATCAAGTCCTATGAAGACATGGCAAACCTGCGGATCGGTGTTGCGCATGGCGTTGCCGTCAATCGGCGTTTCGATACCGACACGACCCTGAACAAGATCGCGACACCGGGTTACGCCGGAGGTGTCGATATGCTGGTGCATGATCGGGTTGACGCGATCATGGGGAATATCGACAGCTTCCGGTTTCACGCCCGTCAGACGGGATACGAGCCCGACAGTATCTTTGGCGATCCTTTTCTGTTTTCGCGGCTGCCCGTATGGGTCGCGTGCGGAAACGACCGGCCATCGGACGCCATTGTCCGACGTATCGCGGAGGCCGCCCGCAATCTACGTGACGCGGGAACGTTCACGCGAATCATCGAAAAGTACCGGTGACAACCGAGACAATCCCACTATGCGATCGTGTCGATAAATCCTGATTACGTATCCCGGAACCGATTCAAACGGCCGAATGCCGAAGACTGCCGCACGAACCTACGGCATTGGCTGAATGTACGGCGCGTAGACAACCAACGTGATGAAACATCCGGTCAGCACCCCGGATATGAGGAACACGAGCAGGATGTAACGGAAGATGTTGGCTTCCCTGTCCGATTTGATGGCGCGGATTTCCTTGGCCAGGCTGGAAAAACGAGAGGCGATCATAACAATCTTCTCCCGTTCCGTATTTTGCCAAACCTGATAGATCACCAAGGCATAGATCGACGCACAGGCCAGAAGAATGGACACCGTGAACAGAGCCTTCATGAACCAGTGATTGGCGCCATAGAATTCCTGCAGCACGATCAATGCCGCGAACGCAACGAGGGACGTACCCAGGGTTTTCCACTGCTGTGATTTCGCGAATCGGATGCTGTCCGCCGATTCCCGATAAAGCAGGACCAGCTCGGCGTGGGTTAGTTCATCCGCATCGCTGGGTTCCAGTTCTTTGTGATCGTCTTGATCCGCCATGGATATCTCCTCATGCCCAATACAGGCGGCGTCGTGACTCTCCCTGCGGAAATTGCGCCGTTTATTCGGACACTTACGATGGCGTCTGGTGGGGCAACTTTAAGGTTGCACAGGTTGACAATGAGTAAACCATGAACGGACGGCCGCCTGTCGGCTGACCGCACATGGTTTCCGGCAATCAACGTCGAACACGCTTCGTTTCCGGCCATGCCCGTGCCTCTGGAACTTCTGCCGGAAATGTTGGATAAATCGGAAAATTCGTTTGTAGACATAGGAGACGGTCAATGGATCCAGCGGGCAAAAAGGCCATCGTATTCGGGGGAACCTCGGGCATCGGACTGGCGGCGGCCAAACAACTGGCGGCGCTCGGAGCCGAGGTTATTGCCATCAGCCGCAGTCCCGACAAGGCCGGCGATCTGCCACCGGGCATCAGTTTGCGGGCCTGCGACGTTCGCGATCGGGCCGCGATGTCAGCGCTTTTCGAAGAATGTGCACCGTTCGACATTCTGGTCAGTGCCGCCACCGGCGGCGACCGGGCCATGGGGCCGTTCCTCGAAATGGACTTGGATGGATATCAGGCGTCGTTCGACAAACTCTGGGGTTACGCCAATGTGGTGCGCTTCGGAACCAAACACATGGCGGAGGATGGCACCATCGTCCTTGTCAGCGGCGCTCCCGCCCGCAAGGCGAAGCCCGGTCAGGTCTCCCTGTCATCCGTCGGCGGCGCCGTCGAGGCATTCGTCCGCGCCGTGGCACCGGAGATCGCGCCACGGCGTCTGAACGTGGTGTCCCCCGGCCTCATCGACACGCCGCTGATGCCGCTTCAAGGCAAGGAACGGGAAGAAGCCTACGCCCGAATGACTGCCGGTAACGCCATTCCACGGGCCGGAACCGCCGACGAATGCGCCCAGGCCATCGTATTCCTCGTTCAGAACGAATTCGTGACGGGAACGACCGTCGATGTCGACGGTGGCTGGCTGATTTCATAGGCAAGCCAACATCGTCGAGACGTGCTCGAGCCTTGGTGCTCGGCCAAATTGCGCAACCGGGGAACCCGGTTTGCAAATGAAACGGCCGCCCGGATGAAATTCCGGGCGCCCGCAGAGTGCTTTTTGAAAATAGAGAGAGTTGAAATGATCCGCCGCGGCGCCGGCCGGATGCGGGAGAGGAAACCGCATCCGGCCGGAGAACCGCGTTAAGATCTAACGAATAGCCGTACCTGCATAATCTTTGTATCGCGTCCAAGTGTTTTTGATCGGTCGTTTCAGACCATGCTCAGGCCGTACAGTCCGACGAACCAGACGCTCATTCCGACGATCCAGGTCGTGATGACGATTTCGCGGTGTGCCATGGTTTCCTCCTATGTCCCTGAGGATCACAATAGCAGCGCCTGTCAATTAGGATGTGTCCGCGATCACACTTTTGCGGCTTATTTCCGCGCTTTTTCGTAATACATTTTTTACCATTGCGGGCGCCGTCAACACGCCCGGCAATACCAGCAGGAGCCTGGAGTGTGCCTCCCTCGGCGGTCATGGCCACCAGCTTGTCTGACACCGATTCCCTTGAAACATGGGCTAACACGCGCCGCCGCATGGCGGAACGAAACGCCAATTCCGCTGACGCAATCGTGAAGGGATGACGGCTAGAGCAGTTCCTCTTTAGATGGAAACATTCTGACGGAGCGTATTGGCGCCAAGGCCAAGGCTGGCGGTGAAGGCCATACCCGGGGTATGGCCGAGACGGCAGCCGCCGGATTTGGCGCCAAGACGCCCATCCCACAAAAGCGCAATGGGGGGTTTCCGAGCGGCCGCCCCCCACGGCGTGAGACGGCTTGCGCGATGCCCGGCATCGTGCGGCCCCGTCTTCCTGGTGGCCATGTGCGTTTCTTGGCAGGCCGCTCGCGAAACAGAATGGATTCCATCTAAAGAGGAATTGCTCTAGGTCCGGCCGACGGGTTCGCGTCTCGTTTTCTATTCGGTCTTTTTGTCGTCCTGTTTGTCTTTGGCCGTTTCGTCGGCACCGGCACCGGTCGGCTTGCCTTCTATATCGAACGTCTGCACTTCGGTGCTGCCGCGGAGTTTCTCCAACATGGCGGTGACGATCTGACGGGCGCCCTTGGTCCGCAGCTCGTCGACGCTCTCCGCGAAGCTGGGGGGGGTGCCCTCGCGCCGCTCCTCGACCTTGATGATGTGCCAGCCGAACTGTGTCTTGACCGGTTGCTTCGATACGTCTCCCGGCTTCATGGCAAAGGCGGCGTCGGCAAACGGTTTGACCATTTGCTCGCGCTTGAAGAAATTAAGGTCACCGCCGTTCGGCCCCGACGGTCCGGTCGACTTGGCCTTTGCCGTTTCGGCAAAATCGGCCCCGGCTTCGATCTCCTTGATGATCGCCTTTGCGTCCTCTTCCTCCTTGACGAGAATATGGCGGGCACGCACCTCTTCAACCGGCGGCATCTCGGCGATCATCTTTTCGTAGTCCGCCTTGAGGCGTTCCTCGGTGATTTGCGTCTCGATCAAATTGGCGATGTAGGTTTCCTGCAACAGCGCTTCCCGAAGGAAGGCCATGCGTTGCCGGTATTCCTCGTTTTCCTCGATGCCGTTTTTTGCTGCCGCGTCGGCCAGCAGTTTCCGGTCGACCAGCTGGTTCACCAATTGCGGGAAAAGCATCGGCAGCGGTATCTGCCGGTACTGTTGCGGCAACTGATTGTGCAGCATGACCACTTGGGACATGCGCAGTTCCTCACCCCCGACAATGGCAACAACCTTGTCTTCTTCCGGTTTCGCGTCGCTGGATTGAGCGAACACGGGACCGGCGGTGCCCAGGCAGGCGGCGAGTACCGCGACGGCGGCCATGCGTTTCATGGAACTTCCTTTCTTATGGAACAGAGTCCGGGCTGCCTGATCAGCAATCCGGGCAACCAAACTAACAGCGATATGCTGGAAGAGAAATAGAGCGAAAATGGGACAATGTCACGATTTCGAGAGTACAGCTGCCATGCTTTCTTTCGCACGAATCATCCCCATGTTAGTGACGATCCACTTGAAATCCGGGAACACGCCGCATGAGTACTGATCGCGTCCAGTCCGGCCTCCAAGCCATTGCCGACGCCGTTCTCGACTTCTGGTTCGCCGGCGAAGCCGGCAGGGATCTCACGGCCAAACGAAAAGAGTGGTTCGTCAAGGACGACGGGTTCGACCGGCAAATTTCGGCGGAATTTAGCCAGATTCATGCCATGGCCGCGACCGGAGACTTGAACGGCCTGTTGACTTGGGCAGAAGGTTGCCTGGCGCTGACCATTATCCTGGACCAGTTCCCGCGTAACATGTTCCGCAATAAACCAAGGGCATACGCGACGGACGCGTTGGCGCGGACGGCCGCGCACCATGCCATCGAGCAAGGCTACGATACGGCACTGCCGGAATTCGCCCGGATGTTTCTTTATTTACCGTTCGAACACAGCGAATCGATCGACGACCAGGAGCGGTGCGTGAAATTGTTTACCGATATGGGCAATAAGGACTTGCTGCAGTGGGCTGTGAAACACCGGGATATTGTGGCGCAATTCGGCCGTTTTCCGCACCGGAACGAAGTGCTGGAGCGCGACTCCACAACCGAGGAGCTGGCCTTCCTCGAGCAACCCGGTTCGTCGTTCTAAATGGACCCCCGCGCTATTTGGCGCAGTTGATACAGGTGGGCGTGGTGGGATCCGCTTCCAGCCGGGCCTCCGCCACCTCTTCGCCGCATGAGACACAATATCCGTATTCGTCTTCGTCCATGCGCTTGAGGGCCGCATCGATACGTTGCAGTTCAACCTCGCGTCGGCGCTCGAGCTCCTTGGCCATGGCCTGGCCCTGCAAGGCATCCATGCGTGACAATCGGCCCAGACGCTGCTGGTCCAGCTCGACGGTCTGACCGTCGTCTTCGTGGCTCTCGGCCAGGCGCGTCAGTTCCGCCCGCTCATCGAGCAAGCGTTTGCGAAAGAATTTGATGTCCAGCTCGGCACAGTCCGGCATAGCGATAACGGTCTGGTTGCGGTGAAAACGCCATCATAGGGGGAAAATCTTAACGGATTTTTCCTGCAGGCAACAAACCGTTAACCATAAATTGTTGCCTCGGCCTTAAATCGAACGGCACAAACGGTTCCCTTTCCGGCGATTATGCTCTAGAACCACCCGCCGCAGATTACGGAGCAATTGCGTGTCCTCAACCTCCTCCGCGACGCCTGAACCGGCCGTTCTGGCACCACCCGCCACGGTCGCCGAAGCCGCGTCGCGCCGCCGCACCTTCGCCATCATTTCCCACCCGGACGCCGGCAAGACCACGCTGACGGAAAAACTGCTGCTATGGGGTGGCGCCATCCATTTGGCCGGCGACGTCAAGGCCCGCGGCGAGCGCCGCCGGGCCCGTTCGGACTGGATGAAGATCGAACAGGCGCGCGGTATTTCCGTGACCACGTCGGTCATGACCTTCGACTACGGTTACAACACGTTCAACCTGCTGGACACGCCGGGCCACGAGGATTTCAGCGAAGACACCTACCGCACGTTGACCGCCGTCGACTCGGCCATCATGGTCATCGACGCGGCCAAAGGCATCGAACCGCAAACCCGCAAACTGTTCGAAATCTGCCGTTTGCGCGACGTGCCCATCATCACGTTCGTCAACAAGATGGACCGGGAAGCCCGCGATCCGTTCGAATTGCTCGACCAGGTCGCCGATGCCCTGGCCCTCGATACGGTGCCGGCCACATGGCCGGCGGGCATGGGGCGCGATTTCAAAGGCTGTTACGACCTGATCGAAAACCGCATGCTGATGTTCGATCCCGGCCGCGGAGACCGCGTCGGCGACGTCTTCGCCTGTTCCGGCCTGGACGACCCGCAGTTGGCCGATCACCTGCCGGCCGACCGTCTGGACGCCTTGCGTGAAGAAGCCGAGCTCGCCCGCGACGGCTATCCCGCAATGGATGCGGAGGCCTACTTGCACGGTCATCTCACGCCGGTTTTCTTTGGCAGCGCCCTGCGCAATTTCGGTGTGCGCGAAGTTCTGGATGGCGTCGCCCGCTGGGCACCGCCACCGCGGCCACAGCCGGCGACGCCGCACGAGATCGACCCATCGGACGACAAGGTCACCGGTTTCGTGTTCAAGGTGCAGGCCAACATGGACCCCAAGCACCGCGACCGGGTCGCCTTCATGCGGCTGTGTTCCGGAAAGTTTCGCCGCGGTATGAAGTTGAAGCACCCGCGCAGCGGCAAGGCCATGGCCGTGCACAACCCCATCATGTTCTTCGCCCAGGACCGCGAAATCGCCGACACCGCGTGGCCGGGCGATATCATCGGCGTCCCGAACCACGGCACCCTGCGGGTCGGCGACGCATTGACGGAAATCGATGACCTGCGATTCACCGGCATTCCCAACTTCGCGCCGGAAATCCTGCGCCGGGTGCGCCTGGACGACCCGATGAAGGCCAAGCATCTGCGCCGGGCGTTGGACGGCCTGGCAGAGGAAGGGGTGACACAGGTCTTCCGGCCCAATATGGGCGGCAATTGGATCGTCGGAGTGGTCGGCCCGCTGCAGCTCGATGTGCTCGCCACGCGCATCGAAAACGAATACGACATCAAGGTCGGGTTCGAAGCGGCGCCGTTCGAAACGGCGCGTTGGGTGACATCGGACGACACGGCCGAACTCAAGGCGTTCGAGGACAAGGTCCGCCACGCGACGGCAACGGATGTGGACGCCGATGTGGTCTTCCTTGCCCGCAATGGCTGGGAACTGAACCGCACCCAGGAAGAGTGGCCCAAGCTGAAATTCCACGCCACCAAGGAACGGGCCTGACCCGATCCGGTATTGTCGCCGGCTAATCCGCCGCGATGGCTTGCGCGACCTTGCTGTTCAAGTCGTCACGCGAGAACGGTTTGTCGAGCGGCAATGTTCCATCCGGAGTTTTCCCTTGGTGTATCGCCGTCGCCGGCAGTCGGGGCCTTGAATCGTTGGCGGCCCCGCATGATCCCGGTGATCAACCGGCGGCTGCACCGTTCATGGTCAGCCCGCAAATACGGCGCTGCCGGTGGTTCCGGCAACCGCCAGAAACAGCGTCCACTGAAACATTTTGTACACGGCGCCGGGGATCTCGGACGTCGACACAACCAAAAGATGGACGCATCCCCACAAGGCATATTGCGCGGCGACGAACGCCACCAGCGGCAAGGCATGCGGCGCGGCCAGCCCGTTCAGGCCGGCGTAAAACAGCACAAGCGGCGGCAGAACCAGGGATGCCGTGGACATATGCCAGACGAATTCCATGATTCGCTTCGCCGGCGGGTCGAAGGAAACGGCCAGCATGGGCAGGAAAAACTGCTTGCGGCCGATGGTGCTGTGTCCGATCAGGATGAACGCCGCCAAGGCTCCGGCGATCAGCAGCAGGATATTCATTCGGCGTTCAACCCTGCGGTTTTGGCGTAGCAGTTCAAGCCGTCGTTCTTGGGCGGCCCGCCGGCGAACTCCCGCACCTTGCCGGCGAATTCCCCGAACCACGGCTGGCTCTGCAGATGGGCGAGGGTCTCTTCATCGTCCCATTGGCCGTAATGCACGCGACCGACGCCGTCCTTCTTGATGTTGACCTGATAGGAAAACCGTCCCTGCAGGCGTGCGTCGTTGCCGACATTGGCGATGAAGGTGTTCACCGCGTCCTGCCATGCGGCTTCGTCGCCCGAATAATCGTACTCGATCAAGATCCCCGGCATGCGCCTCTCCCGTCTCCATACAAACGATACGTCCAGAATACGCGGCTATCCGACAATCAAGTAATTTATTATATATATACAGCACTATTCACTGAACTGATTATTATATGGACTTGAACCTCTATCCCGTGTTTCTGGAAATCCTGCGGCACGGATCGGTCACGCGGGCGGCCGATACGCTTGGACTGACCCAGCCCGCGGCCAGCAACGCCTTGGCCCGGCTGCGTGGCCAATTGGGCGACCCGCTGTTCATCCGCACCAAATCGGGCATGCAACCGACCGATTACGCCAAGACGATTGCGCCGGCGATCGAGCGCGCCATCGGCGGGCTGAACGGCATTGCGCAGGGCAACACGCTGGAAGTGGCGCCGCTGGCCGATCTGACCGGCCGGTTTGCCGTCATCATGTCGGACCTGGAAGAGACGCTGTTTCTGTCCGATCTATTGGTCGAATTGAACGCCAAGGCACCCGGTTTGACGCTCGAAGTGCGTCCTTATCAACGCGCGACGCTGCGCGAGGACATCGAGCGGGGGAAGGCGGATTTCGTCCTCGCGAACGTCACCGTACCTCTGAAAAACGTGCGCTCGCGGGACATCACGTTTCAGGATTTCGTCTGCATCAGCCGGCACGGACACCCCGGAATCGGTCGGCATCTGGAAATAGATCAATACCTACGGCAGGGACACATTCTCGTGGCGCCGGACCGGGGCGGCACACGCGGTGTGATCGATTCGGCCCTCAAACATCTGGGCCGCAAGCGCCGCGTCGTGTGCAGCGTGCCCCACTTCCTGCTGGCCTGCATGCTGGCGGCCAATTCGGATTACCTGCTGACGGTGCCGCGGCTGCTGGCGGAAAAGGCGGCGCGGCACTTCGACCTGACCATGCACGAACTGCCGATCGAGGCGGCAGGCTTCACCGTCGGCCTGCACTGGCACCGCGCGCGCGACAACGACCCGGAACACGCCGCACTACGGGGATTCCTTGTCGATACGTTGACAGGTTGACAGTCAAGAAAAACGTCAATTCACCCCAACTTCATTTGCAAAAGTTGCAGATACAATAATAACTTCATCTATATATTGCAGCCGCTTTACATTTCGGTGATTAGATATGATGACAAAGCAAGAGTTCCTGAAGGCTTTCCAAAAACACGGGATAAACGTTAAGGACAGTGTGGAAGAGATAGGGAACTTCGATGACTTGGCTGACGCCGCTTGGAAGGTGAAAACTGCAATGCCAAGTATTGGTTTTGGATCGGTGACAGCAAGGATGAACTGTTTTTTAGCGGTGTGTAGACATCTCGATACGTTAATCGATGACGGAGAGATTGATTTATCGGGCTCCCAGATTGTTCTCAACATTCTACGACTAAAGGATCGAAAGTTTCGCAAAGCGATAACGATGTTCGATTTACGGGGAACTCGATTTGGCGTTTTGGAACGTGCTGAGATGCCAAGGTCTGCCAGAGAATACTTAGCAGGCCTTGAGATATGTCGATAACACGAGCTAAGCGGTCTATTTCAATATGTTACTTCGATGATCCAGATTCCAAAGTACATTCGCACCAACGAAATAGAAGACGTTTTATCCACCGTCGCTTTCATGGCGGACTTGGTTCCACAGCTTGAGGACAATCCAATTTATTGGAAGTGGCTCATACAGGCTGCACATAACGCACTGCAAGGCTCCCTTGTTTGCGTACTGAGCGGAACCGCAGGAATTGGCGCCTTCCCAGAGAAGTTACAAAGCAAATGGCTGGAATACTTTGAGAAATCGCGCACCGATTCCAGCATCACCCCTCCTCCCGAAAGACTAGCACCTTTCAAGGAACTGTTGGCGCGCGCAAGCCAGCAGGAACATATGCACTACCTTGATGGATCACCTCTTGTTCTAACGAAAGAAGAAGTATGTGACTTGCATTTCCTCAACGACCTATTGAGGAACAACTTCGTACATTTTACGCCAGGTGGCTGGAGCATTGAAGGTGCAGGACTACCACGAATAATCCTTACTGCGATCCGGGTGACCACGTGGATAATGCTGGAACACCCAGCTTGTAGGCTCAAGCTTGAGTGCCGTCAGGCTTCATCACTTGAAAAACATGCTATCGCAATTCACTCAGTATTGGAGGATTAGCTACATGCTCGACTACTGCGCATGGGCATTCACTTCGACCACGATATGCGATTCGTCAAAACTCACTTTCAAACAATGACAAAAAACACTCAGTCGCCTTGCGGCTCTTTCGCAATGGGCTGGACGTATTGCAGCTCCATGTCCCACGGCAGGTAGATCCAGGTGTCCTGGCTGACCTCGGTGATGAAGGTGTCGACCAGGGGCCGGCCCTCGGGCTTGGCGTAGACCGTGGCGTAATGGGCGTTGGGCAGCATGGTTTTGACTGCCTTGGCGGTCGCGCCGGTGTCGACCAGGTCGTCCACCACCAGCACATCCGAACCATCGTCCTCGACACCCTTGAGGACCTTCGCATCACCCTGGTCCTGATGGTCGTAGGTCACGACGCACACCGTGTCGACCAGGCGCACTTCCAATTCGCGGGCGACGATACAGGCCGGCACCATGCCGCCACGGGTGACGCTGACGATGCGGCGCCACGGACCTTGTTCGGCCAGGCGCCAGGCCAGCGCCTTGGCGTCGCGATGCAGTTGATCCCAGGAAACCGGAAAGGCCTTGCCGTAGCGCTCGTTCATGATGGGGCGGCTCCGCGTGCTGAAGTCGTGAACAACATTGACACAGTCTATGCCGCGTTTCGCCGCCCGTGGTCAACCTCAAGTCAGAAGATCGAACACCGACAAGGCGACAACCTCAGTCGCCTTGCGTACGTCGCCCGGCCGCACCCGCTCGTCGGCCCGGTGGGCGTTGGCCTCCAGGATGGTGCGCGGACCGGCGCCGTACATCACCGTCGGGATGCCGGCGGCAACGTAATGGCGGCCGTCGGCATAGAGCGGCACGCCCTTGCTGGCGATGGTTTCACCGAACACCCGGCTGGCATGCCCCTCCACGACTGCGGACAAGGCGGCCGTACCGGCAATGGGCTTCATCGGCTCGGCCAGCAGAATACGGTCGATGTCAACGGAGATGCCGTCCTCCCCCGCGACCGCGGATTCGATCGCGGCGCGCAAATCAGATTCGGCCTTGGCCGGATCCTCTTCCGGGATCATGCGCCTATCCAGCCGTAAGCTGACCCGGTCGGGCACCACGTTGGTGTTGATACCGCCCTCGATGAGCCCGACCACCACAGACGGCGAGCCGATGCCCGGGACGGACGACGTCACGCCAGCAAAGGTCTCGTTCTGGGCGTAGATCGCCGCCAGGACCTTGTTGGCGGCGCGCAGGGCGTCATGCCCACTATCCGGCTGGGCGGCGTGGGCGGAGCGGCCCTTGACCGTCACCTCCAGGTGCAGGCAGCCGTTGTGGGCGGTCACCACGTCGTAACTGAAGCCCGGGCAGATGACGTAGTCGGGTTTGCTGATGCCTTCATCGAGCAACCATTTCGGCCCAATGACGCCGCCGGCCTCCTCGTCGTAGGTGAAGTGCAGTTCCACGGTGCCGCGCGGTTTGCTTTCGAGGTTTTCAAGCGCCAGCACGGCAAATGCAAAGGTGGCGAAGTCGGATTTCGATACCGCCGCACCGCGGCCATACAGCCAACCGTCGACGATTTCGCCGCCGTAGGGGTCGTGCGTCCAACCGTCACCGGGCGGCACCACGTCGCCGTGAGCATTCAATGCCACGACAGGACCGTCACCATAGTTGCGGCGCACCACCAGGTTGGTTGCACTGATCATGCCGTTGGCCCGGCACAGACCCTCCGGCACCACATGGCGTTCCACGGCCCAGCCGAAGGCTTCGAGCAACGGCGCCACGGCTTCGGCGTGGGGCGTGCAATCGCCGGGCGGATTGTCGGAGGGCACCTTGACCACGGCGCGCAGGAAGTCGATCTGGCGGTCGTGATGGGCGTCGAGGAATGCGGCAATTGCCGTTTGGGTTTGCTGGTCGGACATGTCAGTCGGCCTTGGGCTGGAAGTCACGGATGAAGCGCAGCAGCACACGTAAGGCGCAGGCGACATCGTCGGTCGCCACCGCCTCGTCGGGATTGTGGCTGATGCCGCCGGTGCAGCGCAGGAAAAGCATGGCCACATCGGCGAGGCCGGTCAGGGCCATGGCGTCGTGGCCGGCGCCGCTCGGCAGTAAATGGCGCGTCGCCGTTTCCGTCTCGATCGCGTCGGCGATGCGGTCACGCAGCCATGGCGCGCACGTGGTGCTGGGGTTTTCGTGGGTCTTGACGATATCGATGGGCAGGCCGCGGCGCTCGCAGATGTTACGCAGACGCGACAGCACGTCGTCGACGGCCTGCGCGCGCACGGCATCGTCGCCGGATCGCATATCGATGCCGAACTTGACGGCGCCGGGGATGACATTGTCGGCCCCGGGAGAAACGTCCAGCCGCCCGACGGTTCCGACCATGCCCTGCGTCTCGGTACACACGGTTTCGACCGCCAGAACGCATTCCGCCGCCGCCGCCAGGGCGTCCTGGCGCAACCCCATGGGCACGGTACCGGCATGGCCGGCGACGCCGGTGATGGTGACGTGGAAGCGGCTGATGCCGGCGATGGCGGTCACGGCGCCGACCGCCAGCCCTGCGTTCTCCAGCACCGGGCCCTGTTCGATATGGGCCTCCACATAAGCCAGCACATCGTCCGGCTTGTAGGCGGCATCGCCGACACGTTCGGGATCGAGGCCGAAGTCATGCATGGCCTCGGCGACGGTCACGCCATCCTCGTCGGTCAGCGTCAGATCACTGTCCTGCAGCGTTCCGGCAACGGCGCTGCTGCCGATGAGGGTGGAGCGGAAGCGTACGCCCTCCTCTTCGGCAAAGCCGACGATGTCGATGGCGAACGGCAGGCGTTCGCCGGCCCGATGCAAGACGCCGACACAGGCGGCCGCCAGCAACACACCCAGGGCACCGTCGTATTGGCCGGCATCCCGCACGGTATCCAGGTGGGACCCGAACAGCAGGGTCGGCAGACCGGGTTCGGACCCTTCATACCTGCCGACCATGTTGCCGACGGCGTCGAGACGGGTGGTCATGCCGCTTTCTTCCATCCACGACTGCACCAGTTCGACGGCCTGGCGATGTTCAGGCGTCAGATAGGTGCGGGTCAGACAGTCCGGGTCTTCGCTGATCTTGCCCAGTTCGTCGGCCCAGGCCATGACGGTCTCGGCGACGGCGGCGGCATTGTCGGGATCATTCATCGGTTCCGGTTCCTTCGAATGCAATCAGTCGGGCTGGCCGGCGCGGATCCAGGCACCGATCTGCTGGCGCTCCAATTCGGTCATTTCGGACGTATTGCCCAGCGGCATGGCTTGCGAGGTCACCGTTTGGGCCAGTATTCGGACGGCATGGGTGCGCAGATGGTCGACGGATTCAAAGACCACGCCGCCCGGCGGCGCATCAAAGTCGGGATTGATGGGCTCGGTGGCATGGCACGATACGCAATGTGTCTGCACGATGGCGAAGGCGCCGTCGGCGTCAACCATTTTTTCCTCGTCCAACGTCTCGACGTTCCACGGGACCGACACGAAGACGGCGAGGCCAACGGTCAGGACCGTTGCCAGCGGCCATTGCCAGGCGGTGCGGGAACCGCCGCCGCCGGCGTTGCGGGTGTTGAACCAATCGCGCACGACACCGCCGATGATCAGGACCACGGCAACGATCAGCCAGTTGTATTCGTGCCCGAAGGTCATGGGGTAATGATTGCTGATCATCATCAGCAACACCGGCAAGGTGAGATAGTTGTTGTGGGTGGAACGCTGCTTGGCCTGCATGCCCCAGACCGCGTCGGGTGCCTTGCCCGCCAGCATGGCGGCGACGGTCTTCTTCTGGTTGGGGATGATGATGAAGAAGACGTTGGCCGACATGATGGTGCCGATCATGGCGCCGACGTGCACGAACGCCGCCCTGCCGCTGAACACATTGGAAAACAGAAATGCCGCACCGACCACCAATACGAACACCGCCACGGCCAGTGGCCCGGTGCTGTTGCCGAGCGGCGAGCGGCAGATCAGATCGTAAACCACCCAACTCACCGCCAGCATGGCGAGGCTGATGGCGATCGCGGCCGCAGGGCCGACGTCCAGTGTCTGCCGGTCGATGAGAAACGACTCGGCGCCGAAATAGTAGATGACCGCCATCAGGCAAAAACCGCTGATCCAGGTGGCGTAGGATTCCCATTTGAACCAATGCAGGTGTTCGGGCAGTTGCTCGGGCGCCACCAGATATTTCTGGGCGTGATAGAAGCCGCCACCGTGCACCATCCAGGTTTCACCGGCGACGCCGTCGGGCAGGCCCTCGCGCTTATTCAGGCTGAGATCGAGCCAGATGAAAAAGAACGATGAGCCGATCCAGGCGATGCCGACAATAACGTGCACCCACCTGAGCAACAGGTTCGCCCAGTCCAAAACCGCCGCGTCCATGCGTACATGTCTCCGATGTGGAAGGTTGGCCCGCTTGTATGCCCGGCCGCCCCTTCCCTGGCGCCCGCGCGTTTTGTGGTACTCCCTGTCACGCCAGCATGACACCGGACGATTATGAAGAGAAGTTTGAAAACTGGAAAAACTATCAAAAATTTCTTTACAATGAACGGATGCTGGGAATCGACGATATCGCCGTTTTCGTGCGGGTGGCGGAGCTGCGCAATTTCTCCGCCGCCGGGCGGGATTTGCGCCTGTCCGCCGCCGTCGTCAGCAACCGCATCGGTAATCTGGAACGCCGCCTTGGAGTGCAACTGCTCAACCGCACCACCCGCCGGGTCGCACTGACGCCGGAGGGCGAGATCTACTACGACCATTGCGTCCGGATCCTGGAAGAAGTCGAACGGGCGGAGGACGCCATCGTTGCCCAGCGGGCGCAACCGCGGGGGCCGCTCAAAGTCACCGCACCGACGGTGTTCGGCCGCATGCACCTGGTGCCGCTGATCCCGCAATTCGCGGCCGACTTTCCGGACATACAGGTGCGCCTCGACCTCTCCGACCAACTGCACGATCTCATCCGTGAGAGCTACGACCTGGCGATCCGTGTCGCCGATCTGAAGGATTCCACGGCCATTGTGCGCAAGCTGGCCGACAACAGGCGGTTCCTGTGCGCCGCGCCGTCCTACCTCGAAAACCACGGCACGCCGAAACAGCCCGATGACTTGCTGGCGCATACCTGCCTGTTGCTGCGCTTCCCCGGATCGCAACAGTTCCGCTGGGTATTGAACGGCAAGGACGGGCCGGTCACGATCAATGTGTCGGGTGCGATGGATTCGGACAGCGGTGAGGCGATCCGCGACTGGTGCCTGGCCGGTAACGGCATTGCGTTATTGTCGGTCTACGAGGCTGGCCACGACATCAAGGACGGTCGGCTCAAGGTCGTGCTGCCCCAGCACCCGCCGCCCGGTCACGGGCTGTACGCGTTGTATCCCCATGGCCGTTATGTGCCGCCGCGGGTACGGGCATTCATCGATTTTCTGGCCAAGGCCTACGGCGCCAAGGCACCCTGGCTCAAGGGCCTGCCGAAGGGACTCAAACCCTGATCAGGTGTCGAATGCCGCCAATGCGGCAGCCTTGGCGTCTTCGGCCATGAACGAGCCGGCGAAGCCGTTGCGCATAACGGCGGTCACTTCATCCTTGCCCAGGTTGAGGGCGCTGGAAACGGCGCGCAGATTGTCGTTCATGTAACCGCCGAAATAGGCCGGGTCGTCGGAATTGACCGTCGCCTTCAGGCCGGCATCGAGCATGCGGCGCAAGGGATGGTCCGCCATGTCCTCGACGACACAGAGGCGCTGGTTGGACAAGGGACAGACGGTCAGGGTCATGCCGTCGGCGGCCAAGCGGCGCACCAGGGCATCGTCTTCCAACGCCCGGTTGCCATGGTCGACGCGATCGACGCCCAGCACGTCGAGGGCATCCCAGACATATTCTGGCGGGCCTTCCTCGCCGGCATGGGCCACGAGCAGAAATCCTTCGTCACGGGCGCGGCGGAAGACGTTCTTGAACTTGCTGGGCGGATGGCCGACTTCCGACGAATCCAGGCCGACGCCGATGATGCGGTCCTGGCGGACCAGGGCCTGGTCGAGGGTGCGTTCGGCATCCGCTTCGTCGAGATGGCGCAGGAAGCACATGATCAACTGCGACGTCAGCCCGAATTCGGTTTCGGCATCGGCCGTGGCCCGGTGAATGCCGTCGAGCACGGTTTCGAACGCCACGCCACGCTCGGTGTGACCCTGGGGATCGAAGAAGATCTCGGACCGGGTGACGCCGTCGGCGGCGGAGCGGCGCAGATACGCCATGGTCAGGTCGTAAAAATCCTGCTCGGTCTGCAGGGCCGACATGCCCTGGTAGTAGAGGTCGAGAAAGTCCTGCAGGTTGGAAAAGTCGTAGGCCGCGCGCACCGCTTCGGCGCTGGCGTAGGGCAGGTCGACGCCGTTGCGCTGGGCCAGGTCGAACATCATTTCGGGCTCCAAACTGCCTTCGATGTGGATGTGCAGTTCCGCCTTGGGCAGGGTCTGGATCAGGCCTTCAACTGTATCTGTGTCGCTCACCGCGTCATCTCCCATTCCGTTGTCACCGTGCCCCTTGGAGAAAACCCCGCCCCGGCGAACCGGAGCAGGGTTTGTCACCGGACGTCACCCTTTGGGTGACGCCAAAGCCGAATGTTTAGTTCGGCAGTTTGTCTTCCACGCCTTCGATGTAGAAGTTCATGCCGAGTAGCATGCCGTCATCGGCCACTTCGCCGGCCTTGATGACCACTTCGCCCTTCTGGTTCTTGATCGGACCGGTGAAGGGGTGCAGCTTGCCGCTGGAGATGGCGTCGACCGTTTCCTGGGCCAGCTTGGCCACGTCGGCCGGCATGTTGGTGAACGGCGCCATTTCGACCATGCCGGTGTTGAAACCGCCCCAGGTATCGGCCGACTTCCACGAACCGTCGACCACCGCCTTGGCGCGCGCAACGTAATAGCTATCCCAGTTGTCGATGATCGACGTGAGCTGCGCGTTCTTGGCGAAGGCGGCCATGTCGGACGCCTGGCCAAAGCCGAGCACGCCACGATTCTGGGCCACCTGCAGCGGTGCCGGCGAATCGGTGTGCTGGGTGATGATGTCGGCACCCTGGTCGATCAGCGCCTTGGCCGCGTCGCCTTCCTTGCCCGGGTCATACCAGCTGTTGACCCACACCACCTTGATCTTGATGTCCGGGTTGACCGAATGGGCACCCAGCAGGAACGAGTTGATGCCCCGCACCACTTCCGGGATCGGGAACGAACCGACATAGCCAACCGTGTTCGTCTTGCTCATCTTGCCGGCGATGACACCGGCCACGTAACGGCCTTCGTAGAAGCGGGCCATGTAGGTGCTGACATTCTTGCCGCGCTTGTAACCGGTGGCGTGCTCGAACATCACGCCCGGATTGCGCTTGGCCACCTTGACGGTGGGATTCATGAAGCCGAACGACGTGGTGAAGATCAGCTTGTGGCCGCTGGCGGCAAGCTGCTGAATGACACGCTCGGCGTCCGGGCCTTCCTTGACGCTTTCGACGAAGGTGGTTTTCACCTTGTCGCCGAGTGCGTTCTCTACGGCCTGGCGGCCGATGTCGTGGCGGTAGGTCCAGCCGTGGTCGCCGACCGGGCCGACATAGACGAATCCGACCTTGGTCTGGTCGGCCCATGCTGACGATAGACCGGCCGCCATCAGGCCGGCCGCCAGCAGACCGCCGACTACCCGTGTGATCCCAAATCGCTTCATGATTAACCTCCTCGTTGATAACGCTTTGTTTGTACTCAGGTCCCGATTCCGTGATCTTTCGTTGTCCGTGTTTAGTGGGCCGGGCGGAAAGCCTGGCCGATGCAATTGGGGGCGTTGAGCCGAATGCGCACTTTATCGCGGGAAATCAGCACAAGCACCAAAATCGTCGCCAGATAAGGCAGCATCGACATGAACTGGGACGGGACGTTGATGCCGGCACCCTGGGCATGCAGCTGCAAAATCGTAATGCCGCCGAACATATACGCGCCCAGAAGCAGCCTTCCCGGCCGCCAAGTGGCGAAAACGACCAGCGCCAGGGCGATCCAGCCCCGCCCTGCCGTCATGTTCTCGGCCCACATGGGCGTATAGGCCAGCGACAGGTAAGCACCGCCCAGGCCGCACATGGCGCCGCCGAAGATGGTCGCCATGTAGCGGATGGCGATCACCGGATAGCCCAACGCGTGGGCCGAATCGTGGCTTTCGCCGACCGCCCGCACCACCAGGCCCCAGTGGCTGTGTTTGAGGAACCAGTAGATCGCGGCAATCAGTACGAACGAACCATAGACCATGATGTCCTGGCCGAACACGATGGGGCCGATGACCGGCAGGGTCGAGATGCCGGGAATGGCCAGTTTGGGCAGCGGCTCGAGGGCGACGCCGACGAACGCGGCGCCGACCAATGCGCTGATGCCGACGCCGAAGATGGTCAGGGCCAGTCCGGTAGCCACCTGGTTGGCCAGCAATGACAGTGTCAGGAAACCGAAAATGAATGCCGCGGCGGCGCCGGCGATGGCGGCCGCGAAGATGGCCAACGTCGCGCTGCCGGTGGAAATGGCGACGGCGAAGCCGGTGATGGCGCCGATCAGCATCATACCCTCGACGCCCAGATTGAGCACACCGGACTTCTCCGTGATCAGCTCGCCCGACGCGGCGAACAGCAACGGCGTCGACGCGGTGATCACGGTCAGGACGATTTGAACGAAGATGTCCATCAGGCCGCCCCTCCGTGCCGGACCCGCCAGCCGATGCGGATGCGATAGAGATTGAGAACATCACAGGCCAGCAGGAAGAACAGGATGATGCCCTGGAAGATGCCGGCGACCGCCGCGGGCAGGCCGATCTCGATCTGCGCCGTTTCGCCGCCCAGGTAGGTCAAGGCCATCACCAGCCCGGCGAACAACACACCGACCGGGTGCAGCCGGCCGAGGAAGGCGACGATGATGGCGGTAAAGCCGTAACCCGGCGAGATGGTCGGGATGAGCTGGCCGATGGGACCCGAGACCTCCGAGACACCGGCCACGCCGGCGAGGCCGCCGCCCAGCAGCAGCACGAACCAGATCAGACGTTTTTCCTTGAAACCGACATAACGCGCCGCCACGGGCGCGACGCCGACCACCCGCAACTGGAAGCCGATCAGCGCCTTGGCCAGGATCAGCCAGCCGCCGACCACCGCCAGCAGGGCGAGGATGGCGCCGAAGTGCATGCGCGAACCCTCGACCAGCGTGGGCATGGTGCCGGCGTCGGGGAATATGCGGGATTCGGGGAAGTTGTAACCCGCCGGGTCGCGCCACGGCCCGTGCACCAGGTAGCTGAGGAACAGCAGCGCCACGTAGGTCAGCATCAGACTGGTGAGGATCTCGTTGGCGTTGAACCGGGTCTTGAGCCAGGCCGGAATGGCGGCCCAGGCCATGCCGCCGAGCGCGCCGAACACGATCATCGTCGGCAGCAGCAACGCGTTTTCGGAATCATGGAACGCCAGCGCCAATCCACCGCCGGCCAGCGCGCCCATGGTGAACTGGCCCTCGGCGCCGATGTTCCAGACATTGGCCCGGAAGCCCATGGCGAGACCGATGCCGATCATCACCAGCGGCGTCGCCTTGACCACCAATTCGGTCAAGCCATACGTGGTGCTGAGCGGCAGGACGAAGTACGTGTACAACGCGACCAGCGGGTCCTTGCCGAGAAAGGCGAAGATGATCATGCCGGTGATCATGGTCAGCACCAGGGCCAGCACGGGCGTCAGGTAGATCATCGCCTCGGAGTGCTGTTTGCGCGGTTCGAGCCTAATCATGACCGGCCTCCGCCAGTGCCGGGGCATCCTGCCCGGTACCGTCGCTGCCCGCCAGGTCGTGCAGGCCGCCCATCAGCAGGCCGATCTCGTCGACCGTCACCGACTTGATGCCGCGGGTGTCCGACAGACGGCCCTCGGAAATTACGGCGACCCGGTCGCAGATGGCGAAGATTTCATCCAAATCCTGGGAAATGACCAGCACCGCCGCGCCGTTGGCCGCCAGGTCGAGCAACGCCTGATGGATGGCCGACGCCGCCCCGGCGTCGACGCCCCAGGTCGGCTGACAAATGACCAGCACGTTGGGCCGTTGAATGATTTCGCGCCCGACCACGAACTTCTGCAGATTGCCGCCCGACAGGCTGCCGGCATCGGACCCCGAACCGGACGTGCGCACATCGAACTGGCTGATGATGTCCTCAGCGAAATCGCGGGTCTTGCCGCCGTCGATGATGCCGCGCCGGACTAGGCCCATGCGGCGGAACGCCGTCAGCAGGGCGTTCTCCGTCAGCGGCATGCTGGGCACGGCGCCATGGCCGTTGCGCTCTTCCGGCACGAAGGCGGCGCCCAGGGAGCGCCGGGTCTTGGGACCCTTGTGGGCGATGGGCTGTTCGTCGATGACGATGGCGTCCATGTTGTCGGGCACCACCGATTCGCCGGTCAGCACCGCCATCAATTCGGTCTGGCCGTTGCCGGCGATGCCGGCGATGCCGAGGATCTCCCCCGACGACACGGAAAACGAGACATCGTCCAAGTCGGTGCCGAACTGATCCTCCGACTGCAGGCTGAGGTGCGAGACCACGAGACGATGAATGCTTTCGCCGTCCCGGCCCGCCCGGTTGGGCGCCTGCAGCTTCTCGCCGATCATCATTTCCGCCATGGACCGGGCGGTTTCGACCCGCGGGTCGCAGTCGGCCACAACCTTGCCGCCGCGCAGGATCGTCGCCGTTTCGCACAGCGCCTTCACTTCCTCCAGCTTGTGGGAGATGTACAGGATGGCGCAGCCCTCGGCAGCCAGCTGGCGCAGGGTCTCGAACAGGCGCTCCACCTCCTGCGGCGTCAGCACCGACGTGGGTTCGTCCAGGATCAGCAGTTTCGGGTTCTGCAGCAGGCAGCGCACGATCTCGATGCGCTGGCGTTCACCGACGGACAGGGAGTGCACGTGCCGGTCGGGGTCGAGCGGCAAACCGTAGCTGTGGGAGACCTCGAGCACCTTGTCGCGCAGCTTGGTCCGGTCGCGCTCGTCGGTGGCGGCCAGGGCGATGTTTTCCAGCACGGTCAGCGAATCGAACAGCGAGAAATGCTGGAACACCATGCCGATGCCCATGTGCCGCGCGGACGACGGGCCTGCGATGCTGACGTCCTTGCCCAGCCAGGCAATGCGGCCTTCGTCGGCCTTGAGCACGCCGTAAATGATTTTGACCAGGGTGCTCTTGCCGGCGCCGTTTTCGCCGAGCAGCGCGTGCACCTCGCCGGGCATGATCCGGAAGCTGATCTGGTCGTTGGCCAGACAGCCGGGGAATTCCTTGGTGATGTTGCTCAACTCGAGCAGCGGGGTGCCCGATTGAGTGTTGTCCGTCCGGTGCGACGGCGCCGCATCCATAATGTTCAAGCCTCGCCTGTTTTTGTTTTTGGCACTTTCGGCGTCCCGCCAATGGGGACCAACGGGCCGCCTTCGTCAATAGGGAATTTTGTCCTCCTTGTTCTCCCACTCGTCGAACACCGCCAAGGCATCGTCCAGCGGCACATGAGTCATGGGAATATTCCGGTCCTCCGGTGATTTCGCCACCTCGTCGTAGATCAGCGAATCGTCGAAATCGATTCGCGCCGCGTCATCGCGTGTATTGGCGTAA
>JANQFL010000058.1 GCA_028277845.1 Sneathiellales bacterium
CGATAAGCGGTGCATCGCACAATGGCAGTTCACAAACAAACACGCACGCATCAAACTCAGAAAACTATACCCTTCAATTTGAATGAGTCAGAGGACTAGGCCGCTTCGATCATCCGCACTGGGCGCGGTGGCGCAGCATGTGATCGGCCAGCACGCACGCCATCATGGCCTCGCCGACCGGTACGGCGCGGATGCCGACGCACGGGTCGTGGCGGCCCTTGGTGACGATTTCCGTATCGCGGCCGTCTTTTTTCACTGTCTTGCGCGGCGTGAGGATCGATGACGTCGGCTTGACGGCGAAGCGGACGACGATGTCCTGGCCCGACGAAATACCGCCCAGAATGCCGCCCGCATGATTGCTGGAAAACCGCACGCCGTCATTGCCCGCCGACATTTCGTCGGCGTTCTGTTCGCCGGTGAACGAGGCGGCCTCGAAGCCCGCGCCGATTTCCACTCCCTTGACGGCGTTGATGGACATCATGGCCGCCGCCAGGTCCGCATCCAGTTTGCCATAGACCGGTGCGCCCCACCCGGCGGGCACGCCGCTGGCGATGACCTGGATGACGGCGCCGAGGGATGAGCCCGACTTGCGGACGTCGTCCAGCGTCTTCTCCCAATCGGCGGCGGCGTGGGCGTCGGGGCACCAGAACGGATTATTGTGGATTTCGTCCCAGTCCCAGTTGTCCCGGTTGACGGCCTGGGATCCGACCTGGACGAGGGCGCCGCGGATTTGAATGCCGTCGCCCAGGATCTTGCGGGCGATGGCGCCGGCGGCGACACGCATGGCCGTTTCCCGCGCCGACGACCGTCCGCCGCCGCGATAGTCGCGGATGCCGTACTTGGTGTCGTAGGTGTAGTCGGCGTGGCCGGGCCGGTAGGTTTCCTTGATGTCGCCATAGTCCTTGGACCGTTGATCGACATTGTCGATCGCCAGCGCAATCGGGGTGCCGGTGGTCAGTCCCTCGAGCGTGCCCGACAGGATCCGGACCGTATCGGGTTCACGCCGCTGGGTGGTGAAACGGGACTGACCGGGCTTGCGGCGGTCGAGCCAGGTCTGGATGTCGGCTTCGGTCAGGGGCAGGCGCGGCGGCGTGCCGTCGACGACGCAACCGATCGCCGGACCGTGGCTTTCGCCCCAGGTTGTGACGCGGAACAGATGACCGAAACTGTTGTGGGACATGGCCCTTTATCCGTCCTGGCAAGCAGCGCGGATCAAACGGTGGATATGTCGGGCGCGTCGACCGCCTTCATGCCGACGACGTGGTAGCCGCAGTCCACGTGGTGCACCTCGCCGCTGACCCCCGAGCCCAGATCGCTGAGCAGATAGAGGCCGGCGCCGCCGACATCGTCCAGCGTGACGTTGCGCTTGAGCGGGGAATTGTATTCGTTCCATTTCAGGATATAGCGGAAGTCGCCGATGCCCGAAGCGGCCAGAGTCTTGGCCGGGCCGGCGGAAATCGCGTTGACCCGGATATTGTCACGTCCCAGGTCCGCGGCCAGATATTGGACACTGGTTTCCAGCGCCGCCTTGGCCACACCCATGACGTTGTAGTTGGGCATGACTTTCTCGGCGCCGTAATAGGTCAGCGTGACGAAACTGCCGCCGTCGGTCATCAACGGAGACGCGCGGCGGCAAATATCGGTGAACGAGAAGCAGGAAATATCCAGGCTTTTCAGGAAGTTGTCCCGGCTGGTGTCGACATAGCGGCCCTTCAGTTCTTCCTTGTCCGAATAGGCGATGGCGTGCAGCACGAAGTCGAGCCTGCCGAAGCGGTCCCGGATCGTCGCGAACAGGGAATCGAGAGACTCCGAATCGGTTACATCGCAAGGGATGACGAAGTCGGACCCGACCGACGCAGCGAGCGGGGTTACCCGTTTGAGCAGGGCATCGCCCTGGTAGGTGAACGCCAGATCGGCGCCGTGGGCGGCGACGGTGCGGGCGATGCCCCAGGCCAGCGACCGGTCGTTGGCGACCCCCATGATCAAACCTTTCTTACCCTGCATCAATGGGGCCGGCTGACTCATGAATCCCTCTCTAAACAGTTGAATCGTCGTGGTCTTTGGGCATCCTACACCAACGGACGGCAATCGCAATATGAGCCAATCTACCGGCCCGTACAATCAATATGAAGGGAAACCGGGTGCGCCGTCAGCTTTGAAAGCGGCGATCGCGGACACTGTAGGAACGGTTCCTGGACCAGCGTTCGACGGCTTTTTCCAGGTCCTCGTCCTGCTCCGGCGGCAACACGATTTGCAACTTGACGTACTGATCGCCGGCGGCGCCGGATTTGGCGGCCTTGATGCCCTTGCCCTTGAGGCGCAGGGATTTGCCGCCGCTGGAGTTCTTCGGAATGGTCAGCGAGACCTCGCCGTGCACGGTGGGCACCGAGATCTTTGCCCCCAGCACGGCCTCCTGCAGGCTGATGGGCAGTTCCAAATGAATGTCCTTGCCGTCCCGGGTAAACAGGGGATGGTCTTCGACCTTGACCTCGACCATGGCGTCGCCGGCGCCGCCACCCGTGGCGGAGGCATGTCCCTGGCCCTTGAGGCGGATCTGCTGGCCGCTTTCGATGCCGGCCGGGATCTTGACGTCGAGGGTCTTCTCACCGTCCAACTGGATACGCCTTGTGCCGCCGGTGGCGGCTTCGGTGAAACCGACACGCAGGGTGTATTTCTTGTCCTGGCCGCGGGTGGGTCCGCCGGTGTGCCCACCCCGCCGGAAGCCGCCGAAGATATCGGCGAAGATGTCTTCGGCCGATCCGCCGCCAAAGCCGCCGAACCCGCCAAAGGGATGACCGCCGGCGCCGGCCCGCGCGCCGCCGCGTGCGCCGTGAAAACCGTGCGCCATGCGTTCGCGCCCGTCGGCATCGATCTCGCCGCTGTCGTATCGCTGGCGCTGTGTCTTGTCGCCCAATATCTGGTAGGCGGCTGAGATTTCCTTGAACCGTTCGGCGACCTTGGGATCGTCGGGGTGACGGTCCGGGTGCATTTCCTTGGCCAGCTTACGATAGGTCTTCTTCACCTCGTCTTGCGAGGCGGAGCGGTTCACACCGAGAATCTGGTAAAGGTCTTTCATCGTAAGCGGTTCGTCCGGTTGGATTGTGCCGATCGTGGCGGTTTTCCGTTACTATATAGGCATCTATCGAAAGATGGTTAAGAGCCGGTAAGGAAATCCGAAATTGCCGGATGATGGCCGTTCGCCCGGTTATTCCACAATCGGGCGCCAATCGCGGATACGGCTCATGGCTTCGGCCACTTCGACCTCCGACATGCGGTCGCGCAGCCGTTCCCGGGCGGTCAGCGCCGGGTTGTATCCCTTGTCCGCCGCCAGCGACCACCAGACGAAGGCCTGGACCTGGTCCCTTTCCACGCCGGTTCCGTCGTGATAAAGGCCACCCATATAGAATTGCGCCCGGGATTTCCCGGAATGGGCCATCGGCAGCCAGTGTTTGATCGCCGTTTTGAAATCCTTGGTGCGGTAGGCGATCAGGCCCATCTGCAAGGGATCGATCAATCCCTGTTGGGCGGCCAGCTCCGTCAACGTCGCCTGATCGCTGTCCGCCAGGCTGCCGGATTTCTTCTTCGCGGTCTTCGTCGGTGTTTTGGCCGATGCCCGGCCATCGGCCGTTTTGGCCGGCGCGGTATAGGACGAAGACGGTTTCAGCACCGTATTCCAGTCGATCGTCACTTTCGGCGCGAAAAATTCGTTCGGATTGGAATCCGCGATCTGAACGGGTTCCCCCGCAACACGCGTCTTTTGCGCGATGACCGTCCGGGCCGATTGCTCCATCGGTCCGGTTACGGGATCGGGTATGGGAACGGCGGGTTCCACCAGGACGGGCGCGCGAATGGCGACCTGCGGAAGCGATTTGTTCGCCGGCCCGGCAGAAGGCTTTTGGCTGTTTGCCGCTTGTTTATCTTCGGAAACCGGCGGCGACGGCAGGGCAGCCACTTCAACTTCCTTGACCTTGCGTGCGAGCTTGGTGGATTTGGTCGATTTCGCCGGCTCTTCGTCAGGCAATGCGGTCAGGTCGACAACGGGTTTCGACGCAGGTTGTTCCGGCGTACGCGACGGGATTGATTCGACGGATGCCGCTTCCCGTAATTCCTCCGCCTCATCGCCACTGCCGAAAAAGCGGGCGAAGAAGCCTTTCTCGTCCTTTGGTTTGGCATCCTCGGCGGGTGGGGCGGGTTCAGCCTGGGCGGCTTCGTCAATCGGCGGATTGATCACCGTGACGGTGATCTCGCGCGCTTGAATTTCGGGTTTCGGATCGCCCGGCTTCCGTGTCGGAACCGCTTTGTTCACGGGCCGGCCGTCTGGATTGACCCAAGGTTTGGCAACGGCCTCCGGTTTGTCTTCCACGGCCGCCACGACGCTTGTCTCTTTCTGTGTGGAGGCAGGTTTGCGAGCGGTGTCATCCTTGTCAGTCTGTTCCACCGCGGACGGCGTCTGGTCGGGTTGAACGGTTCCTTTGTCGCTGGCCGCCGGTTCGTCCGCTGCCTCAGCCAACTCGGTTTCCTTCTGTTCGGCAGGCTTTTGTTCGGTTGGCCTCACTTCCGTGATCAGGGGCTCGGTTGGTGACGCCGAAACGCCTCCTACAGCTTCGCGCGTGCCCGAATTGTCCTGTCCTTCCACCGGTGCCTTGAGGGAGAAGAAGCGAGAGAAAAAGCCGCCGTCTTCCTCCTTGTTGTCGTCCGGGTTCGGAGTTTCATCCGCGGAAGTCTGTTCCTTCTCGGATTCCGTCGCGGCGTTTTCGGCCTCGTCGTCTTTCGACGGAACGGTTACGGCCGCAACTTTGGCCGGCTTGTCCGGTATCCGCGTTGGCTGTTCGGAGGCCGCTTTCTCAGGTGGTTCCGTCGCGGTCTCGGCCTTACGCGCGGCCTGAGCCGCCTGAAAGGTTTCGTCTTCCCAACCGGGTTCGCCTTCGGGGACGCCGGATGCCAGTTTCTTGCCGCCGTCCTTTTCCTGGCGCGGCGGGCCCGATTGCAGGATCATGACCGAAAGCCTGTCGAGTGCCTTCTTGTGACCGGCCTTGGCCGCCAGATTGTACCAGGCCATGGCCCGGGACTGATCCTTGGGAACGCCCCAACCCAACTGGTACATCTGACCGAGATTGAACTGGGCGATGGGATGTCCCTGGATGGCGGCAAGGTAGAAAAGCTCCGCCGCCTGGGAGAAGTCGCGGTCGACGCCGTCGCCATTGAGATACATGTAGGCCAGATTGGCCTGCGCCCGGTCAAAACCCTGATCCGCGGCCAGCCGGTACCATTCGACGGCTTTTAGCAAGTCCTTCTTCACGCCGAGGCCGCGCCGGTAGAGGTGGCCGACATTGCGCTGCGCCGCCGGATCGCCGTCCTTGGCCAGTGGCAGCCATTCCTTGAACGCGCTGGCGTAATCCTTGGCGTCATAGGCTGCGACGCCGGCCGCAAAGTCGGCATGCGCCGCCTGAAAGTGGCCGGTCGCCGTCGCCGCCATTATTCCAGTCACGAAATAAAGAGCGGGCCAACGGAGGAACGATGAACGATCTGTTCGCTTGGCCATCCGGCAACGCCTCGGTCGGGGCACTGTTACTCAGTGCCCCGGTGATTATATGCGCAATTCGCGCTTTTGGATCAGCTTTGGACGATGCTCCAGGTGCCGTCGGCATTGCGGCACGCCGTCCCCACCGCGGTTTCCGTTCTGCCGTCTACGGTTATGGTCTGTGTGTATTCGCGGCAGTTCAGGCCCGAATCGTCGACGAACCCGGGCTCAGGGGTGATCGAGCCGCTGTGTCCCGAATCGGGGTTGCGCCAGGTGCTGGTCGTGCCCGAGCGGCTGGTTTCCAGCGCGTGCTGGTTCGTCCGTTCCATGGCCTGCTTGTCCGCGTTGTCCAGCGACTTGCCGATTTCGCTGCCGACGAAGGCGCCGACCAGCGTGCCGACGGCCACGCCGACCAATTGACCTTTGCCTTTGCCGAACTGGGCGCCGACCAGGGCGCCCGTTGCCGCCCCGAGAACAGTGCCGATCGTTTGCTTCTGGCCGCGGTCGTTTTGTGCGCAGCCACTGACAAGCGCGACCACCATAGCCACACACACAAGTCTGGTGATTGACATGTCATGTCCCTTTGAATGTTGAACGTTCAGCGCCCTGCAATGGACAGTTCCCGATTGCCCGGAATCCCCCTGTCTCACGCTTCTTACAGATAGGCATTCCAATGCGGTATTGAAAGCGCGCATTGAAATGGATTTTCCATCCGATTTCGCGAGTGGGGCGATGCCGATGCTAGCGGTTTCTATTGCCGGGGCAATATATTATGAAGTGACGGGCCGCTGCCAGTGCCGTTTACACGGGCCATGGGGATTTCACGCGGCAAATCGGTTTTTGGCTCGAATCTGGGAGTTTTAGGGGAATATGTGGTCAGGGGAAGACGTCGATCCGCTTGAACGGTTCCATACGTGGCTGGAAGAAGCGGGAAAATCGGAGGTCAACGATGCCACCGGCGCTGCATTGGCCACCGCCGATGCCACCGGCCAGCCTTCCGTCCGCATGGTCCTGCTCAAGGGTGCCGACGAAACCGGCTTTGTGTTTTTCACCAACTACGAGAGTCAGAAAGGGCGGGAATTGTTGGAAAATCCCAAGGCCGCCCTGTGTTTCCATTGGAAAACCCTACGCCGGCAGGTGCGGGTTCAAGGCGCCGTCGAGCAGGTCAGCGACCAGGAGGCCGACGACTATTTCGACAGCCGTCACCGCGAAAGCCGGATCGGCGCGTGGGCCTCGCAGCAGTCCCGGCCGTTGGAAAGCCGGTTCGAACTGGAAAAGGCCGTGGCGAAATACGCCGCCAAATATGCCGTCGGCCGCATTCCCCGGCCGCCTTATTGGTCCGGTTTCAGAATCGTTCCACAACGGATCGAGTTTTGGCAGGACCGGCCGTTCCGCCTGCATGACCGCCTGGTGTTCATCAAGGACGCGGCGGCTGACTCCGGGTGGAAAACGGAACATCTGTATCCCTGATCGAAACCGGCATCCAAAACATGGCGCAGCGGAACAATCGGATTGGAGAGACGGGCACCCGCCCGGTTGCTGAAGGCAACAAGGCGGCGGCGCGGCTGATGCGGTCCGCCACCTATGCTTCGGTGACCGTGGCCGGGCTTCTGATCGTCATCAAGGGCGTTGCCTGGCTGCAGACCGGTTCCGTCGCCATGTTGGGAACGTTGGTCGATTCGATCCTCGACGCCATGGCGTCGGTGGTCAATCTGGTGGCCGTGCGCCATGCACTGACTCCGGCCGACGACGAACACCGGTTCGGCCACGGCAAGGCCGAGGCGCTTGCCGGACTGGGTCAGGCCGCGTTTATCGCAGGTTCCGCCGTGTTCCTTTTGTTCGAGGCGGCAAACCGGCTCATCCATCCGCAACCGGTGGTCAACAGTACCCTCGGGATCTCCGTGCTGGTGATCTCGATTGCGGCCACGCTGGTTCTGGTCGCGTATCAGCGCTATGTCGTGCGGAAAACCCGGTCGCTGGCGATCGACGCGGATTCGCTGCACTACAAGGGCGATCTGCTGGTCAATGTCGGTGTCATAGCCGCGCTCGGTCTGAGCCAGTATTTGGGGTGGATATACGCCGACGCCCTGTTTGCGCTGGGCATCGCCTTGTACATTCTGTACGGCGCATGGAACATATTCATGGGCGCCTACGACCAGTTGATGGACCGGGAAATGGCCGACGACGTGCGGGCGCAAATCCGCACGATCGCCATGTCGCACGACGAGGTGCGCGAGCTTCACGACCTGCGGACGCGGACGTCGGGAACCGGGAGCTTCATTCAATTGCATCTGGAGCTGGATGGCGACATGTCGCTGCACCGTGCGCACGACATTTCCGACGAAGTCGAAAACAAAATTCGACAAGCGTTTCCGGCCGCTGAAGTCATCATTCACCAGGATCCGGCGGAACTGGAAGAAGAGCACCGCAATTTTCGGGACTGAAACAGCACGTGGTCTGTCGGCGTGATCGTTGAAAATCAAGATGAGGTGCTGGCGTTCCTGTCGGAGGCCGCGAATTGGCCCGGTGCGCCTGCAGGCAATATCGAGCGAATCGACACCCACGGGGCGGCCGTGTTCCTGCTGGGTGACAGGGCGCTCAAGCTCAAGCGCGCGGTCAAGTTTCCTTACATGGATTTCTCCACGGCGGAGCGGCGCCGCGCCATGTGCGAAGCGGAGGTGCGGATAAACCGCCGCACGGCGCCAACGCTCTATCATGATGTTGTGCCGGTCACGCGCTCGGCCGATGGCGGCCTGCATTTGGGTGGAGACAGCGTTGCCGTCGACTGGCTCGTCGATATGGCGCGGTTCGATCAGGACACCCTGTTCGACAGGCTGGCGCAACGCCACGCGCTGACACAGCCGCTGATGACCGAGCTGGCCGATGAAATCGCTGTATTTCACGGCGCCGCCGAACGCACGCCGGGGCACGGCGGCCTGGAAGACATGCGGGCGACGGTTGAGGTCAATCACCGCCAGCTGCACGACTATTTCGACGTCGTTTTTCCGCGTGACGATGTCGAGCGGTTGACGCGCCAGACACTGGATGAGCTCACACGGCACGCCGATGACATCGAGTTACGCCGCACCGGCGGCTTCATGCGCCACTGTCACGGCGATCTGCATCTGCGCAACATCTGCCTGTTCGAAGACAAGCCGACGCTGTTCGACGGTATCGAGTTTTTCGACCTGTTTACCGAAACCGACGTGCTTTATGACCTGGCGTTTCTGTTGATGGATTTGATCCACAGGGATTTGCCCGATCTGGCCAATGTAGTGCTGAACCGCTATGCCGCCCGGACCGGCGATATCGACGGTCTGGCCTTGATGCCGTTTTATCTTTCCGTCCGCGCGTCGGTGCGGGCGCATGTCAACGCCACCATGTCCTCGACCCAGGATGACGCCGCCATCGCGGACGAGGAACGGGCGGAGGCGCGCCGGTACCTTGATCTGGCATTGGAGTTCCTTCGTCCGCAACCGGCGCGGCTCATTGCGGTCGGCGGTTTGTCGGGATCGGGCAAGTCCACCGTCGCCCAGGCGGTGGCGCCGGAATTCGGATTGGCGCCCGGTGCGCTGGTCATTCGCAGCGACGTCACGCGCAAGCTGTATCTCGGCGAGGAGCCGGAAACGCCGTTGCCGCCGGAGGCGTACACGCCGGAAATCAACAATGTCGTCTACGGCATGCTGTATGAAAAAGCCGCGTCCGCGCTGAAGGCCGGCCGTACGGTGATCATTGATGCCGTGTTCGCCCGCGCCGGCGAACGCGATGCGGTGGCGCGGGTCGCGCAGGCGAGCGGTGTTCCGTTTCAGGGTGTATGGCTTACGGCGCCCGAAGAGGTACTCGCCGATCGCGTGGGCCGGCGGGGCAAGGATGCTTCGGACGCCACGGTGGATGTCGTCCGCCGGCAGACCGGCTACGAACTCGGCGTTGTGAACTGGGCGACGGTCGACGCCTCGGGCGACCAATCCCGGACGACGGCGCGTACACTCGACGTATTGAACGCCGAGAAATAGGAACACATTCAGCCATAAAGGCGGTAGAATAGGTCTCCGGGCGGAAGCGCCTGGATATGGATCGAACCCAGCGTGGTTCCGTTGAAATGGAGGCTGCTCCGTGGCGATTAGAAAAATATTGGTGCCGTTGTCGGGCATCCCGGACGGCGCGGACGGGCAGGAAGTCGTGCTTCGGACGGCGCTCAACGCCGGTCAGCGGCATACGGCCCGGGTGGAAGCCCTGCATGTCGCGGCTGATCCGAGAGACGCCGTCGTGTTCGTTGGCGAAGGCATGACGAGCACGATGATCGAGGGAATCATTTCCGCTGCGGAAAAGGAAGGCGCCGAGCGGCTGACTCACGCCCGTGACCTGTTCGACCGGATTTGCAAGGAAAGGGATGTGCCGCTCGACGGCGGCGCCGGAACCTTTTCGGCGTCGTTCAATGTCGTCACCGGCCGGGAAGACGAAGTCATCGCCGGCCGGGGCAGGCTGGCCGACCTGATCGTGATCGGCCAGCCCCAGGGAGAAGAAGAGACACGAGCGCCCCTGACCCTGGAAGCGGCGTTGCGCGAAACCGGGCGCCCCGTGGTGATAACGCCGCCGTCGACGAGTGGCGAAATGGCGGATTTCCTGACGGTCGCAATCGCCTGGAACGGCAGTATCGAGGCGTCACGGGCCGTCAGCTTTGCCCTGCCGTATATCGAAGCCGCCCAGCGCGTGGTCATTCTGTCCGTCGATGAAGGCCGGCCGAGCGGCCCGTCCGCCGGCGACCTGGCGGAATATCTGGCATGTCATGGCATCGGCGCCGAAACCGTATCGCTCGAAGACGGCGACGGCCGCTCGGCCGGCAAGAAACTGCTTGCCGAAGCCGGCAAGGTCAGCGCCAACATGATGGTGATGGGCGCCTATACCCGGAGCCGAATGCGCCGGCTGATCTTCGGCGGTGTCACCAGCGAGGTTCTGGAAAACACGGCAATTCCGGTGTGGATGGTTCATTGACGAATGTCATGGTGCCGTCATCCGGTTGATGGCATTGTAGGCGCCGTTTGCCGCGCTATATAGAGAGCCTATGTCTGATCCACACGCCGAGCGGAAAAACCTGATACTGACCGGTGCCAGCCGCGGTATCGGCCACGCGACCGTAAAACGTTTCTCCGCCGCCGGCTGGCGCGTGCTGACGGTTTCCCGCCAGGCCTTTTCCGAAGACTGCCCCTGGGAAGGCGGCAAGGAAAACCATGTGCAACTGGATTTGGCCGAGTTGACCGACGATCTCGCGGCCGGTGACGAGTTGCGCCAACGGTTGGGCAACGAACCGCTGCATGCGCTGATCAACAATGCCGGTATTTCGCCCAAGGGTGAAAACGGCGAACGGCTGAATACGTTGACGACGGACATCGAAGGATGGCAGCGGGTTTTCGCCGTCAACCTGTTCGCCCCGGTCATCCTCGCCCGGATGTTCAAGGATCAACTGGCGGCAGCGCAGGGATCGATCGTCAACGTCACGTCGATCGCCGGCAGCCGGGTGCATCCTTTCGCCGGCGCCGCCTACGGCACGTCCAAGGCCGCCCTGGCGGCCCTGACGCGGGAGATGGCGGCGGATTTCGGCCCCCTCGGCGTCCGGGTCAACGCCATCGCGCCCGGCGAAATCGATACCTCCATCCTGTCGCCGGGCACGGACAAGATCGTGCAGGAGGAAATCCCGATGCGCCGGCTGGGTACGCCCGAGGAAGTGGCAGCCACCATTTACTTCCTGTGCACGCCGCCGTCCACCTACGTCAACGGCGCCGAGATCCACATCAACGGCGGCCAGCACGTTTGATCGGGACGGTCCTGATCAGGACGGTCCGATCACCCGCGACATGAGAAAGCGGTCGTGGTCGCTGTACCCCATGCGGCTGTACAGCGCTTGAGCGCGGGTGTTGTCCTTCTCTACTTCCAGGCAGATACGTTTAGCGCCCAAGTCGTAGAAAGACTGGTTGGCGGAATCAGTTGCGTACACTTCATTCGAAGATGAGCCCAGATCTGGGCATAAACTTCAAGGAGACGGCACAAAATGCGAATTGTTGTTCGATTTGTGTGTTTAACTTGTAATTGCATGCTCTATTCTTGCTGTCACAATGAAAATGTGACAGAGAAATACAGCTAGAACAAAACACCCATGAGGTTCGAAGTCGTTCCAAATAATAGGCCAACGCCCGAAAAAGGGCGCGGGATTGCCTACCTATGGACCGACAATTGGAATGACTGGTTCAAATATCGGACACTCTTTTTTCTGACCTATTTCGATGAAACTGGGCAGGAACACGAAATTGGATCAGTTAAGATTGGTCAGTTTGGGATAGATGCAAATCAAGGGAGACCTGAATTACCGCTTGCGTTTGACGAACTAGATGAACAGTTTTTTTCGTTGGGCCAGGATCCAGATTACTATGTGGCCGTGATGTCCTTAGGAGAAGATAAGTCGCAGCAATTATTAAGTGCTCTTAATGATATCGCGGTCGATGATGACTTGTATCAACGAGCTCTTCTTGAAGATGTGACCGGCGTGTCATTACTCCGTTCTGTCAACATGAAGACCATTGAAGGACAGTACCGGCGAATTCTTGCGGGAGGAGCAAAGCTTACTGACTACATGTTTCAATATGTAGGGCCAAAACCTCTGGATGAAAATCTTCAGCCACTTCGACTTGATTTTGAAGTCGAACCCGATTCCCGTCCTCCAACCAATATTCACGTCTTGATCGGACGTAATGGAGTGGGAAAGACACGTTTGTTAAACGCTATGACTCGCGCTCTGGTATCGTCAGATCGCAATGAAGATGAAGATGGTTTGTTTACCACGGCAGACTGGTTAAATGATCAAGTAGAAGAAAGTCCCTTCGCCAATGTCTTGTCTATAAGTTTCAGTGCGTTTGACGATTTCCAAATCATCCGTCAAAGACGTAATGTTACAGTTACCGAAGGCGTGCGATATGCGAATGTAGGTTTACGCAAACGAGTAAGGAATGACAAAAAAGAGTGGGTGACGATCACACTTGGTCCGGAGGACCTCGCAGACGATTTCTCCGCAAGTGCTAAACTATGCACACGCGGTGTAAAAAGTGAGCGTTGGCGAAATGCGCTAACTACTCTGGAAGCAGATCCACTATTTGCAGAAGCCGGAGTTGCTGGTCTTGCCGACATAGAAGTGAAGAATTTTGGCCGTGCTGCAGGAATGCTCTACAGACGGCTAAGCTCAGGTCACAAGACCGTCTTGCTTACAATCACTAAGCTAGTTGAAAACGTAGAAGAAAAGACGCTTGTAGTAATTGACGAGCCAGAGGCCCATCTCCACCCACCACTGTTGTCAGCCTTCGTACGCGCTTTGTCGGACCTTCTCATCAACCGAAATGGAGTCGCAATCATTGCGACCCATTCGCCTGTCGTATTGCAGGAGGTGCCTCGTTCTTGTGTCTGGAAGATTGTTCGTCACGGCAACGCCGCTGAGGCAACTAGGCCAGAGATAGAGACGTTTGCAGAAAATGTCGGAGTGCTCACGCGAGAGATATTCGGTTTGGAGGTTACCCAGTCCGGTTTCCACAAAATGTTAGCGGATGCCGTCGAAGACGAAGAACGGATTGCAAATGTCGTCGCAAAATTTGACAACGAGGTTGGATCCGAAGGTCGCGCTCTTATTAGCAGCATGATTGCACAGCGAGATGCTAATAGGGGTGATTAGATGCGATGCGTGGAGCGGCCAGAAATGGCCGCGGGAGAAACGTTTGCGATTTGCATAAGCCGGGTAAGGAACCGTGCAATAAGACGTGCACTTATTGCAATTCGCCCAGATATTGAGGCCGCAGCTGCCGATTACGTCGTAAAAGCTGATAATGCTGAACTTTACCGCATCCCTCAGGTGGACCCGATAGGAACTGTTCCAGGAACCGAGATGGTGCGGACCTATGATGGAAGGATGGCGCAAAAGGGCCAACCTGGACGTCCGATTTATGACCGGCTTAAATTATTGCCGGACAATGATCGGTGCCCGTTTTGTGACCTTAGAAATGTTTCCACATTGGATCATTTTCTTCCTAAACAGGACTACCCGATTTTTGCTGTGACCCCCGTGAACCTAGTCGGATGCTGTGCAGACTGCAACAAGTTGAAGCACGCTGCCATACCAATGAACGCCAACAATACTGTTTTGCATCCATATTTTGATGACGTTACTACCCAGAAATGGTTAGCGGCGGTGGCAGTTGAGCGCGCTCCAGCAGCGGTGACATTTCATGTTGTAGAAGTGGACGAATGGGACGTAACACTGAACGCTAGAGTCGTTTATCAATTTGAGCTTCTCAGACTGGCCGAACTTTATTCAAGACAGGCTGCACATGAGATAGCTAACATTCGAGCAAACTTATGTAGGCATTTTGAGGAAGGAGGAGCAGCCGCCGTACGATCGGAGTTGCAATGGCAATGGGAATCTAGACGTAGACACCAACTAAATTCGTGGCAGACGGCTACGTACGAAGCACTCGCCAAATCTGATTGGTTTTGTGGCGGCGGTTTTACCGAATGATGACAACTCGCTAAAACCATTGTCATTGTTGAAATACAAAACTAAGGCCAATGGAGCCTGGCCTCGAACAGTAATAACGGTACTCACCTGACATGGCGGGACGTTGTTAAATAAACGAACTTCAGTTCGAAGACCGGCCATAGTCATTCCACCCATAAATTTGAACCCGCAGATGTTCGGCGAATCCCTGGCGCTCGTAGAATGCCTTGGCTGGACGTATTGCCTTGCTCCACCTGGAAGCAGAGATGATATGCGTCAAGGTTGCGGTGACGTAATTGCCAAATGTAATAGTGGGTTAGTGTGAAACCTATCATTGCCAAGCGGTCAAAGTTATTGGCCTTCTCACCTTAGCAGAGACATACAGATGGTAGTTTTAATACGCGCTTTGCGACAAGGTCGTATTGATCTATCATACTTTTGGCTGTAAGTTCCTGTTTTGTTCTTGTCGAGGTGAAGCTATGGCTGATACGTCGGAAATCGAATGGACGAACGCCACGTGGAATCCTGTAACAGGCTGCACCAAGATCAGCGCCGGCTGCGATCACTGTTATGCGGAAAGATTTTCTGAGCGCTTTCGTGGTGTGGTGGGGCACCCATTTGAAAACGGATTCGATCTGACGCTGCGTATGGAGCGCATTCGGCAGCCGCTAAGTTGGCGCCGTTCTAGAATGATCTTCGTTAATTCGATGAGCGATCTGTTTCACAAGCGCGTGTCTCAATCTTTCATCGACCAGGTGTTTGATACAATGGAGGCTGCCAATTGGCACACCTTCCAGATACTCACCAAGCGTAGTTCGTTGATGCGTAACTACGTTAACCGGAGATACAAAGATACAGTATGCCCATCAAATATCTGGCTTGGTGTTTCCATAGAAGATGGAACAAAAAAGTCACGGGTTGAGCATTTACGACAAACCAACGCGACCACTCGATTTCTCTCAGTTGAACCACTCATTGGTCCTACCGGTAGTCTAGATCTTTCTGGCATTCACTGGGTAATTGTCGGTGGCGAAAGCGGACCAAAAGCTCGGCCCATGAAAGCCGAATGGGTGCGCGAAGTACGCGAACAATGCCTTCATGAAGATGTGGCGTTTTTCTTCAAACAATGGGGTGGCTACAGGCCGAAGTCCGGAGGGCGCGAACTGGACGGAAGAACCTGGAGTCAATATCCGAACAAGAAAGAAAGTGAGCAAGTGTTTGTCTCTGCTGCTGAATAGCACCTGCTTAAATGAAAACGTGAACGAGACATACGACGGCAGAGAACAAACTCAGGCGAAGCATTTTATTCTTAAAAGCTATTTGCAGGCACTTGCTTTTAAGATCCTAAATCAGTGGGATGAACTGACGTATGTAGACGGATTTTCTGGTCCATGGCATTCCAGAATGGAGGACTTCTCCGACACTTCATTTATGATAGCAATCGAAGTGCTTAGAGAAGCGCAATCCTACTTTCGTGAACGAGGCGAGGTGAAAACAATCCGCTGCTTCCTAGTAGAGAAAGAGCCTGTTCCTTATAAGCAACTAACGGCGGAAGTAGCAAAATTCCATATGCCTGAAAACCGGTTCCTGGTAAAGACAAGAGGTGGGCTATTCGAGGAAGCCGTACCTGAAATCGTCGATTTTGTTGGTCAGTCGTTTTCATTGGTGTTCATCGATCCAACAGGTTGGACTGGCTATCCATATGACAAGATTACACCACTTCTCCGGCACAAGCCCGGTGAAGTTCTTATCAATTTCATGTATGACTTCATCAATAGGTTTGCTAGCAGTGCAGACAAAACGACCGAAGATTCACTTGCCCCGATATTAGGTGGTAGTGGTTGGAAAAATCGTTTAGACCCGAATCTCACCACGGGCGCCGCCGTGGAGAAACTGTTCCGGGAAGAGTTGAAGAGAGTTGGCGAGTTTGAGTTTGTAACTTCCACCTGTATTCAAAAATCAACTGTCGATCGCCCGCATTTTTTCATCGCGTACGGAACGCGAAGTGGACATGGTCTAGTCGCATTTCGAGAAGTTGAATGGGGTGCACTGCGTAAGCATGAACAAAATCGCTTGGGTGCAAAGTTGCGCAAGAGAGAGAAGGCAACCGGAACACCCGATCTCTTCGACAAACAAGACCTGCCTAAGGACCAGTCAGTGCAACAGATCGTGGATGAACAAAAGAAGTGGGCATTGAATTATTTGCTTCAGTGGTTAGAGGAGCAGGGAGGACGAGCGGTATTTTCTGACGTTCGACTAGCGCTTATGGAGCCATGCATGCTGCGGGAAACCAATGTGAAGGACATATGCGTTGATCTGGCGAGACAGGGCATTCTTCACGCTTCCTGGAAACAAAGTGGAAGCCGACGCCAGAAACCCAATTTGAACGACGTGATTGCTCTTATTAACTGAAAGTTCCATTTCCTTCCAAAACAAAACAGACGGCTTACTTTTTATCTCCGCGCTTTCGACATTTGCACTGTATTTGTTGGAAATCCTCCAATAAGCACTGCGATGTGTGGTGATTCCGGATAGAGGCGTACTTATCCGTGTGCGACAAATGAAGGTTCAAACCGCGTTTACGTAGCTTTCTCACGCGGCTAGCAGTGATGATCGTGCCACCCGCGCCACTCGTGATCCAATCTAAGTCATTGATAGGAAACGTGGAAATAACGGAGTAAAAGCACTGTTTGAACGGTAGTGATGACGGAGGTATGCGGCTTCGTTGTGACATTGCGCGAGAACGCCCGGGCGTCTTGAACGCGAGCACGTCGTTCCGAAGGCTTAGTCCGCATCTTCGCTGATCCATCGCGACATCAGAAATCGGTCGTGATCCTCGTAGCCCAGGCGGCGGTAGAGATCTCGGGCCCGGGTGTTGTCTTTTTCCACCTCCAGGCAGATACGTTTAGCGCCCAGCTCGCGTGAGGCCTCGGCGGCGAAGGTCATCGCCTTGGTGCCGATGCCTTGTGCACGGAACTCCGGTTCGAGATACAATTCGTCGAGAAAGGAATCCCGACCGCCGGTTTCGATGGAATAGCCGACCGTGACGGCCAGGTAGCCGGCATTTTCGCCATTGACACGGATCATCCAGCCATGGATCAACGGTTCCGGACCGATGATGGCATCCACGGCGGTGTTGACCGCGTCCAGCGACGCCGTGTTGCCGTCTTCCTCATGATAACGGACGATCATCTCCGTCAGGATCGCCCGGTCGTTTTCTACGGGCGATTCAAATGACGGTTCCGTGTTCACGCCGAACGCAGGCCCTCGGATGTCACCCAGGCCTCGGTCTCGTCGAACGCTTTGGCCGCCCGGTCGAACATGGCGTCGATTTCGCTGTTCGTCATGATCAACGGCGGGCAGAAGGCGATGGAGTCGCCCAGCGCCCGGATGATCAGGCCGTGGTCCTCGGCCCGCTTGGCCAGATAGGCACCCACCGCCTTGGCCGGGTCGAACGATGTCTTGCTGGATTTGTCCGCCACCAGTTCGATGCCGCCGATCAGGCCGACGCCGCGGGTCTCGCCGACCAGCGGATGGTCGGCGAACGCATGCAGGCGCTGCTGGAAGCGCGGCGCCACCGACTGCACATGACCGACGATGTTGCGCCGTTCCATGATCTCCAATGTCTTCAGGGCGATCGCGGCGCAGACGGGATGACCTGAATAGGTATAGCCGTGGCCGAAAATACCGATCTTTTCGCTCTCCGACACCATGGCGTCGAAAATATCCTGGGATACCATCAAGCCGGATATGGGCAGGTACGAAGAAGACAAGGCCTTGGCCACCGTCATGGTATCGGGCTGGATATTGAACGTGTCGCAGCCCCACAGATTGCCGGTCCGGCCGAAGCCGCAGATCACCTCGTCGGCACACATCAGCACGTCGTATTTCTTCAACACCGCCTGGATCTTCTCGAAATACGTGGCGGGTGGCACGATGACGCCGCCGGCACCCATGACCGGTTCGGCGATAAAGGCGGCAACCGTGTCCGGCCCTTCGTCCTGGATCATCTTGTCCAGGCTGGCGGCCAGGCGGTCGGCGAATTCCTCTTCCGACTCGCCCTCTTCGGCGAACCGGTAATGATGCGGGCAGTCGGTATGCAGGATATTGGCGATGGGCAGGTCGAAGTCGCGGTGGTTGTTGGGCAGGCCGGTCAGCGAGCCCGACGCGACCGTTACGCCGTGATAACCCTTGATGCGTGAAATGATCTTCTTCTTGTCCGGCTTGCCCCGGGCGTTGTTGTAGTACCAGATCAGCTTGACCAGGGTGTCGTTGGATTCGGAGCCGGAATTGGCCAGCAGGACCCGCGACATGGCGTCCGGGGCCATGGACAGCAGTTTTTCCGACAGGTCGATCAGAGGGCCGGTCGATTTGCCGGCAAACGCATGATAATAGGGCAGTTTGCGCAACTGTTCGGTCGCCGCCTCGACCAGTTCCTCGTCGCCGAAACCGAGCGCGGTGCTCCACAGTCCGGCCAGGCCCTCGATATATTCCTTGCCGCTGTCGTCGTAGACGTAAACACCCTTGCCCTGTTCCAGGATCAGCGGACCCTGCGTCAGGTGGGCCGACAGATTGGTGTAGGGGTGGATCACGTTGGCGATGTCGCGGCTCGCCGGCGAGTTTCCTAAGTCTGACATGGGTCGAACCCTTTCAAGCGCTGGTGTTGCCGTCTACTTACGGTCGCCGAGGGGCGGAGTCAAAACCAAGTTCCGCACATCGGCGTGTTTTCTGCAATAATCGCGCAGCGGTCACAACGTACAGGGAGACGGAATGAAATCGGAGTCGTTTTCGTTCACGGGCACCGACAATTTGCAGGTCCACACTTACGTCTGGCGTCCGGCGGTGCGGAGCACCAAGGGTATTGTCCAGATTGCCCATGGCATGTCCGAACATGCCGGGCGATACGCGCCGATCGCCGAAACACTGACGGCCAACGGGTTTGCCGTCTACGCCAACGACCACCGCGGTCACGGCCGCACGGCGCCGACGCCCGACGATTTGGGCCACCTGGCCGATGAAGACGGATGGACCAAGGCCGTATCCGATCTGCACAGCTTGAACCGCGCCATCGTGGAGCGGGAAGGGGACAAGCCCATCGTGTTGCTCGGACACTCCATGGGCAGTTTCATGACCCAGCGGTATCTGTACACCTATGGCGAGACCATTGCCGGCGCGGCCCTGTCGGCTTCGGCCAAGACCAACGAGATCCTGCGCAAGGCCGCCGCCATGGTGGCGCGGTTGGAACGCCTGCGTATCGGCAGGCGCGGCCGCAGCGGCTTCATTCACACCCTGTCTTTCGGCGCCTTCAACAAACCCTACCGGCCGCCACGGACGGACTTCGACTGGTTGTCGCGCGATCCGGGCGAGGTCGACAAGTATCTGGCCGATCCGCTGTGCGGGTTTGTCTGCACGGCTCAGACATGGGTCGATTTCCTTGATGGATTGGGCGACAACGGCCGCCCGGAAAACCTGGCCCGCATAGACACGGACAAGCCTCTCTATATTTTTTCCGGCTCGGAGGATCCGGTCAGCAACCGCACCAAGGACTTGAGGCCGCTGATCGACCAGTACCGCGGGCTGGGCATGAGGAACGTAACGGAGCGAATCTATCCCGGCGGGCGGCACGAAATCATGAACGAAAGCAACCGGGACGAAGTTCTGGCCGACCTGGTGGCCTGGCTGGAGTCAAAAACGGATACCTAACCGTCTGCCTCGCGGTGCGGGACATTTCGGTTTGCGCAGTGGGTCCGCCTCCGCGCAAGACCCAATCCGGCGAGGCTCAGGGCGAACAAGGCGAAAGTGGCCGGTTCCGGGACCTGCACAGGGGCATTGGCCAGGTTTCGGGTGTTGGGGAACTGGCCCGACGCGGAGTAGGTCGTTGTTTCCTGCGGTCCCTGGTAGGAGAACGTTGCGGTGCTGAAGAAGTCGGCGGTCGAGGTGCCCAGCAAGGAGGCGGCGGTGTCCGTGTACAAGCCGGCCGTCCAATCGAAGTCGCCGTCGGGCATGAAGGAAAACTCGAGCGTACCCGGCACGGCAAAGGGGATCTGGAACGATTCGACGTCGCCGGCCAGACTGTAGTTCTGGGAGGTGATGGTGTTGCCGGCCAGGTCGGTCGGAAATACGCCGCCGTTGATAAGCCACTGGGCATAGGAATCAAGGGTGCCGGGTTTGTAGATGGAGATGAAGAATCCGACATTGGCGCGGTCGTTGACGCCTCCACCCGCCGATGCAACACCCGAAAGATCGATGGAGAACGTCACCTCCGTGCTGCTGGTCCATTGGAACGCCGAACCGTTGTTCGAGAATGTCCGGAAGCTGTCACCGAAATCCGCCCGCGCGAATCCGTAGCCGTTGGTGTCAAAAGGGCCCGTGTTCTGCAGGGATGTGGACGTGGCCTGCGCCTTGAGTGTCCCGCCCGACAACGAGGACTCGGCCTGGGCCGATCCCGAGCCTTTGGCGCCGGTGTAGGTCAGGTCGCCACTGGCCGTGCCGCCCGATGTGTCGCTGTCCCCTTGAACGTATGTCGGATTCTCGTTGACGAAAATCTCCGTGAAGACGTCTACGTCGGAATCGTAAGCGAGAACCCGCGTGCTGCTGAAGTGGGTAATCGGGTCGGCGAGGGCCGGTGTGGCAACCAACGGCACCAGCGGCAACGACCACAGTGTGAGTGTGCGTACAACGTTGAAGGCCTTCATGAGATCGGTTTCCTTTAAGCACGGCTTCGTACAGGCGGTTGATGCGCAGCTATACGCAAGGCTCGTGCCAGTCGCTGTTCGCGAGAAATATCAATCGGTTGCTTGTGTTGCAGACCTTCGTGCGCGAGTCGTGTGTAAAGTATCTCGACACACTTTACTTGGGATATTCCAACCGAAATCGGTTTCCGCCTCTAAATAAACTTTTGCTTCAAAGACTTAGAGGGTGTTATCGAAATCTATGACATGTAAGGGCCGGCGACACCCCCAATTGAGGGGGTACTTAGCCCGTATCGGGTGTCGTTTTATTTGTTTTGACGCCCGTTTTATCTCGATAACCACAAATATTCATTTGTGTAAGGCTTTGGCGGCAACGGATCAATTTATGGCCCGTCGGCTGCCATGATTTTTTGATCCACCGAACCCGAAACGATGCCCGGCCGACTTGACGGGCTGGCTCGAATCCAATTTCTCTAATGATATCAGCAAGTTATTTCTTTTGTGGCGGCCATTAGCAATTTTTTTGCAATTAAGAATGATTATTAGTTGCAAACGAATCGCGAGCCCGCTAAGGTTGCCTTGCGTCGGGACGGAGCGGCTCTAGCCGGCTCTGTTCAGGCCCTCCTGATCGCGGGACTCACCCCGCCCCGGCGACGGGGCGGGGCTTTTTTTCCGGACCGGCGAACGGGACGGTACAAGGCGCGATCGGGCCAATGAGTCCGGGCCAATTCTCTTGGCGGTTTCGGGCCGAAACAAAACGTCGTTGCACTTTGAAGGAAGAAAACGTGACAGCAGGACCGAATAGCGAAGACACCGGATCCATGACCTGGGAAGACCTTTGCCGGCGCGATCAACTGCTGCTTTGGGGCATGCGGACTTGGGTGCGTCACGTCAAATCCGGCGTGTGTCCTCATGCCGCGTTGGTCGAGGGGTTGCTGCCCTTTGGTTTGGAAGACGCCATCGATCCGCTCGATACGTTTCTGACAACGGTCGCCGACTATGCGCAAGGCAAGATCGACGTGCGCTGCCCCCAATGCCAGAAGGTCAGCGCCGATGAAAACACGCTGATCCGTTTCGTCAACGGTTGCCGGTCGTCCGGACGGTCGTTTTCCACGGACGGCATGGCCGGGCTCGTTCACGCCCGCGGTATGACCGAGTGCCTGCGCACCGCGTTCCTTCTGGCTGTCGCATCCATCTATCCGAGTAGCTCGCAAAAGGCCGGTCAATTCGAACCGGATGCGGCGTTCGGGCACGACGAGCACTATCCCTTTTCACAGTCCCAATCCGTGCACTGATGGCCATGCAGAGATTTTCAACCACGCGCGATCAATTGGAACCGAATTCGGTCATTCGTTATCTGCGTCCGAAACGCGTGCACTTCGGTTTGTGCGACCTGATGCCGCGTGAGCGGACAGTGGTGTCGGCAATACGGCATGCCTACCACGCGGCCGTCGGCGGCGGACAGGCGACCGAAGGTATCGAAACGGCCTTGGCGGACGAGCAGTTGGAAGCCACGGCGCCCACGTTCCTGTGGATGGCCATGGGTCTGGCCAAAAGCCGGACCCACCTGAAGCGTGGATTGGATATCCGCTCGGTCAAATCGCCGATCCTCGGCGTCGACGAACTGTCGTTGCTGAATGCGATTGCCGCCATGCAGGACGGCCAGGCCATGCTGGCGAGCGCTGTGATCGCCGAGACCCTGCCGCCCTACCACCGGCGGCACTTTGCCGCTTTGCGGGCTCTATCCCGGCAATTGTCCCTGGCCGGCTGCATCCTGAACGGAACCGGTCTGCAGGCCAACGACGCGACGATCGCCAAGGGGCCGTGGCAGGAGATGCCGGTGCAAGTGTCGGGAAAGAGGAAACAATGACATCCCTGGTTGCCCCGTTGGGGTCCGATTGCGTGCAATCCGCCGAGGATATGTGCGGGTCGGCGCGATGCTTCGAGCCGGTTGCCAAGATCTGTCCGGTGCGTCGCGGGCAGGCGACTCCGGATGAGTGCCGGTGCCCCATTTCCGGGCTTCGTGCATTGCTTCATTGGATACAAGGCGGGACGTAATCAACCATCAGTTGATGCCGGGTGGTACAAACTGTCGCACCCCCGCCATTTGAAATTGACAATCATTCTTAATTGCGCAAAATGTTACGCGAGTATCTGAAGGAGCCCAGTGTGTTTGTTTGTATTTGCAATGGCTTACGGGAACGGGACGTGCGCGAAGCGTCGCAGGGCGTGCGCTCCGTGAAGGAATTGTATTGCCGGTTGGGCGTCGACGTGCAATGTGGCCAATGTACCCGTTTCGCCAAGGAAATCATGAACGAAACACGCAATGGGCCGTCTCCGGACACGGCTATCGTCGGCGCCGTTGCTTAAGGCCGTTTAACGGCAGGGGGTTCTCGCCATGATGATATGGCGCAGCAACAACAAGAAGGCCGCGGGCACGGTGTTCAGCCTGTTTATCGGCAAACTGACCGGCCGGTCAAAAACTCGACCCACAAGCAAAACGGCGCGGCCGGATCAGAAACCGGCCGAGCGGCAATCCATCGAAAAGCCCGATAGCGTTTCTTTAGCCCGCTGACGTATTGGCGCTGTCGCGCAGGCTTCGTGACACCGGATTAACTGGCCTGTGACTGCAGATAATTCTCCAAACCCATGGCGTCGATCAGCTTGAGCTGTTTTTCCAGCCAATAGGTGTGATCCATTTCGGTGTCTTCCAGCAGGCCGGTCAATATATGACGGCTTTCGTAGTCGCTGGCCGCTTCGCAAATCCCAATGGCCGTTTTCAACGCTTTCACGACGGACAGCTCCAATTTCAGATCGTTCTTCAGTATGGCCGGCACCGTCTTGCCGACGCTCAGGGCCTTGCGCCCGCCGACCTTGGGGGTGCCTTCCAGGAACAGAATGCGCTGGATGAGTTTCTTGGCGTGATCCAGTTCCTCTTCCATCTCGTGATGGATATGCTCCTGCAGTTCGCCGAAACCCCAGTCGGCGCACATTTCGCTGTGGATGAAGTACTGGTCGACAGCGGTCAGTTCCATGGCGAGCAAGCCGTTCAACTGGGCGATGACTTTCGCGTTCCCCTTCATCGTGCTCTCCTGTAATCAATCGTTTTGTATGGCTGTTACGGTGTCTCGTGGGCGTCAGGAGCTCTGCATCTGAATGTAGTTCTCGATGCCCATCTTCTTGATCAGACCCTGTTGGGTCTCGATCCAGTCGACATGCTCTTCCTCGCTGCCGAGGATTTCCCGGAACAGATGCCGGCTGACGAAATCGGATTTCCTCTCGCACTCGGCGATGGCCTTGAGCAGGTCCTTGTGCGCCGCTTTTTCCATGCGAAGATCGCAGGCGAGAATTTCCTCGACGGATTCGCCGATCATCAACCGGCCAAGATCCTGCAGATTGGGCAGACCTTCGAGGAACAGGATGCGTTCGATGAGATCGTCGGCATGTTTCATCTCATCGATCGATTCCTTGTATTCCTTCTCGGCCATTTCTGAGATGCCCCAATCCTTGAGCATGCGGGAATGCAGGAAATACTGGTTGATCGCCGTCAGTTCGTTCTTCAGCACCGTGTTGAGGTGCTTGATGATCGCGGCATCCCCTTTCATCTAATGTTCTCCTTGTTGCGAATAGTTACTAATTGCATTATTACTTGGCCTGTATATGCCCATACTTAAGGCGCGATTGTTCATTCCAATCTATTACACTTGCTTGTTAAGTAAAGAGCTTGGATGCGCCCAGGCTATATTTTTTGATTATTTTGCCATTCCGCGCGAATAACGGCGGACGTTCTTCCACTGCCGTCCGCGCGCCAGCCGGGCGGCCCGAACAGGGCGCCGAGCGTGCCGCGCAGTCCGGGGTTGCGCCAGGCGTCGCCCAGCATGGCGATCCATTCGTGGAAAGCGATGCGCAGCGGATTGAACGAACCGATTTGCTTGACGACGCCATAGTGGCACGGGTCGGACTTCTCCTCGGGCACGAAGGTGCCGAACATGCGGTCCCAGATGATCAGGATGCCGGCGTAGTTGCGGTCCAGGTAGCGCGGGTTGGTGGCATGGTGCACGCGGTGGTGGGACGGCGTGTTGAAAAACCATTCGATCGGCCGGGGCAGGCGGCCGATGGCCTCGGTATGAATCCAGAACTGATACAACAGGCTGACGCCCTTCTGGAAAGCGATCAGGGCCGGCGGGAAACCGATCAACGCCAGCGGCAGCCAGATCAACCACCCGCCGGCGATAAAGCCGGTCCAGGTCTGGCGCAGCGCCGTCGTCAGATTGTAGTGCTGGGAGGTATGGTGATTGACGTGGGCGCACCACAGCCAGCGCACTTCGTGACTCCAGCGGTGGAACAGATAGTAGCAGAGATCCTCGGCAAAAAAGATCAGTACGAAGGCCCACCATTGATAGCCGATATCGAACAGGGCGAACTGATGCATCCAGACGGTGGCGGCAAGGATGACAATGCCGGTCACCGTGCCGATGGCCACATTGCCCAGGCCCATCAAAAGACTGGCGGCCGAATCCCGTAGCTCAAAGCGGGCGGTGCCGCGCAGCTTGCCGACCGCGATTTCGAGCAGGATGAGGACGATGAAGGCGGGAATACCCAGTTGGACGGGATCGGGCAGGTCCATGGTCAGGTCTTCTCCGTTTCCGTGAGCGCATCGAGCGCCGCGGTCCAGGTGGCCAGGCCGCCATCGCGTCCGGACGGTTCCTCATCGAGGACGAGAGTGACCGAACCGTGGGTGAAATCGTTGAGGCGAACGGTCAGCGACCGGCCGCCGTCCACCCTGTATCCCGCCACGTCACCGGGAGGCAGAGGCCGCACATTGATCTTGTCGCCCATGGCGTAGGCGACCGCCAGCGCGCCGGACTTCGTATCGCGTGCCAAAGCGGCCAGTCCATCGCTGGCGACCAGGATCGCCTTCGGGGCGAAGCCGGGGACTTGCTCGCTGAATAGCCTGGCGGCATCCAAATCGCCGATCCGGGCCGTCCGGTATCCGCCGGTCAGGTAGATGATCAGCAAAATAAGTATTATGCCGCCGACGGGCAGGGCGTAATCTATCGGGGACACGTTCGCGCGTAGCCGTTGTCGTTACATCCAGGCTTTCTTTCTACCGTAGTATGGCCTATGTGGGGAAGCACCCAGCCTTTGGCCAAGGCGTTACCAACCCGGGCAATGCAATGATCACCATCGATATCCTGATCTGGCAATTCGTCCGCATCATGGTGTTCCTCGAACAGATCCGTGACGGCGACGGAGCGCATCTGTATGCCCTGTGGAAGGATCAGTGGCAGGCGGTGGACCGCAAGCTCTCCGAATTGGCGGACAAGGACCCGGACGGCTTCGCCCGTATGATGATGGAGGAAACCGTCGCCCTGCACTGCACCGCACCGGCCCAGCTGGACGCGATGATGCAGGCCGTCGACGGAGTCGTTGCCGAACTCAAATCCGAGATCGCCAAGGGCGGCGATGACGAACATTTGACCGATCTGGCCTTCGAGCGCGATGAGCTGACGGCGATGAAAAAGGACCTGGCCAACGTCCGCAGCGCCATCGGCCCCGATGACGGGGATGACGAGCCGCCGCCAAGCCGCAGGCGCCGCCGCTAGATATCAAGCTCGGCACCCCACTCGCCGCCCGTGTCGACGTTACTGACCGGACAATCGTCTGAACAGATCCTGTGCCGCGGGCCGTTCAGCAAATGGTTTGGATGTGCGTAACGCCGCTTCGACCTCCCGTCTGGCCTGATCGCGCTTGCCCAGCTTGTCGAGCGCCTCGGCGATGTGGTAGCGGGCCGGTCCTTCGGGCAAACCGCGTGCGTAAGCCTGGCGCAGAAGCGACAGGCCACGGGCCGGATCGCCCTGCTGCACGAGAATCCAGCCCAGGGTGTCGATCACCGTGGGCGCGTCCGGTCTCAAGGCGTAAGCCCGCTCGGCATGAGCCAGGGCGCGCGCGTCTCCGGTCTGCAGATAGAGCCAGGCGAGGTTGTTCAGCAGGCCGGCATCGTCCGGCGCGGCCTGAAGCAGCATCTCGTGCTCGGTGATGGCGGCCGGATAACGGCCGGCGCTTAGATAGGCTACGGCCAGGGCGCGGCGTACGGCCGGTGCGCCCGGGTGGGTCTTAACCGCCTTCTCGAGAACGGCAAGGCCGGAAGCGGCGTCACCCGCCGCGACGAGTGCGCGCGACAGGCGCAGCGCCAGACCCGGCAGAGCCTGTTTCGTCTCCCCGGCCCGGTATGCGGCAACAGCATCGTGGGGCCGGCCCGCGCGCAGCAAGGCATCGCCGGCCGCGATATCCCCGACCGCCAGAGCGGGATGGTCGCGCCGCAGGGCTTCGGCGATGGCCATCGCCGTGTCTGTGTTGCCGGCGACGATTTCAAGCTCCGCAAGGGCGGCACGGGGCGGAACGTCCGCTACCGGCGAGCGGGAAGGGGCGGCCATGGCCCGTCGTAGTGTCGTTCTGGCACCGTCGATATCACGCGCGGCGAGTTGCAGCCGGGCCACTTGCATGAGTTCGGGTACGGCGTCACCGGCCCTGTCGGCGGCACGGACCAGGCTGACCCGGGCCTTGCCGGTTTCCCCACCGGCCAGTTGCACCTGCGCCATCGCCAGTTGAACGGCGGCACTGTCGGGAAACTGCTGCACCAGTTCGGTCGCCGACGCGCGGGCATCGCCAAGACGTTTGGTCCGCAGATACTGATCCAGCAGCAGCAAACGCGGCCGCAGGTTGTCGGCATCGATTGCGGTGGCCTTCTTGAGCAGGTTTTCGGCCTCCTCCGTGTCGCCAACGGACGCCATCGCCAGCGCCAGTTCGGACAAGGCGTCGACCTCGCGCGGATGCTGGTCGAGAATCGCACGGTAGCGGGCAACGGCCGCGTCTTTGCGTCCGGTCTTCAGGTCGAGGCGCGCGAGGTTGTAGCGGGCCAGCAAATAGTCCGGGTCGGCGGCGACGGCAGCTTCGAAACCGGCCCGGGCATCCGCCAGATTGTTGAGACCCAGCTGCGCGCTGCCGACCAGATTGTGTGCCAGCGGGCTGGCACCGTCGCGGACCACGAGGTTTCGCGCGGTGGCCAGTGCGGCGGTGTAATCGCCGGCCCGGATCTGTACCTGTGCGAGCAGGAAGGCGGCTGAGGTGGCGGTTGGGTCGGCAGCGATCACGGCCTCCAGGTCCCGCCGGGCTTCGCCGGTTTGGCCGGCCGCCAACCGGCCCAGGGCGAGTTGGGTGCGAATCGCCGTCTTGTCCGGCGCCAATTCGGCAGCCCGGGCGTAGAGCCGAGTTGCCTCCGCGTGGCGGCCGGCCAGCATGTGGGCGCGGCCGAGCAGGGCGTGGACGGCAGCGTCGCCGGGCGCCAGTTTGCGTGCCGGCTCGAGTACATCGATCGCCGCGTCCGGTTCGCCCCGGCGCAGCAAAAGCGAGCCGAGCACCTGACGCGATCCGGCGTGGTGGGGAAACTTGCGCACGAAGCGGTCGAGCAGGCCATAGGCTTCATCGATCTTGCCCTGGCTGTAATGCAGCATGGCAACAAGCAGCAGACTGGGACCGTGTTTCAGGACCTGCTCGCTGTCGTGGGCGCCGAGCCGCTCGGCGGCGTCGGTCAGCACGGTCCGGGCCTGTTCCATGTCGCCGGACCGGGCCAGCAGCATGGCACGCAGATAAGCCACGCGCGGGTCGTTCTTGTAGGCCTCGGCGATACTGTCGAGGTCGTCGGCCGCCGCGTCGTCCCGGCCCAGGTCGATCAGCGTCGCTGCGCGGCTCAGGCGGGCGCTCCAGTGACGGCCGTCTTGGGCGACGGCTTTGTCGTACTGTGCCACCGCCGCGGCCAGATTGCCTTGCGAGCGCGCGACTTCGCCCGAGATGTACCAAACCTCGGCATTGCCGGGCCGCCTCGCGGCGGCGTCTTCGGCCGCGCGGGCCGCCTTGGCGAAATCGCCCCGGGCCAGCGCCACCCGGGCCGCTCCCAGCACCGCTTGGGCATTGTCCGGATCGGCGGCAACGGCCGCGGCGAAGGTGCGCTCGGCCATGTCCAGTTCGTTCAATTCCAAGTGCGCCCGGGCGCGGACTGCCAGCATGTCTGCGTTCTGGCCGGGCGTGCCGGGGTCATCGGGCATCATCGCGAAGACAGCATCGTACTTGCGTTGGCGTACATAGGCGTCGGCCAGCAGCGGCATCACCAGGGACTCGGCGGCGCCATTACGGCGGGCGCGCAACAGTGCCTCCTCGGCGGCGGCCGGTATGTCGAGGCGCAGATAGGTACGGCCGAACAGCAGCGCCGCGGCCGGGTCATCGGGATCGGCCTGCAGAATGTTTTTAAGCCGGATGATAGCCGATCGGAACGCGCCGGCCTCGAAGTCGGCCAGGGCATCCTCGTAGCTGTCGACGCTCGTCGTGCCGCTGTCGCTCGACGTGGCCTGCGATACCGGCCCAGCCGCAAGGTACCAGGAAAGCACCAGGGTAAATATTGAGGCGCGGATCAGAAACGAGGTCGTCGGCATCGGTGCGGCAACCTGACTGGCAGCGGGTTGAATACGCGGTCAGCCTAGCAGATATGCGGCGACCGGCCTATGTACTGCCGCAACGGCGAGCGGTGGCAACGGCGCCGTATGTGTCGGCCGGCAACGGCCGGTTGTTATACCGTGTCTTGCCTGCGACGGCTTCGGGCGATGCCAACCACCGCCAGGCCGATGCCGAACAGCGCAAGGGTGGCCGGTTCCGAAACGTCGGATGCAATGCCGAAGGTGTCGGCCAGAGCCTGGAAGGGGCCGGACGTGAAATTACCGGCAAATGAGCCGGCATAGCCCGACTGACTGAGTATCACGCCGGCCGATGAACCGATACCGCCGTAGATTCCGGCCGCATCGCCGCCCGTGACCGTAAACAGAAACTCCAACGGATCGCCGGGTCCGGCGCCGAACGCACTGAGAGTGCCGGTCAACAAGGTGCCGGAATTGAATCCTTGGCTGGCGACCGTGCCGCCGATGTTCAGGGAACCGGTCGCGGTTAGCGCGTTGAAGTTGATGTTGGCGTTGATGTCGAACGAGCCGCCGGCGATGTTACCGGTGGGAGACCCGGGGGGCGTCAGCACGTTGGCGAATCCCGAGGCTGTCAGGAGCCCGCCGGCATTGTTGCCGACATAGTCGACTGTAGCGAAACTCGCGCCAATGTTGGGTGAGCCCGGGACCAGATTTAGGTCAGGGAAGGCGTACGCCTTCTGTCCGGCCAGCAAAACCAGCCCGAGGACCAGAGTGGCCGCAATAGCCTGAAGGGATTTGCGCTTGAATGGAGCCGTCATGACGCTTGCCTCGTTAGTCTTGTTGCTCGACCGGCGCCGGCGGCGCCGAACCATGGTTAACGCGCGTTAACCATGTCATGCAATTTTCGTGCAAGAAAATTTAGTTGGGCGTTTTCAATGGCTTGGCGAACCTGGGTCAGCCACGGACACGGAATCTGTAAAAAATTCCGACGCTGTTTCGATTGAATACAATGGAATTTGTACGCGCGTTCAGGGCGGTCATAAGACCCGCATCAGCGTAGATTGTTCGGACATATGGTCGTCGTTCCGCTGCGCAAACGATCGCCCGGTCGCGCGAAATGATGCGTGCCGGCCGGTCTTGCTTTACCCGTGTCGCGGTGCGTCATACACTCCCCGCAAAACCGGCAAATGACTGCGTACAGGGAGCCTGTTCATGCAAGCACTCATGATGGACCGGCCGTTGTTGATCTCATCGCTGATCGACTTCGCCGCCAAATACCACAGTGATACCGAAATCGTATCAAGGACGGTCGAGGGGCCGATTCATCGTTACACCTGGAAGGACGCCGGCGCGCGCTCCAAGCAGGTGGCCCAGGCGCTCAGCAACAAGCTGGGAGTCACGCTGGGCGACCGTATCGCCACCCTGGCCTGGAACGGCTACCGGCACCTGGAGCTGTATTACGGCGTATCGGGCATGGGCGCCATTCTGCACACCATCAATCCGCGCCTGTTCCCCGAACAGATCGTCTACATCGCCGAGCACGCGGAGGATAAAGTCATCTTCCTCGACCTGACGTTCGTGCCGTTGCTCGAGGCGGTGGCCGACAAGCTGACCTCGGTCGAGGCGTTCGTCATCATGACGGACGAAGACCATATGCCCGACACCTCGCTGCCGAACGTGCTGTGCTACGAGACCCTCATCGGCGACCAGTCCGGCGATTATGACTGGCCGGAGTTCGACGAAAACACCGCGTCGTCGCTGTGCTACACCTCCGGTACGACCGGCAATCCCAAGGGTGCGCTGTACGGCCACCGGTCCACCGTGTTGCACAGTTACTGCGTCTGCACCGTCGACGGCCTGGGTCTGGGCAGCCATGACGTGGTTCTGCCGGTGGTGCCCATGTTTCACGCCAATGCCTGGGGCATCGTCTACGCCGCCGCCATGTGCGGCGCCAAGATGGTCATGCCGGGCGCCGCCATGGACGGGGCCAGCATCTACGAACTTCTGGACAGCGAGAAGGTCACCCTGTCGCTGGGCGTGCCGACGGTCTGGCTGATGCTGCTCAATCACTTGCAGGAAACAGGCGACAAGCTGCCGCATATGGACCGCACCGTCATCGGCGGGTCCGCCGCGCCGCGGTCGATGATCGAAGCCTTCCAGTTCAACTACGACGTCACCGTCGTTCATGCCTGGGGCATGACCGAGATGAGCCCGCTGGGCACCACCGGCATGCTGCGGCCCAAACATGCCGGCCTGTCGGCGGAACAGAAAGTCGACATCCAGGTCAAGCAGGGCGCGGCGGTCTACAACGTGGACATGAAGATCGTCGACGACGACGGCAACGCGCAGCCTCACGACGGCGTGGCGTTCGGCAATCTGCTGGTGCGCGGGCCATGGATCGCCAGTGGTTATTTCAAGGGCGAGGGCGGCGACGTGCTGCAGGACGGCTGGTTCCCCACCGGCGACGTGGCGACCATGGATCCCGACGGCTATATGCAGATCACCGACCGCTCCAAGGACGTGATCAAATCGGGCGGCGAATGGATTTCGTCGATCGATCTGGAAAACGAGGCGGTCGGCTGCCCCGGCGTGGCCGAGGCCGCCGTCATCGGTATCTACCATCCCAAATGGGACGAGCGGCCGTTGCTGGTGGTAGTCCGGTCCGAGGGCTCCGACGTCGGCAAGGACGAGATCCTCGCTTACCTCGAAGGCAAGATCGCCAAATGGTGGATGCCCGACGACGTGCAGTTCGTCGACGAACTGCCGCACACGGCCACCGGCAAGCTGCAGAAGGTGACGATCCGCGAGCAGTTCAAGGACTACGTCTTGCCGACGGCGTCCGACGCCGCCGAATAGACACTGTGTTCACCGGGCGGGCCCTCGCAATGGACCCGTCCGGTTTCCACCATGTGTACGAGATGCGCGAGCACCGAGCGCGCCGCCGCCGGATGCAGGAAAGACGGTACGTCCGTGTACATGCGCGCGACCATGGCGGGGATCGTGTTCGTGCCTTCGCTCAGGCAGTTCATGATCTGGTCTTCCCGCTCTTCGCGGTGGGCGATGAAACTCTCCACATAGGGTTTCGGATCGGTAATCGGCGCGCCATGGGTCGGCCAGTAGATCGCTTCGTCGCGCGCGAGCAGTTTGCGCAGGGAACGCATGTAGGCCTGCATGTCGCCATCGGGCGGCGAGATCACCGAGGTCGACCAACCCATGACGTGATCGCCGGAAAACAGGGCATTTTCTTCCTTAAAGGCGAAGCACAGGTGGTTCGAGGTGTGGCCGGGCGTATGCACGGCTTCCAGCGTCCAGCCGTCGCCTTCGATAACGGCGCCGTCGTGGATGACGTGATCGGGTTCGAACTCATGGTCTGCGCCTTCCTCGACCTTGGGGCCGCGGCGCAGCGACCCGTGCGGACCGAAGCCGTATGTCGGGGCGCCGGTCGCCTCTTTCAGAAACTTGGCGGCAGGGGAGTGGTCCATGTGGGTGTGGGTGACGACGATGTGGGTGACCGTTTCCCCATCCAGCACCCGCTTCAGCGTATCGATGTGCTCGGGCAGGGCGGGGCCCGGGTCGATCACGGCAACGTTTCCGTGGCCGACGACGTAGGTGCCCGTGCCGTAGAACGTGAACGGGCTCGGATTGTTGGCAACAATGCGCCGGATCATCGGCGACACCTGTTCGGCTTCGCCGTAGTTGAAATTCAGTTCGCGGTTGAATTTGATTTCCGTCGCCATCGCCTGTCCGTATCCGTTGTTAATAGTTGACGTAGCGTCCGCCAAACATTTCCCGGCACCGGTTGGATTGTATAAAATACCGTGCCGCGAAGCCGCATAAACTCCCGGTTTTTTGTGCGCAAGCGCCGTTGACGACTCGCGAAACGCCTCTTTATAGTCGTTGCCGGAACGCGCGGATACAAGTGCGTCGGGCGCCCGGTCCATTTGATGATTGGGCGCTTTCGTTTGGGAGTAACATTTTAAAGAGTTTGAGTGGGGGCGGGCTCTGCAAGATCTTATCCAATTCGTGATCAACGGTGCCGCCGTGGGCTGCATCTATGCCCTCGTCGCGCTGGGGTTCGTGTTGATCTACAAGGCCACCGAGGTGGTCAATTTCGCCCAGGGCGATCTGTTGATGCTGGGCGCGTTCATCGCCTTCACGCTGATTGCCCTGATGGGCTGGTCTTACTGGATCGCCCTGCCGGTCACCGCGGTTATCCTGGCGGCGTTCGGCTGGGGCCTGGATCGGGCCGTGTTCCGCCGGGTTATCGGCCAGCCGCAGTTCGCCATCATCATGGTGACCATCGGCATCGGCATCATCATGCGGGCCGGTGTCAGCATGGTGCCGCAGTGGGGCACCGAGACCTATTCCATCGATACGCCGTTCAGCAACAAGGTGGTGCGGTTCGGCGACATCGTGGTGGCCCAGGAATATCTCTCGATCATCGCCGGCACGGCCATCCTGTGCGTCGTCCTCTATCTGTTTTTCCGCCGCTCGCGGCTGGGCATCGCCATGCAGGCGGCGTCGCAGAACCAGTTGGCCGCCTATTACATGGGGATCCCGGTCAAGACGGTGTTCTCCATGATCTGGGGCATCAGCGCCGCCGTGGCGACCGTGGCCGGCATTCTGCTGGCGCCGGTCAGCCTGATCGAGGCCAACATGGGCCTGATCGGCCTCAAGGCTTTCCCGGCGGCGGTGCTGGGCGGCTTCGGGTCCATCCCCGGTGCGGTTGTCGGCGGGCTGATTATCGGCATCATCGAACAATTGTCGGCGGCCTACCTGCCCGACGGGTTCAAGGACGTGGCCGCCTACATCGTGTTGCTGGCGGTGCTGGTCGTTCGGCCCGAAGGCCTGTTCGGCGAATCCATGCGCAAGAAAGTGTGAGAGCATGTTTCCCCTAGATGGAGCCAATTCTGTTTCTCGAGCGGCCTGCCCATCCACCAGGAAGGCGGGGCAGCGCGATGTGGTGCATCGCGCAAGCCGTCTGACGCCGTGGGGGGTGGCCGCTCGGAAACCCGGAGGGACGGGCGTCTTGGCGCCAAATCCGGTGGCTGCCGTCTTGGCCATACCCCCGGTATGGCCTGCAACGCCAGCCTTGGCCTTGGCGCCAATACGCTCCGTCAGAATGGCTCCATCTAGGGGAAACATGCTCTAGCCATGCGATTCATCTTCAAGACCGAATACCAACAGGACGTCAAACTGTTCCCCCACGGCGGGGCCGTCTTCTGGTACAGCCTGCTGATCGCCGCCATGTTCGCCGCGCCGCTGGTGCTCGACGAATTCTATATCGGCGAGATCACCTACGTACTGATCTTCACGATCATCGGCGTCGGCTTGATGATCCTGACCGGGTACACCGGGCTCGTATCCCTCGGCCACGCCGCCTTCCTTGGGATCGGCGCCTACGCGGAAGCCTATTTGCTCGGCCAGGGCCTTCCCTTCCTGATCACCGTTCCGATAAGCGGCTTCATCGCGGCGGCGTTCGGTGTCGCGCTCGGTGTGCCGGCATTGCGCATGACCGGCATCTATTTGGCCATTGCGACATTGGCGTTTGCCATTATCGTCGCCGAGGTGTTCGCGCGCTGGGAGTCGGTCACGGGCGGCTACGGCGGCATGCAGGTGCCCGACATCACCCTGTTCGGCATCGACATCTACGAAGACTGGCAGTTCTACTACATCTGCCTGATTGTCACCCTGATTGTAATGTTCGGCGCGCTCAATCTGCTGCGCTCGCCGACCGGGCGGGCGTTGGTGGCGATCCGCGACAGCGAGATCGCGGCCCAGAGCATGGGCGTCAATCTGGCCAAATACAAAACCCTGTCCTTTGCCTTGAGCGCCGGCATTACCGGTATCGCCGGCGCTTTGTTCGCCCACAAGACGGTCTTCCTGTCCCCCGACAGCTTCAGCATCGTGTTCTCGATCCAGCTGCTGGTCATGGTCGTGGTCGGTGGTCTCGGTTCGCTGCACGGGGCGGTGTACGGCGCCATATTCATCGGCGCGTTGCCGCAGATCATTTCCATCGCCAAGGACTATCTGCCCCATGCCATCGGCGAGCAGCCAAGTCTGGAAGCCGGTGTCTTCGGTCTCATCCTGGTTCTGTTCGTGCTCTTTGAACCGCTTGGCATCTATGGCCGCTGGATGAAGATCAAGCTCTTCTTCCAGCTCTTCCCGCTCTACAAGAAAGCGACCTTCAAACGCCAGAAGAGCTACATGAAGTCGGAGCGGGTGCGATGACCTATTTTCGCGTCGAGGACCTGGCCATTCACTTCGGCGGCATCAAGGCGGTCGACGGCGTCAACTTCGAGGTCGAGAAGGGGGAGGTGTTCTCCATCATCGGCCCCAACGGCGCCGGCAAGACGACGATCTTCAATCTGATCAGCCGGATCTACGAACCCACCGAAGGCAAGCTGGTCTTCGAGGATCAGGACATCACCAACGTCCCGCCGCACCAGATCGCCAAGCGCGGCATCGCCCGCACATTCCAGAACATCGAACTGTTCGAGCACGCCACGGTACTGCAGAACCTGCTGTTGGGCCAGCACGCCCATCGCAAGTCCAACCTGGCGTCGGAGCTGTTGTTCCTGCCTGGCGTGCGCCAGCAGGAACTCCGGTTCCGCGAAAAGATCGAGGAGGTGATCGATTTCCTCGACCTCGCACACTACCGTGATTCCATGATCATGAACCTGCCCTACGGCGTGCGGAAGGTGGTCGAACTGGCCCGCGCCCTGTGCACGGAACCCAAGCTCCTGTTGCTCGACGAACCGTCGTCCGGCCTCAATGTCGAGGAAACCGAGGACATGGGATTCTGGATCGACGACATCAAGAAGGACCTGGGCATCACCGTTTTGATGGTCGAGCACGACATGGGCCTGGTGTCGGAGGTGTCCGACAAGGTTCTGGCGCTCAATTACGGCCGGGTATTGGCCACCGGCACGCCCGAGGAAGTTCAGCGCGACCCGGAAGTGGTCAAGGCGTATCTGGGGGGCTGAGGATATGTCGGAACCATTGCTCAACGTCGCCAACATCGAAACCTACTACGGCCCCATCATGGCCATCCGCGGCATCAGCCTCGAAGCACGGCAGGGCAGCATCGTCACCGTGCTGGGAGCCAACGGCGCGGGCAAGACCACCATTCTCAAGACCATCTCCGGCGTCATGGACCCGCAGAAGGGCACGGTTACCTTCGACGGCCAGGAAATCCAGCGCCAGGATCCCGACAAGGTCATGCGCTACGGGCTCAGCCACGTGCCCGAGGGGCGCGAGGTGTTCCCGCTGCTCAGCGTGCGCGAAAACCTGATGATGGGCGCCTACACCCGCAAGGACGCCGACGGCATCGCCCAGGATATGGAGCTGGTCTACACCTATTTCCCGGTGTTGAAGGAGCGCAGCGAGCAGCCCGCCGGTCAGTTGTCGGGCGGCGAACAGCAGATGCTGGCGATCAGCCGCGCCATGATGGCCCGGCCCAAGATGATGCTGCTGGACGAGCCGTCGCTCGGCCTCAGCCCGCGGCTGGTCAAGGAAATCTTCGAAATCATCGTGCGCATGAACCGGGAGCAGGGCATGACCATGCTGCTGGTGGAGCAGAACGCCCACATGGCGCTGAATGCCGCCGATTACGGCTATGTGCTGGAGGTCGGCCGCATCGTCATGGGCGACACCTGCGCGCGGCTGAAGGAATCGGACGACATCAAGGAATTCTATCTGGGGATCAAGGAGCACGGCGCCCGCGGCAAGCGGCGTTGGAAACGGAAGAAGACCTGGCGTTAAATAGGCGGGTACGGATCCGGAAGCGGAGCGTTATGGAAATGGATCGAAATCAGGGCAGTCATACCCTCGCAGGCGACACCATGTCCCGGATGTTCTGGGACGGCGTGCAACGCCGCGCCGACAGGGTCATTTTGCGCGAAAAGGAATTGGGCATCTGGAAGGCCGTGACCTGGCGCGAAATGGGCGAGAAGGCACGGCAGGTCGGCATGGGCCTGATCGCCATGGGGTTCGAGCCGGGCGACCGCGCCAGCGTCCTGGCCAATACGGTCAAGGAATGGCTGTACGCCGATATGGGCGTGCTCGGTGCCGGCGGCGTCTGTTCGGGCATCTATCCGACCGATGCTCCGGCCCAGGTCGAGTACCTGGTGAACGATTCCGATTCCCGGTATCTGTTCGTCGAGGACGAGGAACAACTCGACAAGATACTGGAAGTCCGCGAGCGCACGCCGTGTCTGGACAAGATCATCATTTTCGACATGGAAGGCCTGCGCGATTTTTCCGACCCGATGGTGATCAGCCTGGACGAGTTGCTGGCGCTCGGTGCCGAACATGCGTCCAAGCACCCCAATCTGTGGGAGGAGCGCATCAACTGCCGCGAGCCCGACGATCTGGCCATTCTGGTCTACACGTCGGGGACGACGGGGCCGCCCAAGGGCGCCATGTTGAGCCACCGCAACATCGTACACCAATGTTCCAACGCCACCCGCATGCTGCCCCAGGCCGATCAGGACGAGCGCCTGTCGTTCCTGCCCATGTGCCATGTGGCGGAACGGGTGGTGGGTTGCTACTTCTCGCTCTATACCGGCACCATCATGAACTTCGTCGAAAACCCGGACACGGTGCCGGAAAACGTGCGCGAAGTGGCGCCGACGGTGTTCGGCGCCGTGCCCCGCATCTGGGAAAAGTTCTATTCCGCCATCACCATCGCGGTGTCCGACGCCACCAAGCTGCAACAATGGGCCTACAGGACCGCCATCGGCATCGGCCTCAAGGTGGCCGACTACAAAATCGAGCGCAAACCGGTGCCCGCGGGCCTCAATTTCCTGCACAAGATCGCCGCCATGGTGGTGCTCAAGAACGTGCGCAAGATGATCGGCATCGACCGGGCCCGCTGGCTGGTCACCGGCGCGGCGCCGATTTCGCCGGACCTGATCCGCTGGTACATGGCGCTGGGTGTCGACATGCTGGAGGTCTACGGCCAGACCGAGACCACCGCGCTGACGTCGATCATGCCGTCCGACGCCATCAAACCGGGCACCGTCGGCCTGCCGGTCGACTACGGCGAGGTGAAAATCTCGCCGGAGAGCGAAATCCTGGTGCGCGGCGATTATGTCTTCATGGGCTACCTCAACCAGCCGGAGAAAACGGCAGAGACCATCGTCGACGGCTGGCTGCACACCGGCGATGTCGGCTATATCGACAACGAGGGTTACCTCAAGATCACCGACCGGATGAAGGACATCATCATCACGGCCGGCGGCAAGAACATCACGCCGTCCGAGATCGAGAACCAGATCAAGTTCAGTCCCTATGTGTCGGATGCGGTGGTCATCGGCGACGGCAAGAAATACCTGACCTGCCTGGTGATGATCGACTACGAAAACGTCGCCAAGTTCGCCCAGGACAAGGACGTGCCGTTCACCAACTACGCCAGCCTGTGCAACACGGCCGAAGTGCAGGAGTTGATCTGGGGCGAGGTCCACCGGGTCAATCAGAATTTCGCCCAGGTCGAGCAGATCAAGAAGTGCCGGTTGATCGACCAGGAACTGACGGCGGAAGACGACGAACTGACGCCGACCATGAAACTCAAGCGGAAATTTGTGAACGAGAAGTACAAGGATTTGATAGATTCCATGTACAAGGCCGCTTGACTGCGGCCGAAAACGTGTAAACTACTGGAAGAAGAAGCGTATCTGCGGCCCAGGCCGCGCAAAGGGAGGATAAGTAATGAAGCGATTCGGTACTATCGGTCTATTGCTCGGCGCGACGGCGCTCGTGTCCGTTGCCGGTGCGGCCAGCGCGGATCAGGGCGTCAGCAGTGGCGAGGTCGTGATCGGCTCTCACCAGCCCTTGAGCGGTCCGGTCGCCGTGTGGGGCGTGCCCGTGACCAACGGCATGCGCATGCGCGTCGATGAAATCAATGACGCCGGCGGCGTCCATGGCCGCAAGATCAAGCTGGTCGTCGAGGACAACCAGTACAGCCCGGCCAAGGCCTCGCAGGCCGGCAACAAGCTGCTCAAGCGCGACAAGGTGTTCGCCCTGGTGGGTGCGCTGGGCACGCCGCCCAACATGGCGGTCATGCCGTCGGCCTTCAAGCGCAACGTGTTCAACATCTTCCCGTTCTCGGGCGGCCGTCAGATGTACGAGCCGTTCCACCGTCTGAAATTCTCCTTCGCGTCGCCCTATTACGATCAGATGCGCGCGGCGGTGAAGTACTTCGTCGAAGAACGCGGCAAGAAGGCCATCTGCACCATGTACCAGGACACGGACTTCGGCCGTGAAGTGCACCAGGGCGTGGAAGAGCAGATCAAGGCCATGAACCTGAAGCTGGTCGCCTCGACGACCCACAAGTCCAGCACCAAGGATTTCGTCGCACCGCTGACCAACCTGAAGAAAGCCGGCTGCGACGTCATCTTCATGGGTACGATCGTCGGCGACACCATCATTCCGGCCGGTACGGCCAAGAAGATGGGCTGGAACGTCGACTTCGTCGTCTCCACAGCCGGCTTCACCTCGGCCGTTACCGCCGTCGGCAAGGGTGCGGTCGAAGGCGTATACGCCACCGGCCAGTTCATGATGCCTTATCCGGAAGACGCCAATGCCGTCGTCAAGGACTGGATGAAGCGCTACCAGGACAAGTTCGGCAAGCCGCCGACCAACGAAGCGGCGTTCGGTTACAGCGCCATGGACATGTTCGTCCATGCCCTGGACAAAGCCGGCAAGGACCTGACCGTGGACAGCATGGTGGGCGCCCTGGAAGGCATTAACGGTTGGACCGACCGCTTCGGCGGCCCGGCGCAAAGCTTCGGCCCGAAAAAGCGCCTCGGCACCAACAAGTCGGCCCTTTATCAGGTCAAGGGCGGCAAGTGGGTCAAGCAGACCGGCTTCCTGACCTACTGATACCCGGCTTCATCCGAAGTCGAAAACGAGACCGGCGTCCTTCTGGGCGCCGGTTTTTCGTTGCGCTGTGCGGTCAGGCGGCAACTGCTATACTGGTGACCGGCGTTGCATACGGCGAGGAAGACGATGAACGTGGCGGCCGCAACACTCGAGTACCGGCATATCGAAGTCCGGCCCGTCAGCGGTGCGCTCGGCGCCGAAATTTACGGTGCCGATCTGTCGCGCGAACTGGATGACGGCGTGGTTGCCGAAATCCGGCAGGCGTTTCTGGAAAACCTGGTGATCTTTTTCCGTGACCAGACTCTTACTCCGGCGTCCCAGATGGCATTTGCCGAACGGTTCGGCCGGCCCATGGAGTACCCGTTCGTCAAGGGACTGGAGGACTTTCCGCTGGTGGTTCCGATCCTCAAGCGCGAGGACGAGACCGTCAATTTCGGCGGCCTGTGGCACACCGATACGGCCTACCTCGAACGTCCGCCCATGGGCACGATCCTTTATGCCCTGGAAATCCCGCCGTTTGGCGGGGACACGATGTTCGCCAATCTGTACATGGCCTACGACAATTTGTCCGCGGGCATGCGGGAGATGCTTTCGGGCCTCAACGCCGTCAATATCGCCGGCAAGCCGGCAACGGCGCAAACCCGCCAGGACCGCATCGCCGAATCCGGCAAGGGCTTGGCGGAGGAGACGGTCCAGTCCGTACACCCCGTCGTGCGCACGCACCCGGAAACCGGCCGCAAGGCGCTCTATGTCAACTTCGCCCATACGGTCCGGTTCGACGGCATGACCGAGGAAGAAAGCGCGCCGTTGCTCGACTATCTGTTCGAACATCAGGTCCGGCCGGAATTCACCTGCCGGTTCCGCTGGCAAACGGGATCGGTGGCGTTTTGGGACAACCGCAGCACGCTGCACAATCCGATCAACGACTATCACGGCCATCGCCGCCTGCTGCATCGCATCACGCTGGAAGGAGACGTTCCGCGCTAGTTCGGCGATCAGATACTGATCTTGTAGATCTGCTGCTTGCCGAATCCCCGCACGTCCTGCTTGCCGCCATCGATCAGTTGGAATTCGTCGGCCAGTTCGGCGGCCATGTCGCCGTGCACGGTGATTTCCATCGGCTCGGACAGGACCTGCAGCCGCGTGGCCAGATTCACCGCCGGGCCGAAAACGTCGTAGACGTATTTCTGCACACCGACGACCGAACCGACCACGGCACCGCTGGCCAGGCCGATACGGCATTGCCATTGGTGCTGGTGGCTTTGGTTGCGCCGTTGCAGATAACGGGCGAACCGGACGGCCGAATTGGTTACGGCGCGGGCGTGGTCGATGTTCGGGTGCGGCAGCCCCGAAACCGCCAGGTAGGCGTCGCCCAGGGTCTTGATGCGTTCGCAGCCGAACTGTTCGGCGATCCGGTCGAACGACGAAAAGATATCGTTCAACTCGCCGACCGTCACCGTCGGGTCCGCCGACGCGGCCATGGACGTAAACCCGACAAAGTCGAGCATCAACACCGATACCGGTTCATAAAGCTGCGGTGTAACGACGCCGAAGGTTTTGAACTCCTCATAGACCGAGCGCGGCATGATATTGAGCAGGAGTTTCTCGACCTGCTCCTTTTCCAGTTCCAGGTCGCGGGTCTTGCGCTCGACCATGTGGGCGTAGGAGTCCAGCATCGACTCCATCTCCCGCACCCGTGAGATGTTCTGGCACTCGACGACGATGATGTCGCCGCCCTCATGCACGGCCTCGCGGAACGCCAGTTCGATGATCAGGATACGGCGCTTTTTCTTGACCCGTGTTTCCAATGTATATTGGCCGGTCTTCGACAGCGTCTCGCGCAGTGCTTCCACGTTCAGCGACTCGAACACGTCGCCAATGGACGATCCGTTGTGGGATTGGCCGAACCATTCGCAAAACGTCGGGTTGGTGAACCGGATCTTCAGGTCACCGGCGTTGACCAGGGCAACGCCCACGCCCATCGCCTTGAGAAGCTGTTCACTGATCGCTTCGATCAACATGGCAGCTACTCAAACCACGATCACATTGCGGCGTTGCTCGATGGCGTCGAGCACGGCGCCGACGTCTTCCCCCGTCATACCGTGTTCGCTGAGGGAATCGGCCAGCAGACGCTTCATTTCGTCGAAATGATCGTCCTTGATGCCAAGATGCGCGTGCACCTGTTTCAAACGCGTTTCCGTGTAGTCGGCCGGGCCGCCCGTCAGATAGGCAATGAATTTCGTCTGATGGTCGACCAGTCGATTCATGTCGACGTCATCGAAAAAGTCGCCGATCTCGTCCGAATCCAGGGCCTTGTCATAGAAATCGAGTACAATTCTGCTGATCGCAGAAAAGCCCCCGTACTTCTCGTAGATGCTCTGAGGCATGATGCTTGTCCTACAGCTTGAAGATCTCAATCTCAACTCGCATAGGCGCACTTTGTATACATTGTATGGGCGATAACCGTTTTCGTCGAGGCATCACCCGGTGCGCATGGTGTCTAACGTATGGTTATCACAACCTCCAGGTATCGGGCCGGAACGACCATGGCACCGTCGGTCGCCATGTTGTAGCGGTCGACCAGGCCATGAAGATCCTCTGCCAGGTCATCCCGTGCCGGCATGTCCAGGGCATCGAACGCCTTTTGCAGCGGCCCGTAAACCGTGCGCCACATATCCAGCCAATGGGTGCCGGACTTGTAGCGGAAGTTGAAGGTCTGTTCGCTCGCGTCGATGGCGACGGCGTCTTCGTCGAACAATTCGTTGAGCCGTTCGCGCGTGCCCCACATGGCCGGTGACGGCAAACCCTCGGGCGGTGGAACGTGTTTGCCGATGGTCTTGAACAACTGTCCGACAAAGCTGTCGGGCGTCCAGTTGGCCAGGCCGATCTTCCCGCCCGACCGGCAAACCCTGACTATTTCCTGCGCGGCTTTCTCCTGGTTCGGCGTGAACATGACGCCGAACGTCGAGGTGACGGCATCAAAGGAGTTCTCGTCGAACGGCAGGTCTTCGGCGTCCGCGCGGCGGAACGCGATGGTCAGCCGTTCGGCATTGGCCCGTTCCATGCCGCGTTTGAGCAAGGCTTCGACATAGTCCGTCGATACCACGTCGCACCACCGGCGCGCCGCCGCCAGACTGGCATTGCCGTTACCCGCGGCCACGTCCAGTACGCGTTGGCCCGGGCGCAGATCGAGCGCTTCGCTCAACTTCTCGCCGACCAGCTGCAACGTCGTTCCGACAACGGCATAATCTCCGGCGGACCACGTCGCGTGTTGCTTGACCTTGATGGCTTCGAGGTCAGGTGCCGGAGACGCTGGATGTTCGGACATAGGAAACTTCCTCGAGTGCGGGCCATGGCCCAGACAGACCGTAGGGTGAAATCGGAACGGAAGTCCGTGAGCGCCGTCACACTTCCGACAGTGCGGTTTTAGGAGGCAGGGGTGGAAACCGGCGTTGAAACCAGCGTTGGAATTTAGGTTTCGGCGATATTCACGCCGGCACGCCGCAGTCCTTCGGAAAAAATTTTCGAATGCTCGGGGTTTTTGAACGGATAGGAGGCGGCGAGATACGTATGATCCAGCGGCGGTGACAGCTTGGCAAGCCGTTGAACCGCCGGTTCCGCCGCCGATTTGTCGCCTTTGAGACCATGCAGGACCACCAGTCTCTGAACACCGCGGACATAGTCCGGATCGGCATCCTGTGATCGTCCGATGTGTGTTTCCGCCGCGTCCAGATTACCATCGAGCATATTCCACAGCGCCAGGTCCGCTTCGACGACGGCGGTATAGGGATAAACGGGGTCGAGCCTGAACAGCTGCTCCTGATTGAACCGGGCGTCGTCCAGGCGGCCGCAAAACCCCTGAATGCAGCCACCGAAGTGGTAGGACCAGCTGCCGCTCGGATTGAGCTTGATCGCCCTGTCGAGATGTTCCGCCGCCTTTTCATGGCGGCGGTTGGTCCACAGTTCGCCGACGCCGGTCAGGGCGTGCGCCATCCAGGAGCCGGGATCGATCTGCAGGGCTTCCCCCGCCGCGTCGAGCGTTGCCCGGAATACCTCGCGAAACGGCAGATCGGCGCGCAGGGACCAGCCTTTCATGGCCTGTTGAAAACGGACGAATGCGATGATGACGTGCGGCAGACCGAAGCCGGGGTCCAGCCTGGCTGCCTTGCGTGCCAGGACGATCGCCTCGTCGTAGGCATCGGCGCCACCCATGTTTGCCAACCAGTGTGCCCGCATGGCCAGGTCCCAGGCGTCGTAGTCTTCCGGCCTTTTTCGCAACAGCCGCTGGCGTTCGGCGGTTTCGATTTGCGGCATGACGCTTTGCACCACCCTGGCCACCAGTTCGTCTTCCACCTCGAAGATGTCATCCATGTGGCAGTCGAAACGGTTCGACCAGAGTTGCTGATTGTGCCGGGCATCGACAAGCTCGACGGACAAGCGGATGCGGGAGCCTGCACGGCGCAAGCTGCCCGCCAGGACATACCGTGCGCCAACGGCCTGGCCGACTTCCGACGCTGTTCCGGACGCGTTTTTGAAGCGCTGGGTCGAGTTGTGGGAAATGACCGGCAGTAGACGCCACGCCGACAGTCCGGCAATGATCTCGAGCGCCAGGCTGTCGGCCAAATGCTCGTTTTCATCGGTCGGGTTGAGATCTTGAAACGGCGGCACCGCAATCGCCGGTCGCGACAGGATGTCCGCCGTCAGCTGGACTTGACTGTCCGAATTGGTGATCGTCTCCCCGGCCTTTTCCGTCTCAAGGTCCGCCCCTTGGCGCCGCCAGGCCGCGACCAGTTGATCGTCCGAGCCATACTCCGTCAATAATCTGCGCGCGTTGTCGAATATTTGCCGGGCCTCGCGGGACCGTCCGTGCCGCTGCAGGCACGCGCATTGGGCGGCATGGCCTTGCGGGTCGCTGGGATCGAGGGCGGCGAGTTTGGCGGACAGTTCGATTTGAACGTCCGGAGCCAGGTCGGAACTCGCGAGCACCAGGTTCAGCACCTTCTTCTGAACTTGAATGGCTTCGCCGGCCGCGGCGATGCGCCATGCTTCGAACTCCGGACTGCTATCCAGCCGGATATCGGCCAAAGCAGGCTCACCGAGCGCTGTTTGAGTCAGGTCGCCGGATGATACGGTGCTGTTTTCATGTGACCAGCGACGTAGGGTCAGTATGTCGACCTCGAGGCTGTCGTGATCCACATGAACCGTATCGCGGTCGGCAAGGAGAACGGCCGAAGCGCCACCCAGCGCCGCGCGAACCTTGGACAAGGCCCATCGCAAAGAGGCGCGCGGGTCGGCGGTGCGCGAGAAAAACAATTCGCACAATTTGTCGCGATGCACGGGTCGTGGCGCCAGCGCGACATAGACCAGCAAGGCGCGCACGGCCTTTGATCGCGGCAGCGATACCGGTGCGCCATCAATTCGTAGACACAATTCGCCAATGGTCTGCAACGAAACGGTCACACGGTGCTCCCGTTGGTTTGCCAGCGTATCGTACCGGATATTCCCCTGTTCGGCGACCTGGACCCGCAAGGTGTGATTTTCGTCACAGGGCGCGGGTGCCGGGCGGCATAGACCGGATTGACCGTCATGGGCACCGTGAAGCGGTAATCAGGAACTGGAGGACACCATGCAGCGGATTGTTCTGTGGCACACCTTGTGGGCCGTCGTTGTCGCTTTTGCCTATCTCACTCCGAAGACCGGGTCCGCCGAAGTGGCCGGGCATCAAACCCTCGATGGCCGGTATGCCGTCGTCGCCACGGAAATCTACGCGACCTCCGACCCGGACCCGGACAGCCGGCGCAAACCGTTGATCGTATTGATCGACACCTGGACGGGCCGGGCGTGGAGCTTGTCGGAAGACCGCAAGTGGACGGCCATACCTTACGGGCTTGCCAACGGCGTATTCACGCCGCCCAAGCAAGTGCCTTCCCGGTCCATCAAGTGATTGCCTGATGGGTTTGCGTTACCTGGACATGAGGAATTCGAGGATGGCCTGCTTCGCCTGCAACGCGTGCTCCAGGTTGACGGAGTTCATGATCGCATGACCATTGTTTTGCAGCACCAGCGACCGGGCGTTTTTCCGTCCGTTGAAGTAAAGACCGCAATGCCGGCCTTTCTTGGCTTCGTACCAGGGGTCGTCGGCCGCAATGATGGTCAGGACCGGTATCTCGTCAGGGGTCCGAAGGCCCTGATAGCGGCCGCGGCCATCGCAGTGCCATCCCGTTATGATGACGCCGGTGAAGTCGTTTCCGTCGTATCCCGCCAAAGCCATGCCGCCCTCGCTGAATCCGATGGCGAACACGCGGTCCTGATCAACCCAGGGAATGGCCCGCAATTGCTTTCGGGCGTAAGCGATTTCCTCGATACGGTAGGCGTGAGCCTCCGGTGCGCTGCTGGTCGAGAACGTGTCGGTTCGGCAGTTCGACCGCCGGCCGACACGGGCGAAACTATCGGGGAAAAACACGGCATAACCGACTTCCATGTAGGCGATCCGGGCGCTTTCTTCCTCGACGCCGATACCGTCACAGCCGTGGAAATACAGAATGGCCGGTACCTTGCGGGAACCCGGAATGGCCCGAACGGCAGATTGAACGCCGGCCTCCCGCCAACGGCCGAACACCGGCAAGGCGCCGGTTGCGTTCGCCGGCAGCGCTATTGTTGCTGCCCGCCAGGTCGCCGCGACACCGGTCCGATCGGCGGTTCCCGCGGCCTCTGCCGACGATACGCCCAACATCAACGCAACCAGTCCGACAACAAATTTCACCGGGTGGGGCTCCCATTCTTGTGGCGCGCTTTGCCTAGAGTTAAGCTAATGAACAAATAAAAGGATGCAAGCGATGAGATCCCCAATGCATGGCCCGAACCGCCTCCTTGCCGGAGGCGCCGTACTTATCCCATTGCTGTTTGCTGGAACGGCGCTCGGCCAGACGGCCCGGCCGCAGGTGGGCGACACGTACTATTTCAATTGCCGTTATGGCGGCGGATTTCAGATCCAGGAAACCTACAAGGTCACGGCGGCGCGCCAGCACATGGTGCGGGTTTCCGTCGAAACCGGGCAAAAGAAGAATTGGTACGAGAAGCCGTATTACTTCCTGCCGACCACGCTGATGACACGCGAGAAGATCGGCGGCAAGGACCGGTCCATGCGGCGCATTCCGTCGGACTTCGATGGTTTGAAGGCGATGAAGGTCGGAACCAGCTTCAAGGGTTGGCTCAACGAAAAGCGTAGCGGCAAGACCCTGAACTGGAGTTACAAGATCGCCGTCGTCGGGAGCGACAGATTCTACACCAAGAAATACGGCGATCTCGAAGTCAAGGTCGTGGATGAACAGCGTTTCGCCAATCTCTATTCCTCGACATTGATCAGCTACTATTCACCGCAACTGCGGTTCCCGGTGTTCTGGAAATACTCCGATTCCAACGACAGCCGAATCGAATGCCGGCTGGATGATGCCGAATTGGCGCAGGCTTTGGTGGCATCGGCCCCGTCCAAACAGGACGATGCCATTTCACGCAAATCGGCGGCGCAACAACCTGCCGCGCGTGTCACGATGATGACCGTGGCCAATGCCAACGTCCGGGCGAAGCCGGGCGTCGGCGCGCAGAAGGTCGCGGTGCTGCCGGCGGAATCGAAAGTCACCGTGCTCAACAACGTCAAGGTTGGTGGCGAGTTGTGGTACGAAGTCGGCCTGGATGGCGGCAAGTCCGGGTTCGTCTACGGGCCGCTGCTCAGCGCCGGCGCGCCGGCGCAGAAACTGGCCGCCTTACCGAAGGCGGCGCCTGCTCCGGCACCGGCCGCGCCCGCTCAACCGGCCGTAAAGACGCGGGCCATCGGGCCGGCCGCGGCCAAGTCGGTGCGTATCGCCCGTTTGGACGAAGTCTTTCGGTCTGGCCTGCTGACCAAGCAGGAATACGAACGCAAGCTGGCGGAAATCAAAGGCGAGAAAGCGGTCGGAACCGTGGCGGAACAACTGTCGGGCATCAACCGCCGCTTCCGCGGCGGCAAACTGACGCCCGAGGAATTCATCCAGGCCCGCTCCAAAGTGCTGCAAACCATCAGTCCGCAGTCCATGGACGTCAAAAACGGACTGGTCCTGCTCGATCAATTGATCGAAAAGAAACTGATCTCGCAAACCGAATACGGCCGCAAACGGCAACAGATGATCGACGGGATTTAGTTCCTAGAGCAGTTCCTCTTTAGATGGAATCCATTCTGTTTCTCGAGCGGCCTGCCCATCCACCAGGAAGACGGGGCAGCGCGATGCCGGGCATCGCGCAAG
>JANQFL010000071.1 GCA_028277845.1 Sneathiellales bacterium
GTGGTGCGGTTGCTGCCGGGCGTGATCGGCGAACCCGATTCGTTGAGCGAGGAAAGTTTCGAGGCCGGATTGCTGGAATATCCCCAGTACACCCGGCCGCAAAGTTGGCAGGGCCGGGACGTACCCGAGGTATTGCTCTCCGGCCACCATGGGAAGATCCGCCAGTGGCGCCGTGCCCGGGCGGAGGAGTTGACCAAACAGCGGCGGCCGGACCTGTGGTCCAGGTACCTGGCCGCGAAGAGTTGAAGAAGGCGAAGGTGAAGTCATGAATGTGATTGAGAAGTTAGAGCAGGAACAGATCGAAAAGCTGACGGCCGAGCGGCCGGTGCCGGAGTTCGGTCCGGGCGATACCCTGCGGGTCAACGTGCGGGTCGTCGAAGGTACGCGCGAGCGTGTCCAGGCGTTCGAAGGCGTCTGTATTGCCCGCTCCAACAAGGGCGTTAATTCGTCTTTCACGGTGCGCAAGATTTCCTACGGCGAGGGCGTCGAGCGGGTCTTCCCCCTCTATTCGCCGCGCCTCGATTCCATCGAGGTGATGCGCCGCGGCGCCGTGCGCCGGGCCAAGCTCTACTACCTGCGCGGCCGCACCGGTAAGTCGGCCCGCATCAAGGAAAAGCGCGAGCCGCGCCGCGCCGAAGCCGCCAAGAAATAAGGCGGCGGGGCTGCAAGCCCGCTGATTAGGTAGCATGCCCGGGCGGTGTCTCCGCCCGGCGCCGGTTCGCCGCGTTGTCGCAATGCCAACCGATGACGGCGAATACCGGCACTAGGATGGAGGTCGTTCGTCATGAGTAGTCCGCGCACCCTGTATGACAAAATATGGGACAATCACCTGGTCAATACCCAGGACGACGGCACCTCGCTGATTTACATCGACCGGCATCTGGTGCACGAGGTGACCAGCCCACAGGCCTTCGAAGGCTTGCGCAATGCGGGCCGCCAGGTTCGCCGCCCCGAAGCGACCCTGGCCGTGGCCGACCACAACATCCCGACCAAGGACCTCGACCAGGGCATCACCGACGAGGAATCCCGCATCCAGGTCGAGGCGCTGGAAAAGAACTGCGCCGATTTCGGCGTGCCCTATTATTCCATGACCGACATCCGCCGCGGTATCGTGCACATCATCGGCCCGGAACAGGGCCTGACCCAGCCGGGCATGACCATCGTCTGCGGCGATTCGCACACCTCGACCCACGGCGCTTTTGGCGCCCTGGCCTTCGGCATCGGCACGTCGGAAGTCGAGCACGTGCTGGCCACGCAGACGCTCATCCAGAAGCGCGCCAAGAACATGCGCATCAGCGTCAACGGCGCGGTCGGCGCCGGCGTGACCGCCAAGGACATCGTGCTGGCGATCATCGGCAGGATCGGCACCGCCGGCGGTACCGGTTACGTCATCGAGTATGCCGGCGACGCCATCCGCAACCTGACTATGGAAGGCCGCATGACGGTCTGCAATATGACTATCGAGGCCGGCGCCCGGGCCGGGCTGATCGCCCCCGACGACACCACGCTGGAATACCTGAAGGGCCGGCCGCTGTCGCCCAAGGCCGGCGCCTGGGAGCAGGCCGAGGCCTTTTGGCGCTCGCTGCCGACCGACGACGGCGCGGTGTTCGACGAGGAGATCACCCTGAACGCCGCCGACATCGTGCCGCACGTGACCTGGGGCACCAGCCCGCAGGACGTGCTGCCGATCACCGGCGCGGTGCCCAACCCCGCCGACGAAGCCGACGAGGGCCGGCGTAGCGCCATGGAACGGGCGCTCGACTATATGGGTCTGACGGCGGGTACGCCGCTCAACCAGGTGGCCGTCGACCGGGTGTTCATCGGTTCCTGCACCAACGGCCGCATCGAGGACATCCGCGCCGCCGCCGCCATTGCCAAGGGCCGCACCGTGGCCGCCGGCGTCAACGCCATGGTGGTGCCGGGTTCGGGCCTGGTGAAGCACCAGGCGGAGGAAGAGGGCCTCGACAAAATCCTGACCGAAGCCGGCTTCGAATGGCGCGAGCCGGGCTGTTCCATGTGCTTGGCCATGAACGCCGACCGGCTGGAGCCGGGCGAGCGCTGCGCCTCGACTTCGAACCGCAATTTCGAGGGCCGTCAGGGCCGCGGCGGGCGCACCCACCTGGTCAGCCCGGCCATGGCCGCCGCCGCCGCGGTCACCGGCACGCTGACCGACGTGCGCGATCTGAGCTGAGGGAGGACCGGACGATGGAAAAATTCACCCAACTGACCGGTGTCGCGGCGCCGTTGCCGCTGGTCAATATCGACACCGACATGATCATCCCCAAGCAGTTCCTCAAGACCATCAAGCGCACGGGGCTGGGCAAGAACCTGTTCGACGAGATGCGCTATACGCCGGACGGCGAAGAGGTCGCCGATTTCGTCCTCAACCAGCCGGCCTACCGCGAGTCCAAGATCCTGGTTGCCGGGGATAATTTCGGCTGCGGCTCCAGCCGCGAGCACGCGCCCTGGGCGCTGCTGGACTTCGGCATCCGCTGCGTTATCGCCACCAGCTTCGCCGACATCTTCTACAACAACTGCTTCAAGAACGGCATCCTGCCGATCATCCTGCCCCAGGAAGACGTGGACAAGCTGCTCGACGACGCGGGCCGCGGCGCCAACGCGACGCTGACCGTCGACTTGGAAAAGCAGGAAATCACCGGTCCGGACGGCGGTTCGATTTCCTTCGACATCGATCCGTTCCGCAAGCACTGCCTGCTCAACGGCCTCGACGATATCGGCCTGACTATGCAGAAAGCGTCGGCCATCGAGGATTTCGAGAACAAGCGCACGGCGGAACAACCCTGGCTGAATCGCTGAACGGTTCAACCGACGTTAGGATAGCGCGCACTTTGCCGGGACGCTGATGCTGTGCGGCCCATCCCGGAGCAGAACCAAAAAGAGGGTAACAGTATGGCGTCGAATAAAAAGCTGCTCGTTCTGCCGGGAGACGGCATCGGTCCGGAAGTGATGCGCGAGGTGTTCCGGGTCGTCGACTGGATGGACAAGCGCCGGGCCGTCACGTTCGACGTCAGCGAGGATCTGGTCGGCGGCTGCGCCATTGATGCCCACGGCATTCCGGTCACCGACGAGACCGTCGGCCAGGCGATGGAATCCGACGCCGTATTGCTCGGCGCCGTCGGCGGGCCCAAGTGGGACAATCTCGATTTCTCCATCAAGCCCGAACGCGGCCTGCTGCGCCTGCGCAAGGACATGGAACTGTTCGCCAACCTACGGCCCGCCATGGTGTTCGACGCCCTGGCCGAGGCGTCGACCCTGAAGACCGACCTGGTCGCGGGCCTCAACATCATGATCGTGCGCGAGCTGACCGGCGGTGTCTATTTCGGCGAGCCGCGCGGCATCGAGGAACTGCCCGACGGCACCCGCCGGGGCGTCAACACACAGGTCTATACGACACCGGAAATCATCCGGGTCGCCAAGGTCGCCTTCGAGCTGGCGCGCAAGCGCGACAACCGGCTGTGTTCGGTGGAGAAGGCCAATGTCATGGAATCGGGTGTGCTGTGGCGCGAGGAAGTGACCAAGCTGCACGGCGAAGAGTATTCCGACGTCGAGCTCAGTCACATGTACGCCGACAACTGCGCCATGCAGTTGGTGCGTGCGCCCAAGCAGTTCGACGTCATCGTCACCGATAACCTGTTCGGCGACATGCTGTCCGATGCCGCCGCCATGCTGACCGGGTCGCTGGGCATGCTGCCGTCGGCGTCGCTGGGCGATGTGGACGCCACGGGGCGGCGCAAGGCGCTCTACGAGCCGGTGCACGGCTCGGCACCCGATATCGCCAGCCAGGACATGGCCAATCCGCTGGCCATGATCCTGTCGTTCTCCATGTGCCTGCGTTATTCCTTCGACATGGGCGAGGAAGCCGATCTGATCGAGACGGCGGTGGAGAAGGTGCTGGCCGGTGGCCTGCGCACCGCCGACATCATGCAGCCGGGCAAGGCCAAGGTCTCGACCACCGTCATGGGCGACGCCCTGGTGCGCGAACTGGACAAGCTGGCCGCCTGAGTACCTTGCCCCGATAATCTTGCAATGGGGTCCGGGGCACGCTATGTCTTGGTCCGGAAAAGGACCGTATCGATGACCGTTCGGGAACACAGTATTGCCAAGACCGCCTCCGGCCAGCCGGCCGGCGGTTCCTGCATGGCTGCCCCGACCACCACGAAAAAGACCAAAACCGTGGCGTAGCGGGCCTTTTTGCATGCAATTTGACTGGGCCCGCGGAACGATCCGGCGGGCCTTCGTCGTTCCGGGCGGCCCCATGGACAACCAACGGCCGTAGAACGGAGTAGAACAGATGGGTTATACAGTCGCAGTTGTCGGCGCCACAGGGGCGGTCGGCGCGGAAATGCTCAATATCCTGGCCGAGCGCCAGTTCCCGGCGGACAAGGTGGTGGCGCTGGCCTCCAGCCGCTCGGTCGGCCGCGACGTTTCGTTCGGCGATCAGACCCTCAAGGTCAGCAATCTCGAGGAATTCGATTTCAGCGAGGCCGACATCGCCCTGTTTTCGGCCGGCGGGTCCATATCCGCCGAATACGGGCCCAAGGCCGCGGCCGCAGGTGCCGTGGTCATCGACAATTCGTCGTTCTTCCGCATGCACGAGGACGTGCCGCTGATCGTGCCCGAATGCAACGCCGACGCCGTCGCCGGCTATACCAAGCGCAACATCATCGCCAACCCAAACTGTTCGACGGCGCAGCTCGTGGTGGCGCTCAAGCCCTTGCACGAGCGGGCCGGCATCAAGCGGGTCGTGGTGTCCACTTACCAATCCGCGTCGGGCGCCGGCGGCTCGGGCATGGACGAGCTGTTCAACCAGACCAAGGGCATTTTCGTCAACGACGAGATCGAACCCGACACGTTCACAAAGCAGATCGCCTTCAACGTCATTCCCCACATCGACGTCTTCATGGACGACGGCTCCACCAAGGAAGAGTGGAAGATGGTGGCCGAGACCAAGAAGATCCTCGACCCCAAGATCAAGCTGACGGCGACCTGCGTGCGTGTGCCGACCTTCGTCGGCCATGCCGAGGCGGTCAACATCGAGCTCGAGAAGCCCCTCAGCGCCGACGAGGCCCGTGACTTGCTACGCGAGGCGCCCGGCCTGATGGTCGTCGACAAGCGCGAGGACGGCGGCTACATCACGCCGGTCGAATGTGTCGGCGAATACGCCACCTACGTCAGCCGCGTGCGCGAGGACCCGACCATCGACAACGGCCTCAACATCTGGGTGGTCTCCGACAACCTGCGCAAGGGCGCCGCCCTCAACGCCGTCCAGATCGCCGAAGTGCTGATCAACCGGTTCCTGAAGAAGGCGGCTTAGTTTTTAAACGAGCCAAGCCGGGCCGCTCCCCCGTCCCAACCACCCCTAGGGTACACTCATGGGTGGGTGGGGCGGGGGAGCCGGCCGGCTTTAGGCCAATTCAATAAAACCAGGTCAGCGCCTCGGGGTCGGA
>JANQFL010000080.1 GCA_028277845.1 Sneathiellales bacterium
ACCAGCACGTTGTGGCCCGGCCGCAGGATGTGCGGGCGGTGGCCGAACAGCATGCGGTACGCCGTCGCCAAAGTCAGGGTGTAGCAGGCGCTTTCCTCCCAGGTCAGATGCTTGGGCCGGGCCATGATCTGCTGGGCCTGCACGCTGGTGAACTGGGCGAAGGAACCGTCGGGCGTTTCGTAACCCCAGATGCGCTGGGTCGGCGAAAACATGGGGTCGCCGCCGTTGCATTCCTCGTCGTCGCCGTCGTCCTGGTTGCAGTGAATGATCACCTCGTCGCCCACCTTCCAGCGGGTGACCTTGTTGCCCACGGCCCAGACGATGCCCGAGGCATCGGAACCGGCGATGTGGAAATCCTGCTTGTGCACGTCGAAGACCGACACCGGCTCACCCAGCGAGGCCCAGATGCCGTTGTAATTGACGCCGGCCGCGAGCACGAGCACCAGCACGTCATGGCTGTCCACCTTGGGCACATCGAGCACCTCGACCTGCATGGCCGTCTCGGGCGGGCCGTGCCGCTCGCGGCGGATCGACCAGGCGTACATCTGTTTCGGTACATGCCCCATGGGCGGGATTTCGCCGATCTCGTACAGGTCCTTGTATTCGGCTTCGTAGCTATACAAAGGCTGTTCAATGTCTTCGGCAGCCTGTGCCGCTTGGGTCTGTGCCATGGTTCCCCGACTCCTGTTCACACTTGCGCCGGCCTTGGCCGGTCTGCTGATATGCGCCTGCGGAGGCGGTCCGAGCGGGCGTTCATGGACGCCGCGATCCGCCTCCAAACGGGGCGATAATTGTGCAAAGCGTCATTGACGGCAAGTTTTTTTGCGTTGCACCATGTGATAATGTTATGGATAGCCCGGTTTCCTTGCGTAATTTTCGTTCGGGAACATGCGGATTTGAGTTGTTTTGTTGCGATTTTCGCCCCGAAATGCGCGAAAAGTTAGGCAACGGGTGATTGAGGAGCGGTTATGTCAGGCGACACTGGTGTGCAGCGCGATAAACCCTGGTTGTTCCGGACCTATTCGGGCCATTCGTCGGCCAAGGCCTCCAACGAGCTCTACCGGACCAACCTCTCACGGGGCCAGACCGGACTGTCGGTGGCGTTCGATCTGCCGACCCAGACGGGCTACGATTCCGATCACGTCCTGGCGAGGGGCGAGGTCGGCAAGGTCGGCGTGCCCCTCGCCCACCTCGGCGACATGCGTACCCTGTTTCAGGACATTCCGCTGGAGAAGATGAACACCTCGATGACCATCAACGCCACGGCGCCGTGGCTGATGGCGCTCTATATCGCCGTGGCCGAGGAACAGGGCGCCGACCGCAAGGCCCTGGCCGGCACGGTACAGAACGACATCATCAAGGAATATCTCTCGCGCGGCACCTACATCTTCCCGCCCGCCGCCAGCATGCGCATGACGACGGACCTGATCAGCTTCACCTACACGGAAATTCCCAAGTGGAACCCGATCAACGTCTGTTCCTACCACCTGCAGGAAGCCGGCGCGACGCCGGTGCAGGAACTGGCCTTCGCGCTCGCCAACGCCTGCGCCGTGCTGGACGCGGTACGCGCATCCGGCCAGGTGCCGGACGCCGACTTCGCCCGCGTCGTCGGCCGCATCAGCTTCTTCGTCAACGCCGGCATCCGCTTCGTCACCGAAATCTGCAAGATGCGGGCGTTCGTCAGCCTGTGGGACGAGCTCTGCCGCGAACGCTACGGCATCGAGGACGCCAAGGCCCGGCGCTTCCGCTACGGCGTGCAGGTCAATTCGCTCGGCCTGACCGAGCCGCAGCCCGAAAACAACGTCTACCGCATCCTGCTGGAAATGCTGGCCGTGGTGCTGTCGAAGGATGCCCGGGCCCGCGCGGTGCAGTTGCCGGCCTGGAACGAGGCGCTCGGCCTACCCCGCCCGTGGGACCAGCAGTGGAGCCTGCGCCTGCAGCAGATCGTCGCCCTGGAGACCGACCTTCTGGAATACGGCGATATCTTCACCGGCAACCCGGAAATCGAGCGCAAAGTCGACGCACTGAAATCCGAGGCCAAAGAGGAACTGGCCCGTATCGACGCCATGGGCGGCGCCGTGGCTGCCGTGGAATCCGGCTACATGAAGGAGTCGCTGGTCGACTCCAACGCCCGCCGGGTGCAGGCCATCGAAAGCGGTGACACGCCCATCGTCGGCGTCAATGTGTTCCAGGAGACCGCGCCGTCGCCGCTGACCGATACGGGCGACGGTGGCTTCCTCGCCGTGGACAGCCGGGCGGAAACGGAACAGATCGAACGGCTGCAGGCTTGGCGCCAGGAACGAAACGACGATGCGGCGGAAAAGGCTCTCGACGATCTGCGGCTTGCCCTGTCGGAAAGCCGCAACGTCATCGAACCGTCCATTGCCTGCGCCAAGGCCGGCGTCACCACCGGCGAGTGGGGCGACTGTCTGCGCCAGGTGTTCGGCGAGTATCGGGCGCCCACGGGCGTCAGCGCCGCGCCCATGCCGGCCGCGTCCGAGGATCTGAACGCCGTACGCTCACAGGTCGCCAGCGTCTCGGAGCGCATCGGCCGGCCGTTGAAAATCCTGGTCGGCAAACCCGGGCTGGACGGCCATTCCAACGGCGCCGAACAGATCGCCGTCAAGGCGCGCGACTGTGGCATGGAAGTGGTCTACGAAGGCATCCGCCTGACGCCGGAACAGATCGTCGAAGCGGCGTTGGAAGAAGGCGTGCACCTGGTCGGCCTGTCGATCCTGTCGGGCAGCCACGTGACCCTGGCCAAGGACGTGGTGCAGCGCATGCAGTCGGCCGGGTTGGGCGATGTACCGGTTGTCGTCGGCGGCATCGTCCCGCCCAGCGATGAAGCCGATCTGAAGACTGCAGGTATCGCCGCCGTATACACGCCGAAGGACTACGCCCTGTCGGCCATCATGAGCGACCTTGTCGGTATCGTCGAACGGCAGTACGGCCAGGCCGCCTAGAGCAATTTCAGTGTTCGCCTTGAATTGATCGGCCGATCCACGAGGGTGGCCGTCGGTCAGTCAGCGCTTGACGACCAGGCAGCCTTGCTTGCGCTTCTTCAATTGCGCGCACAGCTTGCGGGCGGCACTCTTTTGCATTTCGCCGACCTGAACGCGGAAATACGTGCCCTTATCCTTAACCGACGCTTTCTGGTAGCGCACCGGTAGCGTCTTCAGCAGGTCGCCGTGCACCCGCCGCAACCGCACCCATTCGGTCTTGGCCGCGGCGACGGATCGGACCGACGAGAGCTGGATCGCGAAGTTTCCGGACGGCGCGGCGGCTTTGGCAGCCGGAGCCAATGCCGCCAGTTTCTTGGAGTCGACGGCATTTTCGCCGACGGCGGCAAGATTGGTACCGGCTTTCGCCGCGGCCAGCGATTTGGTCGGCACCGGCGGCGTCGGGGCCGTTGCCTTGCCAGCAGGCTTCGCGGCCACTTCGGATGGCGCCGATGCGCCAACCGCAGGCGGCGGCGGGACGTCGGTCTTTGCCAAAGTCTTCTCTTCGGCTTTCGCCTTTTCGACAGGTGCCGCCGGCACTGTCGCCTTACTCTCGTTGCCAGGCTTGGCTGCTTGCGTCGACGTTGGCGAAGCGGTTGTCGGTGCCGGCGGCGGCGGCGGCGGCGGAACCTTGAGGGATACGGTTTGCGATCCCGCAGAGGTGTCCCCGACCGGTTCAACGGATTTGGGAACCTCGGCGGTCTTCACCGGTTCAGATTGCGTTGGCGCAACTACCGGAGCCGATGGTGCAGGTTTCTGCAGCACTGCGGTTGCAGTCCGAACCGGTGCCGGCGTCTCCGGCGCGGACGATTGTGTCTTGGCACCCTGCAGTCCCGGAAGTACTTCCGCGGTTTCCGTCGAGACGGGGGGTGTCGGCTTTTCATCACCGACAATCGCTTCCGACTTGGCAGATTTGCTCGCTGTCGAGATCGGCGGGAAGCGTTCCGCTTTCACGGCGGCCGATTCGATCACTCTCTGCTCGGCAACCTCAGCCTGTTCGATACCACTGTTGTAGGCGAACCACATGGCGACGACCAATCCGGCGGCGACCAGCGCGGCGCCGCCCGCCATGGCGTAGCGCTGCCGTTGCCTGGACGCCAGTTCCCGTTCCACGGAACCGCCGCGCGGCATATATGGTGGCGCCAGCCGTGTCGGCGACTGCTTGCCGTCATCGGCGCTTGAGGCGATCCGTGGTTGCTCCTCAATCGGAATGGCCGACAACGGCCTGACCGGATCGATGTGTTGTTCGGTTTGAACGTCCGGTTCGGAGGAACCCGCTTCGACCGCTTGACCGGAATCCAATTCGAGCGTGCCATCCTCGTCGGACTCCGGTGGGCCGTCATCGCGTTCGACCGCGCCGGCTGGTTCCTCCTGCTGATCCCGGATTTCGGCATCTTGCGACTCATCAGCCGCCGGTTCCGGATCTTCGGAAGCGGCAGCGGTATCCGATGCCTGCGCTTCGTCCGTTTCGGAGACAACGGAAATAGGCCCGTAGCTTTTCAGTTTTTCCTTCGGTTCCGGCAATACCGGCTTGGCTTCGGGCGCGCTTTCCGCCAGCACCTGAGCCATCGACGGCTCATCCGCGGTTTGTTCGCCGGTGGCGGACGCCTGATCGGAGGTGACGGGACGCAGCTCGATCTTTCGCCTTGGAGCCGCCGTCTGATCGACTTCGGCCGTCTGAACCATGGGCGCTTCGTCCGCCACAGGCGTTTCCACGCCTTCAAGGCTCAATTGATCGGCGGGCAGCTTTTCGGCGGTACCGGCCTTGGAGGATTTGGTCAGATCATAAATGGTGACTTGCGTCTTTGCGGGGCGAGCTTCCCCCTTACGGGCCAACAACGATGCCGTGAGTGGCGCGGCTTTGGACTTCTTCACTTTGTCTTCCTGAATCCGATCTGCGGCCTATCAACCCGGGTTAACTGACACAAAGATCCTGTTTGGCAGTGGCATACATCTGGCCGACCTTCAGCGCCGGCTGGCGTTTGCGCTTCAACAGACGATCTTCGAGATACGACCAAAGTTCAACAATTTCCTGCGCGGATTTCGATTTGCCCGCCACTTCCATGACCGTGCGCCCGTCAATCATGCTGGCCGCGAAATCCGTACGCTGATGGACAACGGACGGCGCCAGAGTTCCGTGCTGCGACAAGGCGAATATCGCCTCCATGGTAATACGGGCCCGGGCCGATGCGCCGTTGATGACAAAAACCAGTGGTTTTCCGTGGGTCTCACAAATATCGACTGTCGCGCCCACCGAACGCAGATCGTGCGGGCTGGGCCGGGTCGGCACCACCACCAGATCCGCCAGACCGATCACTTGGCCGATGGTAGCGGTGATCGCCGGCGGCGTGTCGATGACCAGAAGGTTGATCCCCAGGTCCCGCATTTTCTCGATGTCGTCCGACAGTCTTTGAATGGTCGTCCGCACGAACGCCGGAGTCATTTCCTCTCGTTCATTCCACCAATCCGACAAACTTCCCTGTGGGTCCGTATCCACCATCGCGACGGGTCCCGCACCCGACAGCTCGGCTTGCACCGCGATATGCCCGGCCAGAGTCGTTTTCCCTGAGCCGCCCTTTTGGGAGGCCACGGCAACAACCAGCATTATGAGTTCATCCTCTCTTTGCGCCCCGCGGTCGCTGGAGTTCATTTGGGAACGCCTCCGGTCGGCCGCATAAAGTCAGATCAATTACTCAGTACGAAAAATTAATTTCACCCTCCGCGTGCAAATTAAGGGAGAAACATCACGTCAAACGGACAACGCGGTGCAACTAGGCGGCGTGCAAACCTGCAGACCCCCTACCCCTTTTCAACGATTTGCATGAGAACAATTTTGTCTGATCCGGTCAAGGGATTGTATGAATATTGTGTGAAACCTACGAGATATTGATTCGGATGTCACCATTCCGCAACACGTTAACTTTTTGTTAATAATTTCAAGATGTTAGCGGAAACAAACCGGAAACATATGCCCGATCCACGGTGGATAATTCCTTCGAAAAAAAGTGTGTTGTTACAAATCGGCGGATGAAACGCCGTTCATCTGGTGGTCGGGATGTTCAAGGCGGATACATATTGACAATTGCCGTCCCGGCCGTCTCCATCCACCGCGTCCAACCGCCGGCGAACAATCCGGGAACAGAATCAGATCGTGACAGTCACGGCCGTTTGACCCATTCTGCAACCGACGGTCTATCATCCACTTCCTGCAAACACGAGGCTTTCGATGGCGGATACAGTTCTGAGCACCCTGTCCGGCGGCGTCCGGACCATCACCCTCAACCGGCCCGACAGCCTGAATTCCATGAACCTGGAACTGGTCGAGGCAACCCGCGATGCGTTTCGGCATGCGAATGCCGATTCAGCCACGAAGGTCATCATATTTACCGGCGCCGGACGGGCATTCTGTGCCGGCGACGACCTGAAGGATGACGCCCAACATGCCGTCGGTGCGGAAGCCGAAGCGCACAATAAACGCTTCATTGACGCCCTGCAGGACACGACACGGGAAATCGTCCTTGGCGACAAATTCGTCATCGGCGCCATCAACGGCTGGGCCGTCGGCGGCGGCTTCGAATGGGCGCTGAACTGCGATCTGCCAATCTGGGCCGACGGCGCCAAGGGATTTTTCCCTGAAATCTATTGGGGCATGTTCGTGACAGGCGGCGTTACGCGCATCCTGCCCAATCTGGTCGGCATGATCAAAGCCAAGGAAATGATACTCCTGGGCGAAAAATTCGAGGCCAATCAACTCCTTGAACTGGGTGTCGCCTGGCGCGTGGCGGCACCCGGCGATCTGATGACCGAAGCACGGAAGATCGCCGACATCGTCGCCGAGCGCCCGGCCACGGTGGTCGCAGGCTTGAAAAGAACGCTCACAAAGGCCGTACAGTCCGACTTGGAAAGTGCGCTGACGATGGAAGCCGACGTGGCCACCATCGCCGCATCTGACCCTGAATCGAAGGCCCGGATCGCCACGTTCACGAAATAGCACCGAGAGGTTTGCGGCATTGACCGGCGCGCAGACGGTTGTTACGGTCGCGCCATGACATACGGCACACCGCTTCCAGCTTGCGGACGAATTATCGTCCCGGTCTCGCTCTGAGACCGGGCAGTTTTCCGATTCGTCCTTTCAACAAGCTTGAAGGTTCACGCCGTGACTTCTTCACGTAATCATTTCCCTGACAGTGTCCGTTATTCCGTGCAAGCCGTTCGGGATCCGGCGTCCTTGCCGCGCACACTGGAATTGTTTGCCCTTCGCAATATCGTACCCGACAGCGTAACGTGCCTTGCATCGGCCGACGATGTCCTGATGATCACGCTTGTCGTGTCGGGTATTTCGGCCCACGATGCCGGTGTTTTGGGACGCAAGGTCGGGCAATTGGTCACGACCATCCAGGCTTCCACTGATCCGAGCGATGACGCGGTTGCCCACGTGATACCGGACCGGCTGATCGCGTGACATCCGGCGCGCGGACGGGACACGCCACGGTCATCGGCGGCGGCGCGGTCTTGCTGTGGGCCTGCCTGGCCTTGTTGACGGCACTCAGCGGCCAGGTGCCGCCGTTTCAGCTCACGGCCATGGCATTTTCCCTGGCGTTTTTACTGGCCCTCGGCAAATGGGTGGCCCGGCGGGAAAACCCGGTGGCGCATTTTCGTCTGCCGCCGGCGGTGTGGGTCGTCGGCGTCGGCGGCCTGTTCGGATATCACTTCTTTTATTTTCTTGCCTTACGGCATGCACCCGCGGTCGAAGCCAGCCTCATCGCCTATCTCTGGCCACTGCTGATCGTCTTGTTCTCGGCGTTGTTGCCGGGTGAGCGGTTGCACTGGTGGCACGTCGGCGGCGCCCTCGCCGGGTTCGCCGGCACCGCCATTCTGGTGACGGGTGGCAGCGTCGCGTTCAACGCGGAATACGGCATGGGTTACGCGGCGGCCGGCATATGCGCCCTGACCTGGTCCGGCTATTCGGTCATCAGCCGGCGTTTCAGCCACATCTCCACCGACAGTGTCGGTGCGTTCTGTTTGGTCACGGCGGTCCTCTCGGCCCTCGCCCACGTGATATTTGAAGCCTCGGTCTGGCCCGCCACAACGACCGAGTGGCTGGCGGTTGCCGGCCTCGGGCTCGGACCCGTCGGCGCCGCGTTTTTCCTGTGGGATTTCGGCGTCAAACGTGGCGATATCAAAGTGCTGGGCGCACTCTCGTACGGCGCGCCCCTGCTGTCGACGGTCATTCTGTTTGTTTTCGGCTTGGCACCGGCGGCGTGGACGATCGCCATGGCCTGTCTGCTGATCACCGGCGGCGCCGTTCTGGCCTCACGGGAATTACTGTTCCGGCACTAACCCGATTGCCTTGTCAGCCGCCACCTGGCGACCAGTTTTCCGGCGCCATTTCGAAAGTCTCGAACTGAAAACCGGGTGCCACGGTACACCCGACCAGTGTCCAGTCGCCGAGTGGTTCGGCGCTCTGCCAAGCGCCCGCAGGCACAATGATTTGCGGCCTTTGCCCGTCGTGCAAATTGGCGCCGAGAACGTGGCGGTCGCTGGCCGCCCCGTCAACGGAGATCGACAACGCCAGCGCGTCCCCGGCATGGTAGTGCCAGATCTCCGTCGCATCCACACGGTGCCAGTGGGACCGCTGGCCACGCTGCAAAAGGTAGTAAATGGCGGTGCTGACGGCGCGCCCGTCAACCGTCCTCGGATCGCGGAACGTTTCGCCGTAATAGCCGCCTTCCGGATGCGGCTGGAGGCCGAGGGCGGCAATGATGTCCTCGGCAGTGGTCATCGCGACGAGTTCCTAGAAATTGTCCTTGCGCCGGCGCGTCTCGGCGAACACCGCAACCAGATCCTGGCCGGTCATGCCGATGGTCTCTTGCAGATTGGCCGAACCGGGCCGCAGAAACGGGTTGGTCGCCAGTTCGACTCCGATCGTCGAAGGCACGGTCGGAATGCCATCGGCACGCATGCGGTCGATTTCCGCCGAGCGCCGGACCAGGGCGTCGTTACCCGGCTCGACCGACAGCGCGAATGCGGCGTTGGCCTGGGTGTATTCGTGGGCGCAGAAAATGCGCGTATCGCCGGGCAAGTCGAGAAACTTGGACAGGGATGTCCACATCTGGTCGGGCGTGCCTTCGAACAGCCGTCCGCATCCCAGGGCGAACAGCGTATCGCCGCAGAACAGGGCGTTGTCGCCGGCGAACCAATAGGCGATATGACCCGAGGTGTGTCCCGGGACCTCGAAAACTTTTGCCGTGGACTCACCGAGATCGTAGGTTTCGCCTTCACCGACCTGGACATCGATGCCGGGAATACGCTCGGCATCGCAACGGGCACCGACGACCGTACAGCCGTACTTGTCCTTCAAAGCCATGTTGCCGCCGACATGATCGGGATGATGGTGGGTGTTCAGGATATGTGTGAGGGTCCAGCCCAATTCATCCAGCTTGTCCATCACCGGCTGATGCACGGCCGGATCGACGACGGCCGTGGCGCCGGACGCTTCGTCCCGCGCCAGATAAACGTAGTTGTCGCTGAGAACCGGGATTTGGATGACGTCCAACATGAACTCGACCTCTTGCAAAATTTGCGGTTGCCGCACCAAGGCGCAGGGCCGGCACAATACCATCGTCGTCCCCCGTCGTCATCCCGCGGAAAGGACGCCGCCGGGAAACAATCTGTGATAGAATCGGGCCATGTTAAGGCCCGATGTCATAGATCTAAGCCAGTTCTACACGTCGCCGCTCGGCCACGTGACCAGACGTCTAATCCGCCGCCGGGTCCGGGAACTCTGGCCGGACACCACCGGTTTGCGGGTACTCGGCATGGGTTATGCTACGCCGTTTTTGCGGCCGTTTCGCGACCAGGCCGAGCGTGTCATCGCCATCATGCCCGCCAATCAGGGCGTGTTGCCCTGGCCACCGGAAGACAGGCGCCTGGTGGCACTGGCCGACGAAACGGAGATGCCGCTGGCGGATAGCTCGGTCGATCGCGTTCTTCTGGTGCACGGTCTGGAAACCAGCGAGCAGGCCCGTGCGCTTCTGCGCGACGTATGGCGCGTGTTGACGCCATCGGGCAGAGTGCTGGTGGTGGTCCCCAATCGCCGCGGCATCTGGGCCCGGTTGGAACGGACGCCGTTCGGTCACGGCTGGCCGTATTCGGCACCACAACTGACGAGGCTTTTGCGTGAAGCCATGTTCACGCCGTCTTCCGCCACCGGCGCGCTTTATCTGCCGCCCGCAAGATGGCCGTCCCTGCTGCGTACGGCCAATGCATGGGAGCGCATGGGGCACCGCTGGTGGCAAGGTTTTTCCGGTGTGGTCATAGTCGAGGCCGGCAAGCAGATGTACGCCATTTCCTCAGCTCGCGGCCGGCGCCGCCGCGCCCGCGCCGTCATCGCGCTGCCCCAGGCGGCGCAACGGGATGTGGCTGCGGCCACAACACATAATACGCGACAATGATGGGCATGGTGGTTTAATCAGTCGGCGCATGCATTGCACCGGCCGTGCTATGCACAGAAGACAATGTTCATCTTTCGGCATCGGCCGATCGATCTATGAATTGACGAGTTCAGCACAGTTCAGGCAGTTGCTTCCTTGACCGCAAGCACCGACATCACGACCGAGCCCGGCCCCGCCCTCCGTTTCGTCGCCATCGCTTTGCGTGCGCCGTTCGCCATCGCCGCCGCCTTGGCATTGATATACGGCGTCTATCACTTCACTTACGCCCGCGAAATCCTGGCCATCGCATTGGTTGCCTACGCCGTATTGCTGTGGCGGTTTCCCTTTGCCTGGCTGTTCGTGCTTCCGGCGGTGCTCCCGGTCGTCAATCTTGCCATGTGGTCGGGACGGTTTTTCTTCGATGAATTCGATTTCTTCGTCCTGACCACACTCGCGGTCAATTATTGGCGACCAAACGCCGGACGTGTGTTTCTCCGCCTGGACGGCAAGCAGTACATACTGCTCTATCTGCTGGCGATTTCGTTCGCCATCAGCACGGTCCTTGTCCTGGTACCGTTCCCGCCGATCGACGCAAACGCCTTTTCCAGCTATTTGAGCCCGTACAACAGTTTGAGAATCGGCAAGGGATTCCTCTGGGCGTTTCTCTTGGCGCCGCAGCTTGATCACGCCTACCGCACCGATGCGAAACGCTTCATGCTGTTTGCCGGTTCCGGCGTCCTGGCCGGTTTGGCGGCGGCCGGTATCGGTTTCCTGTGGGAGAAAGGCGTGTTCGCGGCCATGCACGATTGGACGTCGATCTACGGTCTGGTCGACGCCCTCTTGGATTTCAGCGGCACCTACCGGTCGACCGGGTTGTTCTCCAGCATGCATACCGGCGGAACGGCCATTGACGGGTATCTCGCACTTGCGACACCGGTGGCACTGGGTGTCATCGTCTTCGTCCGGAATCCTCTGGTCAGGCTCGCGGCGTGTGCCGTGTTCGCCCTGGGGCTCTACAGCATCACCATGACGTTCTCGCGCGGACTGTATGCCGCCCTCGGCCTTTCCATGGCGGTTCTGGCGCTGTGCCTGGCTGTGCGCTACCGCAAGACGGTCACCGGCAATCCGCTCAGCTTCCTCTTCTGGGCATTGTGGTTCACAGCGACGACGGCGGCGCTGTTCGGCAGCTACAAACTGGGCGGTTACGTCTCGGTCGGAGGCGCCATGGCCGCCGCCCTGCTCGGACTGCTGGCAGGCTTCGTCGCGGGCCAGGTATCGAAGCCGATCGGTGGCCTTGTGTTTCTCGGCGCCATCGCCCTTTCGGCGTTCGTCACGCATCACGGCATGGACTCAAGCAAGTGGACCGACATACCGGCACAATTCGCCCTCACATTCGCGGTCATCATAACCGTCGTTCTGGGCACCGCCGCCGCGATACTGGGCTACTTTTCGATACCGAAACACCGGGCATTCGACGTGCTGCTGCTGGCGGCGATTTTGGCGGTGATATGGGTCGGAACGATCCCGGCACTGAGCGGTGTTCGCATGACGACCCGGTTTGCCGCCGTCTCGATGGATATGCTGACGAGGGACAGCCACTGGGGCGATGTGGTCTCGATCGCGTCAGGGGAAGGCCTGCATCGAGTTTTCGGAATGGGAACGGGCAGCTTCCCGCGGCACTACTTCGTCAATAAGATGGGAAAGATGGTCCTCGTCTCCTACCGGGCCGCGCGCGACGAAAACGGACCCCATCTGGTATACGGATCGGGGGACTATCACATCACCCAGCGGATCAGCATGAAACCGGACACGATGCACACGTTCAAGGCCTCGGTCCGGACGCGGCACGGCAGCGCGGGACTCTATCTCAAGATCTGTGAAAAGAACTTCATCTTCAGCGAACGCTATACGCCGAACTGCGTCGGAACGCTGTTCAAACTCGCGCAGTCGGATACCTATCAGGATATTTCCTACACGTTCTCCAGCGAGACACTGGGAAGGCACGGTTTGCTGTATTGGCCGGTGACACTGATGTTCTACCTGGGTGAAAGCAACCCCAGCATCGATATCACATCCGTTTCCCTCACAACGGCCGACGGCACCGAACTCGTCGCCAACGGGGATTTTTCCCGCGGCATGGATCGGTGGCTGTTCGTCTCGGATTGGGAACACTTGGCGTGGCATGAGAAGAACACGTTCCTGCACGTCTTTTTCGAACAGGGGATTTTCGGACTTCTCATCTACCTGTCGTTCATTGCGCTGGCCATTGCGCGCTGCATCCGCAGTTTGAAAACCGCGTCCCCCGTCCCTGTCGTGTTGCTGCCCGCGATACTGGCGTTCCTGGCCGTCGGTCTGTTCGGAACGGTGATCGACAATCCGCGCGTCGCAATGCTTCTCTATCTCATGCTTTTTGCCGCATCGTTTCCGCACGGGCGTAAATATCTCCACAATCAAACTTAACGGCGAGTCCGGACACAAGTCTTTGTCATAAAAGCGGTTTCTCGACCAAGACGAATCCAAACCGGCCAAACAGCCGGTCTGAAATCGCGTTATTTATATTGCGACGCGATAGCTGATTCGGGATGATGGTATAAGGATTCCGGTCAAAAGCGCGATACGTCCCATGGATGCCATGCACTCGCCTGACGCGAAGGACGAGCGAACCGCTAAGGTTCCGTATATCCTCCTGGGCCTGGGTTCGGTTACCCTTTTGGGTGTCGCCGCGGGCCTGACACTGGCGATCGAACATCCTTCCGTCCCCTACAATGTGCGGGAATTGTTTCTCGACGGCGCGCCATTTCTGCGTGCGCTGTGCCTGTCCGCGTCGTTGTTGCTGCTCGGATTCTTCGCTTCGCTTTTGGCGCCTTGGCTGTCTGCACAGAAACTGCCCGTCTTCATGCTGATCGCGCTGTCCGTATTGTTCGGACTGATCAACTATCTGCTTGTTCGTGCCAGCGTCACGGTCGAGAGCATTCACGACATCGTCGGCGCGCCGGTGTGGTACGACGCCCTGGCCAATGAAGATGCTTGGGGCGGCGTCGGCGCGTTCCTGATCGGCATGGTGTCCTCCGCGGCCGTCTACGATGCCCTGGAAATCGCGCTTCGCTATCTGGCGCTGGCGAGCCCGATCGCCTTGTCGGTGATGGCGCTGGTCGCGGGCATTTGGCATTCCCACTACAGGCAGCGCGGTTCGGGCGTCGGTTATGGGTTGGCGCTTATCATCCTGGCGGTGCCGTGGCTGTATCTCTGCCGCATGTTGGCCATGAACTTCGCCGCCACGGACAACATCAGGGAACTGGTGGTAGGCGGCGGCAACATGATCCTGGGCGGCGAGGCCCTGATCTTCTCCCTGGTCGTCGTGATCGGCATCAACATCGCCATCCTCGGCAGCTACGATCCTGAGCGGAAGAGCCTGCGCAACTGGTCGATATTCGCCTCCCTGGCGGGCCCGATCGTCGGCTGGTTCCTGCTCACGGCCGGCCTGGCGGACACCGTCAGCAAATACGGCGGAACCTTTTCACCCATCAACTTCCTGTTCGGCGCCGACCGAAACGCCGATCTGAGTTGGGCCAGCCTGTTCGGCCGCTGGCTCATTCTTTACTATGGCACGGTCTGCATCATGGCGCTGGGGGTGGCGTCCGGACTGGCCTTGAGCACATTGTGGGCCGACGCGCGGTCACGGCGGACGGCACCACAGTCACGGCAATCGGCCTGAATTGGCTTGAATCATTCAAATTCGATCGAATTTCGCCTGACCGATTTAGCAAATATTCACGGCCTGGCGCGATGCTGGTCCCTCGGAACGACTGGGGACCCCTATGACGGCCATCGAACCCGGCCT
>JANQFL010000110.1 GCA_028277845.1 Sneathiellales bacterium
ACGGTCTTAGAGCGTTTCATCCTTAGACGGAACCATTCTGTTTCACGAGCGGCCTGGTCATCCACCAGGAAGACGGGGCAGAGCGATGGCGGGCATCGCGCAAGCCGTCTGACGCCGTGGGGGGCGGCCGCTCGGAAACCCCCATTGCGCTTTTGTGGGACGGGCGTCTTGGCGCCAAATCCGGTGGCTGCCGTCTCGGCCATACCGCCAGGTATGGCCGTCACCGCCAGCCTTGGCCTTGGCGCCAATGCGCTCCGTCAGAATGATTCCGTCTAAGGATGAAACGCTCTAGGACAGGGAAGCGATCGGAATTCGCCGAGCGACTCATTCGAAGTTGCAACCCAAAGAGTCTTGTGTAAAACTTTTACAAATAAAAGTAGTCATTCGTGTACGGGCCCAGCCGGACCGAATTCCCTACAGCGCGGCCGCGCATTGGCCCCTATCTAACTCTTCACCATCGTCATTCCCCATGTCGAAGGCGGCTAACGAGGAGACGGAGCCATGCAAAGCGATCAAGCAGCGAATATCCAGGATTCGGGACGCATCACCGCGCCGAACATCGGCGCTTATGCTTTTGGCACCGGCGATTTCACGGTCGCGGCACTGATACAAACCACCCATGGCGGCACACTGGTATCGAAGAAGTCAACCGAAGGGGGCGCGCAATCCTGCGCGGGCTGGCTGGTGGTGGTGAAACCCGATGGAACGATCAAGTTCGCCACCGACAATGGATACGGCTTTTATGAAGTAAATTCGGTGCCGACGACGGCGTTGAACGGCGAATGGCATCACGTCGCATGTGTCCGCCGCAGCGGCGCCATGTCGGTATATTTCGACTTGGAAGAAATCCAAGTGACCCCGCGCCACAATTTGCCGTCGCCCCTGGACGTGAGCGGCGAGATCCGGCTGATGATGGGTGGTACCGATCAGACCCAGGAACCCCATAACCAATATACCGGCATACTCGAAGACGTGACCATTTTCGCCCGTGCCCTGACCAGGGAAGAGCTGATCCCCACGGTGTTCAATCTGCTCACCGGCAGCGAGCCCGGGCTCGTCGGGTTATGGCGCATGAACGACGGTTTGACCGACGATTCTCCCAGCGCAAACACCGGAACGGCCCACGGCAACGTCAGTTTCGTACCGGTCTATCACACAACCTGGGCCGACGGGGCCAATGCGTTCAGTTTCTGTTCGATCCGGTCGCTTTACGGCCAGGCCGAACCGGGTGATCGCGAAGCAGCCCGCGAAACTGTCGGCTCACCCAATGTCATCACTCAGACCCAGGTCGTCACCGTCGCCGAGGACGCGCCTTTTCTTTGCGCTGTCATGAATGGCCAGGGCGGCTTGTTCAAGTACCCCGAGAACACCCACTGCACGATCCGCAAGCCGGACGGCAAGGTACTCGACCGGGAAGTCGATACCGAAGACCTGCTGGTGAAACTGGTCGAGGGGTCGGTCCTGGCGGTGGTGCAGCGCGACCCGCAGCCGGGCGATTGGGAGATCACCATAACCGCGCCGGAAGACGTCGCGCTCAATTTCACTTGCCAGACTCTGCCGTCATCCGACCTGATGGCGACGATTACGAACACACTAACCCCTTGTTATCCGCCGGCCGAATCGGGGCCGCTGCTTGCTCAGGCCGCCTTATCCTCGCCATGGTCCTATATCGGCACTTACGGTGTCGCTGCCGTCGGTACGATTTTCTTGGTTACGACCGGGGCGGTAACCGTTCCCACGGCCGTCGTCGGGCTTGCGGCATTCGGTTTCGCGGTCGAGGCGAAGTGGGCCTACGATATTATTACCGATATGAACGCGGCCAAGCTGACGCCCCCTGTGGCGGCACAACAGACAGCCGATTATGTCGATCATTATCTTGCCGGCGGGCCGAAGACCCTGACCCAGGTCTGGCGGGCGGTGGTCGATAAGGTGGGGGTGCCTGCGACCACCGATCCGGCGAAGTTCGCCTCCCGCGCCGATATGGGCGTCGACGCCGCCTATCCGATCCACCTTGACGTCGGTGGAGAGGGTTATCACGAGGTCTTTGGCATCCGTTCCGGCTTCGAGCGGGCCCTTAACCTCAATGACAAAACCCAGGATTCCCAGCCGCCCCATGGCAAGATTCCCATGCTGGTGCTGCTGACCTCCTTCTCGACCGATCCGCAATATCCGTTTACCGACGGCATCGCCAATCTGATCACGTTGCAAGGGGCGCCTTTGACGCCCCAAAACGTCAGCGAGTTTTCGCGCCTGGTGGCACCCGGCGGCCGTATCGGCTTGTGGATCGATCGGGCGGATTTCCAGCCCCAAATCGACCAACTCGCGGACCTGCTGCATACGACGCCACGCTACAGCACGGACCCGCATTCGGGTTGCGTCGACGAATTCGACGGTGCTGCCGGATTTCCCAAGATATGTCTGCTTAACGAACGGGACTGAGCCGCGCCGTCAGCGTACTTTCGTCGGCACACATCCGGTAGGAACGCGATAACGCGGGAACGAACCGGAGGGAAATGCGGTCTATCATCCTTGCCGCTGCGGTATCTTCTGTCGACCTCATCATGGAATATGGTATCTCGAACGGAGACACGTCCGAACGCGAAGCCGTTGTCGGTCCGGTGTGACGGATGGTTGTGTTTTGGGAGGCTATCGATGCTCGATCTTTTGCTCCGCAACGCGGTGACACCCGACGGCGAACCCGTCGACATTGCCTGTCAGGACGGCCGCATCGTCGAGGTCGGCCCCAACCTCCAGGGCGACGCGGCCGAGACCGTCGATGCCGGCGGCCATCTGGTGACGCCACCCTTCGTCGACAGCCACTTCCACATGGACGCGACGCTCAGTTTCGGCCAGCCCCGGGTCAATCAAAGCGGCACGCTGCTGGAAGGCATCGCCCTGTGGGGCGAGTTGAAACCGCACCTGACGGTTGAGGCCATCAAGCAACGCGCGCATGACTTCTGCAAATGGGCTATCGGGCGCGGTACCCTGGCCGTCCGCAGCCATGTCGACATCTGCGACCCGCGCCTCCTGGCCGTCGATGCCCTGCTCGAGGTGCGCGAGGAGATCAAGCCCTACATCGATCTGCAACTGGTGGCCTTTCCCCAGGACGGCTATCTGCGCGACCCGGACGCGGCCGGGCAACTGGACCGGGCGCTCGACAAGGGCGTCGACGTGGTCGGCGGTATCCCCCATTTCGAGCGCACCATGCAGCACGGCGCCGACAGCGTGAAGGCACTGATGGAGATCGCCGCCGCGCGCGGCCTGCTGGTCGACATGCATTGCGACGAAACCGACGACCCCAACTCGCGCCACATCGAAACCCTGGCCATGGAGACCCAGCGCCTCGGCCTGCAGGGGCGGGTCGCCGGTTCGCATCTCACGTCCATGCACTCCATGGACAACTACTATGTCTCGAAGCTGATTCCGCTGATGGCAGAGGCCGGCGTCGCCGCCGTGTCCAACCCGCTGATCAACATCACCATCCAGGGCCGCCACGACACCTACCCGAAACGCCGCGGCCTGACCCGCATCAAGGAACTGGTGGCGGCCGGCATCGACGTCTCGCTCGGCCACGACTGCGTCATGGATCCGTGGTACAGCCTGGGATCCCACGACATGCTCGAGGTGGCGCACATGGCGGTGCACGCGGCGCAGATGACCGGCATGGCCGAGATCCGGCAGATGTTCGACGCCGTCACCACGGTTGCCGCGCGCACGCTGCATCTCGAAGGCTATGGGCTCGACAAAGGCGACAAGGCCGACCTGGTCGTGCTGCAGGCCGCCAGCCCGTTCGAGGCCATCCGCCTGCGCCCGGCCCGCCTGTTCGTGATCCGCGCCGGCAAGGTCATCGTCCGCACGGCGCCGGTGACGGCGGAACTGGATTTGAACGGGGAACGCAGCACGGTAGACTTTACCCTGTCATGACCGAAGCCGCGATCTACCTGCCCGATCTGCTGCTGGCTTACACGGCCTACCTGGTCGCCGCCGTCACGCCCGGGCCGGCCAGCCTGGCGATCGCCGCCGCGGCCATGTCCGGCGGCCGGCGCGCCGGTGTCGCCATGGCGTCGGGCGTGCTCATGGGCACCTTGAGCTGGGGCCTGCTGGCGGCGTTCGGCCTGTCGGCGTTTCTGTTGGCCTATGGCGAGGTGACGATCGTCTTGCGCGTTGCCGGCGGCCTCTATCTGTTGTGGCTCGCCTTCAAATCGTTCCGCTCGGCGCTGTCGGGCGCGGCATTGCCGCCGGCGCCGGTGGACGATGTGCGCCGCAACCGCCGTTATGTCGCCCGCGGCCTGGCCATCCACATGACCAACCCCAAGGCGGTCTTTGCCTGGATCGCCATCATCGCCATCGGGGTCGGGCCGGGGGCGCCGAGCTGGGTCTCCTTCCTGATCGTCGCGGGTTGTTTCGTGCTGGGTGTGGCCGTGTTCGGCGCCATTGCCCTGTTGTTCTCGACCCGGCGCATGATGGGTGCCTACGGCGCGGCGCGGCGGTGGATCGACGGCCTGGCCGGTGCGGTCTTCGCGGCCGCCGGCGTCAAGCTGCTGACCGCCCGGACCTGATCCCGGTTTTTGAACCGCCGCCAATTGACAACTGAATTGTCATTCCTATATTGACAACTAAGTTGTCATATCGAGGAGTGGCGATCATGGGTATCCGCAGCACCATCGTCGGGCAATTCCGACGCCCCGCGGGCCGTTTGGGGGCGCTGGCCGGCTGGGTCATGCAGTCCCGGCCGTCCAACCGGCAGCGCAACGCCTGGACCGTCGACCTGCTCGGCGTCCGGCCCGGTGACCGGGTGCTGGAATTCGGCTGCGGCCCCGGTATGGCGCTGGAAGCCTGCGCCCGGCGGGCGAGCGGCGGGCGTGTCACCGGCATCGATCACTCGCAGACCATGATCGACCAGGCGCGCAAAAGACTCCGTCAGGCCGGACAGGAGGACCTGGTCCATCTGATTGCCGGTGGCGAGGAGGAGTTGACGCGCTTCGATGCCGAGTTCGACAAGGCCTACCTGGTCAATGTCGTCCAGTTCCTGCCCGACCGGGCCGCGTTCTACGGCCATCTTCTGCGCGCCTTGAAACCCGGCGGTCTGGCCGCCACCACCTACATGCCGCGCAGCAGGAACCCGACCCGCGACGAAGCCCTGGCCATGGCGGAACAAATCCGGTCCGCGATGGAGGTTTCGGGCTTCGAAGACATTCGAACCGAGGAACTCCCCCTCGACCCGGTGCCCGCTGTCTGCGTGCTGGGCCGGCGCCCGGACCAGCCGGGCTCTTGACAGGGATCGGCCGGGCTCTCTTTGATACCGGTTCCGCAAGTCGATTCCGGTGAACAATGACCTCTCCCGACACACGCAGCCTGCTGACCGATGCCGCCGCCCGGGCGATCGCCTATCTCGAATCGCTGGATACGCGGCCGGTGTATCCCGCCGACGATGCCGTGCGCCGCTTGCGCGCCGCACTGGACGCGCCCTTGCCCGACGGACCGGCCGACGATGCCGATGTGGTGTCCTTCGTCGACGGCCTGGGCGCTCCGGCGACGGTGGCCAACGCCGGCGGACGGTATTTCGGCTTCGTCACCGGCGGCGCCCTGCCGGCGACCGTGGCGGTCAACTGGCTGGCCGGCGCCTGGGACCAGAACGGTTTCAGCGTGGTCTCCTCACCGGCCGTCGCCGCCTTCGAGGACGCGGCGCTGCAATGGCTCAAACAGGTGCTTCACTTGCCCGCCGAGTCGGCCGGCGCCCTCGTGACCGGCGCCACCATGGCCAACTTCACGTCCCTGGCGGCGGCGCGCCACCGCGTCCTGGCCGATGCCGGCTGGGACGTGGAACGCCGGGGCCTGTTCGGCGCGCCCGAGGTCACGGTCATTGTCGGCGCCGAGGCCCACGCGACGCTGTTCAAGGTGCTCGGCCTGCTCGGCCTGGGCCGCGAGCGGGTGGTGACCGTGCCGGCCGACGATCAGGGCCGCATGCGGGCCGACGCGGTGCCGGATATCGCCGGGCCGGCGATCCTCTGCCTGCAGGCCGGCAACGTCAATTCGGGCGCGTTCGATCCGGCCGCCGATATTATTCCGCGGGCCAGGCGACAGGGCGCCTGGGTGCATGTGGACGGCGCCTTCGGCCTGTGGGCGCGGGCGTCCCACACGCGGGCGGATTTGGCCGCCGGCTACGAGGGCGCCGATTCCTGGGCCGGCGATTGCCACAAGTGGCTCAACGTGCCCTATGACAGCGGCGTCGCCATCGTGCGCGACGGCGCGGCGCTGCAGGCCGCCATGTCCATCAGCGGCGCCTACCTCATCGCCAGCCGGCAGCGCGACGCCATCGACGTGACGCCCGATAGTTCGCGCCGCGCCCGGGCGCTGGAGGTCTGGGCGGCGCTCAAGTCGCTGGGCCGGTCCGGCCTGGCGGACCTGGTCGACCGCAATTGCCGCCAGGCGGCGGCGTTGGCGGGGCGCCTGAACGATGCCGGCGTTGAAATCCTCAACGACGTGGTGCTCAATCAGGTGGTCGCGGCCTTCGGCGACGAGGAACGGACCGACCGGGTCATCGCCAATCTGCAACACGCGGGTGAGGCCTGGGCCGGCGGCACGACCTGGCGCGGCCGCAAGGCCATGCGGATCAGCGTGAGCTCCTGGGCGACCACCGATGCCGATTTGGACCGCGTCTTCGACGCCATCCTCGCGGCCTGGCGGCAGGCATAAGGCCGCGCCCTTGGCATCTTGACATCTTCAATATTTCGAATATTCTAGAAATAAAGAATATTAGGAGATACCTATGCGGTGCGATTCGGCCGCCTGCGGGTCCGGGACACACAGGCAGGCGAGGCCATTGCCGGCGCTCGGCGATCCGGTCGTGTTGCTGCACGGCTCCCTCAGTTCCAGCGCCGTGTGGCGCCCGCTGCGGGACGACCTGTCGCCGTTGTTCCCGACCGCTGCGCCGGACCTGATCGGTTACGGCACACAATCGGCTTGGCCGGACGGGCGCCCGTTCTCGGCCGGCGATGAACTGGCGGCGTTGGCATCGGAGCTGCCCTGCTGCGGCGCTCCTTTTCATCTGGTCGGGTATTCCTACGGCGGTGTGCTGGCGCTGCTGCTGGCATTGAAGCACCCCGCCCGTGTCCGCACCCTGACATTGATCGAGCCGGTATTCTTCAATGCGCTGCGTTATGCGGAGGACTGGCAGGCCTACCGCAAATTCGCCTTCGCCCGCGACGACTTCGATGCCGCGCTCACCTCCGGCGATGTCGACGGCGCCATGCGCGGCTTTGTCGATTTCTGGACCGGTACCGGGGCGTGGGACGCCCTGCCCGCCGCAGCCCGTGCCGGCATGCGTTCGATGGCGCCGAAGGTGCGGCTGGACTGGCAGGCCGCCTTCGCCGCCGATCCCGGCGCGCCCGGTCTCCAGGACTTGGGCCCGCGGACCTTGCTGCTGTACGGCGGCCATTCGCCGGCGCCCATGCAGCGGCTGGTCGGCGCGTTGCATACGCACATGCCGGGCAGCCGGCGCGTGGCGGTCGGCGGCGCGGATCACCGGCTGCCCCTGACCCACGGCGCGGACCTGAGCGACGCCGTGTTGGCGCATCTGCACGCCGACGCGGAGCGCCGCCTGCATTAGAACGGATGGATGCTCAGCCCAATCGGCCCAACCGCTTGCCGGCGTCGTCGAGCGGCTTGGTCGAGCGTCTGAGGCGCGACAGGATCAGCGCGCCCTGGGCCGCGGCGATGGCGAACTGGGCGCGTGCCCGGGCTTCCGCCCGCGGCACGCCGGCGCGTTCATAGACACCAGCGGCGACCGCGATCCAGTCGTCCATGATCCGTTCACCGGCGGCCGCGATGGCCGCCGACTGGGGCACCGTTTCCAGGATGGTGGTGGCGATGGGGCAGCCCGACCGGTAACCCGAGCTTTTCATCCAACCGGCCAGTCGTTTGAGATAGGCCTTGAAAAACGCCGCCGGTTCGCGGTGCTTTTCCGCCAATTCGTTCAATGTCTCCGTCGCCGCCCGGCCGGCGGCGAGGACGGCGGCTTCGCCCAGTTGCTCCTTGCCCTGGGGGAAGTAGTGGTAGAGCGAGCCCTTCGGCGCGCCGCTCTTTTCGAGGATCTCCTGCAAACCGGTCGAGGCATAGCCCTGCCGGCGGAACAGCGTCACCGCCGTGCGCACCAGATTGTCCTTGTGGATGGCGGCCTTGCCCATGCGGCGGTCTCCTCTCGCTTGAAATTATAACGACCGGTCTATATTGTTCAATATTATAGTGATTGGTCTAATTGAAGGGCGGCGGGACAAAATCGATGTACGGATTGATGAGAACGGCGGGACGGGTGTTGCCCGACCGTCTGATGTTTCTCGTGATGAAAAATCTGGCGGGCATCAATCCGCGCATGCCGCTGAAGGACCGCGACCGGGCCGCCCTTGCGGAAAGTAAACGCCTGACATTCGGGCCGCGGGGCCGCAACGTGGCCTGGAGCTGGGGCGCGGGGCCGTTGATCATCTGCATGCACGGCTGGGCCGGACGGGGCACGCAGATGGCGCCCCTGGCCATGCACCTGGCCGCAAGCGGCTTTCAGGCGGTGGTGTTCGATGTAACCGGGCATGGTGAGTCGGGCGGGCGCCGCACCAGCTTCGAATTGTTCACCGAAGACGTGGCCGCGTTGACCCGCCGTCTCGGCCGCGACGTGTACGCCTATGTCGGGCACTCCGCCGGCGGCATGTGCCTGATGGCCGCGCGGGCGACGCAGGGTATCCGCGCCGACAATTACGTCCTCATTTCCGCGCCGCGCTTTCCCTATCCGCCGGTCCGCACGATCCGCAAGCTCATCGGCGTGTCCGACCGGGTGCTGGACCGGTGCAAGGAGCTGTTTTCGGCGCAGCTCGGGTCCACGTGGCACGATATCAGCCAGGGCGCGGCCTACGCCTATCGGGACCAGGGCCGGTTGCTGCTGATCTACGATCACGACGATCCGGAAATTCATCACAGCGACGGCGACAAGATTGCCGCCGGCTGGCCCGCGTCCAAGCTGATCAAGACCAGGGAACTGGGCCACCACAGAATTCTCTGGGCGCCCGACGTGCTGGATAACGTGACGGCGTTTCTGCAGCCGGCGCAGGTGCAAGGCGTTTGAGAAGGACGGGTTAGTGCATGCGCCCGGCGCGAAGGCTGCGCGGCGACCGGCCGTATTTGCGGCGGAAGGCGCGGGAGAGGTGCTGCAGGTCTTTGAAACCCCAATTCAGGGCGATGGGGCCGATCGGTTCGCCGTCCGAGGACCGATTCATCAGGGTGCCGTGAATGAGCAAACCATGTCCCGGCCACATTGTCTTAGCCGGTTGGGCGTTGGATGACCGCTAGATGGAGTAGTCCTCTTCCTCGAAGCGGGCGCCCTGGGTGTCCAGCCCGGCCTCGCGCCAGGCGTCCAGGCCGCCCTTCAGATTGACCAGGTTTTCGAACCCGGCCTGGGCCAGTTGCTTGGCCGCGGCGGCGGAGCGCCGGCCGACCTGGCACATGATCACCAGCCGCGCGGCGCCGAGCCGGGGAAAGACCGTGGGATCCAGGAACGAGAGCGGCGCCAACAGGGCGCCCGGGATGTGTTCGTATTCGTATTCGTGGGTTTCGCGCACGTCGATCAGCACCGCGCTGCCGGCCTCGAGCCATCCGTTGACGGTGTTGGCGTCTTCCTCCGCCAGGGACCAGTCGGCGCCGCCGGTATCGCTCATCGCGCTGTCTCCAATCGTCTGCACGGCCACCATAGCACAGGACGCCGCGCCACAACCGTGCTGCGGCAAAATGCTTGTTAACATCTGTCATGCTAGGGTCTGACATGCGCTAGTGTGCGTGATATGGGTCGCGCGCCGGGCGCGTCAACAAGGGGGCCGAGAATGTGCGGCATTGCGGGACTGCTGCGACTGGACGGAGCCGAGGCGTCTCCGGCCGTTTTGGCCGCCATGACCGAACTGTTGCGCCATCGCGGGCCCGACGACAACGGCACCTGGCATGACGGGCCCGTCGGCCTGGCCCACACCCGGTTGTCCATCCTCGATACCACCGCCGCCGGGCATCAGCCCATGGCCTATGGCGACGGCCGGTACCGGATCGTGTTCAACGGCGAGGTCTACAACTTCATCGAGGTACGCGACAGCTTGCGCGGCCTCGGTCACACGTTCCGCACCGAAAGCGACACCGAGGTTGTCCTGGCCGCCTATGCCGAATGGGGCGAGGATTGCCTGTACCGGTTCAACGGCATGTGGGGGCTGGCCATCTGGGACGCGGCCGAGCGCCGCCTGTTCCTGGCCCGCGACCGGTTCGGCGTCAAGCCGTTGTATTACTGGTTCGACGGCAAGGCGCTCGCGTTTTCCTCGGAGCTGAAAGGGTTGCTGGCCGTCCCCGAAATTACCGTCGCCTTCGATCCCCGCGCCGTGGCCACGGCGGTGCGGTTCACCATGCAGGCCGAATCGACCGAACCCGCGTTGATCGACGGGGCGCGGCGGTTGCTGCCCGGCCGCGCGCTCACGGTCGACCTGTCGGGCAGGATGTCGGTCCGGCGCTGGTGGCGGACCCTGGATCACCTGGTCGACATTCCACCGACCGAGGAAGGGCAGGTCGCGCGGTTCCGCGAGCTGTTCGCCGACGCCTGCGCCGTCCGGTTGCGTTCCGATGTGCCGTTGGCGACGACCCTGTCAGGCGGTCTGGATTCCAGCTCGGTGCACGCCATGCTGGCGCGCATGCACGACGAACGGGGCGACCTGCAGCGCGTCGCCGCCGTCAAGCCGACCGCCTTTGTCGGCATGGTCGAGGACCAGGAGGATGAAACGGAGGCCGCGCGGCGGGTGGTGCGGGATTCTGGGTCCGAGGCCGTGTATACGCCGCTCGATACGGGCGATGCTCTCAGCCGCATTCCGGACCTGGTCTACGCTTCGGATGAGATTTCCTATCTGTTCATCGGCCAGTGGAGCAATTACCGCGAACTGCGCCGTGGCGGTTTCAAGGTTTCGCTCGATGGCCACGGCGCTGACGAGCTGACGGCGGGTTACGTCGAGTTTCCGTTGCCGGCCCTGGCCGAGGAGTTCCTGCGGGTCCGCGATCTGGTGCGCGCCGCGTCCGGCATGATGGCGCCGCTGCCGGACTGGATCTCCAAGATCGCGCAGCAACTGCCCGAACCGCTGGACCGGCTCAATCTCGAAAGTCTGTATTGGCGCAACGAAGCCGACGCCGCGCTGACGGCCGAACCCTACGACCTCATGACGGACTCCTGGCGCGCGGATTCGGCCGCCATGGCCTCGGGCACCAATTTTCAGCGCCGCATGTACTACGAATTTCACGAGGGCCGGCAGCCCTGGATTCTGCGGGAATTCGACCGCGCCTCCATGGCCCACGGCATCGAGGTGCGGTCCCCATTCCTCGACTGGCGCCTGGCCGTCTACGCCTTTTCCCTGCCGGCCGAGATCAAGTTCAAGAACGGCTATGCCAAGTATGTCCTGCGCCAGGCCATGGCCGGCGTGCTGCACGACGACATCCGCCTGCGCCGCAAGAAGGTTGGGTTTCCGCTGGTGGTGTTCAAACTGGCCGCCGGAACCCTGCGGCCGTTGTTGACCGAGGTGCTGGAGAGTTCGCTGCTGGACAAGGCCACCGGTATCGACGCCGAAGCCGCCCGCGCCGTTGCCCGGGACGCCATGGACCGGGACCACATGCGGGTGCCGTGGCTCCTGGTCCATTCCGCCCTGCTCGAGGACAGCTTCCGCCGCAAGGCCGCCGAGGTGCGGGCCGGTTTCTAACCGTCCGCGCCGTAACTGTCGTGCAGGCGCACCCAATGCATGGGGTTGCCTTCCGACGGTTCGTCCCGGCCCTTGGGCGTCAGGTCGATGTAGTTGTAGGCGCCGTTGAGCAGGTCCAGACCGCGGCTGTAGGCGGAATAGGTGTGGTAGAGGCTGCCGTCGCCGCCCTTGGCGAACACGCTGATGGCCGGCAGGTCGTTGATGGAAATTTTGGTTTCCCGGTAGTTGTATTCGACCATATCGTCCGGATCGCGGTCGTCCGGGAAGCTGGCGTGAAAATCCTCGCTGAATGTGGTGTTGCCCGACGACAACCAGGGGAAGTTCCAGCCCAGCCGTTTCCTGACGGCCAGGAGCTTGTCGAGCGGGCCGCGCGAGATTGCGGCGAAGGCGGTGTCGCGGGCGTTGAGGTGCGGTTCGATGCCGTTGAAATTGTCGGCCCAGAACGAACAACTGACGCATGGGTTCTCCCAGTCCTTGCCGAACATGAAGTGATAGACGATCAGCTGGCTGCAGTCGCCGAACAACTCAGCCATGCGGACAGGGCCGTTCTCGCCATCGAAGACATAATCCCTGTCGATCCTGACCCAGGGCAGTTCGCGCCGGGCCGCCGACAGGGCGTCGCGTTCGCGGGTGAAGGCCTTCTCGCGCTCCAGCAATTGTTTGCGTTGCGTGAGCCACTCTTCTCGGGAAACCACGTTGGGGGCGCTCATCATCGTTCTCCTTGTCCGCTGTCGTCTATTTATTTAACCATCTGGTTTAATAATTGGGGGCGGATCAGCCAGGGTCAAGTAGAAATTCAACCAATTGGTTGAATTAAATCGTAAGCGACTGAAAACTAAAATAAAATAGCAGCGTGGTTGTCCCAATGCATGCCGCCAACCGGGGTTGTGGCCGGCCGGGAACCACCGCGCACGGGGTTGTGCCGGAGCACCGTTCCGTCGCCTGTGGTGAGCACGAACGCGCCCGGTTCGGCCGCCGGTGCCAGGCCGCAGACGTCCCGGGCTTTCAGGTGTCCGAGGAACCGGCCGTCGGCCGCGTTCCAGAACACGGCCAAACCGCCGCGCGGCGCCGTGGCCGCGACCACGCGGCCCGACGTGTCGAACGCGACGCTGCCGATGTAATGGCGGAGTTTCCGTTCGATGGGTCCCGGTGCGCGAAGCAGTCTTGTCGGGCCCCCCGGGCGGTGAACACCTACCAACGGCACCTTGGCGGATTTGCCGCCCTGGAACTGCATGGCGAAGGCCACGTCTCCGGAAACGTTGACGGCGATGTGGCGAATGGACAACTGGTGCCAGCCGGGTTCCAATTCCATGACGTCGACGGCCTGGCCCGACGCCACGTCGACGAACGCCAGGTTCGGGCGCATGCTGTCCAGGTTGAGCTTGGTCCGCCCGTGATCCGGATGGGTGCGGATGCCGCCGTTGGCTATCGCGAGCGTCTTGCCGTCGGGCAGCCACGCGATCTGATGCGGACCGGTGCCGTGACTCGGAAACTCGCCCGCACGCTTGTAGCCATCGACGGCATCATAAACGGCGACAACACCGTCGCCGGATTCGTAATCGTTCTCGCCGGCCAACAGATACCGGCCATCGGCGGAATACACGCCGTGGCCATAGTAATGCCGTCCTTGCGGCGATGTTATGTCCATGACCCGTTGGCCGGTATCGCTATCGATGATGCCGACATAGGTGCCGGGCCGGCGCGCGAAGACGGCAGCGACTGATCCGGAACGCCTCACGGCGATTCCGTGTCCCCGGCCCGGAAGCGGCTGCCGCCAGAGAAGCGGGCCCGACGGGTCGAATCGGGCCACGAAGTGGTTTTTGTCCTTGTCGGTCCCGCAACTGAGGATGTGCCGGGGCGGTTGCGCCGCTTGCGCGATCGGCCCGATCCAGACGCCGCATGCCAATGCCCCGCCGGCCGCGGACAAAAATCTGCGCCGGTTCAGTGTCATGGGTCAGTCTCCGTCGCGGGCATTGAAGCCGAGATTGATGCCGAGTTCGACGGCGATCGCTTCGTTGACCAGCAGGTGCAGACCGAGGATCTTCTCGCGCAGGACCTCGATCCGGAACCGCGGTCTGATCTCGGTCACGGCATCGTGCAGCGGCATGGCGTCATCGCGTGCTCGTTCCAATGCCTGCTCGATGGCACCGGTGAAACCGTCGGCCAGGGCCTCGGCGCCCGCGTTGCGCAACTGATCCGCCAGGCCGCCCGGTACGGTGGTCACCGCCAGCGCGCTTTCCAGATTGGCGGCGATGTTGGCCAGCGATCGGCGGCTGCGCCAGCTCTCCGCCCGGCGTGGCCGGGCGTCCTCGAGGCTCTTGCCGAGCGGCCGGTCGAGCTTCAGTTTGATGGCCGCGTCGAACACGCCGGACAGGCTTTTCAGAACATCGGTGGCGGCGTCCCTGTCGTCGTAATACAGTTCGTTGCCGTCGGCGGCGCTCAGGACGGCATCACGGAATCCGCCCGCCCGCAGCCAGTCATCCAAAACCTGCGCCGCCAGATCTTCCTGGAAACGGGCCATGGAAGCCGCGAGCCGGCAGGCGTAGCGGTGATAATCGGAGGCATTCGGTTCGGTCATGGCCTCCGCGCTGGAAAACAGGATGCGTTCGACGGCGGCCAGGCTTTGCAGGGCGACGCTCTTGCCGGCCAGGCCACCAGGTGCGAGCAACGCCGGATCGCGCTTCTTCAAGGCCCGCTTCAACTGCCGGGCACCGACACCGCCCTTGTCGGGCCAGAAGAAGAACCGGGATTCGCGGCCGTTCTCGGTAACCGGCCCATAGGAAAACGATTGCAGCCGTTGCCAGACGTCCATGACGGCGTGGAACGCGGCTCGGGTTTTGGCCAGACCCGCGGCGTCGGGGGCGGCGCAAAAGGCGGACGCGGTGTCGGCCAGTGCGACTTCCTTGGCCATCAGGTCGCGATAGGCCGGGATGATGACGCCGTCCGTGACCGCCTGTGCGAGTTCGCCGAAATCCGGCTCGGCCCGGGCCACCGTGGCGGCCAGGCAAAACGACAGAAGCGTGACGAGGGCACGGGTCAACATGGCGCCATCCTACAACGAATTGAGAAAGGCCAGCAGGGCGTCGCGGTCGGCCTTGGGCATGGCGGCGAAGGCGTCGCGGCTGGCCTGGGCCTCGCCGCCGTGCCACAGGATGGCTTCGGTCAGGTTGCGGGCGCGGCCGTCGTGCAGGAATTGGGTATGACCGCTGACCTTGTGCGTCAGGCCGATGCCCCACAAGGGTTGGGTGCGCCATTCGCGGCCTGTGGCCAGACCTTCCGGCCGGTTGTCGGCAAGGCCGTCACCCATGTCGTGCAGCAACATGTCCGAATAGGGCCAGATCAGTTGCCCGGCGAGCCGGGGATCGACACCCTTGCGGCGGGTGGCGAACTTCGGCGTATGGCACCCCGTGCAGCCCGCGCCGTAGAACAGGGACTTCCCGCGGAGCACGGTGACATCATCGACATCGCGCCGTTCAGGCACGGCGACGTGGCGCACGTAAAACAGGATCAGGTCCATGACCTCGGCCGAGGCTTCCAGATCGTCGTACTGAGGGCTGTTGCCGTTGGGTGCCGACCGGCATTTGTCCTGCGCCTCGGTGCAATCGCCGGCGGCGAACGGGGCGAGGGGGTTGGAGATGCCGATGTCGCCGGCCATGGCGGCGGCGTTCTGTTCGGCGAGGCTGGGCTTGCCCGCCTTCCAGCCGAAGCGGCCGAGCATGGGCTTGCCGGCGGCGACGCTCCAGACCCGGTTGGCCTTGCCGGAGATGCCGTCGTTGTTCGCGTCGTCCGGGTCCGCGGCGGCCAGGATGTCCTCGGCGGCGACGGCTTCGAGCAAACCGAGGCCGATCATGGGCTGGGCGACGCGCGGTGAGAACATGGCGTCGGGATGCAGCGGACCGTAACCAAGGTCGGCGAGGGCATAGGTGGGCTTGCGCAGGATGACGGTTTCGTCGTCCGCCAGTTTCACCGGCACGTCGGCGTATGCGATCACCATGCGGCCCTCGGGCGGGTGGCCGGGATTGGCGATGTCCTGGATCTGGCTGCCGTAAACGGGTTCCGGAATCACCGCGGCCTTGAGTTCGGCCAGAAGTTCGCGCTGCGCGTCGTTTGCCGGCGGCACCGAAACCCGCAGGAACATGGACACGGCGCTGTCCTCGGCATCGGCCGGCGGATGACCGCGTCCGTCCTTCAGGTGGCAGCGCTGGCAGGCGCGGGCGTTGTAGATCGGGCCCAGGCCGTCGGCGGCCTGGGTCGAGGCCGGTGCCGTCACCCAGATGCGGCGGAACAGGCCGTTGCCGACGAAGAAATCGGCGCGCGCCTTGAAGGGCAGGTTGGCGGATGGCTGGGAAAAGGCTTCCCGGTCCAGACGCTTGCGGTTGGTGGCGCCGCCGCCGGGCAGGGCCTCCCACCTTTCGGCGCGGGAGAAGTCGTCGGTCGGAGCCAGGATTGCGGCGCGCTGCGCGGCGCTCATGCCGGCCCATGATACCTGGGATAGGCCCAAGACGATGGACGCCGCAAAAGCGGCGCCCAGGGTCTTGTTCAAGATGTATCGTTCAATCACTGAAATACGGCGTTTGGATTGTCCAGACTGTCGGATCCTTCGAATTCCAATTTACCCAACTCCAGCGCCGTCACAACCTTTTCGATCGTTCTGGTCTGATCGACCAGGGCGTCGATGGCGTTTTGGATCATGGCATTGCCCTTGGCGTTGCCTTCGGCGATCATTTGGTCATAGGCCATGGTGCCGCTGTCCGCCGATTTCTTGATCGCCGTGAACGCGGCGATTGTGGCGTTCAGCTTGGCGCGCATTTCGGCATCGAGCTTGGGCGCCCGGGCCTTGACCAGGTCGCTGAGCGACGGGCCCTGCACGCCGTTGCCGGTGGGGCCTTCGTAGCGGCCAATGTAGACATTGCGAACGCCGACGGCATCGTAGTAATGCGAGTTATGGGTGTTGTCGGAGAAGCAGTCGTGCTCTTCCTCCGGGTCGTGCAACAAAAGGCCGAGCTTCATACGCTCACCGGCCAGTTCGCCGTACGACAGGCTGCCCATGCCCGTGACGATGACCGAAAGGCCGCGCTTGGCTCCGCCGTCGGCCAGGGCCTTGCGGGCCGCACCGCCGGGTTGCCACGCGGCGACCATCTCTTTCAGGTCGTCGATCAGAAGCTCCGACGCGGCCTTCAGATAGGCGCGGCGGCGGTCGCAGTTGCCGCCGGTACAGGCGTCCAGCGAGAAATCCGTTGCCGGCCGGGCGCCGGCGCCGGGGCCGGTACCGTTCAGATCCTGCCCCCAGAGCAGAAATTCGATGGCGTGATATCCGGTGGTGACGTTTGCCTCGACATCGTCGATCTCGTGCAGGTCCTGGATCAGGGCCTTGTGAATCTTGGCTGCGTCAACGGTCTTGCCGCCGAATTTCAGCGTCGGGTTGGCGATGACGTTGGCGGTGTAGAGCCGGTTCTCGTCGCTGTCGCTGCCATAGGACGGATCGACGTAATCGATCAGGCCTTCATCCAAGGGCCAGGCGTTGACCTTGCCTTCCCATTCGTCGACCAGCGTGTTGCCGAAGCGATAGACTTCCGACTGCTGGTAAGGCACCCGCGAGTCGATCCAGGCCTTCTTCGCCGCGGCCAGGGTGGCGTCGCCCGGTTTGGCCAGCAGGGCATCGATTGCCCTATCCAGTTTGCGGGCCGTGTCCAAGGAATCGGCGTACTTGGCCGCCGCAATATCGCCATAGGTCTTGAGAACGGCGTCATTGTCCGCCGCCGGCGCGTGGGAGGCGCTCCAGCCGGTGACCATCGCCGCCAGGGCAATTGTGAGTTTGCGCATTGTGCAGTCGCTCCTTGTTGAACTTTCTTCCGGTTGCAGAATCACACTGAACGTGTGATCAGTTTTTCCTGCGTTCCGCCCATTCGCGTTCGGCGCGGACGAACAGCTCCTTGAACATCGCTTTCCCGCGGTCATTGACGCGTGCTTTTTTGGCTTCTTCCAGGTTCGCCGAAGGGTCGCCGACCACCACCAGGGCGAACATGCCGTGCCGGTTGTGGACCTTGCACTTGAAGCCATAAACACCAGGAACGGTGAGGGTGATATCGTATGTCGGGGCGTGTGAAATGTCGGCCGGTTGGGCTCCTTCGGGATACATGCCCTCGATGCTTTTCACCGTGTGCTGGCCGACCGAATTGAGGAACCGCACCGTATCGCCCGGTTCGATCCACAGGTATGTCGGACTGAACCGGTACACCTTGTCCGGCGAAAGCGCGGAAACATCGGTAATTTGATCGATTTCATGGACTTGACCGGCGCGGCTGTCGGCAATCGACATCCCGCCCAGGATCAGGGCCAAGGTTAGGACTAGGTGGTTCGAATATCTCCGGATCGTCATCATGGCCTGTCTTTCGGACTTCGTATTTACCGCATTCAGATAGAATTGAAAATGCGAATGATTATTAGAAATTAGCACTAATAATGTTGTGGTTATTCCGAGTCCAGGAGGTTTATTGTCGCATGGTGCCGATTTAGGCTTTTACAAGCCGTTGAATGTTCGGCGGGTCTCATGACACCTGCCGGGCAAGCCACTAAAATACCGCCCGCCGATGAGCAGCGAACGTGGGGAGCAGAGACAATGGGCATGGCCGGTCAGCCGGCGGCGGAGGCCGCGCATGAAGACGTCGACATTGCGGATTTCGATCTGACGGCCGTGCCCGACGGTTACATCGCCGATCCCTACCGCTATTTCGCCGCGCTGCGCCGCAACAGCCCGATCCACCGCAACCCGGACGGCTCGTACCTGCTGTCGCGTTATGACGACCTGACTACGGTCTACCGCGACCCCAAGACCTGGAGTTCGGGCAAGAAGGTCGAGTTCAAACCCAAATTCGGCGACAGCCCGCTCTATGAACATCACACCACCAGTGTCGTGTTCACCGATCCGCCCGATCACAAACGCATCCGCGGCCTGTTCCAGGCCGCCTTCACCCGGGCCGCGCTGGAGGCCCTGAAACCGCGCATCGAATCGCTGGTCGATCAATACCTGGACGAACTGGAGGACCGCCGGACCATGAACGTGGTCGACGACTTCTCCTTCAAGCTGCCGATCGAGGTGGTGTGCGACATGCTGGGCGTGCCGGGCGAGGACCGCATGCTGATCCGCGACTGGGCGCTGGCCATCCTTACGGCGCTGGAACCCAAACTGAGCCAGGCGCAATTCGACACCGGCAACCGGGCGGTAACCGACTTCAAGGCTTACCTACGCGACCTGGTGGCCCACCGCCGCGCCCATCCCACGGACGGATCCGACGGCGAGATCCTGACCGCGCTGATGAACGCCGAGGAGGACGGCGAGAAGCTGACCGAACTGGAGCTGCTGCACCAGTGCATCTTCATGCTCAATGCCGGGCATGAAACCTCAACCAACATGATCTCCCACGGCGTGCACGAAATGCTCCGGCGGCCGGACCAGGTGCAGCGCCTGCGCGACGACCCGTCGCTGATCGAGAGCTGCGTCGAGGAAATCCTGCGCTACCAGGCGCCGATCCAGATCAACAACCGCCGTGCCACCATGGACACCGAATTGAGCGGCGTGCCGCTGCCGGCCGGCACGCAGGTCAATCTGCTGATCGCCTCGGGCAACCGCGATCCCGAACAGTTCCCCTATCCCGACACCTTCGACATCGGCCGCCGGCCCAACCGGCATCTCTCGTTCGGTCTCGGCATCCATGTCTGCGCCGGCAATTCCCTGGCACGGATCGAGGGCGTCATCGCCTTCGGCAAGCTGTTCCGGCGCTTCCCGACATTGCACCTGATCGGCCCGGCCGTGATCGCCAACCGCATCCGCTTCCGCGAAGTCACCGACCTGCCGGTGGCGATCTGACGGCAGGGCAAACCATGCGTGAGATCTTCATCCTCGAACACGGCCCCATGCCGGAACCCGACCGCGGCCAGAAGCATCTGGCGGCGCGGGGCTTCGCCGTGCGTTCCGTCGCGTCCTACGACGGCGAAGCGGTGCCGGACGTCGACGAGCGCACCGCCGGTATCGTCATCATGGGCGGGCCGCAGATGGTCACCGATCTGGATGCCGCGTCCTATCTCCGTGATGAAATCGCCCTGGCCGACAAGGCGATGAAGCGGGACGTGCCGGTGGTCGGCATTTGCCTGGGCGCGCAGATGCTCGCGCTGCATTTGGGTGCCCACGTGGGCTATCACGACGACGGACATGTGGCCTTCGGCTACTATCCGCTCGACCCGACCGACGATGGTCTGGACATATTGCCGGGCCACGATCCGGGACCGCCGCTGCATGTGCCGGCCGGCAACGCCCAGGGTTTCGATCTGCCGGCCGGGGCCACGCTGCTGGCCCGGGGGGAGGTGTTTCCCAACCAGGCCTACCGCGTCGGCCAAATGACGTATGGGTTTCAATTCCATCCCGAACTGACCCGGCCGATCCTCGATCAATGGCAGCGGGTGCTGGCCGGCAATTACGGCAAGCCCGGCACCCAGACCCGGGCCGAGCAGGACGCCCTGTTCGGCCGCCACGACGCCCGGCTGCACGACTGGTTCACCAGATTTTTGGACGACGTGTTCGGTGACCCCCGCCGGCAATAATCGCCACCAGCGCGGCGAACACCACGCAGCCGGCGGCGACATAACATAGCGGATCGAAACCGGCGGACGTGTAGAGCGGCCCGAAACTGACCGCGCCGACGCTGGCGGCGGCGTAAGTGACGGCGCTGTTCAGGCCCAGGATGGCACCGCGCCGGCCCGGATCGATGACGGCCAGGCCGGCCACGATCAGGTTGAGGCCGAAGTGATTGAACAGGCCCCACAGAAACGCCAAAACGATCAGACCGGCAAAGCTTCCGGCCGATAACGCCATCGCGGCGTAAACCAGCGCGATGGCCGTATAGGCATGGGGCATGACGCGCCGGGCGCCGAGGCGGTCGATCCACGGGTCGCCCAGGGCGGCGGCACCGAAACCGATGCCGTAGCTCAAGGCGATCGCCGCGTTGGCGCTGACGGGCCAGCCGAGCGCCGTGTGGATGTGGTCGCCGATATAGGCGTAGGTGCCGTAGAACGCCGTCATGTAGGCAAAACAGATGACAAGAAGAACGGGTACACCCCTGATGCCCAGCGCCTTAACCGGTGACATGGCCGGTCCCTTTGGCTCCGCGTGCTCCCGTGGCGGGCGGGTGACCTGGACCGCGGCCGCGGCCAGCAGGGTGACGGCCGCCAACGAGATATACACCGCGCGCCAGCCGACTAGATCGGAAAGCAACGCGGACAGAGTGACACCGGCGACAAGGCTCAATGTCCAGCCGATCAGGACACGCCCGACGACGGCGTTTTCGCGCCCGGCGGGAGCGACGGACGCGGCGAAGGCATAGATTGCCGGCAAGCCGACCCCTGCCGCCAGTCCCGCCATGGCCTGCGCCCCGATCAATCCCACGACATTGGGCGTCAGTGCGCTGGCGACGAACGCGGCGGTCAAGGCGGACAATGCCGTCACGAGCGCCCGGCGGGCGCCGAAGCGGTCAATCAGGCCGGCCAGCAACAAGGCGCCCAACGCGGTGCCGATGCCATAACCGCCGGCGGCGGCCATGACCTGCGTGATGTCGGCCTGCAGCGCCGCGGCGATGTTGGGTGCGATCGGGCCCAGCGCCAGGGAGTTGGCGCCGATCGCGGCGATGCTCCCGGTCAAAATCCAGACGATTTTGCTTGTGGAACCGGAATCGGTGGAAACGAAAGAATGTAGATTTTCATTATGCATTATGTGAATATTACCGAATGATATTCGGCAACAAAGCGGAATATACGTCATGACGTCAGAAACAGATACGATTCAGCGGAACGACACCAGGTCCCGTTCTCTCGACCGGTTTGACCGAAAAATCTTAAGCGCGCTGGTGGCCGATGCGGGCCAGAGCTATGCCCGCCTGGCGGAACAGGTGGGATTGTCGGCGCCGGCCGTGCACGAACGGGTCAAACGCCTGCGCCGGGACGGCGTCATCGCCGCCACCGCGGCGCAACTGAATGCCAAGCAGATCGGCAAGCCGTTGCTGGCGTTTGTTCACGTGGATACGACGGGCTGGGGCAAGACCCAGAGTCTGATGGCCATCGAACAATATCCGGAAGTCGAGGAAATTCACTCCGTCGCGGGCGATACGTGCATGTTGCTCAAGGTCCGCGCCCGGGATACCCATGATCTGGAGTCCCTGTTGGCCATTCTCTACGACACGCCGGGTGTCAAATCGACGCGCAGCTACGTGGTCCTGTCCACCTATCTGGAGCGACCGGTGCAGGCCGGTGTGACCGGCGATTGGCCGGCCATCCAGATGCCGGAGTGAAGGCGCCCCGGAACCACGATGGGCCGGGATGTTTGCCGGGACCGTTCCGGCGGCCCTGGAAAAGTCCACCGTCTATATGGGCGGGACCGCTTGGCGGGCGCCAGCCTCCATCCCGACGGCGCCCTCGACAAGGATTCGCCGATCAAAGCCGCCGACCGCGCCATGTACGCTGCCAAGGGCTCCGGCCGGAACGGAATCCGGTTTGCCCGATCCGCGTGACGGGGTTAGTCCCGGTGAAAATAGTCCAGGCTGATCATCAGCATGTCGACGGTGTCGCCGTCACCGGAAAGCGGCAGCAGCAAATCCTCGACCGTCATGAAGTCCTTCTTCGGGCCGACATAGTTGGCCCGGGCTATCATCGGCTTCTTACCGAGTACGGCTTCCTCGTTTGCCATCCAGATCCGGTTGGGCCGCTGTACCGTCGCGTGCGCATCGTCATCCGGAACCCGCCGCCTGGTCGCCGGCCAGAAAGGTTCGCACTTCCTGCATGAAACGCGGCCATGCCGGGTCGGTTTCCAGGATCAGATGATTGTCACCTTCCAGCGGCACGAAACGGGCGCCGGGAATGTGGGCGGCCATCTTGCGTCCGGCGTCGAACGGCACGACGCCGTCATTCCGGCAATGCAGAACCAGTGTCGGTGCCGTGATGCGCGCAAGGTCGCCTGCGACATTGGCGGAACCGAAGATATCGCGAAGCGTAGCCGCGTTTTCCGGCGTCGTCGTCGTGCGCTGCAATTGATTGAACTCGTCCATCTGCTGCCGTGTCGCCTCGGGCATGAACAGAGTCGAGAAGAACTGCAAAAAGGCGGGGTTGTCCTGACCCCAGCCCTGAACGATCATCTGGCGCTGTAACGCGAAGCGTTCCTTGTCGGTCTCGGAATGGGTGCTCATCCAGCCCTTGGCGAAACCGCCATACAGCACGAGCTTGCTGACCCGTTCGGGATAGCGGGCGGCAAAGGCGATCGAGAAGGCACAGCCTTGCGAAACGCCGAGCAAGGGACCGCGTTCGAAACCGCCGGCCTCGGCGACCAGCGCCATATCGTCGACCATGGCCTCGAAAGACAGCGCCGGGACGTCCCAGTCCGACAGGCCGGTGCCACGCTGGTCAAACCGCAGCAAGGTATGCTCGTCGGCCAGGAATCGCAGCATGTGACGCCATGCGGGGCTGCGCCAGTCATATTCCAGATGATTGAGCCAGTTGGGCGCCTTGTACAGCGGCGGGCCCCGGCCGACCGTGGCGAAAGCAATCTGGCAGCCGTCCGCGGCGCGGCAGAATCGGATATCCTGTTCGGCGGCGAGCGGCGATAGGCCCGGTCCCTCGTGTGTTGCTTCGCTTTCGTCGTCGGTGGCGACCGGCCTCCAGGTCCACACACGAACCGGCTTGCTGATGTTCTTGACCTGTTGTTCGCCGCTATCTTCGAATTGCAGGTCGAGTTTGCCGGCAACACTGCGGTATACGGCATCCGCGAGGGCGACGCCGCCGACAGGCGACAGTGCTTCGAGCCGCGCGGCGACATTGACGCCGTCGCCGAACAGGTCGTCATCCTGTTCGACGACATCGCCCATATTAATGCCAATGCGGTAGCGTATCGCCTGCTCGCCGGCATCCCGTTCTTGGGCGGCTATGCCCACCTGCACTTCGGCGGCGCAAGCCATGGCGTCGGTCGCGCTGGAAAACTCGGCGAGCAGTCCGTCTCCGGTGGTTTTGAAAATACGACCGTGAAGGCGTTGTACAGCAGGGTCGATCAGGTTGGCGCGCAAATCCCGTTGCCGCGCCAGCGTGCCGTCTTCGTCGGCTTCCATCAGCCGCGAGAACCCGACCATATCGATGGCCAGTATCGCGGCGAGCCTGCGTACGCCTGCAATGTCATCTACCATGCCGTGTCTCCCGCATGGCCAGCATAGCTCCAACGCCGTGGCGCCGCCACTTGGACCGAAATTCTTGAAGAGGGATCAGTGTATCTCGATAAACCGCTTGCCGAGCCAGGCGACGGGCGGCGGTCTTGCCGGGACGAAATTTTCCTCGGCGCGCAGGTGATCAAGACGCTCATATTCGTCCTGCCGCAGCCAACCGATGGCGGTGTCGTAGTCGTCAAATCGATGATCCGTACCGTCCAGGTCGCGCACCAGAACACCGCCCGTCGGCGCATCGACCAGCAGCGCCCACAACAGGTCGGGCAAGGCGGATTCGTCGAGCCACCATTCCACCCGGCCTGCGCTACGCACGGTGTCGGCCGAATCGCCGGCGTCGGCTAGAAAGCACGTGCCGGACCAGTGGGCGGTGCCTGAGTCGTTGGAATCGATGACCGACCTGCGCCAGGTCTGCGCGCAGGCACCGCCGCACAGCGGGCAGTACCGTGTCAATGCGCCGCCGCCGCATTCCACGCAACCCTCGGTAAACGCCCCGATGCGCCAGTCGGCGCCACAATGCCGGCAGGGAATGGGGGGGATATTGTCGTTGTCCGGTCTCATCGGCCGATCCTTTGCTTGCCCCGCCATCATAACCTTAGTGATGGCCATATTGACCAGCACCAGGGTCATCCCAATGACGTGGCGGACTGTTTGGCGTCGGCATACTTCGGTGACGTCAACAAGCGACGGCGTTGCGCATCGGTCACGCGCGGATCGGCGGCGAGGCGCCGTTCAAGACGCCGACCGTAGTACGACAAGCCGTAACCGATCGCGAAAAACACGGCGGCGTTGATGACGAAAAGACTAGTGTCGAAACCATAGAGGCCCGTTTCGTTCAAGAAACGGATCTGGGGTACAGCCGAGAAGATCATGATCGCGGTTGTCGCTTTGACCATTCCGGCCACTATGCTGACGATACCGGGCGCGGCCAGCCGCAACGCCAGTGGCAACACGACGGATTGCATGGTTCGCCAGCGGCCCATGCCCAATGACTTGGCGATGGCATACGGCGTATCACCGACCGCCATCAGGCCACCTCGGATAACCTCGGCCATATATGTGGAAAGCACCATAGCCAGGGCCAGCACGAGAAAATAGAAGTTCGGCATCAGGCGATAGAAGTCCCACATGACCAACGGTGTGATGGAAAAGGTGGCAATCGCCGCAAGCTGCATGGGCACGGCGTGCCCGATTTCGGTGGCGCAGGCGGAGAACCAACAAATCACCGGAAACCGGCTTTGCCGACCCAGTGTCAGCAAGACGCCGAAAACCAATGCGCCGAACCCGGCGGCGATGGTTGCCATCAACAGGGCTGCAAATCCGTTCAACGCGCGGGGTTCCAACTGAAGGCCGGCAAAAACGATGATCGTGGCAAGAAAGGGATAGACGATGGCCATGAAAACGCTGATGGCGATCTTGCCGGGTGCGCGGGGCACAATCATCCACACTGTGCATACACCGCCCAACAAGAGTACCAAAATGATGCGCCACGCTGCGTCGGTGTGATAGTCACCGAGCATCATCTCTTTAAAAACCGTTCCGGCAAGAGGCCAACACGCGCCTGCGATCGTTTGGCCGTGTTCATCGAAGCAGACCTTGGCTGCTTCGCCCCACCAGGCCGCATCGACCACCGACCATTGCAGAACTGGGACGGCGATCGCAACAATCAGGGCGGCACCGACAATCGTCAGAAACGTGTCCAGGGGCGAGGCGAACAAATTGCGACGAAGCCAGCCGGCCAAACCCGACGTGCCGCGCGGCGGCGGCAGATCGGGATGCGTCCCGGGTGCGTATTCGGCCAAATCATCCCCCCATAGCGACAGCATCGTGCTGCACGCATGTCCTGCAAATGATCTTAGCATTGCGTCCATGGGTTAGGAACGCTTCTGGACGCGAAGACGCCCTGGATTGCCGATCATTTTCCGGTTGATCACGGGCGTCGAATGTCGTGTCCTGATGGCCGAACGACAAAAGGACGCGTAACCGATGGCTCGAACCGCTGAAAACGTGACGACATTGAAGACAGGACATCTCGAGGAACGCCGCGACCTCGCCGCCGCTTTTCGCTGGACGGCGCGGCTCAACATGCACGAGGGCATCGCCAATCATTTCAGCCTGGCGGTGTCCGATGACGGCGCGCAGTTCCTGTTGAACCCGTTCGGCCGTCATTTTTCCAAGATGCGGGCCAGCGACATGCTGCTGCTCGACGCCAATGCCGGCAAGCCCGACGGGCTGGGCGAGAACGTCGACGCGACCGCCTGGTATATCCACGGCGCCCTGCACCGCAACGTGCCGCACGCGCGCTGCGTCATGCACCTGCATTCGAAATATGCGACGGTTCTGTCGACCATGAAGGATCCGGTCCTGCCGCCGGTCGACCAGTCGGCGGCCCGCTTCTTCAACCGCGTGGCCGTCGATGCCCACTATGGCGGCCTGGGCCTGGCCGAGGAAGGCGAGCGCTTGTCGACGCTGTTGGGCAATCACTCCGTCCTGGTGATGGGCAATCACGGCATTCTGACCGCGGCGCCGACCGTCGCCGAAGCCTTCGACCTGATCTACTATTTCGAACGGGCCTGCGAGACCTATATCACGGCGCTCGCGACCGGCCGCGAACTGGCGGTGCTTTCCGACGAGATCGCGGAAAAGACCGCCTACGAAATCGCCAACTACGAAGGCCATTACCCGCACCGGCACCTGTCCGCGATCCGCGACATTCTCGACGAGGACGAACCGGCCTACCGGGACTGACGTTCGCTTCAGTCGTACAACTGCGCGATCCCGGTAATGTTGTCGTTCCCATATCCGGCGGCCACGGCGCGGGCGTAGGGCTTGCGGGCGGCGGCATCGCCGCCAAGCTGTTCGACACCGTCTACCGGGTGTGTGCCAGCCCGGCCTACATCGAGGCACACGGCGTGCCGGACAAACCCGGCGCGCTCGCGCAGCACCGTTGTCTGCTGTTCGGTTTGGCGGACTACCAGGATACGTGGCGGGTGCGGAACAAGCGGGGCAGGGATACCGAGATCGCCATCACCGGCGACATCGTGATGTCGTCGGCCCTGGCGCTCCGGCAGGCGGCGCGGGACGGCCTCGGTCCGGCCTTGTTGGCCGACTGGATGACGGACGGGGATCGCAAGTCCGGCCGGTTGGTCGACCTGCTGCCGACCCACCGCGTTACCGCGACTATGTTCGACACCGCCGCCTGGCTGCTCTATCCCAGCCGCCGCTACCTGCCCAACAAGGTGCGTGTCACGATCGATTTTCTACGCGCGCGGCTTGGCTGGGTGGTTAGCCGGAACTGAACTTGGCATGGCGCGGCAGGTCATCCTCGATGCTGAGCCACGGCAAGTGCTCGGCGTGGAACACATGGAACGCCGGTGTGTAGTCTTCCGGGTTCTCAAGACTGGCAGCGTACAAGTGGATTTCGTGGGGCAGCCGTTCGGTTTCATAGGCCATCGGCGTGCCGCAGGTGCGGCAGAACGAGCGTTTGACGCCAGGACTGGACTGATAAACGCCGGGCTCGTCACCGGTGAATTTGAACTTCTCGTAATCGACACCGAAGAAGGCCGTCACCGGCGCCGAAGTGTTGCGCCGGCAGCTTTCGCAATGGCAATAGCCGCGCCAGTTTTCGTCGCCCTCGTATTCGTATGTCACCGCGCCGCACAGGCAGCGGCCCCGTTTGACGCCCATGGCGTGCCTCCCGGAGTTTGCCAAGCCGGACTGCGATGTTAGGAGCCGCGGACGGCAGTGGTCAACGCAGTGGCGAGGAAGTCGTAGAGCAACCGCACCCGGCGGCTCGCTTTCAGGTCTTCGTGCATGACCAGCCACATTTCCAGGGGCAGCTCGATCTCACCGGCCAGTACAGGGACGAGGTCGGGATCGCGCGCGGCGAGGTGGCGTTGCATACCGCCGATGCCGGCGCCGGCGCGGAGCAGCGCATGCTGCGCCAGGTCGCTGTCGCAGCGGTACTGGAAGCCGTCGCGGCCGCCCTTCAGACCGAGCGTCACCAGCGCCCGCAGTTGCGCCTGGTTGGCGTCGGGACCGATGCCGCGGTGATGATAGAGGTCCTCCAGCGTTTGCGGCAGGCCATGGCGGGCGACATAGTCCTTGTGGGCGAACAGGCCGACGGGCACGTCGGCGATCTTGCGGGCGACCAATGCGGTCTGGGTGGGCCGGAACATGCGCACCGCGATGTCCGCTTCCCGCCGCAGCAGATCTTCCGCCCGGTTGTCGAGCACCAGCTCGACCTGGATGCCCGGATTGTCGTTGCCGAAGCGGGCTAAAAGGGGCGGCAGGATCTCACCGCCGACCACTTCGCTGGCCGCCAGGCGCACGACGCCGCGCGCCTCGGATTGCTCGCCCGAGGCAGTCCGCAGCAATGCCGACGAGGCAGCCGCCATGGCTTCGGCATGAGGCAACAAGTCGAGAGCGGTTTCCGTCGGCGTCAAGCCGCGGCGCGAGCGGACGAACAGTGCGGTGTCCAACTGCTGTTCCAACTGTTCGATATGACGGCCGATGGTGGGTTGGGTGCTGTTCAGGTCGCGGGCGGCGCCCGACAGGCTGCCGGTGCGTATGACGGCGGCGAACGACCGCAACAGGTCCCACTGAGGTTCTGTCATAATATGCAAAATCGTATATCAACTATCGAAAAATGGCCAATTTATATTTGAATATGAATATTTGATTCTCTCCTCGGCAAACATGAAGGAGTGACCTATGCAGAAGACCGTTTTGATCATCGGCGTGACCGGCGGGATCGGCGCCGAAGCCGCCCGCGCCTTTCACCGCCACGGCTGGTCCGTCGCCGCTCTGCACCGCGACCCGGACCGGGTGCGCCCCGACCGCGCGGACCTGCCGCCCATGGTCTGGCATCGTGGCGATGCCATGAACGAAGCCGATGTGATTGCGGCGTGCGAAACGGCCGGTGTGGTGGTACACGCGGCCAATCCGCCGGGATACCGGGATTGGCGCGGATTGGCCCTGCCGATGTTGCGCAACGCGATTGCGGGCGCGCGCCGGGCACGGGCGCGTCTGGTGCTGCCGGGAAACATCTACAACTACGCGCCCGACGATGGCCCGCTGCTGTCGGAAACCACGCCGCAGCACCCGTCGACCCGCAAGGGCGCCGTGCGCGCGGAAATGGAAACCATGCTGCGTGACGCGGTTGCCGCCGACACGACCAACGGCCTGCGGGGCCTGGTGGTGCGGGCCGGCGACTATTTCGGCGCCGATGCACCGGCGTCGTGGTTCCAGAACGTGCTGGTCAAGCCGGGCAAGCGGCTCACATCCGTGACCTATCCCGGAAGTCCCGGCACTGGTCACGCCTGGGCGTACCTGCCCGACTTGGCGGAAACCATGGTGCAGCTGGTGACACGGGACGCGGATTTGGCGCCGTTCGATGCCTTTCATTTCGGCGGTCACTACTGCGAACGGGGAATCGATATGGCCGAGACGGTGTGCGATGCAGCCGGACTCACGGGCCGGTCGATCCGCCGTTTCCCCTGGTCCGTCGTGGTTCTGGCGTCACCGTTCGTGCGCCTGTTCCGGGAAATGCTGGAGACGCGCTACCTGTGGCAGGTGCCGGTGAAGCTCGACAACCGCAAGCTGGTCGCCCTGCTCGGCCGCGAACCCCACACGCCGCTGCCGGACGCGGTGCGGTCGTCGTTGGCAGCGTTGAAATGCGTGTGACGTACCGGTGGGTTTACGTCGGCATGACGATCAGTTCGGCAACCTCGATGGTGCCCTCATCCAAATGCGGACACCCTTCGGTCAGGGCGATGGCGGCGTCGATACTGTCGGCCCGGACGATGGTAAAGCCCGAGAGCGGATTGGCGCCGCCACCGTCACTGACGCCGCCGTTGCCAACGGTTTTGGACGGGCCGACCGGATTGCCGGGGTTGACGACGCCGTCACCCAGACCGGTCAGCCAGTCCTGCCAGCGCTGCATGACAACCGCGCCCTCTTCCGGGGTTTCCGGCGGCTTGCCACCGTGATAGGCGAAAATGTATTCGGTCATGTGTTTTCTCCTTGTCTGATTTCCCTGCCTGATTGAACGGCTCGTCAACCCGGCATCTGCATCAATTCGGCGACCTCGACGGTACCCATTTCGGTGAAGGGGCACGCTTTCGCCATGTCGATCGCCGCCTCGATGCTGTCGGCCTTGACGACGGAAAAACCCATCAACTGACTCAGGACGCCGCCCTCGGTCACGCCGTCGGCGCTGACCGACTGGCACGGCCCCATGGGTGAGCCGGGATTGACCATGGCATCACCCAAGTCGGCGACCCACTGCTTCCAACGCTGTTGCTGCGCTTGGCCCTCCTCGGGGCTTTCCGGCGGCCGGCCGCCACTGTACGCAAGGATGTATTCTGCCATGTCCGATACTCCTGTCTGAAGGTTTCGTCTTGGAAACTGCGTTAGGCGAATTCGCCGTATACGCTCTGGAACGCCGGCCGTTGCGCGAGCCGGCCGTAATAGTTTTCAAGGGCCGGGTGATCGCCGATCAGGCCCGTGTGCTTGGCCATGAAACAGCTATGGCCGACGCAGATATCGGCACCGGAAAAGTTATCTCCGAGCATGAAGTCGTGCGTCTTGAAATGGTCGGATAACACGGCGGCGCGGAAATCGAAATCCTCCCGCCCGCGTCTGGCGATTTCGGCGTCGTGTTTCCGGTCGGGCGGACGCAGGTCGCCTTCCCGCCGCAGGGCGTTGTCGAAGTGGGCCATGATGTAGGGATCCAGTTCGGCGCAGGCGAAGACGCACCACTGATAATAATAGGACCGCTTGGCCGACCCCGGCGCGGCGCGACGTCATCGTCACCTCGCTGTTCTTCGCCGTGCCGTTCTTCGTGCTGCTGGAACGCATGTTCCTCGGCGGCTTCACGCCGCAATACGCCGCCTGCGTCGCCATCCTGACCGCCTTCGTGTTGCTGTTCTTCGACGCCCGCTTCACCTGGGACTGGCGCCGCACGCTGGGCCGCCTGGAACAGACCATGCTGACCGCTGGCCAGCAGATTGCCACCATAGCCGCCATCATTCTGTGCGCGTCCATCGTCATCGGTGTGCTCGGCATGACCGGCCTCGGCGTCAAGATCACCTCGCTGATCCTGTCCGGCTCGGGCGAGATGCTGTGGCCGGCCCTGCTGCTCACGGCGCTCGCCTGCCTGCTGCTGGGCATGGAAGTGCCGACCACCGCCGCCTACGTCATCTGCGTCTCGGTGGCCGGGCCGGCGCTGCAGCGGCTGGGCCTGGAACCGCTCCTGGCCCACCTGTTCGTCTTTTGGTTCGCGCTGCTCTCGACCATCACGCCGCCGGTGTGCGGCGCCGTGTTCATCGCCGCCGGCATGGTCGGCGAGAACTGGCTCAAGGTCGCCGGCGTCGCCATGGCGCTGGGCCTCGGCCTCTACCTGGTGCCGCTCGGCATGATTGCCAATCCCGCCCTGATCACCCTGGCCGAGGCGCCCCTGGCCACGCTGGCCTACACCGCAAAGGTCGGCATCGCCCTGATCGCCATCTCCTACGGTGTGATCGCCCCATTCCACCCGGCCTTGCGCGCCGCGCTGGTTGTCGCCGGCGCCGCCGCTTTGTTTCTGGGCGGCTAGACGTTCACACGCCGGCGACACTCGTTTGCGAAATTTTTCGAATAATCTTCGGTCATTTTCGCAATATGCGCGAAAAAGTTTCGATATTGCGCGTCGTTAGTTGACACATAAAATATTCTGCGTACAATTATGAACGCACTCTGAATCCGGAATCCAGTATTGCCCATTTCCGGAATGATAAGGAGAACGTCCGACAGCGAACCCTGCGACCCTTTGAAGGAGATCCAGGAGTACGAAAGCAATTGGCAGGAGTACCCCGGGACATGGAACCCATTAACAGCCGTGAATTTAGAAAACGACTGCGCAAATTCTGTCTCGAACAGGGCTGGGAGTTCATCGAGAACCCCAAGCGTGGAAAGGGTGATCATCGAAGTTATATCCTGCGGCGGACCGATGAAAACGGTCGGCGAATCGATGAAATCCCGATCGTTTTCGATGGCGGCCGCAAGGAGGTTCCGGCCGGCACACGCCGTATCATCATCCGGTCTCTCCGCGCCTTGCGCGACCGCATCTCGAACGAACTCGCGCGGCAAGCCGTTCGCGAGTTCGTCGATAGCCTCATCGAGTTCCTGCAAACTCTGTAGCCAATGGTGCGGACGGGTGGAAATATGGACCGGAATCCACTAAATGCTTGACAAATCACAAGAAATGCGTACTATTTTGTACGCATTTCTTGTGATTACGGGATGAATACGGTGCTGAAAGCGCGATGCGCCGTGTGACTGCAAAATATGATCCACACGATGTCCGTAAAACCCAGCGGCGTACCAATGTGGCGGCGGCGAGAGCCGTTGCCTTGGCCGAAGACTGTGAACGCACCAGCCCGTGACACGGTTGGTGTTCGGCGAAATCCATGAAATTGGCGGGGATATCATGACGGCAAATCAGAACGCGGCGCCGCGTATCAACAGGTTTGTTTGGACCTTCGATGCCTACCCTTATCGGGTGGTGCCCGAAGACGATGGACTGGCGTTGGACTTTCCGGATTTCCCGGAAATCGCCTGCTTCATTCCGCACGACGAAAATGACCGGGATATCGAGGCCTATGCCCTCGACGCGGTGATCGCCGCATTGCGTGGCCGGATCGAACGGCGCCAGCCGGTTCCCGTGGGCGACAGTCGTGCCGGCAACGTGGTCCGCATTCCGTTTCTGGCGCAGAACAAGCTGGCCCTGTATCACGGCCTGGTGGAACGCGGCCTGTCCAACCGGGCGTTCGCGAAGATGCTGGGTAAAAGCGAGGGCATCGTTCGCCGGCTGCTCGACCTGGATCACGAATCAAGCTACCGGTCCCTGGCGGCGGCCTTGGACTCCATCGGTATCCGGCACCAGGAGCGCGTCGAGTTTCTGGCGGAAGCGGTGTAGCGTCCGGTCTACCCAATCATCGCCACTCTCTTCTAGTACCTCTGCAGCCTTTCAAATCAACGCCGCGTCGGTCATGACCTCGACCAACGCCGGGCCGTCGTGGGCCAGCACCTGCTGGATGGCATCGCCCAACGCATCCGCTGTCTCCACCCGCACGCCGTAGCCACCGCAGTTGCGGGCGAATTGGGCGAAGTCGGGGTTTTGCAGGGCGGTCTGCCAGACCGGCCAGTTGCCGGCCCGCTGCTCCTTGGAGATTTTGCCGAGTTCGCCGTTGTTGAGCAGGATATGCGTGAGGTTCATGCCGTACTTCACGGCCGTGGTGAACTCGCCCATGTACTGGCCGAAGCCGCCGTCACCGCTGATCGCCAGCACCGGCCGGCCCTGGTGCGGGCCGGGGACCTGGGTTGCCGCCCAGGCGCCGATGGCGGCGGGCAGGCAGAAACCGATGGAACCGAGATAGCCCGACATCAACACCGACTGCCCCTTGCATTCGAAATAGCGGCCGAACGAATAAGTGTTGTTGCCGACATCAACGGCGATGACCGCGTCTGCGGGGCAGAGGTCGGACAGCGTCGCGAACACGGCCGCCGAGGAGATGCCCGAACTGCCCGTCTTGATCGCCCGGCGGGCCTTCTCGTCGCGCCACTGCCGCCAGCGCTCGGCCAGTTCGGCACGGGCATCAACGGCGGGCGTTTCGGCGGGCAGGGCGTTCATCATGCGTGATGCCGTGACGCCGATCTCGCCCCACACAGGCACGTCGACGCCGTGGAACTTGCCCAGGGCCATGCGGTCGAAATCGACCTGGATGATCGGCTTCTTGGCTTCGATGCCGGTGTGGTTGGAAAACGATGCGCCGAACACGATCAACAGGTCGGCGCCGTTCATGGCCCAGCTCGCGACCGGCGTGCCGCTGCGCCCCAGCACCCCGGCGGCCAGAGGGTGATCGTCCGCAATCTGGCCCTTGGCCTTGAAGGTGGTCAGCACCGGCGCGTTCAACCGCTCGGCCAGTGCCGTGATCGCCGCCATGGAGTCGCGGGCACCGTAGCCGACGATGATGGCCGGATGTTCCGCCTGGGCGATCCTGTCCATGGCCTCGTTCAGGGCGTCGTCGGGCGGGGCGATGGCGGTGGCGCTCAAGCGGCCCGCAGGGCCCGAAGCCTCGGCACCGTCCTCCGCGGGGATTACCTGCACTTCGTCGGGGAAGATCAGGTGGGCGACATCGCGCTCGACGACGGCGTGTTTGAGCGCCAGCGTCATCAGCTCGGCATGTTTGCTGCCCGGCAGGACGGTCTGGCTGAAGCGGCTCACCGCCTCGAACGCCGACGAGAGATCGATTTCCTGGAACGCACCGGGGCCGAACACCTGGGTGTTGACTTGGCCGGTCAAGGCCAGCACAGGTGCGCGGTCCACTTTGGCGTCCCACAGGCCGGTGAGAAGATTGGTGGCGCCGGGCCCGGCAATCGTCAGGCAGGCGGCCGGCGTGCCGGTCAGCTTGGCGTAGCCCGAGCAGGCGAAGGCCGCGGCGCCTTCGTGACGGATGCCGATGAAGGTGAGTTCGCCCGCCTCCTCGCGCACCCGGATGGCGTCGGCCAGGCCAAGATTGCTGTGCCCGACCATACCGAACACGTGGCTGACGCCCCAGTTGACCATGGTCTCGGCCATGACGTCGCTGACGGTGCGGACGCGCTCGCGCCGTTCCTTGATCTGCACGTAGATACCATCGTCGCGCACCTCGAGCGGATAGGTGTCGGCCTTGTCGTCCATGCCCTCGGGCGCCTTGCCGGTGATCGGGTCGAAGTCCCAGCCGTGCCACGGACAACGCAGCCAGCAATCACCCTTGTCGTCGCAGTCGATGGTGCCTTCGCCCAGCGGCCCGCCCTGGTGCGGGCAGGCATTGTCCAGTGCGCCGAACGCGTCGCCCAGCCGGGTCAGGGCGATGGTCTTGGACCCGGCCTGCACCGCCCGCACTTCGCGGTCGGCCAGGTCGTCTGGCCCGGCCACCTTGACCCAGACGGTTTCCAGACCCTGATCGGCGTCCAGGTCTTCCTGGGTGATGCGCTTATGGCTGCCGTCGCAATAGGGCGGCTTGCCGGTGCGTTTGCACTGACACAGGAACTGCCGTCCGTCCTCCTCGACCTTGAACACCACCGGCTTTATGCCGGAGCCCTTGTGCGAGCCGTCGCAGAACGGCTGGGTCCTGGACCGGCCGCAGGCGCACCAGGCGTAGTTCTTGCCGGCTTTCAGCTCGACGGGCGCGGGTTTGGTGTCGGCGATCTTGGCGTCTGTCATGGGCGGCACGGCTCCGGCGGCAGTGAAAGGACTGCAAACAAGATGGTGCCACGGACAAGCCGTGGCAATCCACCTGCCGGTTTCTCCGCCGCGCCGGCGTGCCGCTACGCCGCCCGCACTACCCGGGCGATCAGGCCGAGCATGGTGTCGTCCCATTCGATCGGGGCGTCGCTGAGACGCCAGCGGCGGTAGAACGCGGCCGCCGCCAGCTTCGCGTCATCGCCGGTTGCCTGGGCCAGGTCGTCGCCTTCGCGCACGGCGGCCAGGTAGTAGTAGAGATCGCCCATGCGGTCGATAACGTGCTGGATTTTCATGGTCTGCAGCTCGGGCGAGGCGGTGCGCAGTTCGGCGGCCTTCTCTTTGAGGACGTCAAGTTCCGCTGCGATGAACGCGCGTTCCTCGGACAAATTATCGCCAAGCGTTGCCAGTTCCTCGTTCATGACCTGGAAGTAGGCCTTGTCGTGGTCGTAGCGGTGGATGTCGCGCAGCACCTGCATCAGCAGGGTGTTGTGGGAGCCTTCCCAATTCTCGAAGATGACGGTTTCGCGCAGCAGCCGGGGCAGCACCGACGTGGTCTCGATCGCGCCGTTGCCGGCCAGGGTGTCGACCGCCCGGTGCAGGCTGTCGACGGCGCGTTTGGAAATGACGCTCTTGCCCACATTGGCCATCAGGCGGCCGAAGGACTGCCGGGCCGGGTCGGTGCTTTCGCCGGTGTCGTTGGCGTCCTGCAACGCGATCAGGGCGTAAGTTCCGGCCAGGCCGACGGTCAACTCGGCCTTGATGCGGGCCAGGTTCTCGCGCACCAGGGGATAGTCGATGATGCGCTTGCCGAAGGCGTGGCGGGTGTCGGCGTAAACCCGGGCCAGGCGGTAACCCCGCTGGGTGAAGCCCAGAACCGCGGTGGCCAGGGCGATGCGCGAGTGGTGGATGACGTTCTCCATCATCCGGTTGAAGCCTTTCTCGACCGGGCCGAGGGGGATGGCGTAGGCGTCGTGGAAATCGATTTCGGACGAGGCCAGCGCCCGGGTGCCGAGCTTCTCCTTCAATCGCCGGAAGGAATAGTCGTTCAATGTGCCGTCGGGCTTGCGCACCGGCACGGCGAACATGGCCAGGCCCTTGGTGCCGGCCTGGGTTTCGTCGTAACGGGCGCTGAGCACGATCAGTTCGGCGTCGGCATTGGAGCAGAACCACTTCTCGCCGCGGATGTGCCAGTCACCGGCATCGTCCTGCCAGGCCAGGGTGGCGTTGGCGCCCACATCGGAGCCGCCTTGTACCTCGGTGAGGAATTGGGAGGCGGTGAAGTTATCGTCGTAACTCAGGGTCTCCAGCTTTTCGACCAGGTAATCGCGCTCGGGCACATTGGGCAGGTCGCGCAGCAGCCGGGCGATTTCAAAATTGCAGATCACCGGGCAATTGTGCCCGGCCTCGCCGGCCTGGCAGGCCAGGAAATAGAATCCCATGCCTTCGCGCAGGCCGCCCTTGCGGGCCAGGCGGCCGACCACGCCGGTGCGGTAGATCATGTTGCCGGCATCGGCGTAGCTCGGGTGGTGCACGATTTTTTCGATGCGCTCGCCGATGCCGTTGTAGCGTTCGACGCGCGGATTGTTGGGATGCCGGTCGTTTTCGCTGGTCGCGTCCGTCAGGGGACCGGAGACGTCGTCGCCGAACGCGGCCAAGTCTCCGTGTACGGTGTCGTAGTGCGCGCCCAGGTGATAGCGCAGGGTGTGCTGGAAATCGGGGTCGGTGAGGTAGGCGTTTTCACGGCAGGCCTCCATCCAGGCCCGCATGTTGGCTCGGCCGAAATCGTGGCCCGGCTGGGATTCTTCGCCCCGCCAGCTTTCCTTGCTCCCTTGCCGCTGCAGTTCCACAAATTTGTTCATGGCATCCTCCCGTTGTCGGCCCATACCACCGTATGCTCAGGCTAAGTTCCGGCGATGCACGGGCCAATGGGCGGTCCGGCCAAATACCGGGGTGGAACGGACAAAGCGCCTCAATTCGGACGCGTCAGGCCATTGCGTCTCCGCCGTTCCTGTCGCACTGTCGGGGGAGTTGACGACGGGGGAGGCCGGTGGAGGACCCATCCAAGGATATCGTTATCTTTGCACCGCGCTGCGCAGTCGGCATGAGCCTCATGCTGATCAAGGACCTATGCTGGGTGGCGACGCGGGAAGCCGGTCTGGCGGCGCCGGACCGCAGCGTGCGTCTGGTCAGTGCCGACGGCACGGCCGTGCGCTGTTTTTCCGGAACCGAGGTGGCGGTCGACGGCGCCATCGATCCTGCCGAACGGCCGGGTGCCGTGTTCGTCGCCGCGTTCTGGGGCAGTGCCGAACAGGCCATGGCGGACGACGCCCCGGTCATTCCGTGGCTGCAGGCCTGTCATGACGGCGGCGTGCCGTTGGCGGCGTCGAGCACCGGGACGTTTTTTCTCGCCGAGGCCGGCCTGCTCGACGGTAAGGTGGCGACCACCTATCCGCCGTTCGTCGAGACTTTCCGGCGGCGCTATCCCGACGTGCGCCTGCGGCCGGAGCGGGCGATCACCGACGCCGGCGGCCTTTATTGCGCCAACGGCATTCCGGCCGGCTGCGATCTTATCGTCTCGGTATTGGAACTGCTGCACGGGCCCGATGTGGCGCGGCGGGTGGCCGGCCAATTCCTGGTCGGTTTCAGCCGCAGTTACGCCGTCGCCAATATCGCGTTCGACGGCCAGAAATATCACCACGACCGCCAGGTGCTGACGGCCCAGCAATGGCTGGAACGCAATTACGCCGGCGATGTGCGCCTTACCGACCTGGCCGCCGACGTGGGTATGAGCGGGCGCAATTTCAGCCGCCGCTTCAAGGCCGCCACCGGCGACAGCCCGCAGGCCTATCTGCAGCGCATTCGTGTCGAGGCGGCCAAGGATCTGCTGCGCGAAACCAACATTTCGCTATCGGAAGTCGCCTACCGGGTCGGCTATGCCGATCCCGGATCGTTTACCCACATTTTTCGTCAGCTGACCGGCGAGTCGCCGCGCGATTTTCGTGACGGCGTCTAGCGCGGGGCCCACGGTTTGCAGTCGGGCCGCGGCACATAGGAAAAGGTTTTGGTGATGATGCGCCATTCGCCCTCGGATTTGACCAGCGTGAGGTAATCCGTGAACCGTTTGTCCCCCAGCGCAACCATCACTTTGGCGAAGGCGCATTCCGGATTGGATTGATCGACTGTGATGATGGCGTCTTCCTTGGGATTGCCCAGTTCGGCATCGCTGATGCGGCCTGCGACGGCGGCATAGACCACATCCATGGGGCGGTCTTCCACTTCGCCCGTTGCCGCGCTGTACAAGTGACAGGCCGGATGGAAGATGGTTTTCAACGTGTCGATATCGCCTTCATAGAATCCATCGAAATAGGCGCGCAGGGCCTGGGTGATTTCGCCGTGATCTGCGTCCATACGGAACCTCCCGGAACTCGAATTGAGGTGATCATAGATCGAAAACTATGCCCCGTCTTCGTTGATGATGGCGGGAGAACCGTTTGCTTCCAGATCGCTGTTGTCGACCAATTCCCAGAACGGGCGGCCATGCATGAGTTGCACCGGGAAGGTTTGGGCGGCAAACCACATTTGCACCGCGCCCGGCATCCCGTTGCTCAATGGGGTCATGAGCCTTCGTGTGCGCCACTGGCCGCCCTGGTTCCAACGGAACGTACTTTCCGAATAAAGTGGCAGGCGGTATCGCACCAACATGTCGATATGGCCAACAATGTATTCGCGGTAATCCGTTTTCGTAACGTCTGTCAATCTTTTCCCGGTGACATTGGAACCGAAGGCCGCGTTGAAGGCGTCGCCGGCCAGGCGGACAATCCCGTCAGTATTGTCATCGACGAATTCGACCAGCACGAGGTGGGGCAGAATGGATTTCGGCATGGCAACCGGGTCCAGATCGCGGCGATCCGGAACGCCGTCGGTTCCAGGCAGGCTGTTCCAGTAACGGTAACAGGCCGTGAGAACGCTATCGTCACGAAAGCGCAACATCAAAACCGATCCGTGATCGATGTTTTTTACAAACCGGTGCTTACCATCCGTGCTCGGTAATCCACTCAAATAGGAGTGCCATTTAATACCAGGCTGCGCAAGAATAAGTTGGTCTGGATACAACGGCGCTTCGGTGATCGGCTTCAGTTGTCGAGCGCCAGCTTCCCGCCTAAACCGATCATCAAACTGCCGCCGAGATAACGGGTGACCCGCTGCGCCCGGCTGGACCGGCGCAGCCGGTCGACCACGGCGCCGGCGAAATAAACGCAGAATATGTCGGCCGACGAAAATGTCAGATTGACGATGGTGCCGAGAATCATCAACTGCGCCCAAAGTGGCAATGACGCCGCCGGATCGGCAAATTGGGGCAGGAAAGCGATGAAGAAAATCGCCGTTTTGGGATTGAGTACCTCGACGAGCACGCTTTCCATGAACGCCCGTCGTGGGCTTTTGGTTTTCGCGACACCGGTCTGCGTCTCGTTGCGTCGGATGATGATGGTGATGCCGAGCCAGATGAGATAGGCCGCGCCGGCCAGCTTGACCGCCAGATAGGCCGCCGGCACCAATGTGAAGACGACCGATAGGCCAAAGGCGGCGGCGATGACGTGGGCGTAGCCGCCGATGTGAATGCCCAGCGCCGCCATGAACCCGGCCCGCCGTCCGCGCGCCAATGTCTGTGCCGCCGCGTAGATCATCGCGGGACCGGGCATGTAGGCGAACACCGCCGTGGCGGCCAGAAAGGCAAGAAACAGTTCGATCGATGGCACGGGCGCCGTCCCCGATAGCGGCAGATTGGCACGGACTATAACACGGGGCCTTCAAAATGCAGTCACCGCCGCCGGCCGGTGATCCATCCGTTTGTCGGCGCCGTACAAGACGCGTGACTTGTGAGCTTTCATCCGGCGCGCGTCCGAAACGGCAGTTGGTTTTGAAAAAACCGGTATGGGGCTTGGCCGCGTTGTGTCTGGCGCTGTGTGCCGGCATTGATGCGCGTGCTGCGAACCCGACCGACCCGTTATCCCTCTATGGCCCGCGCATCGAGTTCGATGTCTACCGCAACGGATCCAAGGTGGGCTACCACCATGTCCGGCTCTCGCAAATCGGGGCCGAGATATTGGCGGAAAGCGAGTTCACCCTCCGTATCAAGCTGTTGTTCATTACGGCCTACAGCTTCGACTATCGGTCGCAGGCCGTTTGGCGTGAAGGCCAGTTGCAACGTCTCGACGTCAAGGTCGATGACGACGGCAAATTGATCAATCTGACGGTGCGCAGGGACGGCGACGTCATGAAGATCGACGGCCGGAGCGGACGGATCTCGGAAACCGCGCCGCTCTTTCCCACCAACCACTGGCATGCCGGCGTGCTGAAGCAATCCCGCGTCCTCAATACGCTGACGGGCCGCATCAACAAGGTCTTGATCGCTCCGGCGGGAATGGAAGCGGTGGAAACCGAGCACGGCCGTGTCGAGGCGACGCGTTATGTCTATTCCGGCGACCTGCAAACCGAGGTCTGGTACGACGGGTCCGGGCGGTGGGTCAAAATGCGTTTCGAGGGCCGTGACGGGACGGCCATCGATTATGTCTGCCGGTTATGCCAGGGCCCGGCGGGCGGCAAGACGGCGGTGCGGTGATGGTACCGAACGACAACCGTGTCGCCTGGATCACCGGCGCGGGCAAAGGGATAGGCCGCGCCCTGGCCGAACGCCTTGCGCGGGATGGATGGACCGTGGCCGCAAGTGCGCGGAGCGAGACCGACCTCGTCTGTCTTGCCGCGGTATGTCCGCCCGACAGCGTGCGGCCGGTGCCCTTCGATACGACCGTACCGCACGCCGCGGACACGGCCATGGCGCGCATTGTCGAAGACATCGGTATTCCCGATCTGATCATTCTCAACGCCGGCACCCACAGGGCGACGCCGGTTGCCGGTTTCTCGGCGGATGCGGCCCGCATGGTTATAGAAACCAACCTCTTGGGCACCATACATTGCCTGGACGCGGTCATGCCGCCGCTGATTAAACGGGGTAACGGACATATTGCCGTGATTGCGTCTCTGGCCGGCTATCGTGGTTTGCCGTATGCGTCCGCCTACGGCGCCAGCAAGGCCGGCCTGATCAACCTCTGCGAATCGTTGCGGCCCGAACTGGACCGCCACGGCGTACGGCTGACCCTCGTCAATCCGGGTTTCGTCAAGACGCCCCTGACCGATCTGAACGATTTTCCGATGCCGTTCTTGATTGAGGTCGAGGAGGCGGTGGACCATATTCTGCGAGGCCTGGAACGGTCCGCATTCGAAGTGGCTTTTCCCGGCCGGTTCGCCTGGTTGATGAAGCTGTTGCGCATCGTGCCGTACCGCCTTTTCTTTACCGTGACCCGAAGGATGCTTCGCCCATGACCACACCGCAGCAAGGGTACAAGCGGTTCCTCGAAAATTTGTCTTCCGATACATTGGGCGCGTTGCCGGACTACGTCACCGAAAACGTGCACTTCCAGGACCCGTTCAACGACGTGCACGGCGTCGAGGCCATGACCGAGGTCTTCCGGCACATGTTTGCCAATGTGGCGCACGTCCGTTTTCGGGTGCATCAGATCGCGGATCAAGGCGACATCTGTTTCATGGCCTGGACGTTCGAAGGCATATTGCGCCGCGAGCCCTGGTCGTTCGACGGCACGAGTGTCCTGCGGTTCACGGAAGACGGTCGTGTGTCCGAACATATCGACTATTGGGATGCCGCCCGTCACTTCTACGAGCGCCTGCCGGTCATTGGTTGGATGCTTGCCCGGCTGCGGCGGCGGCTGGCCGTTCGTTGACGGCGTGTTCGGTCAGGCCGACACGGGTTTCCGGCTTCATGAACGCAAGGGTCACGGTGCCGATTTCGATGCCCAGCTTGCTGACCCGGGCGCGGTTCAACAGCACGCCCGAGGGCTGATAGAACATCCAGTCGTTGAAATGCACTTTCATGGTGCCGTCGCCGACCTTCAGGTTCATGTCGTAACGCCAGTTCAGGGCGTTGCCGTGGGCCACGCCGTGCGCCACGCCGATGACGTCGGCGGCCCGGCCTTCATAGGTGTTGGTTCCGGTCTTGCGGATGATCCAGACCCGCCGGTCGGTTTCGCCGTCGCTGTATCGGAATTGCTCGTCCAGAATCAGCGCCTGCCCATCCCACGTACCCGTGATGTCGACGGTGAACTGGCGCCGCAGTTTGCCGAACCGGTCTTCGAAAATTCCCCACGCCCGGGTCCGGCCGTCGAAATACCGCTCGATCAGCAGGCGCGGGGCGGTGTTCTTGAAGTCGATCGGCTTCATGCTCGTGCATCCAATGAGCGTCATCGCAGCGGTTAGCATCGTTACCAGGCGTGCCGTCATCGGGCAGCCTCCTCCGGGCCAATGGTTGCTTGGCGGGTTTGGTGCAGCCGTCGGCGGATCAACGCATGGCGCCGAGGGGACAAGGGAAAGCGCCAAATCATCGCCACGGCTGCACCCTTTATTACGGCCGGCACGAGGGCATAGATCACAATCAGAACGTCGCGGCCCGCGTTATCCTGCGTGCCCGGGTGAAACCCGAGGATTTCCAGGAGCGGCAGGGCCACGCCGACCGCCAGGGCGAGCGACAGTTTTGTGGCCATGCTCCATAAGGCGAACTGCAATCCGGTACGGCGCCGGCCGAACCGCCAGGTGTCGTAGTCGACCACGTCCGCCTGGATGGCGGGCGGCAGGGCCAGGTCCGCGCCCAACGCCATGCCGGTGATCACGCAGACGAGCGCAAAGCCCACAAATCCGCCCGCGGGAATCAGGGGGACGGTCGAGAATGCGGCGATGGCCATCACCATGGCCCAGCACCACGCCCGGTGTTTGCCCATGACCCGGCTGATCGCCAGCCACGCCGGGATGGCGGCAATCGCCGAAACGAAATAGAGCAGGACGAACATGGACCGTGACTGTTCGCCTGCCGCCAGACCGTATTCGAGATAGAGAAAGAAAGTGCCGGCGGGAATGCCGTTGGCCATGCCGTTGAGGAACCAGGCGAACAACAGACGCATGAACGGGCCGTTGCGGGTTAGGGTCGACCAGTCCTTCCGGATACGTCCGGTCGTTGAACGGCGCAGTCGCGGTCGCGGGATCGTTTTGTCGGGGACAATCCACAACATGGCCGGAATCACGGCGCACCCCAGGAGGATCGCGGTGACCGCGATCGCGCCGATCGACGCCCTTTCGCCGCCGCCGGTCCAGGTGATGCCGGCGGCGACCGCACCGGCAACGACAATCCCGAGCAGTGCGCAGCTTTCCCGCACGGCGGTGACGCGGGCCCGCTCGTGATAGTCGGCGCTCAGTTCCGCACCCCAGGCGGCATAGGGCACCGCGATCATGGTCCACCCCCCGTACAACGCCAGCAGCCAGACCAAAAGATACGTTCCGTCCACCACGGCCGGCGGATTGAGCACCTTGTACAGACCGATGCCTGCGACCACACTGCCGACAGCGATCCACGGTTTCCGGTACTGCCCGCGCCAGGGCCAGCGGTCACTCGCGGCGCCGATGAGCGGGTCGGTCACCGTATCGAAAAGCCGGGCCAGCAACAGAACGGCACCGGTTGCCGACAGACCCAGACCCAGGTTCACGCCGTACATGGTCGGCAGATGGATGAACACCGGAATCGTCGGCAGGCTGATGACCAGCGCCGGCAAGGCGTAGGCCAGAAGGATCGGAAACGTCAGTCGGTCGCCGGCTCCGGCGTCATCGCCGCGCGAGGACATACTGGTAGACATCGGTCTTGCCGCCTTGGAAACCGGCCTCGCAATAACTCAAATAGTACTGCCATAGCCGATGGAACCGCCGGTCGAATCCGAATTGCTGAATGCGGGGCCAGTTGTCGAGGAACGCATTGCGCCAGCGGCGCAGGCTTTCCGCGTAGGACGGCCCGAATGCAAAGGCATCCTGGATGAGAAAGCCACCCGCGTGCGCTGCTTCTCCGAATTTGGCCGGGCTGGGCAGCATGCCGCCGGGAAAGATATATCGTTGAATAAAGTCGGGATTGCGCCGGTAACCCTCGAAGGAGTCATCTCCGATCGTGATGACCTGCAGGGCGGCGTGCCCTCCCGGCTTCAGGCGGTCGCGCAAAACCGAAAAATAGGCCGGCCAGTTCTTTTCGCCCACGGCTTCGAACATTTCGATCGATACGATTTTGTCGAAGCTGCCGGAAACGTCGCGGTAGTCCTGCAATTTGATCGTGACCCGGTCTGCCATTCCCGCCTTGGCCATGCGTGCGCGGGCGAAAGCCGCCTGTTCGGTCGACAGTGTCAGCCCGGTGACGTGGCAGCCGAATTCCGCGGCGGCCATTTCGGCGAAACCGCCCCAGCCGCAGCCGATTTCCAGTACCCGTTCGCCCGGTTTCAGGTTCAACTGATGGGCCAGGCGCAGATATTTCCGCCGCTGGGCGGAGGCATGGTTTTCCCCGGGCGACGCGAAAAGCCCGGACGAGTAGGACATCGAACTGTCCAGCCAGTGCCGGTAGAAATCGTTGCCGAGATCGTAATGGGCGGCGATGTTGCGCCGGCTGCCGCGCCGTGTGTTGGCGCGTCCGGCGTGATGGAGACGTGCCGCCACGGCCGTCCACCAGGGGCGCCGGAGGGCGCCGGATATGGCGGCTTCGTTTTCCACGCCAAGGCGCAATACGCTGGTGAGGTCCGGCGTCTCCCAGTCTCCGGCAATGTAGCCCTCCGCCAAACCCATATCGCCGGATACGAGGATCCGGGATATGGCGCGCAGGCGGTTGATGCGCACATCCGCGCGTGGACCGGCGCGGTGGCCTGAATATGTTCGGGGTAAACCCGATGGGAGGGTCACGGTCAGCTCCCCCGCCTCCAGGCCGCCGAGCCATCTGGAGAGCACGATTTCCGCAATGTGGGAACGTCGACCCGCGCCGCGCGCAAGGGTTTGGTGGACCGTTTGACTGATCGTGGACTCCATCTGAACGAGCTCTCAATATCGGGATGACTGCATTGGGCCGGCGCTACTTTGCACGGGCTGCCGGGCCGCTTCATGGCGGAAAACGCGAAGCCCTTTCAGGAACAGCTTCAGTGCATGCCAATGAATGGCCGCGGTGACCTTGAGGGTCATAAAGGGGAACGCGGCCAGTAATCGCGCGAGTACGGCGTCGTCGAATGGCTGCCTGGTCCCGCGGAAGGACGCCGCCAACAACAGGCCGTCGGTGTCTTCCTGTCTGATGACGATATTGACCGTCGTATCCGGGGGCAGAATACGAAAGTGATAATCGGCGTCAGGCCCGACAAAGGGCGAGACATACAGGTGTTTCCCGCAACGCTGTTTGATGACGCCCTGCTGTGCGGCGTCGACCGGAATGACATATGTGTGGCGTTCCTTGAAGGTGTTGCACACTTCGTAAAGGATGGCCATGAGGCCGCCGTCACGGCGATAGCAAAAGTACGTGCTCAAGGGATTGAACACGTAACCGAATATGCGCGGGTAACACAGCAGCCGAATCGCTCCGCCGTCGACGGGTAGTCCGGCTGAATGAAGGTGCCGTTCGACCCACGGACGCAGCGGTTCGCCCGTCAGGGGGCCATGGTCACGGTCGTAGAAGGACAGCGGACGAGGTCTGTTGTAGCCGAACATACGGGACTGCCGGTCGATCGCGGGCAGTTCGTCCAGATCGAGCAGCAGCGAAAAGACGCGGTAGCGCAAATAGTGTCGTTTTGGCCGGAAGCGTTTGTGAACGACCTCCCCGCGATATACGGCGCTGTAGTCGCTCATGCCGTGATCGCCAAATCGGTTTCGGTGATACGGATGCGGCCGTTTTCCCCGGGCACCGTCCACGGACGGCGTTCGCCACCCAGCCGTTCGGCGACCGCAAGGCCCGATTGCAAGGCGTCTTCATGAAAGCCATGGCCGAAATAGCTGCCGCAGAACCAAGTTCGCCGTCTTCCCTGCAGCGACCAAAGGTCCTGTTGCGACCGCAACGCTTGCCGGTCGAAATAGGGGTGCGTGTAATTAAACGTTTGAATGACGGTCCCCGGGGCCGGATCGTGGACCGGGTTCAACGTCACGAAGACCTGTTCATGGCAGGGAAGCGATTGCAGCCGGTTCATCCAGTAGGTTACGCACAGGGCGGTATCATCGTGCGGCTTCACGCCTTCGATGAAATTCCAGCTCGACCAGACACGGCGCCGTTTCGGCATCAGAGTCGGGTCCCGGTGCAGCACGGCGCGGTTTTCCGTATAGCGCCAGCAACCGAGGATGCGGTCTTCCAAAGGATCAGGGTCAGCCAGCAGGCGATAGGCCTGATCGGCATGGGTGGCGACAACCACATGATCGAACTGCTGCACCGCGCCGAATTCGTCCGCGACGGTGACGCCGTTGGGTCCACGCCTGATCGCGCGTACGCCGCCAAATCGAATGCGATCCCTGTACGGGGCGGTGAGACGCGCGACATACGCCTTGCTACCACCATCCACCGTGCGCCATTGCGGGCGCCGCTGCAATTCGAGCAGTCCATGGCTGACAAAAAAACGGATAAACGATTTCGCGGGATAGGCTTCCATGTCCGCGGGCGTGGTTGACCAGATCGCCGCGCCCATCGGCAGCAGGTGGTCACGAATGAACCGCGTGCCGTAGCCGTGCCGGCGCAGATACGTGCCGAAGGATAATTCCTCGGCGTTCGCGTCGTCCAGAAGGGCGGGCGCTTCGCGGTAGAAGCGCAGCAGTTCGCGAATCATCCGCCAAAACCGCGGCCGAACGACGTTCCTGCGCTGACCAAGCAGCCCGTTCGGACCCGTGCCCGAATATTCGAACGCGCCGCCGGCCAGTGACGCGGAGAACGACATGTCGCTGGCCTTGGTCGGCACACCCAGATGCGCGAAAAGGGCGGTCAAATTGGGATAATTGCGTTCATTGTAGACGATGAACCCGGTATCGACGGGCACCGTGCCGGATCGTGTGGACATTTCGACCGTATTGGAATGCCCGCCGATGCGCGGTTCCCGTTCATAGACCGTGACATGATGGTTGCGCGACAGCATCCATGCGGATGCCATGCCCGCGATTCCCGTGCCGATGACGGCGATATTCAATCGCGGTTTGCTTATGGGAACAATTTGGTTCAAGGGTCTGCACTCTTGTTGGCCGGCGGGGCGCACCGGCATCCGCGTTCAGATGAATATGTCTACGGCCGTTGTCCTTGATTGGATCACTCGAAATTACGCCATTCCGGGTGATCCACGGGAAAGCCGGCAACGTAGACGTAATATGGATGCATCATGCACGCTTCGCCGCTCAACCGCGGAATTGGTATCAAATGGCCGTCCGGCTTATGCTGATCGCATGGGACAACGGCGTCCGCGTCCAGGCGAACTGTCGGCGGTCACCCACGGAAGCAATGCGAGGAAAAGCACTATCGATCAGTTGGATCAGTGGATTGCCGCGGTGGCCGATGCTCAGGATCGCTCTGCTTTTGCGGCCCTGTTCGAACATTTCGCGCCCCGCATCAACGCTTTTCTTCAGCGCCAAGGGAGCGATCCGGCGCAGGCGGAAGAGGTTGTGCAGGAAACCATGGTCAATGTTTGGCGCAAGGCAAGCCTGTTCGATCCCGCGCGCGCTTCCGCATCGACATGGGTGTTCACGATCGCGCGCAATTTACGCATCGACATGATTCGCAAGGCAAGCCGGCCCGAGCCGGACATGATGGATCCGGCCTTCGTGCCCGATGCCGATCCGCCACCCGAGGAGATCATCGTCCGCAATCAAACAGCCGGCCGGCTGAAGGACGCCGTCGCCAAACTGCCGCAGGCGCAGCAGGATGTTTTGCGCCTGGCCTTCTTCGAGGAAAAGGCGCACCCGCAAGTGGCCGAGGAACTGGATATCCCGCTCGGCACGGTCAAGTCGCGGATCCGCCTGGCATTCAAGAGTATCCGCTCCGAGTTTGGAGATCCGTCATGAGTATTCATCACCACCCGAGCGAAGAACTCCTGCTCGATTATGCCGCCGGTGCCTTGGGCGAGGCATGGAGTCTGGCCGTTGCCACGCATCTGGCCTTGTGCCCCGCTTGCCGCCGGACGGTTGGCCGGATGGAAGCCGTCGGTGGCAAGCTGTTGGATGACATCGCGCCGCAGCCGCTGACCGATTCGGCACGGGACGCCGTGATGGCGCGGCTGGACGAACCGGTCGGGAAGCCGGAATCGATCGCGCCGGCAGCGCCGGCCGGCGGTTCGGTTCCGCATCTGCCGCGGCCGTTGCGGGATTATGTCGGCGGCGATACGGATGCGGTGGCGTGGCGGCGCCTGGGATTGGGTGCCTATCAGGCACTTATTCTGACCGGCGACGATAACGTTACGGCACGGCTGTTGCGTATTCCGGCCGGAAAACCGGTGCCGACCCATACGCACAACGGTCTCGAATTGACGCTCGTACTGTGCGGGGCGTTTTCCGACGCGACCGGCCATTATGGCCGGGGCGACCTGCAGGAAGCGGACGAAAACCTGGAACACCGGCCGCACGCCACACCCGAGGAGGACTGCATCTGCCTGGCGGTCACCGACGCGCCGTTGCGGTTTTCCAGCTTCGCCGCCCGGATGGTTCAGCCGTTTATCGGAATATGAACCGGCGGCTTTCGGCGCGCGTCTAAACCGCGAAAACCTGGACGCCGACAAGCACCAGCCCCAGGGTGGCGAAGTTCCAGCTGAACGTGCGCAGCCAGGGAATGCCCATGGCGTAGAGCGGCAGATACAGCACCCGCCCGCCCAGATAGAGGCCGGCGCCCCATGTGCTGAGGTGACCGCTGGTGCCGGTTACATGAACGACCAGGATGCAGGCGGCAAACAACGGGAAGGTTTCGAGAAAGTTCCACTGGGCCCGATGGAACCGCCCGACCAGACCTTGGCGGGGACGCGCCTCATCCCGTGGGCCGACGGTATAGGCGTTGCCTTCCTGCGCCTTGTAGAGAAAGGACGACAGGGAAAGATGGATCAACCCCAAAAGTACGGCGCCGAGCAGGGTCCATAACTCGAAGGTCATCGCTGGCGAACGCCCCGGCCGTTGTTTCAGTTCGTGGCGCGCAGGTTACAGAACGGATTTCGGATTGCAAACCGCTCAGTGCTGGGGGATGCCCTTGTAGGCCATGTCGCCCCAGAGCTGCTTGACCCGCTGATTGCGTCCGCAGTTCCAACGGTAATATTTGTAGCGCAGTGGGCTCTTTTTGTAGAAATCCTGGTGATAGTCCTCGGCGTCGAAGAACGGCACTGCGTCCTTGATCGGCGTGACGACGGATTTGCCGAGATCCTTCTCCGCCTTCGCTTTCGAGTCCTCGGCCGCTTTGCGTTGTTCCGCGCCGTCAACGAATATGGCGGTTTCATAGGATTGCCCCCGGTCGCAGAACTGGCCGCCGCCGTCGGTCGGGTCGACAGACCGCCAAAACGCCGTCAGTAAGTGGTCGTAGGATACCTTCGACGGATCGTAAGTAATGCGCACCGCCTCGTAATGGCCGGTACCGCCCGCCGTAACCTGTTTGTAGGTCGGATTGGGCGAAATGCCGCCCGTATACCCCGAAACCGTGGCCACGACGCCGGGGATGGCATCGAAGTCGGATTCCACGCACCAGAAACAGCCGCCGGCGAATATGGCGGTGGCCAGTGTTTCGTCCTGCTGGGCCAGAGCGCCCTTCAACGCGAACGATCCCGCGACGAGCGCGATGGCAACAACAAGACTTGCAGTGACTGTTCGGGCGGTGCGCTGCATGGTAAGGGCCTCCTTCTGGCGTCGCCCTAGAATATGCCCGCCTTGGCGGCTATCGCCACCACACAGTCTTTCACAAATGCGTGGGAAACAGGGTTAAGCGACCCGTTTCTGTTCCGCGGCGAAAGGACTGAGGCCGAGCCAAGTCTGTATCGCCCGAGCGATATTCTTGTCGCCGACCAGTTCGATCTTGTCCTGTTCCTTCCTGACCGTCGTCAGGCCCATCCAGATCGCCGTCATCGTGCGCAAATCGGTGGTGACGTAAAGGTCGACGTCGAACCCGGGATCCGCCCAGCACAAATCGACCTCGCCGTCCGGCTCGATGACCAGCCACCAGTTCCGTTTGGAAGCCGGCAATTCCGAATACAGAAATTGAATCACCGTGCGCGTTTCGGGCAAGGGGTCGGTGTTGAGGTTGCGGCGCATGTCCCACATCAACAGGGACGGATCCAGGTTTTTCAGCGAAAGCGAGGATTCGACCCACTTCTGGCCCCAGAAGCCGACCGTTTCCACAACCGGGCGCAGATCCTTGCCGGCTTCGGTGAGATGGTATTCGAACACTCCCTGCGCAGATTTCAACGCCCGGCGTTCGATGATGCCGGCGGCCTCCAGGTCCTTCAACCGTTGGGACAAAAGCGCCGGTGACATCTTTGGAACGCCTCTGCGCAAGTCGTTGAACCGTGTCGATCCGGCAATCAGTTCCCGTAATAAAACCATGGTCCAACGGGTACACAGCACCTCGGACGCCATGGCGACCGGGCAGAATTGTTTGTAGCTGGCCTGGGACAAAGCAGCCTCCTTGTCGTTTGTTTTGCGAAAATCTATCGGACCGCTCCGGACTGTACCAGTACAGTTTCTGTACTGGCGGAAACAAACTCGTCTCAACCAATCTGGGTTCTTTGCAATCGAAATCGGGAGAACGAAGATGAGCGTCTTTCTGATAGCCGACATCAAGGTCACGGACGACGGCTGGGTTCCTGAGTACGCCGGTCATGTGCACGACATCGTCGCCCGGCACGGCGGCCGGTATCTGTCCCGCAGCGGCAACATTCGTACGCTGGAGGGAATGCCCTCAGATTCCACCCTGATGGCCATCATCCAGTTTCCGGCCATGGAAAATGTCGACGCGTTCGTCGCCGACCCGGAGTACGAACCCTACGGCAGCGCGCGGCAAGCCGGGAGCATCAGCCGCATGCAGGTCATAGATGACAGCGACGTAGCCGGAACCATTCCTTATCTGACGGGCAGTTGACGCCTGACTTGGTCCTTCAGTTCACGCCGGATATACCACTGGCCGCTTTCGTCGTTGTGGTGGCGCATGTATGTGTTTTCCAGATAGATGGACACACGGGGTTGCAGCCGCGCCAATTCGTGATTGATACGGTCGACAAAGACGTATGGCACGCGCTCCCGGTCGAGCGTCGCAAGAATGTCGTCGATCTGTTCCGGCAGGAACCACTTCCACGACCAGCCGACCGTCCGGTGCGGGGATCGCCGGCCCGAAAGTTCATGAACGATGGCGTGACCGAACGCGTAGATAGGGCCGGGCAGTGCGTCCGGTGAACGGAGAAACCGTGCACCCTTCAGCATGACCCGGTAGTGCTCGCTGATTTGCACCTGATACGCGCGGGCGCCGGTTTTCTGCACGGCGACTTCGGACAACATCGGGCGCGCCTTGCGCACGAAGTCGTCCGCCAGTCCGGCGGTCGCGGTCAGAATGACGACGGCGCCGATCATGGCCTGACGCGCCGTCCCGATACGGTTTCCATCGTTCAGCCAGGCGCAAAGCCGGTCCACGCCCACAACGGCAAACAAGCCGACGGGCAGCAGCACCAACAGCGTGTGGTAATACCACCAGGAAAATCGTTGTACGAGGAACAAGCCGGCGCCGACGACAATCCATGTCACCAGCAATGCGCCAAACAGATCCCGGTCACGGCGTATCCACTGCACGATCGCGATGACGGCGAACAGTGCCCACGGCGCGACACCGGAAATATAAAAACTTGCGGCAGTGGCCAGGCGTGTCACGCTGGCGGGCGGAGACGAGGCGAGAGCCTTCGGAGGGTAGACAAAGGCGGTCCACAGAAGGTCGTCGAGGTGTCCTGACCAGTGATACAACAGGACGACGCTTCCCAGGACCGCGACGACTCCCGCGGTGGCAGGCAGGACGGCTTTGAGCAATAGTGCGCCGACCGACATGCGGTTGCCGCGCCACAAATACATCAGTGCGACCAGCCAGAGCACCATGCAAAGGACCGCCAGCAGGAGCTTGAAGACAACGGCGATACCGGCCAGGAGGCCACTGGCGAAAAACAGGGCGGCCAACCATTGTGGACTGCGTTGCGCCCAAACAAGGCACAGAAAAAACGCGAACAGGGGAAAGGCGACGATAAACTCCAGCTGCGTGAGCTCGGCTTCCCCCGACATGCCGTAATAGACGCCGACCGTTGCGACCGGCACGAACGCCGACAGCCATTTGTTCCGGAAGGCGCCGCGCAAAGTCGCCATCAGAACGGCGGAAAACGCCAACATCCAAATCAGTTCGAACAAGTGGATGCGGGATTCGCTGAAGCCGAACAAGCGTCCGGCGGCCAGGTAAAACCAATAGATGCCCGGTTGCTTGTTGTCCCAGTAATCGGCGTAGTACACCGCGCCCTTGTCGAGTTGCTGTGCGCCATAGGAAAAAAGCGCCTGGTCCGGACCGAAGGGATAGTAAAGGTTGGCGGCACCCATCAGAACGATGACGGCGAACGCAAACAGGTAGGCGCCTGCTTCCATGCTCCAGACAATTCTGGCGTTCATTTCGTCCCGATCCCAGTTTTGCCACGATGACACATGCTGTGCGCGCACAAACGTGTGTCAATTCGCCAACAATAGGGGTTTTAGGAGGATCGGGTGAACAAATAAGAAATACTCCGGATCAACCCGGGCAAGTAGTCAGTTCTCCGACCAGACCGCCAACTCGTTGCCGTTGGGGTCCTGGAAGTGAAAGCGCCGGCCGCCGGGAAAGGCATAGATCTGCTGGCTGATCGTGCCGCCGGCGGCGCTGATGGCGTCCAGGGTGTTCTCGAGATCGTCGGCATACAGCACGACCAGGATGCCGGGAGATGCCGGTTTGACGCCGTCGACGCCGTTGAAACCACCGTCGATTCCGGCGCCGTCAAAGCTGATGTAGTCCGGTCCCCAATCGGTGAATTCCCAACCGAACAGCGATCCGTAAAACGCCTTGGTGGCCGCCGCGTCTTTCAACGGCAACTCGATGTAGTTGATGGACTTGTCCTTCGGCGCCATTGTCGTCTCCCGCGGCTGAAATCCAGCATTTTTCGCAATTTCATATGCAGGGTATCAGAAATGCCGCCATGAGAACATAACGGAAACATTCAAGCGCGAACATTCATTTCCGGGCGGCATCAATCAAAGAACGACTGAAAGTGCGCCAGCACCTCTTCTGGTGCCTCCTCGGCCAGATAATGCCCGGCGTTCACCGGGGCCCCGTCGACGTCGGCCGCGCTGTAGGCGCGCCACAGATCGAGCGGTTCGTACCAGGCGCCGATCCTGCCCTTCGATCCCCACAGTACCAGGAGCGGGCAGGCGATTTTGTCGCCTGCCTCACGGCTTGCACGGTCGTGTTCGAGGTCGATGGTCGCGGCGGCCCGGTAGTCCTCGCACATACCGCCGATCATCGCCGGATCGCGCACGGCGGCAAGATAGTCGGCCAGCGCGTCCGGGTGAAAGAAGTCGTCGTCCTTCGGTTCCCGTGAGGTATGGGCGCGGAACCAGTCTTCGGGCGCCAGGTTGATCAGGTTCTCCGGAAACGGGTGACGCTGGGCCAGCCAGAACCAATGATAGTAGCCCATGGCGAAAGCCATATCGGTGCGCTCGAAGTGCTCGATGGTCGGGACGATATCGAGCACGGCCAGTTTGCGCACCCGTTCGGGTGCATCCAAGGCCAGCCGGTGCGCGACACGGGCGCCCCGGTCGTGGCTCGCGACCTGAAAGGATTCGTGGCCGAGCCCGGTCATCAGTTCGGCAAGGTCCCGTGCCATGGGCCGCTTGGCATAGGGCGCATGATCGTCACTGACGCCCGGTTTGAACGACCGGCCATAGCCGCGTAAGTCGGGACAGATCACGGTGAACCGTTCCGCCAGAACCGGCGCCACCGCGTGCCACATGGCGTGGGTCTGCGGATTGCCGTGCAACATCAGCAACGGCGGGCCGCTGCCGCCTATGCGTAGGCGCAGATCTCCGCCGCTGACGGCGATGCTGCGCAGATCGAAGCCTTCGAAGAAAGCCACCGTCTGCGGCCCGGCCTAGCGGTTGACATCGACTACGACGCGGCCACGGGTCTTGCCCGCCATCTGGTCCGATGCGGTGGCGATGGCGTCGCCGAGGGCGATCTCACTGATCATGGCTTCGATGTGTGCGATGTCCAAATCCGTGGCCAACCGGTTCCAGGCCTCCACGCGGTCCGCCTTGGGCCGGTAGACGCTGTCGATGCCGGCCAGCGTCACGCGGCGCAGGATGAACGGCATCACCGTCGCCGGCAGGTCGAAGCCCTGGGCCAGGCCGCAAGCCGTGACCGTGCCGCCGTATTTGGTGGTGGCGCAGATGTTGGCGAGCGTGTGGCTGCCGACCGCGTCGACGGCGCCGGCCCAGCGTTCCTTGCCGAGTGGCCGTCCCGGTTCGGCCAGAGTGTTGCGGTCGATGATGTCCGCCGCGCCCAGGTCCTTGAGATAGACCTCCTGGTCGGGCCGGCCGGTCGAGGCAATGACGGTGTAGCCCAGCTTGGCCAGCAGCGAGATGGCGACCGAACCGACGCCGCCGGCCGAGCCGGTGACGATGATTTCGCCCTGGTCCGGCGTGACGCCGTTTTTCTCCAGCCCCAGGACGCACAGCATGGCGGTGTACCCGGCGGTGCCGATACCCATGGCCTGGCGCGGCGTGAAGGCTTCCGGCAGCGGCACCAGCCAGTCGCCCTTGAGCCGGGCGGTCTGTGCCAGGCCGCCCCAGTGCACCTCGCCGACGCCCCAGCCGTTGAGCACCACCTTGTCGCCGGCGGCGAAGTCGGCGTGGCTGCTCTCGGTCACCGTGCCCGCGAGGTCGATGCCCGGCACCATGGGGAAGCTGCGCACCACCGGCGACGAGCCCGTGATGGCCAGGCTGTCCTTGTAATTGAGGGTCGAATAGTCGACCTGCACGGTGACGTCGCCCTCGGGCAACTGGCTCTCGTCGACGTCGCTCAGCTCGGCGCGGTATCCGTCGTCGTCTTTATTGATCAGGATGGCTTTCATGGTCGGTGTCCTCGGGCAGTCGATGGTTGTTGTTGAAAAGATCTACCGCGGCAGGGCGGCGAAGAAACTGTCGGCGAACAGATCGATGGGGTCGTTGGAACGCATGAGCTTGGCGCGCAGCACCGCGCCCTCCCAGCCGATCCAGAACAGGGCGGCCAGGGAATCGCAATCGGCATCGGCGGCGATCTCACCGGCCGCCTTGGCATCGTCCAGGCAACGGGCCACCCGCACCTGCCAGTCGCCGAACACGGCATCGGCGTGGCGGCGGAAGTCGTCGTGGGTGGCACCCAGTTCCTGCGCCAGGTTGCCGATCAGGCAACCACGGCGGAAATCGAACCGCACCATGCCGTCCCGGGCGTCGGCAACGAAATCCCGCAGGCGGTCCAGCGGTGCGCGGGCCTCGTTGCGCAGCCAGCGGTCCAGCTTCTTGGCGAAATACGCCGCGTAGCCGTCCATGACAGCGCGGCCGAAGTCGTCCTTGCTGGCGAAGTAGTGGTAGAACGATCCCTTCGGTACATCGGCCCGTTTCAACACCGCGTCGATACCGGTGCTGGCGAAACCGTGTTCCGTCAGGATTTCGATGCCGCAGCGCACCAGCTTTTCGCGGGTTTCCAACCGGCCGCCGTCTTTCTTGGGCGGGCGGCCCCGGCGCTTCGCTTGTAATGGCCGTAGAGGCATGGCTTCCATCGTCATGTTTAATTAATAGACTGGTCGTCTAAAAAATGTCAACAGGAAGGAATGGGCCGTTTTCGGTAGCCATGGCGGTGTCCCGTATTGCGGAAAGACGCGGTTCTTCGGCATGGCACCCGCACGACTTGTGCTAGAACGGACGGATCGGCAATTGCCGTCTGGAAGCGGCCGGGGAGGAAAAGACATGGCGCAGATCAAAATCCAATTCAGTCTGTTTTCGGCGTTTTACTCGCCGCTGATCTCCGTCATGTCCGGCGGGTTCCTCAAGGACGAAGGCCTCGAGGCCGACTGGTCGGTGGCGCCGCCGGGCACGTCGGCCATCGCCGCCGTGGCGGCCGGCGAGGTGGACGTGGTGCAGTCGGCGTTGAGCCAGGGCTTCGGCCCGCTGGGCAAGGGCGAGACACCGCCGGCGGTGCACTTCGCCCAGATCAACGAGATGGACGGCTTCTTCCTGACCGCCCGCGAGCCCGATCCCGACTTCACCTGGGACAAGCTGGAAGGATCGGACGCCGTGTTGTTCGGCGGCGGCCAGCCGCTGGCCATGTTCAAATTCGCCTGCCACAAGGCCGGCATCGATTACGAAAAGATCGCCGCCATCAATCCGGGCAGCGCCGACATCGACGCCGCCTTCCGCACCGGCCAGGGCCAGTACGTGCAGCAGCAGGGCCCGTTCCCACAGCAACTGGAGAAGGACGGCGTCGGCCATGTGGTCGCCCAGGTCGGCAGGCAGATCGGCCCGTGCGGCTTTTCCAGCCTCGCCAGCACCCGCGAATGGCTTGACACCGACAAGGCCAAGGCCTTCATGCGTGCCTACCGCAAGACCCGCGCCTATATCAACGACACTCCAGCCGCCGAGATCGCCGCCGCCGAAAAACCCTACTTCCCCGACATCGATGAAGACGTGCTGGCCGACTGCATCGCCACCTACCAGCAACTGGGCTGCTGGACCCCGCACGTGGAGATCACCGAAGCCGCCTATCAGGCGACCCTCGACATCTTCCAATACAACGACCTGATCAGCGAACGCTTTGCCTACGACCAGGTGTGCGCGCCATCGCCGGAGGAGTGAGAAAAGGTTCAGTCCGATTTTACGACCGCATCCAGTTGCTCGCGCAGCCACGTCTCGAAGGCGTGCACACTTTTAGATTTGCGGGTGCGCCGTCCGGTAACGAACCAGTACGTGGCGCCGTTGCGGTGGCGGCCGGGGAGCGGCGCCACCACGCGGCCGGCCTGCAGGGCGTCGAAGGCCAGGACGTCCCAGGCGAGAAACACACCCTGTCCGGCAATGGCCGCGTCGAAACACAATGAGGCATCGGAGAAGCTGGGACCGTCGGCGAGCATGCTGTCGTCGCAGCCGTTGGGTTCGAGCCAGCAGTTCCAGCCATAGACGTCGTTGTCGTCGCGGATGATCGGTACCCTGCTCAAGTCATGCGGAGACGAAACCTGTTCAGCCAGCGCCGGACTGCAGACGGGGAAGACGCGCAGGTCGAGCAGTTTCTCGGCGCTGACGTCGGTGTAGGGGCCGCGACCGACGCGGATGCCCACGTCGACGTCGGAGAGGTCGGGGTCGACCAGGTTCGCGTTGGCGTCGACACGGACGCGGATATCCGGGTGGTGCTTGTTGAAGTCCTTCAGCCGCCAGACCAGCCACTTGCCGGCGAACACCGGCGCGCAGGAGACCGTCAGCGTGTCTTCCCGCTTGCGCCCGGCCAGCGCCACCGCCGCTGCCAGTTCCGACAGGCCGCGCGTCAAGTGTTGCACGACGTCCTCGCCGTGTGCCGTCAGCGTCAGGCCCTTGGGGCGGCGGTCGAACAGCGTGCGGCCCAGTTGCTGTTCGGTTTTCTGGATCTGCTGACTGACCGCGCCGGGTGTCACGCCCAACGCATCGGCAGCCGCACGGAGGCTGCCCAAACGGCCGACCGCCTCGATCGCCCGCAAACCGCCGAGGTGGATACGGTTCAATTCCTTCATCCAGAAAAACTAAAACATCGATCAGAAAGAATCGATAAAAATCAGTAGTTGGCAGGACTATTATTTAGCCATGCTAAAATATCTTACTTCCCTTCTGCCTGTGTTTCGAAGGGCTCTTTCCGGCGGCCGCACCGACACGGCGGACGACCGGCGGCAATGGCGGCGCGATCCGCTGTCCCATCCCGATCTGCGCAGAATGACGTTGAATCAACTGGCCGACCTGCCGTTCGATCCGAGGCGGATCAGCGATCACTGACGCTCCGGAATTGCACGACGGTAAACTGTCGATCGAGTGTTGCAGTCCTTGGGTTGAGAGGCCTAAGACACTAAATCTCTTCGCCGTCAAATAACCTGCGCGGTCTCACCGGATTCGAAGCTTTTGACAATCGGTCCGTAAGAGCTCGCCAGAATTTTTCCGCTCCCATGATGGCCGCTTGAGGTGGCGCAATTTTTGGCATTCGAAATCCCATGGCTTCGTATCGCGGGGCATATAATTCATAGTCAATGACTACGACGCTCTTATGGGATCCTCCTCGGACCAATACATCCAAGGTCAGCTCATAATTCTTCGAGGGGTCAGGGCTAAGCCACAGCATGCCGCCCGAGAGTTTTCTCACACGCGGATCTTCCATCTTGATGACAATCTCCCACTCCTCTTTGCTGAGTGGCGCGGGGGCTATTCCGCGCGCCTTTATCCGGCCGGTTATCATATTCGAGTGAATCACGGGCAAGCCCATGTCCAGCAGTGTCTTTTTAACCTGCAGAAACGTTTCGTCGGATGGCGCGTCAACCACTCTGGTTCGGTGAGAGCGTTCATTTCGTTGGTAATCCAACAGCCACGCAATCTCGATCTTTCGCGCGGCATGGTTGACATCGGATACCGTCGCGCAGCCAGGCAGCATGGCCAGCGCCAGAAGAACAAATACGGCTCTCGTCATAATAGTCTCCAAGCCAGAGGAACTATCATAACGAGTATAGCATTGTTGCCGGAAGAAAATTCTCTACTTGATCGTTACGACACGGTCTGTAAACACGACACTAGTAGTCCGTCGGCGCGCCGCCTTCTTCCTTGCGTTTGGCGACGAAAGCCTGCAGTTCCTCGTCGATGGCCGGGTCGATGGGCGGCGGCGTGAATTCGGCGAGGATCTGTTTCCAGATCTTGTTGGCCCGTTCGGGCGTGTGCACGGCGCCGCGGTCCTCCCAGTTCTCGAAGTTGGACCAGTCCGACAGAAACGGGCCGTAGAAGGCGGTCTCGTAGCGTTCCTGGGTGTGGCCGACGCCGAAGAAGTGGCCGCCGTGTCCGACCTCCTTGATGGCGTCGAAGGCGATGTCGTCCTCGGTCGCCGTGACCGGCTTCATGTAGGCGATCATCTGCTGCAGGGTCTCGCAGTCCATGATGAATTTTTCATAGGACGCACACAGCCCGCCCTCGAGCCAGCCGGCGGCGTGGTAGACCATGTGGGTGTGGGACGACACGGCGGCCCACAGCGAAAACGCGCTTTCCCAGGCCGACTGGCTGTCGGCCACGTTGGCGGCGCAGGCGTTGGTCGAACGCAGCGGCAGGCCGTAGAAGCGCGCCATCTGGCCGGACATCTGGGTCGCCCGCATATAGTCGGGCGTGCCGAAGGCGGGGGCGCCGGTCTTCATGTCGACGTTGGAGGTGAAGGTGCCGATGGCCACCGGGCAGCCCGGGTTGATCAACTGCAGCAATACGATAGCCGCCAGGCCTTCGGCCATGGATTGCGCCACGGCGCCGGCCAGGGTGACGGGCGCCATGGCCCCCGCCAGCGTGAACGGGGTCACCACGACCGGCTGGCCGTGACGGGCCAGGCGCATGGCGCCGTCCAGCATGGGGTGGTCGTGCTTGAGCGGCGAGGTGGAATTGATGTTGGTGTACATGTGCGGCGCCGCGTCGAATTCCTCCCGGCTCATGGCGCCGGCGATGCGCACCATTTCCATGACGTCCTCGACCCGTTCCTTGCCCAGGCTGTAGGCGTGCACCACTTTGTCGGTGATGGTCAGTTTGTCGTAGAGGCAGTCCAGGTGGCGGACCGAAGGATGCAGGTCCATGGGTTCCACCGGATAGCCGCCGGCGAAGTGGATGCAGTTGAAATACTGGGTGAGCTTGAGGAAGTCCCGGTAGCTTTCGCGCGTGCCGGTGCGGCGGCCGCGGTCCAGGTCTGAACAGTTGGGCGGGCTCGAGACATTGCCGAAGATCATGTGGTCGCCGCCCACCGTGATGGCCCGGTCGGGATTGCGCGGCGTCATGGTATAGCGGTCCGGCGCATGCTTGAGCTGTGCCATCACCAGCTCGCGGTCCATGCGCACGTTCTCGCCGTCGACGATGCAGCCGGCTTTTCGCAATATCTCCACCGATTCCGGATTGAGGAATTCGATGCCGATTTCCTCGAGAATGCGCATGGCGCCGTTGTGGACGGCCTGCACGTCTTCTTCGCTCAACGGCTCGGTCGGCTTGTCGGTGTTGACCGGCAGGCTCCAGGGCATCTGCGTGATCGCGGCGCCCTTGCCGCGCACATTGCCCGCCCGGCCGCCGCTGCGCCGTCCGCCGCCGCGCCGTCCGCGACCGGTTGAGCCGTCTCCGGGCGCTTCGCTGATCAAGGGGTCCGATGCCATTGCCGTATTCCCTGCCTGCCTGGGGTTTTGGTGTCTTTTCCGGCGAATGATAGTCCCGGCCCCGGCGCGCAAATATTTTCCATGCGACCAAGCGGAGTCTGTTAGAGGAAACCCGTCAAAAAGGGGGGTACAGGCGGGAAAGCCGGGTTCAGGGAACCCCGGCGCCGATGTCGACATAGCGAAAGGCGTGGGCGAGGGGCAGGTCCACGATCTGCGCGGCCGGATGGCCGTCATGGGGTTCGGAGAAGTCGGACGCCACATACAGCAGGGTCGGGCGCTCTCCCGGCTGCTCGCCGACCGGTAATGCGACGCTGCGCAGTATGCCGGTCGCCCCGCTTTTCTTGACGACGCGGACTTCCATGATGGCACCGCACGGCGTTGTCACCATGTTCCAAATCCGTCGCTTGCGCTCCTCGCGGTCCTCTTCCCGGATGGCCTCGAGCAGATCGGCGCCCCGGCGGTTGATGCCGGTTTGCGCCGCCACTTCCGACGAGGAGACCCGAACGGTGACCGTATCCCGGTCTTCCACCGCGACCACCGCCATGGCCGCCAGGGCGGCACGCAGATCCTCCGGATGAACGTCGTCCTTCATGGGAAGGAGATTCCGCCCACGCCAATCGAGCCAGGCATCCACGAGACTGCGGCAATGCGAGGCATCGGGAATTTCAGCGGTGATGTCTGCGAGTCCGGTCATGCGCATGAACGGTCCGATGAGCCATCTTGTGAGTAAAACTACGCCCATGGAACGGTACAGACAACCGCCGTGCCATTCCGTCGGCGTTTTCCCTTCGCCGGTCATGCCGTGGCCGGTACACTTGCGGGCGCAAGAGTCGGTTTATTTCGGGGGACACACCGGTGGCCGTGCCGTTGAACGAACATCCTTTGCGTGAAAGCCTGGTACGGGAACTGCATGCCCGGCCGTACGAAATGATCACGGCACCGGCCCGGCTGTCGCACATTGCCGTTTTGCAAGCGGGCGAAGGCGGCGATGACGGAGGTCACGGTCATATCGCCGAATTGTGCCACCGTTTCGAGGCGCCCCCGCCATCCGGAGACAGCAATCATTACAGCATCGACCTGGGGCCGTTCCGATTACGCTGGGAACGTCATACCGAGTTCAGCACGTATACGTTTATCAGCGCGGAGGCCTTCACCGAGCCGTTTGCCGAACCGGTGATCGGCCGGGTGCCGCAGGACTGGTTGGAAGCGTTGCCTGGTGCCGTGCTCGCCGCCGTGCATCTGACGTTCGAGGCCGCGGACTCGCCAAAGCGGGCGCCCGAAGAGCTCGCCGAATTGTTCTCCGGTCACGCCGTCGTCGGCGCCAGGGTTGCCGGCGGCCGGGCGCTGGCCTGGTCCGACTTCCGTATCCACGATGACCGCTTCTCGCGCATTCTGGTGCGCGACGTCCAACTGGCCGAGCGTGGCGCCGAGCGGCAGGCCGGGCGGATGATCCAGCGTTTACTCGAGGTCAACTCCTACTGCGCAATGGCGTTGTTGGCCCTGCCATTGGCCCGGGACGCCGGGCCCCGGATCCACGCCGCCGACCGCCGCCTGGCCGAAATCGCCGTCGAGATGGCCGGTGCCGGCGCCGCGCACAGTGACTCCGATCTGCTGCACCGTCTGTCCGGCATCGCCGCCGAGATCGAACAGGTTGCCGCCGCCACCTCCGACCGTTTTAGTGCCGCACGGGCCTACTACACGCTGATCAACCAGCGCCTTAGCGACCTGCGGCAGGACCGTATCGAAGGGCTACAAACTTTTTCCGAGTTTCTCGACCGCCGTCTGGCGCCGGCCATGGCCACCTGCCGCGCCACCGGCGAACGCCGGATAGCGCTGTCGGAGCGTGCCGCGCGCATGGCCAGTCTGCTGCGGACAAGAGTCGAAGTGGCGATGACCGACCAGAACCGGCGCCTGCTCGAATCCATGAACCGCCGCGCCAGGCTGCAGCTGCGCCTGCAGCAGATGGTCGAAGGCCTGTCCGTGGTGGCGATCAGCTATTACTCGGTCGGCCTCATCGGCTACGCTCTGAAAAGCCTGCAAAAGGCCGGCGTCCCCGTCGATGCCGACCTGGGCATGGGCATCAGTATCCCCTTCGTCGTCGCCCTCGTCTGGCTCGGCCTGCACCGCGTGCGGCGGACGCTGCTGAAGGACGGGGAGGGCGATTAGCCTGCCTCTTAACCCCCCATAAACCATGACCGCCGGTTTTTAACCGGACGCAAAGATCGAAGGCGTAGGGTCGCGGCGTATTCGGATGTTGCCGCAAAGGGGATGCCGCGTCATGGCACGGGCCGCGCCGCACGATCACGTCTCCCAGTTTCACGCCCAGGGCTATGCCGTCGTGCGCGGCGTGTTCGACGCCGACGAGGTCGACTGCATGGCCGCGGCGTTCGGCCGCATCCACGAGGAAGCCATGGCCCATGGCCGCAGTTGGCGCGATCGCAACACGTTTTTCTGCCTGGCCAACGACGATTCGCTCGGGCGCATCGTGCGCTATGTGCAGTGGCCCGGCTGGGTCGATGAAACGCTGGAGCGCGTGCGGCGGGATACCCGGCTGTTCGACATCGTATCGCCGCTGATCGGCCGGGACTTGAAACAGATCATCAATCAGATGCACTGGAAGCCGCCGGGCGCCGCCAACGCGGAATTCGGCTTTCATCAGGATTCCCGTTCGCGCCATCCGCGGACTGCCTACCGCCAACTGGCCACATCCTATATCCAGACCGGTATCGCCATCGATCCCCATACCGCCGACAACGGCGCCATGGTGGTTTGCCCGCAAAGCCATCTGCAGGGGGAATTGCCCTACGACCCCGACACCCGGTCCATGCACATGGCGCTGGACATCGATGATCTGAACGGTTTCGGCGTCGACACGGCCAATACCGTGACGGTCGAACTGGAACCGGGCGACGTGGCGCTGTGGCACGTGCATACCCTGCACGGCTCGGGCCCCAATGTGTCGGACATCGACCGGCGGTTCTACATCAACGGCTACGTCACGGCGGCGAACTGCGACCGCGGCGAATGGGCGTTTCAGGACGGCGCCCCGTGCCCGCTCACCGGCGCGCCGGCGCTGGTGCATTATGAAGACCTGCACAGCAAGCCGGGGCCCATGTACGTGGACTAAGCCCAGATCGTTCGTCGGCCGGTATGTCGTTCGGTGGACCGGAACAGATCAGACGGTTCCATTTTCCCTCGTTATGCATTGATAACCGCGCTGTGTGGCGAATCCGGTTGACGTTCACCGGGCGAACCGGGCAGCGTTGCGTCCCGCTTCGTACCGCTATCGTTCGGATGGAATGATGTCCTTTTGCCGCGTTGCTTTGTCTGCCCTCGCCATCGTTTCCGTGGCTACGCCGGTTCTTGGCCAGGAGGCGGGTTACCGCCAGAAATACAGCCTCGGCGGATATATCCGGGCGGGCAAGACGACACCGCACGCCTTCACGTCGCACACCGACTCCCGCACACTGGAAAAGGCCGGCAGGTCGCTGATGGATACGCGCGGGAACGCCGCGGCGGCCGAGGCGGCCCGCGCGTACATGAAACGGTTCAGGGCGGTCAACGCCATGCTGCTGCTGGACCGGGGCAGGATCGTCTTCGAGGCCTATCAGGGCCCGGCGACCGCCGACAACGAGCTTTATTCCATGAGCATCGGCAAGAGCATGACCAGTCTGGCGGTCGGCACTGCGTTGTGTGCCGGCAGGATCGGCAGCCTGGACATATTGGCCGGCGACATCGTGCCGGAACTAAGGATCAACAACTACGGTAAAAGTACGGTCCGGCAACTCCTTATGATGAGTTCGGGTGCCTATCAGCCGAAACGGGCCGGCCAGCCCGACTTCGGCGGGGCGCTGGGCAAGTTTCCCAACGGCGTGACACCCTACCGGGTCAGCTTGTGGCCGCTCAGGCTGGGCGAAATCACCGTCGGCGAAATTCTCTGGGGCCGGCTGTGGAAGGCCATCCGCAACACGTCCGTCCATGCGCCGGGCGAGCGGTTTATCTATAAGTCCGGCGACACCCTGGCGCTCAGCAAAATCGTCGAACGCGCGACCGGCATGACCCTGGCGGCCTGGTTCGACGAGACCGTGTGGCGGCGGGTCCGTGCCGCCCGGACCGGGCACTGGGAGGCGGACCGTGTCGGCTCGACCCTGGCCTATGCCGGCTTCCAGGCCAGCCTGCGCGACTGGGCGCGCATCGCCCTGTGGGTGTTGGAGACCCGCAGGAAAAAGGGATGCCTCGGTGACTACGTCCGGGCCGCCACGTCCAAACAAATTCCCGTCCCGCAGATCCGCGGACGTACCGGTGGCGGCTATCGCGGTTACGGCTATCAGTGGTGGCTCGACAACCCATATACGCCGGGTTTCTGGGGCAAGGGCTACGCCGGCCAGGAAATGGCCATCCATCCGGAGACCGGCAAGATCCTGATCAAATTCAGCTACCGCGCATCGCTGCGGTCTCATGAAGAGATCTACGCGCTGTTCAAGACCTGGGTCGAGGCGGAGTCGGGATAGAAACCCCGGTAAAGTCAACGATCATGCGTCTGCAGGACCAATTCCTGGAAGACGCGGTTTGACTTGTCGATCAGTGAGGGGTCAGTTGTTTTCCGAATTTTCAAACCAGATTTGGCGATTGCAACTTCGGATTCAATTAACCGATCGAGTTCGGGAATTCTTGGCCCATTACCCAATTCCTTAGTCCGCGATTTCCGGATGACTAGCTCGTCGATAAATCCTTGTACCGCTTCCGGAATATCGAGGCCTGCAATCAACTTTTGCAGGTTCATCGGCAACGGGCTATCTGATCTGGTCCTTAACCACAGAAGCGACAGAGCGGGCCGCAACGCATAGAAGTATTTCTTCAACGAGACTGAATCTTTGCCGTCAATAAAGCGCCTATACTGAGAGTCGGCCAAGTGCAGGTAATGGTATGTTGAAGGAAGCGTGTTCTCGATATGCTCGCCTAAATTCGAGAGCATGTTTATCGCACGTTCGTCAGAGCGATACACGATGGGTGAGCGCAGCCATTCCAGCAAAACAGCGTTTGGTTTGATTAATAGCTGCAACGCCTTCTTCAAATCCCAGCCATTGATGTCCAGATCGCCATCAATCGGCATCTCGATAACGTCTCTTTTTGAATCGATGGACAGATACCAGTCGAGCGTATGTACGTAAACGAAGCGCACATCGTAGTCCGAATCAGGTGAAGGAAATCCCCACGCGCGGCTGCCGGATTCAATGGCAAACAACACACGGACATCGTGAACTTTCTCGATTTCGTCGAGCCGTTCGGCAATGACGATCTGTAAGGCGTCGGGTATCTGATTGGTGACGGACATGTGGCTAGGGTTTAATTTCGTCTTCAAGGGATACGCGTATTCATCGCGTATATATCAACCATATTCAGGAAGTGCGTTCAACGACGCAAGTTGGTGAAGCCGGGGAGGATTAGTCCCCGAGAAAACGGGAATGCAGCGCCGCCATGTCGTGGCCAAGCAGCATGGGTATGATGACCCGGTAGACCGGGGTGCCGTTGCGGCCGTTGGTCAGCACGGCGGCGGCGCGGCCGGTGTGGCGGGAACCGGCCATGAAGTGGTGGAACGTGCCGTTGTCGCCCCATTGCCAGAACACATCGCCGCCGGGCTGGTGTTCCAGACCCCAGCCCAGCGACCAGGCCAACGGATCGCTTATATCGATTTGTGGCGCCAGCATGATTTCGGCCGTCCCTTCGCGCAGCATCGCTTGCAGGAAGCGGCCCAGGTCGGCCGTGGTGGTGTGCAGGCTGGATGCGGCGTTGGTCCGGCCGACATGTTTGTCGCGGGGGTGGCCGTCGCCGTCGTGCGGGTGGGCGTAAATGTCGCCGCCGTCGATGCTCCAGGCGAACGTGCTGCGCGTCATACCCAGCGGATCGAACACCCGCCGTTCGACGAAGGTCTGCAGGTCCTGGCCGGTGATTTTTTCCGCTACCCTTTGCAGGTAGACATAGCCCTCGCCGCTGTAGCGGAAGCGCTCTCCCGGCGTGAAGTCCATGGTCAGGTCACCGGGGTTTGCCGTCCAGTGGCGCGGCCGCCAATTGGGAAATCCGGTGGAATGGGACAAGACGTGCCGGGCGGTGATCCGGTTCACGCGGGGATCGTTCTCGATGTACGGGCGGCCGAAATACCGGACCAGCGGCGTATCCAGATCGAATTCACCGCCGCGCACCAGGGTCATGACCGCATAGGCAAACACCGGCTTGCCGAGAGACGCCGCCTCGAACACCGTGTCGGCGGTCACGGGCTCCATTGTCCCGGCGCGGGTCGTGCCCCAGTGCCACGTGGTTATGGCATCCCCGTTCACCCGGACCGCCGCAACGCCGGGCACGAGTTTGTCGGCCATCAGCCAGGGTACCACGGTCTCAAGCCTCCGGCTCACAGGTGCCGATGTGTCTTCGATGGCATCGGATACGTTTTCCGGGGGACCGCAGGCCGTCATGACCGAACCCAGAACAACAAGAAAAACAACTTTCAACATCCTCAATAAAACGGTTCAGCCTTTACGCCAGGGATAGCCGAAGGGATGACGTTTCTGCATCTCGGAATTTCCCTTGAGGAAAAACTCCGGCGAGACCGAATGCTCCGTATTGCCGGCGGTATAATTGACCGTATAGCGGCCGGTGGTGTCGAAGGCGGGCGTGTTGCGCAGCAACTGCATGCACAGGAGATGATCGGGACTGCGCGAATCGCGCATGGACCGCCGGTTCCACACGGAGGCGAAGGCACAGGCGATGTCCCGGTGCAGCATATAGCAGTTGGTGTCGACAAGATGCTCATTCGGCTGGCTCCACATGGGCCAGCGGCCGAGGGACTGACAATCGTCGTTGCATACGAAGGTGCCGTCCTCGTCGACGATGCGCCGCAGGGCGTGCGCCCATTGATTGCCGTCGGACAGGATGGTGGCCAGGGAGGCGATGTGGTCCGGTTCGTACCAATTGTCCTGGTCGAGAAAGGCGACGGCATCGCCGGGAACCAGAAAAATCCAGGCACCGTATATGCGATGTCCGAGATAGCGGTCATGCCCTGTCGATATAGGCACCGCCGTGACCGTCGTGTTGGGCAGGCCGGACAGGTCGCGTGCCAGGTCCGGCGCCGCGTCCATGCGTTCGCTGCCGTCGAATACGACGAACAAGTGGATGTGTTCGTAATTCTGTCTGGCGACGCTCTCGGCCGCGCGCAGGACTCGCGGGTCGCCGGTGGTCGGCATGATCACGGAAACGGACAACATGGGCCGGCCGGTCTCCTGCTGTGCGGCGCCGGAGCAAACCGGCAGGCATTGCAAACAAGCGCATAGTGTAACCGCCAAGCGGAACACTTCTCAATGGTCCCGCGTGACCGGTATGCGGGCCGATGGATTTGCCGTTATGCTACGGCAACCGTCTTTCGATGAAGGAGTATCCGATGCCGATGGTTCATGTCCTGGCGATCATTACCGCCAAACCCGGTCAGCGGGACGCGTTTCTCGAAGCGTTTCGCGCCAACACGCCAGCCGTGCATGCAGAAGAGGGCTGCATTGAATACGGCGCCACCATCGATACGGAAGACGTCGGCCGTCTGCAGACTCCGGTCGGTGAGGACACGGTGGTCATCGTCGAGAAATGGGCCAGTCTGGACGCCCTGAAGGCCCATGGCGCATCACCGCACATGGCGGCGTTCGGTGAAACCGTTCGTGACATGGTCGCCAATCGCGTGGTGCATGTGCTGTCACCTGCTTGATCGGGGGTTAAGACTCGAGCGTGCCGGAGTTCCCGGTCTGGGGCCGCGGCAAAACCAGACGCAGATCGTAGAGACCCGGTACGCCGGCGGGCGCCGTTGACAAGCGCGACAGCGGTCATAAGCTGATTGGATAAGGAGCAAACGGGGATCGCCCATGGAATTCACCGGCGTTGCCAAGGACGGTTCGACGATCCGCTTCGTCGACGGCAAGCGCTATTGGTGGCTGGCCGGCTTGGCCATGCCGGCGGCCGTGCTGGCGAGTTACGGCCTCTATCTGAGCGTGATCCCCGATACGCTGCTGCTTCTGACGCCGTTGTTCCTCGTATTCGTCCTGGTGCCGGTGCTGGACGCCATCGTCGGCGAAGACCCGAACAATCCGCCCGAGGAAGTCGTGCCCGCCATGGCGCGGGACGGGTTCTACGACCGCGTCGCCTATATCGGCATGCCGGTGCACTACGTGCTCTTTTTTGCGACCGCTTGGCTGATCGCCACCCAGGAGCCGCCGCTTTGGGTGTCGGTGGCGCTGGCCTACGGCATCGGCATGATGAACGGCAACATGATCAACCTGGGCCACGAACTCGGGCACCGGCGCGATAGACGCAATCGCCTGTACGCCAAGCTGGCCCTCGGCCTGTCGGGTTACGGCCATTTCACCATGGAGCACAATCTCGGCCACCACGCGCGGGTGGCGACGCCGGAGGATTGCGCCTCGGCCCGCATGGGCGAGTCCGTCTATGCCTTCGCCTTGCGGGAACTGCCGGGCGCGTTCATGGGCGGCTGGCGCCAGGAGGCCGTGCGGCTGAAACGCCAAGGCGTGCCGCTTTTCCATTGGCGCAACGAAATCCTTCAGGTCTATGCCCTGACCGCTCTGATCACAGCCGGCCTTGTCGCCTGGCTGGGCTGGGCCGTGCTGCCGTTCATCGTGGTGCACCACTTCATCTCGTGGTTCGGGCTCACCCTGGTCAACTACATCGAACATTACGGGTTGCTGCGCCAGAAGCGGGCCGATGGCAAGTACGAACCGTGCGCTCCGTGCCATTCCTGGAATTCGAACCACGTGGTGTCGAACCTGCTGCTGGTGCAACTGCAGCGCCACAGCGACCATCACGCCAACCCGAACCGGCCGTACCAGGCCCTGCGCAACCTCGACGGCATCCCGCAACTGCCGTCGGGCTACCCAGCCTGCATACTGATGGCCAGTATTCCGCCGCTCTGGTTCAAGGTGATGGACCCCAAGGTCATGGCCTGGGCGGACGGCGATATCGGTCGCGTCAACAGGTGACGCTACGCCTCCCCGCTCAGCCAGCGGCGGGCTTCGGTCAGGTTGTCGAAATTGCGGTACTGGCGGGCGGTGCTTTCGGCGCTGGCCAGCGCTTCCAACAGACGGGCGATGAACGCGTTGGCGCCGTCGGTGACGATGGCGATCTTTGCCTCGCTGACCGGGCTGCCGTCGGTGCGCACGACACCCAGCATGGCTTCGAGGCCGGTCTTGGTGACCTCCAGGTGCTTGACGGAGCGCAGGTCTACCAGCGACGGCATGGACAGTTCCGTCCGGCTGTCGGCAAGCATGGCCTGAACGCATGCGACCAGTTGATCGTCGGTCAGCGTGTCCTGGGCCGTAAATTCGATGAGCCCGAGACCGTCATTGAATTCGTAAGTCATCGTCATGACGACAACGGTTATCTGTCGGTTGGTCTTGTGTCAATGAATTCAATCCAACCGATACCGCAGGCAAGGCACGTGCCGCGTCAGGTGCCTGCCAGCATGCCTTCGATTTTTTCCTGCACGCTCACGGCCTCGGCGACGGTGGCCAGCACATGTGCCTCACCGCGCAGGCACTTGTCCAGATCGCCCAATTGCCGTTGCAGCGTGTCCTGGCGCGGGTCCTCGGCATATTCCTGGGCCTGCTCGAAGGGGCCGCCGTCGGACACGGTGAGCTGATAGAACTCCGACAGGCGGTAGCTGCGTTTCGAACCCTTGACCGTGACCTCCTGGCGGTCGGGCTGCATGCCGCCGACCGAGCCCATGACGGTGACGGGAATGCCTCCGGCTGCTTCCAGCCGGGCCTGGATGTGGGTCTCGCAGAGGGTCGGGTCGGCCGGATATGTGGGCCTGGCCCACACCAGTTCGGCCGGGCCGAGCAGCCGTTGGCTGAGGAACATGAAGTGGGAGATGACCTCGCGGGTGTAGCCGCCCTCGGCCTTGAAGCGCAGCCAGTCGGCATCGACCTGCCACGCGCGTGGCCATCGGGGGTAGGTGACGACGATGTCGATGCCCACCAGCTCCCCCATCTCGCCGGCGTCCCGGGCCCGGACGATCTCGGTGACCGCCCGGCTCGCGGCCTGAGTGAAGTTGACCGCCGCCGGCACGCCCGAGGCCTCGAGTTTTGCCGCCAGGTCGCGGCCTTCGGCGATGTCGATGCCAAAGGGTTTCTCCAGGAACAGCCCCTTGCCGGCCGCCGCCGCCGCCAGGGCGTAGGCCTTGCGCGGCACCGGCGGGCAGGCGAGGTACACCGCGTCGGCGTCGGCCATGGCGGCATCGGCCGAGTGCGGCACGGCCACATCCGGCGCCTCCGCCTGCGCGGCGGCACACGATTCGGGTAACGGATCCCACAGCGCCACCGGTTCGAAGCTGGCATGACGGATCATGCTGGCCAGCATGCGCCGGCCCATGATGCCGAGGCCGATAATGGCGACTGTGTGGGGGGTGCTCATTGTGACGCGACTCCTTGTAATCCAAGGCGCGCAATCAAGCACAGCCCGCCGCCCGACGCAAATCCTCGTCAGAAAAACGTCGCGATCTGCTCCAACGGTTTCTTGTTCATGGCATGGGCCGGAATGACCGCGTCATCGGCCGGATAGCCCGCCACCAGCAGGATGTACGGCTTGTCCGTCGCCGGGCGGCCGCAGATCTCGTTGAGGAAACTCATCGGGTTGGGCGTGTGGGTCAGGGTCGCCAGCCCGGCGTTGTGCAGGGCGACGATGAGGAAGCCGGTGGCGATGGCGACCGATTCCGGCACGTAGTAGTTCTTGTACATCTTGCCGCCGGCGCCCTGGCTCTTGCGTTCGCCGAAGATGCAGATCAGCCACGGCGCGGTTTCCAGGAACGGTTTTTCGGGATCGGTGCCGATGGGTTTCAGCGCCTCGATCCACTCCTCGCCGGCCCGGCCGGCATAGAAGGCGCGTTCCTCTTCCTCGGCGGCGGTGCGGATCTTCGCTTTCATGTCGGCGTCGCCGATGACCGAAAAATGCCAGGGCTGATGGTTGGCGCCGTTGGGCGCCGTACCGGCGGCCAGCAGGCAGGTTTCGATAATGTCGCGCGGCACCGGCCGGTCGGAAAAGTCGCGCACCGTGTGGCGCCCGCGGATGTGCTCGTAGAACGCCTGGGCGCGGGCCCGCATCTCCTCGACCGGATATTCGGTGTAGTCGGGCAGGGGGACGGGGCGGAACTCCTCGCCGAACTGGTCTTGCAGCATGATGCCTCCAAATTGTCAGACAATTTTATCGGACAATAATCGTGTGTTCCGCCCGGAGTCAAGGCGCCTTGAAGTGGTCGTCGGGCAGGGCCTCGACCAGGGCATGGGCGTCGCGGATATGCGCCTGCATGGTCCGGTCCGCCTTGGCCGCGTCACCGGCAATCAGTGCGGCCGTGACCTTGCGGTGCCCGGCATTGGTGTCAAACACCCGGGCGGCATCGACCATGACGCGGAACTGCAGCCAGTAGAGGGAATGGGCGAAGCGCTCGTTCAGCTCGCTGGCCAGGGCGTTGTCGGCGGCGTCATGGATCAGTTGATGGAAAGCGACGTTGCCCCGGGAAAACGCCGCCATGTCGCCCTTGGCCACCGCCTTGTCCATCCTGGCCTGCAGGCTTTCCAGTTTCTTCGGCGCCTTGGCCAGGACCGGCGCCGCCAGACGCGCTGCCAGTCCCTCCAGAGAGGCCCGCACCTGATAGAGGTCCTGCACTTCCTTGCGGCTGAGCTGCCGCACGGTGACGCCGCGATGGCGCTCGAAGTGCAGCAGCCCGTCGGCGACCAGCCGCTGAAACGCCTCCCGCACCGTGCTGCGGCTGACATTCAGGCGCTTGACGTACTCGGCCTCGACCAGCCGGTGCCCCGGCACCAGCCGCCCGCTGCGCACGGCCTCTGTCACCGCGCTGACGACGCTCTGCACACTCGAATCGGACATGGCGGCACGATAGGGGAAAACGGTGGGGAGTGCAGCCTTACTGTTTGGTTTACGTAGCCGCGCGGCGTTGATTCAGCTTTCCGTTGTCAAACCTCAAGCGAGACACCAAGTCGAGCATCTGTTCGACAAGCCCTTGCTCGGAATCACCGATCAGCTGGCAACCGTACCCGTCGATATGCGCGTTGAACTGACCTTCACTGGGTTTGCCTTGAAAGTTCGGTGTATTGCCAATCAAACTGAACAAGAGACACCGCTTGCCGCTATCCGAATACACGAAATACCTGACGATCCCGCTGTGCATTCTGGACTTGGTCGTCGCTGAAAGCGTGTGTTGCCGGTTTCCCATATCAAACTGACGAAGTAGATAGTCTTCGACGTTCCCAGGTAGCTGAAAGCCACTGACATGCTTTTGCTCGAAGTACAACTTGCCGAGTCCTGTCAGAGTGACCGACTCCTGTCGCCTGTTGGGTAGATCGTTTGCCAGAATTTTACCGACTCTGATGGCGTCACCGGAAATGCTAAACTTGCTTTCGGAGATCGAAATGGAATGCCAATTTTTGTCTCCGAGAACGGTTCCATTCAGGTTTTTCGATTTCCTGTCGGTATCCGTGGCCTGGCAAGCCGACAGAAGCAGCATCAGCGACACTACGAGCCGTAGTTTGCGCGCAAAAGTCATGCCGACCTTTCATTGCAATCAGCGCCTGTATTTTCCTGTAAGGTAGCATTTGACGCACATTAAGCCTACCGGATGATAAACGGATTCGCCGTCGTCTCTTCCGTCTCGATCCACACGGTCTTAGTTTGCAGGAAGCCGTCGATGGCTTCCTGGCCGCTTTCGCGGCCGATGCCGCTGCGCTTGTAGCCGCCGAACGGCGCCATGAAACTGACGGCGCGGTAGGTGTTGACCCAGACCGTGCCGGCCTCCAGTTCATCCGACATGTGGATGGCGCGGGCCATGTCCTTGGTCCAGACCCCGGCGGCCAGGCCGTAGATGGTGTCGTTGGCGATGGCAAGCGCTTCGTCGTCGTCGTCGAACGGGATGATCGACAGTACCGGGCCGAACACCTCCTGCCGGGCGATGGTCATGTCGTTGCTGACATTGGCGAAAATGGTCGGTTCGACGAACCAGCCGTCGCCCAGTTCGGTCCGGTCGGGCACGCCGCCGCCCAGCAGACACTCGGCGCCGCCGGCCTTGCCGGCCTCGATCATGTTGAGGATGTGCTGGTGCTGGGGCCGGGTGGTGACCGGACCGACCTGGGTGTCGGTCAGGGACGGGTCGCCCATGCGGGCGGCCTTGGCCACGTCGATCAGCCGGCCGACCACTTCGTCGTGCACCGGGCGCTGCACCAGCAGGCGCGAACCGGCGATGCAGGTCTGGCCCGTGGCGGCGAAGATACCCGACACGGCACCCATGACCGCGGCTTCCAGATTGGCGTCGGCGAAGATGATGTTGGGCGACTTGCCACCCAGTTCCAGGCCGACATGCTTGAGCGTCGGTGCGGCCGCCTCGTAAATCTTCTGACCGGTATGGTCGCCCCCCGTGAAGGCCACTTTCGCGACGCCGGGGTGGGCGGCCAGGGCGGCGCCGGCCTCGTGGCCGTAACCGGTGACCGTGTTGACCACGCCCGGTGGAAATCCGGCGTCCTCGAACAACGACACGAAGTCGAGGGTGGAGACGGAGGCATGCTCTGACGGCTTGATCACCACGGTATTGCCCGCCGCCAGGGCAGGCGCCAGTTTCCAGCCCAGCAGCAGCAGGGGCGAGTTCCAGGCGGTGATGCAGGCGACCACGCCCAGCGGCTCGCGTCGGGTGAAGGCGAACTTGCTCGGCTTGTCCATGGGCAGGACGCGGCCCTCGATCTTGTCGCACAGGCCGCCGTAATAGCGGTACCACTCCGCCAGATAGGCGGTCTGCGCCGCCATCTCGGCGATCAGCTTGCCGTTGTCGCGGGTCTCCAGGGCGCCGAGCTCGGCCGACTTGGCACTGATCAGGTCGGCCAGGCGCACCATCCGCTTGCCGCGCTCGGTCGGAGTCATGCCTTTCCAGTCCGGCGACTTCAGCGCCGATTGCGCCGCCGCGACGGCCCGGTCGACGTCGGCGTCCGAGCAACGCGGAATACGGGCCCAAGGCTGGCCCAGATAGGGATTATAAGACTCGATCCAGTCGCCCGACGCGGCGCCGGCGCGTTCGCCGGCGATCAGGTTGGTGTAATCCTGCAAGGTCTGCAACATGATCTGCTTTGCTCCCCGGAGTTATCGTCATTTGTCTCAGTCTACACCAGCAAGGCGCGGGCGAGGGAATAGCGAATGGCCTTGGCGGCTTCGGCGCCGGACCAGCCGCGGTCTTCGACGAGCAGCGACCAAGCCTGCACAGAACAGCCCGACCAGAGATAATCGGTGGCGCGCGGCACGGTCCAGTAGGGCGCCAGGGCCTTGTCCTTCTTCAGGGACTGCACCAGCAGCTTGAACAGGCCGTGCAGGTCGTCCATGCGGTCGTGCCAGGCGTCCGCGGCCTCCTTGTCGGTGGTGCGCAGACGGATCAGGTCGCGGGCCACGGGGTGGATCTTGGGCACGAAGTCGAACCAGGCCCGTAGGCAGGTATCCAGCCGGTCCGCCGCCGGTTGCACGTGCATGGCGTCGGTCAGCGCCTCGATGATGCCCTCCCGTTCGTCGGCGCGGCGCACCAGCGCCATCAGCAGGCCGCCGCGGGAGCCGAAATGCACATAGACCGACTGCCGGGTCATGCCGACCGCTTGGGCGATGTCGGTCATCGATACCTCGGCGCCCCGCTTGGCGATCAGCGTCCAGGCGGCATCGAGAATCTCGCGCCGGGTGCGCTCGCCTTTGGAAAAATTTGACATATGTAAAATTATTCCCATGTAATTTTACAGGTGACAAATTTTATCGGAGACCAGGCATGACGACAATGCAGGATATCGATCAACGGGTGGCGCAACTGGTGGCGTGGTACGGCGACGGCCACGACGGTGCCAGTCCGACCGGCGAACAGTGGCGGCGTGTGCTCGAACGGGACGGGGACAAACCGTTGACCCTGGTGAACTTCTTCAAACTGCGGGAGCGGGCGGCGTATCCGGATGCCGGCGTGCCGGCCGATCCCGGCTCCGGGCAGGACGCCTTCAACCGCTACGCCGCCGTCAGCATGCCCGCCATGCAGCAGGCCGGCGGCAGGTTCCTGCTCGTGGCGCCGATGGAAAGCACCTTCATGGGTGCCGACGAGGATTGGGACGTGGTCGCCGTCGGCTCCTACCCCGACAGCGCCGCCGTGCTGGCGCTGTTCGAAAACCCGGACTACCGGGACTGCTTCGTTCATCGCACCGCGGCATGCGCACGCCAGAAAGTGCTGTTGTGTAGCGGCTGACGCTGATGCGGGCTATTCCAACCGCTCGAACAATTTCACCCACGTCCGGGCCCGCGGCGCCAGCGACGATACCAGGATATGTTCGAACAGGGTGTGGGCGCCGGCGCCGTCGGCGCCCAGACCGTCCAGGGTGGGCACGCCCATGGCGCCGGTGAAATTGCCGTCCGAGCCGCCGCCGGTCATGGTGGTGTATTGCAGGTCCAGGCCGTGTTCCAGGCTGGCCTCGCGGGCCAGGTCGAAGAGGGCGCGGGTCTGGTCGTTCATATCGAAGGGCGGGCGGTTCATGCCGCCCGTCACTTCTAGCGTCACGTCCGGATCGTAAGGCTTGAGGGCCAGGAGCTTTTCGACGATGGCGTCGCCGTCGGCCTGGTTGACGACACGGATATCGACCTCGATGGTGCATTCGCGCGGCACCACGTTGATGGCTGTGCCGCCCTGGATCAGCCCGACATTGAGAGTGAGGCCCTTGCCGTAGTCGGTCATGGCCTCGATATCCACGATCTGGCGGGCGATTTCCTTGATGGCGCTGCGGCCGTCCTGGTGCATGGCGCCGGAATGGGCCGGCTGCCCGGTCGCGGTGATGACGATGCGGGCGACGCCCTTGCGCGCCACCACCACCTTGCCGCCGTCGCGGGCCGGTTCGGTGACCAGCACGTATTTGGCCTTGGCGGCCTCGGCCTCGATGTACTTGCGGGTGTAGGGGCTGCCCACCTCCTCCTCGGGAATAAACATGAACGTCACCGGCAGTTTCGGTGTGCCGCCCAGGCGCAGCAAGTGTCGGTAGGCATAGAAGGCCAAATAGGCGCCGGCCTTCATGTCGTAGGTGCCGGGGCCGTAGAGCTTGTCGCCGTCGCGGCGCAGGGCGTTGTCGCCGTCCTTGGTGCCGATGGGGTGCACGGTGTCGATGTGGCTGAGGACCAGGATACCCGGTGTTTCGCCGTCGGCGCCATCCGCACCGTTGCCGCGGGCGCGGATCAGGTCGCCCCAGCCGTCTTCGCCCTGCGTGCGTTCGACCGCGAGGCCGATCGCCCGGCATTCGCCGGCCACGTGGTCGGCCATGCGGTTGACCGCCGCCACGTCGTCGGACGGGCTTTCAATGCCCACCCACTCCGTAATACCTGCGGCGATGTCCTCGCCGTCAATCACCGGTTCGTTGCCGCCTGGCGCCGTCATGAACGTTTCCCCTTGTCCGTTTTGCTCGTGCCGCAGGACTGTATGGGGCGGCGGCGCAAACGGCAAGCCGCCGTGCCGGCCGGCTATTCCGGGTCTTGAAAATCATAAAACATACCATATAGTATGGTATGGAAATCAGTTGAGTGGGGATCGCGATCATGATGGACCTGATACAGACCGTGAACCCGTGGCTGGCCTTGGCCGCCGTGACGGCCACGTTTACCGCCCTGGTGCACTGTTTCGCCGGCGGCCGGTTCATCGTGCCGCCCTTGCTCGAGGCGGGGGACATCCATCCCATTCCGAAATTCACCCATTATTACTGCTGGCATCTGGTCAGCCTGATCCTGTTCGCCATCGGGATCGGTTTCGCCTATGGCGCGGTGCGGCCGGACGGACTCGATTTGGCCGTTGCCGCGACAGTGGTGAGCGGCGCGTATTTCGTTTGGAACGTGGCCTTGATCGTGTGGAAGTCCCTGTCGCCGAAGCGCATGCCGCAATGGGCGCTTTTCCTGCCGACCACCGTGCTCGGCATTGCCGGGCTGCTATGACGGCGGTTGCCAAAAACATCCGCCTCAAGCGCGAGGACTGGCTGGAGATCGGTCTGCGTGAACTGTCGCGGCGCGGACCGAAGGCGCTGCGCGTCGACGATCTTTGCCGGGCGGCCAGGAAGACCAAGGGCTCCTTTTACCATCACTTCGCGGATGCCGAGGCCTTCCGGTCCGAGATGTTCGAACACTGGCGCCAGCGCCACACCGAGCGGCTGATCGCGGAAGTCGACGGTCACGACGATCCGACGGACCGGCGCAAGGTCCTGAACCGTCTGGCGTCCGACCTGGACCAGTCCATTGAAAACGCCCTGCGCCGCATGGCGGTGGCCGATCCGGCTGCCGGCGCCGCCGTGTCCGGCGCCGACGAGCGCCGCATCGACTATCTCGCCCGCATCAACCGGGATGAGTTCGGCGCCGGCCGGGCCGATGCCCGCGACCTCGCCGAAATCGAATACGCCATGTTCGTCGGCTACCAGATCCTGTTTCCCGATGTCGGCACGGACCGGTTGATGGCGGTACAGCGTCTGTTCGACGTGATGGTGCAGGCCGGCGGGGAAAAGACCGGCCGCCATAGACCGGTGAGGAAAGGCCGATGACGATGGTGGCGTTCGGTCTGTTCGCCCTGCTGGCCACGATCGCGACTCTGCATCTCTACTGGGCCGCGGGCGGTGTCCGGCCGGCTGGTGACTGGCAGGCCCTGGCCCGCACCGTCGTGGGCACAAGGAACATCCGCGCCATGCCGTCGCGTACGGCGACATCGGTCGTGGCGGTGTGCATTTACGTTGCCGCGGTGTGGCCGTTGCTGTGGTCCGGCTTTATCGCCACGCCGTTTGCCGGATGGTTGAAGACGATCGGTATGATCGGGTTGGCGGCGGTTTTCTTGGTACGGGGCGCGGCCGGCGTATCGCCATTGATGCGGCGTGTGTGTCCCGAGGAACCGTTCGCCACACTCAACCGGTGGTTCTATTCACCGCTATGTTTGCTGATAGGCGCGGGATTCGCATATCTGCTGCTGCCCGGCCAATAGAACCGCAGCCATCGAAGGCAAATCACAGCGTTCCGGATGGCCGGGTTAGCAATTGATTCACGGGTAAATTCGTAGTCTGGTTGCCGAAGGGGGATCGCGATGCCAGACGCGAACGCACCGCTTCGCCGGTGCCGGGTTTTTGATTCGACAAATGCAATCGCCAACCCAATTACGATCCAGCTCATGCCCCGCGCATTGCCGGTGCCGGCTGCTCGGCGCGGCCGCCGGGTGAACGCATGACGACGCTCGTCATCGGTCTCGTTCTTGGTGCTGGGCTGGCAATCGGCCTGGCCGGTGTGCTGCGCGTCATACGGGGCGGCGCAAAGCCGATACCGCCGCCGGATACCAGTCCTCTTGGCGCCGCAATTCCCGACAGAATGGATGATATTCTTTCCGCAGCGCCGGAAGCCATGATCGTGGCGTCGTCGGATCGCACCATTCTGCTTTTCAATGCCAAGGCGGAACAGGCATTCGGATACGAACGCTCTGAAGTCGTTGGCCAAAGTTTCGATCTGCTGGTGCCGCATGAGTACCGTGAAGCGCATGTCAAACTTGTGCGGTCCTTCGCGGAGCAGACCGATCCGTCTCAATCCGGTTTTCGGCGTTCAGATATCTACGGGTTGAGAAAGGACGGCTCTTCGTTTCCCGCTGCCGCCGCGGTGTCGAAGCTGACGCGCGGGGACGACACGTTTTTTGTCGCCGTCGTCCGGGACGTTTCGGAGCAGAAGACGCTGGAAGCCCGTCAGCGGCAACTTATGTCGGCGATCGATGCAATCTCCGAGGCCGTGTCCGTCTTCGATGCGGACGACCGTTATGTGTTCGGGAACAAGCGATTTTGCGATTTGAACCGCTTGGCTCAAGACAAACTGGTTCCTGGAACACCGATGGAAGACATTCTATCCGCCATTGCCGAACGTGGCGGTGTCCGCGAAGCGATCGGCCGGGAAAAGGCGTGGGTCGCGGAGCGCATGAAACGCCACCATGAGAACGAAGGACCGTTTGAGATTCAGCGCCAGAACGGGTGGGTTCTGGTGACCGAACAAAGGCTGGAGGACGGCGGATCGGTGCTGTTGTCCGCCGATATCACGCGATACAAGGAAGCCGACCAGCAGCGCCGCCAGGCGATGGAGGAAATGCACCGGGCGAGTTTGGCCAAGTCGGAGTTCCTCGCCAATATCAGCCATGAACTGCGCACGCCGCTCAACGCGATTCTCGGATTCTCCGAGATTCTCAGCGGCGAACAGTTCGGCGCGCTCGGCCACGACAAGTACCGGGAGTACGCCAAGGACATTCACGCCAGCAGTCGGCACCTGCTGATGCTGGTCAACGATCTGCTGGATATTTCGACCATCGAGGCCGGCGAGAAAACTCTTACTCTCGAGGATGTCGCCGTGAGTGAGATCGTCGAGGAATGCATCCATATCGTTCAGAACGGTGCGCAGCAGAAGAACATCACGCTGACAACCGATATGCCGCCCGGTGAGGAGACCGTGGTCGCCGACGGCAGGGCGATCAAACAGATCGTGCTGAACCTCTTGTCGAACGCGGTGAAGTTCACGCCCGACGACGGCCGGGTCGATGTGTCCGTGAGCCTGGCCGGCGGTCATTGCTCGATTGTCGTTCGGGATACCGGCATCGGTATTCCGGCAGATCGCATTCCCCAATTGACGGATCCCTTTATCCGCGTCGAGCAGGATCACTACACCGCCCAGGAAGGCACCGGTTTGGGGCTGGCCATCGTCGATGCCCTGGTCAAGCTGCACGACGGCACGCTGACGGTCGAAAGTACGGTCGGTGAGGGCACCACGGTGACCGTCTTCCTACCCAACTGAATGGACGGGTCAGCCGCCCCGCGCCGGCAGGGCAATGGTCGCCTTGAGGCCGCCCAGTTCGGATTTGCCCAACTCGATATCGCCCCCGTAGAGGTCTGCGATGTCGCGTACGATGGACAGGCCGAAGCCGGTCCCGGGCGGCGCTTCGTCCAGACGCTTGCCCCAGTTCAGCGCCTTTTCCCGCTCATCCGGCGCGATCCCGGGACCGTCATCCTCGACCGTCAGCATGAGCCGGCCCTGGCCGTCCAGCGCCGCCGAAACAGACACTTCGCTTTCGGCGTATTTGTGGGCATTGGATACCAGATTGCTGAGCATTGCCTCCAGATCGTGGCGCGGGACGGGGAAGGTCAGTCCGTCGGGACACGCGTGGCGAATGGTCAGCGGCGTGCGCCTGTACAGGATGGAGAAGCTTTCGGCCGTATCCCGCAGCAGGTCGGCGACGTCGATGCGGCTGCCGATCTGCCCTTCCGGTCCGATGGCCCGGGCCAGGCTGGAATAGCGCTCGACCAGGCCGACCATGCGGTCGAGCTGCCGGTTTAGCAGGCCGGTGTCGACCGGATCCGTCAGGCCGTTCTTCATGATCGCCAGCGGGTGGTTGATGTCATGGGCGATCTTGGTGACGTATTTCCGGGTGCGCTCGACCAGCTTCATGTTCTGGCGCAGCAACTGGTTCATGCGGTCGACCAGGGACTGCAGTTCGCTGGGAAAGACACCGTCGATTTCGGCCGTCTCGCCTTGTTCGTAGGCGTGCATGGCGTCGGTCACCTGGGACAGGTTGCGCCGCGTGGCGATAATGATCACCACAAGCATGCCGAACAACGACAAGGAGACGGGGATCGCCACCAGAATGGCCAGGTCGCGCAACCGGGCGGCGTGATCCTCGACCAGGGCGTTGTAGCGGTCGATGGCGACGCCGGCGATGTAGTGCACGCGCACGGTCGGCTCGCCGTCGACGGGACGGTCACCGGTCATGAAGGGCGGTATTTCCGCGACCATGCGTTCCGCCAGGCGCAATTCACCGGTGGCCAGGTTGGCGGTGCGCAACTGAAACGCCGGCTGCGGCGATTGGACCGCGCCGACCAAAGTCGTGTCGGTCAACTGCAGCAGCTCGGAACGGCGAAAAACCTTGCCGTCGACCGAAATCTGCCACACCCATTCCACGTCGCCGCCCCCCAGCGACGGCGGAATCTGCTGCGAACCTTCCGGGAGTTCGGTTTCCGCCGTCGACGCCGCGCTGACCCAATAGCCGCGCAACTGATTGCCGAATTCAAGCAGACGCGTGTCCACGACCTCGCGCGAAACGCCCTCGACGGCGGCGGAGAATATGGCCCAGAACACGGGCACGCTGACCGCCAGCAGGACGGTGGCCCACACGGCCAGCCGGCCGACCAGGGACCGCGGCAACCAGCTCGTCATGGCGACCTGACCCCCTTCATCGTGCGCTAGGTATCCTCGGACGCCGCCGCGGCCAGCCTGTAGCCGTAACCGAACACGGTTTCGATGCTGGTCTTGCCCAGCTTGTCGCGCAGGCGGGAAATGAAGACCGGCACTTCGTTGGCGGTCTTGACCACGTCGCCGTCGAAATTGTGGCGCACCAGTTCATCCGCCGACACCGGCCGTTCGTTATGGACGGCGAGATAATGCAGGATGCGGTATTCGGTGGGTGTGAGCTTCACCGGCTTGCTGTCGTGCCAGACCTTCAGGGCCTGGGTGTCGATCCGGATGGCGCCGATTTCCAGAACCGGCTTGCGCACCGACGGGCCGCCGGAATTGACCACGCCGCGCAGCCAGTCGAGCAGCAGTTCGAGATCCACCGGCTTGGTCAGGTAATTGGTGGCGCCGGCGCGCACGCCTTCCTTCATGTCGCCGATTTCCTTGCGCGAGCCGGTCAGGATGATGACCGGCATGCTCAGGCCTTTCTCGCGCCAGCGCTTGAGAACGCTGAAACCGTCCATGGTCGGCAGACCCGGATCGAGGATGACGGCGTCGTAGTCGTTTTCCGTGCCCAGCTCGTAGCCGTCCTCGCCGTCGTGACTTACATCGACGGCGAAGTTTTCGTCGCGCAGCATTTCGGCGATCTGTTCCGCCAGTTCCTCGTCGTCTTCCAGCACCAGCACCCGCATGGTCGGATCGGCCCTTTCGTCAGTTGCGTTTCTTCTTCTTGGTCTTTTTGTTCTTGTCTTTTTTGTTCTGTTTGGACCCGCCGCTGCGCGAATCCCCCACCACGCCACCGGTCCGGGGGTCGATATAGACCAGAATGACGCGGTCGTCGGGCCGCAGAATGCGGACTTCGTAAACGTAACTCGAGCCGCTGCGGCGCACATACGTGCCCAGGATTCGGCCTTGATAGGCGGGATTGTTCTTCAGCCGCGACAGGCTTTTGGCCAGCTCGCGCGAGCGGTCCTGGGCGCCTGCATCGGGGACGCCCGGGGCCCAGGCCGTCAGCATGAAGGCGAAGACTATGGCAAAGAGAGCTCTCAACATTGTCGGTTAGCACCCACTATCAGGATTGGGTGCGTCATGAGACGGTTTGAGTCGCTCCGTGGCTAGGAGCGCCGGTGCAAGCGATGTGGGGCATCGGTCAGCCGGCGCGACGATGTCCACGGATCGTCTCAAGCCGCCCTCGGGGTCGCTTTTCGCGCCCCACCCAGGGCGTCGCCGCACTTGCCCGATGCCCCACATCGCGCGGCGCGCGGCTCCTGCCGGGTGTGAGCGAAAAGACGATCTCATGATGCATCCAATCCTGATAGTGGGTGCTAGACTATCTCATTGGCCTAAAAAAGAAATAATGGCCCCGTTAGGCGCTGTTTATGGACATTAACATCTCCTAACAAGCGGGACATGCAATCGAAATCCGGAAGCCGGCACAGTTCTCCCACAGCCGATCGCGGCCCCAGGCAAATCTGCCACCCGGGCCAAGGCGGCGAAACACAATGGGAGATTTGCCATGTCACGCTTCGGACACCGGATCAAACTGACCGCCATCGCGGCACTGGGCACCGTGTTTGCCGCCGTCGCCGTCATGCCGGCCGCGCACGCCGATGGCCGCCACGACGGCCGCTGGCTGAGCCACGATCACAGCCATAGCCATTGGCACGACAAAAATGCCTACGAGAAAGCGCATCGCAAAGCGCAAAAAAAGGCCGCCCGCAAGGCCCGCGAACGGGCCGAGAAGCGGGCGCGGAAAAAGGCCAAGCGCCTGGCCCGTATCGAACGCCGGGTGGAGCGGCGTATCGAACGCCGCCTGGAACGGCGCATCGAACGCCGGATCGAGCGCCGGATCGAGCGTAAGATCCGCCGGCATGTGCGTCACAAGCACGGCGGTCGTGAACACAGTCACGTTTACGACACCCGGTGGGGCGACAAGCACGTGCACTGGCCGCGCGATCACCGCCGTGTCTACTGGCACAAGACCAAGCACAACCACCGGCACCATACGTCCAACACCACCTTTGATGCCGAAATGGGCGGCCGCATCGTCGGCGCCATCCTGGGCGCGGTGGTCGGCAGCCAGTTCGGCAAGGGCAAGGGCAAGACCGTGGCCATCGTCGGCGGCGCCGTCGTCGGATCCGTCATCGGCGGCCACATCGGCAACCGCATGGACGAAGCCGATCACGCCCGCAGCCAATCGGTGCTGGAAAACACGCCGACCGGCCGGACCGTGCGCTGGGCCAATCCCGATACGGGCATCCAGTACGAGATGACGCCGACCGGAACCTACCGGGACGCCAACCGCGGCAACTGCCGCGAGTACACCACCTGGGTCTTCATCGACGGCTACGAGGAACAGGTGCGCGGCACCGCATGCCGCAAGGCCGACGGAACTTGGCTGCCCGCCAACAAGGGCTAAGGCCGACCACAGGGACCCACGTTCGCACGGAGAAAGGACGAGACGATGAACAGTCGCACCCCACACAAGTCTCCCGTTGCCGCCGTTGACGGCGGGTTCAGGATCAGCCGGACCGGTATCCTGGTGGCCGTCATCATCCTCGTCCTTTTACCCCTGCTGGCGGCCATCTCGGCGAAGGCCGCCGTCCGGCCGGTCAACGACAGGCCGTTTTCGGATATCGCCACCGATATTCTGCAAGGCCTGGAGACGGTGCATTTCGACCGCCTCCCGGCGACCGGCGGCTACGGGGCTCCGCGTATCGCTGTCCGGCCTTTCGGCGAGGAGGAGTCGCCGTTGCCGCCGGTCATCGCCAACGCCTATAACCGCCGCCTGCTGGCGGAACTGCAGCGCCAGGGCGGCAACCGCTACCGCTTCGTCGCCCGCCAGTCCCTCGATCCGATCATCGAGGAAATCCGTAAGGCCGGCCTGTCCCACGAGGAAACCGAGGCGCGCATCGCCGACCTGCGCCAAAGCGCGCGGGCCGATGTGCTGATCATCGGCTCCATCCGCCTGGATGACGGCGATGCCGTCGTATCCTACCAGGCCATCGACACGGAAACCGGTTCGTTGTTCGCCAGCACATTGCCGCGGCGGGTGACGGCGGAACAAAGTTTGGCCCGCGACACGCTTGAGCCGCCGCAAAACGACCTTTGGCGCACGCGTGTCCCGGCGGTTCCCGTCAAGCCCATGATCTTCGGCCAATCCGTGCCGTCGCGTGTCGGCGCCATGCGCCGCCGCCATGCGGTGATCCTGGAGGCCGAGCGTCTGCTGGTCCTGCACGGCTACGACCCCGGTCCGGTGGACGGCATCATGACCTTCGAGACACGCGAGGCCCTCTCCGCCTACCAGGCCGACAGCGCCCTGCCGGTGAACGGCCGCATGACCCGCCGGGTCGTCGAAAACCTGCGCCGCGATACCCGCTAACGCGCCGGAGGACACCGTCATGCAGATTCAATCACAAGAAAACGCCATGACCGAGATCGCCCTGGCGCTCGCCATGGGGTTCTTCTCCATCATGGTGCTGACCATGGTGTCCATGGGCGTCGAGCCGGCGGCCGAAAGCGACGCCATTCAGGTGTTGAAACTGGCCGCGCCGGCACAGTCGGACGACACCGCCGGCGCGATCCATCCCGACGACGAAGACGTCATCGTCATCTATCACGGCGGCCGGTTTCTCGACCGCACCCTGGAACCGCTCGATCCCGGCGCCATCGATCCCGGCAAGCGGGTGATCCTCGCCCTCGACGCCGGTCTGCCCGTCGAGCAGGCCCTGAAAATCCGCAGCCGTATCGCCAACAGCCGGTTGATCGTCTCCAGCCTCGACGACCGCTGGCAGGCGGCTCTGGCCGGCCGTATCGGAGAAAAGCCATGACCGTGTCCCGACCCGTCCATCCATTGACCCGGCGGGTGGCCGTTCAGGCCCTGCTCGCCACCCTGGCCCTGGCCGGCTGCGCCAGCGTGCCGGTCGACGCGGCCCGGCCGCCCAGCCGCAAGCGCATCAAGCGCATGGTCGCCCACGAAGCCGAGCATCTCGGCGTGCCGGTCGATCTCGCCCTTGCCGTGGCCCACGCCGAGTCGAACTTCGATCCCCGGGCGGAAAGCCACAAGGGTGCGCGCGGTGTCATGCAGATCATGCCAGCCACCGCGCGGGGCGAATATGCCATCGATCCCGACCGCTTGTGGGATCCGCGCGTGAATATTCGCTTGGGCCTGCATTTCCTGCGCCGCCTCATTCGCCGCTATCGCGGCCGCACCGACCTGGCGTTGTCCCATTACAACGGCGGGTCCGCCGTCGGCCGCTGGCCGCGCGCCAGGGTTATCCCGGCCACCCGGCGCTATGTCGCCAGGGTTAAGCGTCTGCGCCGGCGCTACCGCCGTGAATTGGCGACCGGCTTGGTCTGAAGCCGCCATGCGCAAAACAAACCGACTTTTCCACCCCTTGTCTTCACAGCCGGACGGAAGGACAAAACCATGACACAGACTTTCAAATCATCTTCGAAACGGTGGCTGCCGCGAGTGGTCCTGCTGGCCTTGTTGCCGGCGGTATTGGCGGCGTGCTCCACCGGCAATCCGCTGACACCACGGGAAGGCATCGGCTTCCGCGAGGACCGCTACCGCGAGGTTGCGCGCGCCCAGGAGTTCGAAGCATGCCGCAACGAAGCGCTGGAGCTGGATGCCCAGGCCCGCGGCCGCGGATCGCGAGGCGCCTATCTGACCAGCGCGCGGGTGCTCGAAAAATGCGAAGCCGGTCTTGGCGAGACCAAGGGTGTGCCGGTGGAAGAGCGCATGCGGGTCTACGCCCTGAGCATCCAGAACTATTTCAAGGGCGGGGATATCGAAAGCGCGCGGCGCAACCTGGATACCTTCAAGAACGCGTTTCCCGGCCACGACCTGTATTTCGGCGACGGCGCCTCGTTCCTCGCCACCATGGAGGCTTTGCTGGGCCGTACCGAGCCGTGGACCTTCGGCGAGTTCGCCGCCCTCAACGTCAACGACGACGTCAAGCGCGAGATGCGCCGTCTGCATTACTGGAAAAACAAGTAACGGCGTAGCCCGGAAAGGATGACCGTCATGAAAGACCGCAGATACATTGCCTTTCTCAGGCCGCCGCGCCAGGCCGTACTGGGCGGGCTGGCACTCACAGTCTTGGCCGGATTGACCCTTGCGCCCCAATTGGCCGCTCCGGCCGCGGGCAGCAGCACCGCGTGGCGTCCGGTGGCCAGCGAGCGTTTGATCAAGCTGCCGGCGCAATATCTCAAAAAGGCCATCGACCGGGACTTCTCCAATTCGGAACTGGCCAACGCGATGGTCGATGTGGAAGACCGCATCAAGCGCAAGCGGCAGACTCTGGAAGACCTGCAGGCCGCCGTCGAACGGGCGGAGGGAGAGATCCGGACGGAGCTGCGCCATCAGTTCCTGGCGGAAAAGAAAGCCTATATCGAGTTGGCCGCCGAACAACAGTCCCTGCGCCGGCGCCAAGCCAAGACCAAGATCCGGCTGTACGAGAAGCTGCTCGGCAAACTCAAGCGCGAGCAGGGCGCCCTGACGCCGCAACGGGCGGCGCTGATCGAGAAACAGGACGCCGCGCGGCAGCGGTTCGAGGCCGCCCGCGTGCAGGTCGACACCAAACTGTTCCAATCGACCCTGACGGCGGAAAGCAAATACGCCCGCGAATACGCCAAGAACATCTCAGCCATCGAAACCCTGGTGCAGGCGATCAACGCCCACCCCATGAACGCCTCGGCCGAGATCGACGGCCAGGCGATTTCCAAGGCCGATTATCTCCGCCATCTGATCGCCGAGGGCGAAGCCGATCTCGCCATCGTCGATCAGGAAGGCGCCATTCTCGGCTTCATGGCCAAGCTGGTATCGCTCGATGCCCTGGCCCTGTCGGAAGACATCGACCCCGACGCCGAGACCGATCTTGCCAGCGACGAAGACGCACCGGACGCCGACCATGTGACATCGGCCGTCGGTTTCTTCGTCGGCAACTAAGGAGGACACCCATGCGACACACATCACGATCCCAAGCCGTTTCACCGTCCTGGCTCATGGCTCTGCTGGCCGTCGGCCTGATCCTGGCCGCCGCCGTGCAGCCGGCCCGCGCCGGCACGCTCGAAAACATGGAACGGGAGCGGGCCATGCTGCTGGAAACCTTGCTGTCCGCCGATATGACGGTCGAGGAGAAGCAGAAGCACATCCGTCTCTCCCGCACCCGGCTGATCGACCTGGAACGCATGGTCCTGCGCGACAAGTCGCTGACCGGCCGCAACACCCCCCGGGTGCGGGCGGCGTTCGAGAACTACGATCTGACGTTCCTGATCCACGCGTCGACCGAGAAGAACCGGTCGCTGCTGGATCATTGGCTGGCCGAAATCGGCGTCTCGACGCAGACGCTGATGAATGCCCGGGCCGGGCGGCGTTGACATGAATGCGCCCGCTTCGTCGCTCGGCACGCCCAAGGCACGGACCCACGTGGAGTCCCGGGTCCGTGCCTTGGCCCGGGTTGCCGCCCACGGTTCCGAGGCCGCCAGTTACGCCCTCGGCGCCGTGGTCATCCTCGCCGCTTTGGTCGTCATCACCCAGTCGGCGGATCTGACCGACGTCACCGGCTGGGCCCTCGAGGTGCTCGGCGTCAGCTTCCTGATGCTGCTGGGCACGCTGGTCTTCGTCACCCTGTTCTGCTGGGTGCGCCTGATGCGCGCGGACGGTCCCGACGCAGAATTCGACCGCGACTACTGGTCCGAATTCGGCGTGCAGGCCGCCAATGGGGTCACCACGCTTGCGCTGACCTACACACTGCTGGGTATCAGTCTGGGTATCGGCAGCCTGGCCGGCCAGGACCTGACGCCCGAAACGGTGCAGGGCGTGATCCGCGACCTCACCGCCAATTTCAGCCTCGCTTTCATGACCACCGTGGTCGGGCTGCCGACATCGGCGCTGTTGCGCAGCCTGCTGGTCGTGACCCGCGCCCGGCAGAAAAGCGAAGCGGTCACGCCGGAACCGGTCGTGACGGTGCTTGAGGAGGACTAGACCATGCGTTTCCTGTTGTTCAATGCCGTCGTCGCCGCGGCCCTCATCTACCTGTTCATGGGCCCCGAAAAACCCGAACAGAAGGCCGAGGCCGCGTGGGGATCGGTGAAATCCCTGGCGAGCCAGGCGGCGGAAGACGTGCGGCGCAAACTCGACAAGCCCGTACCGCGGGCGGTGGTCAGGGAGAAGCCGGCACCGGAACCAGAACCCGAACCCGTCCGCGAGCCGGTCAAGCGGCCGGTGCCCGAACCGAACGAACCACCCAAGCCTTCACCGGTGGAACGAACGGCCGAGGTTTTGCCGCGCCCGGCGCCCGAACCGGTGCCTATCGTGCCGCCGGCGCCGGTCAAGAAAGTCACCGTGGCTGACGCGCCGCCATTACCGGAAACCGTGCCGCCGCCCGTTTCCGCACTGGCCCCCGAAGTCGCCAAGCGCCGGGCCGAGGTGCTGGAAAAATCGCCGCCCATGACATCGCCGCCGCCGGCCACGGTGGAAATCGCCGGGGACGGCCAATTGATGACACCGGACGAGCGCCGCAAGGCCCTGCTGCGCCTGGCCGAGGACATGGAACTGTTTTCCGTCGGAGTGTCCAATTGATGAAAAACGTGCAACCGCCCACCGCCGTCGGCAAGGCCTCGGTCGCCTTGACGGCATTGCTTGCCATCGCCTTGCTGGCGGCCGGCCAGACCCGGTCCAATCCGCCGGTCAGGGATGCCATGCCGCCACCGCCACCGGAGAAACAGGCGGCGCCGGCGGACGCCGAACCGGCAAAGCCCGCACCGGCGGAGGTGCTGTCGGTGCGCCTGCCGCCGCCGCCCGCGCCGAAGACGCGGGTGGAAACCGTCATTGCCGCCATGACGCCGCTGCCGGAACCCGCGCTGGTGCCGGTGATGAAACCGCCGCCGCCGGCACCCAGACCGGAACCGGCCGCCGAACCGGAACCGGTGCCGTTGCGCATCGTGCCTCTGACGCCCGATGCCAGCCCGGTGAAGGCGCATCCGGTGGCCATAATGCGGCCGCCGCTGGTGCCGGAAACCGCCAACAAGGCGCCGACGCCGGTGCCCGAACCGGCCGTTCAGCCGCTGCCGCGTGTTGATACGCCACCCCGGGCCGCACCGGTCGCCATCACCCGGGAAACCGTGGTCGAGGGCCGGACCCTGTTGCGGCTGCTGGAACACGGCAAGGGGCCGCGTATCGAAATCGCCTGGCCGAGTTCGGCGGGCGACCGCCGCACGCTATACCGTCAATTGACGCGCTGCCTGGGTATGCGCACGGCCATGATGGATACCTCGCAGCGCCTGTACGCGGAAGACATGGCCGCCGGCCGATCCTGGACCCTGGACACCGACCGTTACAGCGGCTTCATGCGCCAACCCGCCGGCGCGTTGGTGGCGGCGGAACGTGCCGTAGTCGACCGCATTCGCGCCCGGCATGGCCGGCATCTCGATGCAACGGTGCGCCTGTTCCCCCGCCGGGTCGACGCGGTTCTGCTGGGCGGTTTGCGCCAGGCCATCGGCGGCGAGGCGCGGCAGTCCATCCGGGCCCACTACCGACTCGCCGGGACGGATATCGTTGTCACGGGAATCGTCGCCGACGGCACGCCGGTGGACGGACGTATCGATCTGTCCCGTGCGTTCGGCCGTCAGTGCCGATAGGGACAGGCGTCAGATGTTGTCGATAATCACGGCGGTCAGGACAAAACAGCCGACGATACCGAACAGATAAAAACCGTTGGCGATCCTGTTCAGGCGTGCGCGGGACCGCAGCCACAAAAGGGCTCCCAGTACGGCCCAGATCAGGGCGCCGGTGATACCGCCCGACTGGTTGTCGCTCTGATAGACGTATTTGCCGTAATCGAAATAACTGATGCGGGCGTCCTCATAAATCAGTCCCATGGTCGACATGAACGGGATGGCGAGGATCAGCCAGCCGACCAGCAGGACGGTGTCGGACATTTTCATGCCCGGCTGCTTTGCGCCGCCGGTTCTGGCCAATTCCCGTTTCTTGACCTCCGAACCGTGAAACAGGCGGTAATAGGGGTTGCGGTCGAGATTCTCCTGGGTCGCCGGATAGGGCCAGACCACGAATTTCCAGAACAATCCGACATCGGGCTGTTTGAGAGACCGGTACTGGCCGGGGTCGTAGCCCTCTTCGTCGTCCTCGGCGGACGGTTTCGGTGCCGGTTTGGGTTCGGGCTTCGGCTGTGGCGCCGGTTCCGGCTTCGCTTCCGGTTTGGGCGCCGGGGCCTCGTCCGGCGGCACCTGCAGCCAGTCGTTGACGAACCTGCCGACCCGCAGGTCGTCTTCCAAAACCCGGTCGAGCAGGGTGTCGTACCGGGCGGCGGCGCCCTGGCGGGTTTCGGCAAAGGACAGGTTGGACACCGCGAGCGCCTTGGTCAAAACGAGGTCCGGGATCAGGCCCTGATCGGCCAGGGCAAACAACTTTTCACGGATCGCGCGGCGGCGTTCCTCGCGCGGCCGCCGGCTGGTTTGCGCCACCACCAGTTCGCCCTGCACATTGAGGTCCCACTTCATGGGTTCCTGGTGGCTCTCCGCCAGCACCTGCTTGTGCACGTAGTTGTACAGCTCGTTCATGGTCACGACGCCGTCGCCGTCGGCATCGGCCGCGCCGCCCTCGATGCCGCCGATCACGTGCTTGGTGAACACGCCGAGGCCGTCGCGCACTTCCTCCCGCGCCGTCTGCACGTCGGTCGCGGCGGTCATGATGAAGGTGCCGCGGCCGCCGGCCATGATGTTGAGCTGTTCGTCCACGTCGCCGCGCAGGAAGCTCTTCTCTATGGCGCCGCTGTAACAGCAATCCAGGATCAGGGCGGTCTTGCGGGTGTCGGCGTTCTCGATCAGCTCACGGATTCGGGTGGCGGGTACCGACGTGGTTTCCAGTTCGTCGTTGACCGTATCGATGGTGGCCAGGTGCAGCCGCCCGGCCCGGTCCAACTTGCCGTGCCCGGCATAGAAGATCAGCACCAGATCGTCGCGCCCGGCCTTGCGCAGGACCTGGTGAATGCCGCGCAGAACGGCGTGATGCGGCTGGTTCTTGATCACCACCAGGTCGGTGAAACCGCCCATGGTGTCGTCGTCGAGCACCTTGCCCAGGCCGTCGACATCGTTCTCCGGGCATTCCAGGTCCTTCAGTTTCGGTTCGTCAGGGAATGCGCTGCTGGCGATCAGAACGCCGTAGCGCTTGCCCTGTGTCTGGCCCGCGCTCATGACGGTTCACCTATCCGTTGTCGTTGGCCGGCGCGCCCGCAAAGAAGGTCTTGGCCATGGCCATGGCTTCGTCGATGCGGTCCGGGTCCATGTTCTCGGCCTTGATCGCCATGGTTTGTCCGTCGGGCCGCTCGAACGTCAGTTCCAGTTTGCGGTTGCGTTCGAAATAGGTCTTGATGATCTGAAACAGCGCCACCGCCGCGCCGCTGGATATGAAGCTGAGCGTGATCATGCCCAGCGTGACCGGGTCACCCCGGTCGCCGTCCCGGGTCTCGCCTTCGGGCATATCGGCCCGGGCGTCGGTATGACGGTTGATGCTGGACATCAGCTCGCGGGTCATGGCCTGCACTTCGGCAGGGTCCAGGTCCCCGGCGGAAACGGTCAAGGTCTGTGACATGGCAGGTTCCGTGCAGTCGTGTTACGCCGCATGGCGGCTGATCCGGCCCGGCACCGAAAACGCGGCGCCACAAAACGCCTACGCAACAATCACTTGTCTTGAATGGTTGGAATCATACCAAAAAGGGCATTCCGGCGATAGAGGCGGCGTTGCGCCCCTATTTCCCGAACATCTTGCGCAATTCGTTCTTCTGCACCTTGCCGACCGCGGTCTTGGGCAGGGCGTCGACGAAGAAGACGTTGCGCGGGATCTTGTAGCCGCCGATATGGTTGCGGCAATGCGCCTTGACGGCGTCCTTGTCGGCCGAGCCGCCGCCTTCCATCACGATGGCGGCACTGACCGCCTCGCCGTAGGTTTCGTCGGGCAGGCCGAACACGGCGGCCTCGACCACGCGGGGCAGCTTGTACAGCGCCGCTTCCACTTCCGAGGAATAGACGTTCTCGCCGCCGGTGACGATCATGTCCTTCTTGCGGTCGAGCAGATAAAGCATGCCGTCGTCGTCCAGCCGGCCCACATCGCCGGTATGGAACCAGCCGTCGCGGAAGGTGGCGGCGTTGATGTCGTCGAGGTTGAGATAACCGGGCGTCACATTGGGCCCGCGCACCAGCACCTCGCCGCCGTCGTCGATGCGGATGTCGACGCTGGGAATGGGCTGGCCGGCGCCCTTGAGCACGTCGGTCTCGCCCGTTTCCACCGCGCGGCGGTGGGTGTCGGCGTCCATGATGGTCAGGATCGGCGATGTTTCGGTCAGCCCGTAGCCCTGCACCAGATCGGCATCGGGCAGGGCTTCCAGCGTTTTCTTGATCCACTCCACCGCCATCGGCGCGCTGCCGTACAGCACCCAGCGCAACGACGACAGGTCGTATTTGCTGACGTCGGCCTGCTGCAGCATCATGATGATCACCGTCGGCGCCACCATGGTCGTGGTGACGCGGTGCTTGGCGATGGCCGAAAGAAAGTCTTCGGGCGTGAAGGCGGGCAGGAAATAGTGCGCCCCGCCCATCAGCGTCGCCGCTGTGCCGAGCAGGTCGGCGGAGTGGAACATCGGCGCCACGTGGGCGTAGACGTCGTCCGACTTGACGCTGAGGGTCAAGCCGACCTGGAAACCGTTGGAGACGATGTTCTTGTGGGTCAGCCGCACGCCCTTGCTGCGCCCCGTGGTGCCGCCGGTGTAGAGCAGGATGGCGTCTTCGTCCTCGCCGGTTTCGGCACAGTCGACCCGCGTGCTTTGCGACAGCAGGACGTCGGTGTCCTCGCCGATCATCAGCGCCTTGTCTTTCCAACGGGCCATCTCGGGCGCGTCCAGCAATTCGGCGAACGGGGGATCGAGAAAAATCAGATCGCAACCGGCGTCGTCCAGGATGAAGGCGATTTCCTTGGGCGCCAGGCGGATGTTGACAGACACGGCGACCCGGCCGGACCAGTACCCCGCGTGCAGCAGTTCGGCGTGGCGGAAGGTGTTACGGCTCAACACGCCGTAGCGCTGCCCCCGGTCGATGCCGCGGTTCTGCAGCAGGCCGGCCAGGGACCGCACCCGCCGCATATGCATCGCCCATGTAAACGTACCTTCGTCGTCGACCACGGCGGGGCGGTGGCCATGGACGGTTTCGGCGCGGGCCAGTGCAGACGTCATGGTCAGCATGGCGGTCCCTCCGGTCAGTGCATCGTTCGGTCGTGCAGTGTTGGACGGATTATTCCATTTGTCGCGTGGGGAGAAAAGAGGGCAGCCGACTTCATCGACAGCCGCGATGGACCGGGATTGCGGTCGTTACTCCCCTCGAAACATGGCCTGTAACATGCTGGCGGCTATCTTTCGGTCTTCTTCGATTATGGTATCGATCATGAACAATGCGACGGTGCAGAGCCTCCGCATCTCGGCACCGGACAGGTTGCTATTCAGTTGTGTCATCAACTTGAAATCGTCTTGAGTTACGTCCGAGGATTGCCTCATCTTCAACGCGATGTGGTACAGGAGAGCCCTGTGGCTAACGGACTGAAAATCTTGGCGGTCGGTCGAATCACTGCGGATGAGAGCAATAAACGATTTCATGAGATTTCGAACGAGATCCTTCGTGCCCTCATCTCGTGCCGTCTGTCCGTTTAGTGCGGCGATGCATTTTCTGCCTTTCCCCAATTGGGCATAGTGTTCGATCAGCTTCCGTAAAGCATATCCGACATCAAGCCAGGCTTCGGATGTGGCGTTCTCGATGCGGCCAAGCCGGGAAATCGTGGCCTGTTTGACCAGGGTTCGGACTTCAGCCAAAGCACCGATCATTCCGTTTTTCTTGTACGCCGCGTACGCACGAGTTTTTACCAGTTCCTTTTCTTCGCTGTTGAGAAGCCCGGCAATTCGGGGGTCGTCCAGCGCTTTGGATATTACCGCGTAGAACTCGTCCTTGCTCTCAGAGGTTTGTGCAGCAGAGGTGGCAACCCACAAAGCACACATTACGGGAAGTATGAAAACAAAACGCCAAATGCGGTCATGCATTCTGGGAGGCTCCTACCCTGCTTAAGCGATCAAAAAATCCCCTAATCGATTTTTCTCGAGCATTGCAATATCTGGCCGTCAGGCCTTGGAAACTATGTCTGCCGCAATTTCACTTCGTTCGGCGACCGATCCTTTAAACAGCAGGACGATGATCAGCACGAGGTTGACCACGGGGAGGATCGCGACATAGGCGAACCATTTCTCGAATCCGGCGTCATAAGCCCGGCGCGCGATGCGCTGATAGAGCAGGAAGGAGCAAACAGCCATTGAAATGGTGCTGAAGCCGATCGATGCGGTGGACCCTTGGAACGATGCCGCTACGACCGCTTGAATGACAAAGGCCGCAAACAGGATGCCGACAACCCACAACGCGAACGGCCCCCGTGTGATGGTGCGGCCGGCATTGCCTATTGCCACACCGGCTATGGCCGGACCGAACAACACGATCAGACCCCCTGATAGATGCCCGACATCAACTCCCATGGTTCGTCTCCATCCCGACGGCATGTGTGTTGTCGGGATTATAGAAGCAATCTGGAGTTGCAGCAATATTTAGGGGAACAATATTATTCCATATCAACCATTGGGCGTGGCTATCTGGACGGCTTCAGCCGTCCCTTGATGATCTTGCGGGTGGCGGTGAGGGGCATGGCGTCGATGAATTCGAGCCGTTCGGGCAGCTTGGTCTTGGCGATGCCGTTCTCGAGCAGATAGGCGCACAGCTCTTCCAGCGTTACCGGGTCGCCTTCGCCGGGCACCACGAAAACGCAGGCCCGCTCGCCGAGCACGTCGTCCGGCACCGGCACGATGGCCGACTGGGCGACGCGCGGGTGCTGGTCGAGCAGCCGTTCGATGTCGAGGGGGTTAAACTTGACGCCGCCGCGGTTGATGATGTCCTTGGACCGGCCCGTCAGGGTCATGTTGCCTTGCCCGTCGACGACCGCCAGGTCGCCGGTGCGGAACCAGCCGTCGTCGGTGAACGCGGCGGCATTGGCGCCCGGGTTGTCGAAATAGCCGGAAAACAGATGCACGCCGCGGACCTGCAGTTCGCCTTCCTCGCCGGCGGGCAGGGGCGTGTTGTTTTCGTCGACCACGCGGATCTCGGCGCCGGGACTCGCCCGTCCGGCGCTGCCGGCCACCACATCCAGCGAATCGCCGGGCCGGGTGTAGGTGCCGGCCTGCAGTTCGGTCATGCCCCACAACTGGCTGACCGATCCGTTGGGCAGCATGCCGTCGAAGGCGCGGGCCAGATCGGGCGGCACCTGCGCGCCGGACAGGATGGCCAGCTTGAGGGACGAGAGATCGGCATCGTCCAGCAGCCCCATGCCGAGACACGCGGCGATATGCGCCGGCGCGGCGAACAGGCCCGTCGGTTTCAGCGCCGTCAGCGTTTGCACAAGTCCCGGCGGGCTGAATGCCGGCAACAGAACCATGGTCGCGCCGACGGCCAGGGCCAGGTGGATCGAATAGAGCCCGAACAAATGTCCGAACGGCGCGGCCGACAGCAGCCGGTCATTGGCGGTGAAGCCGTGTTCCGGCGCGCCGAGCCGGGCGTTGCTCAGCATGGTGTGATAGTTGAGCGGCACGCCCTTGGGCGACGCCGTGGTGCCCGAGGTATAGAGCAACAGGAACGGATCGGCGGCCACGGGCGGGTCGACCGCTGTCGTGCGCTTGCCGTCCGGTGATTTGAGCGCGTCGAAAGCGATGCAGCCGTCGACCGCACCGCCGACGGTGATGACATGCTCGAGCAATGCGAGGTCGTCCTTCAACGACAGCACGGCCTGAGGCGGCGAAAAATCGTCAAGCTGCGGCGGGCAGACGAAGGCGCGGGCGCCGCTATGGGCGAGCAGCGGCCGGATCTCGTCGGTCCGGTACGGCATGTAGATGGTGGTCATCACCGCGCCGGCGGCGGCGATGGCCAGATAGGCAACAAGACAGTCGGCGGTGTTGGGCAACTGCACGGCCACGACGTCGCCGGACCCGATGCCCAGACCGCGTAGGCCGGCGGCGACCGTGGCGACCTGTTTTTCCAGTTCGGCGTAGCTCAGCGTTCCGCCGTCCCAGGCGACGGCTTCGTGGTCCGGCCGTTCACCCGCATGGCGCTGCAGCCAGCCGCCCAGGGTATCGTTGCCCCACCAGCACTGTCCGACATAGTGTCGCGTCCGGTCGGGATCGAACTGCAAAGCCGTCCGCAGGGCGAGGGCCTTGCCGCTCGGCGCCGGCCGGTCCTCGGGCGCGACGAACTCGTCCGCCCGGAAGCGCTTGCCGCCGCCCAGTTCGTTCAGCCGGTAATATGTGGTCGTACGGACTTTGCGCCGTTCGACGATATTGCGGATTGCCGTGACCTGCGCCTTGCTCAGGCCGATGCGTTCGGCGATCTCCGCGTCCGACATGCCGAAACCCGCGCGCTGGCGTTCATAGTCGGTGAAATCCTTGCGGCGCACCGGGTCGCCGCGGCGGTCCTGCACATTGTGGCTGAGCTGAAAGATCAACTCGCCGAAGGTGTCGATCTGGCTCTCGGTGACGCCGATCTGGTCCTTTGACAGACCGAACGTCATGCCGTGCCGTCCTGGTTGGCCGCCGCCTCACGCGCCTCGGCCCGGCGGATCGGGTCGGCCAGCGGCGAACGGGTGGCAATGGGGCAGACGCGCATGCATTCGAAGCACTGCGCCAGCAGGCCGCCCGAACCCACCGACATCTTGTACCAGAACATGGAGTTGTCCACGTCGGACAGCACGTCTTCGCGCGCCGCGGCGTCTTCGGCCGCCATGGCCGCCGACAGGATACGGGGCAGCGCTTCATACTGTTCCGACAGTTCGGCGCACTTCGACATCTCGTAATGCATGGCCGCCTGTTGCCCGTGTTCGTCGATGTCGCCGCTCAGGCACTGTGCCGGGCAGAACTTCATACACGGCGTCTGGCCCTGTTTGCGGAACAGATCGACGCACGACGGCGCGGGGCAGGGATTGGTCTGCATCGGTTCGTCGGGCGGCAGTTCGAGCTCGGTGAAGACCGACGCGAAATACATGTAGCCGAATTCGGGGTGCAGCAGGATGTCGCCGGCCAGCGACCGGGCGCCGATGCCGGCCAATTCGGCATGCAGTTTCAGGCTTTGCAGCGGTACCCGCGGCCCTTCCTCGTTGTCCAGGTCCGGCGGGCAATAGATGCTGCGGGCCTTGAACCGGTTCTCGATGAAAAAGGAGAGGCCGTAGGCCACCGTGTAGGCCCGGGTTTCCGTCGAACCGAAATAGGCCATGGCCTTGGCCGGCACCGTCCAGGCGCCTTGCGTCTGGCCGCCGACGCCCAACGCGATGACCGATTTGACCCGGGGCATCAGGTCGGCGGGGCGGTGCCCCGGCGGCGCGATCCGGTTGATGGCGTCGAGATCGGCGACCCCGGCCGCCAGTGCGCCCTTTTTCAGGCAATAGCCGAGAACGGCCTCTTTTGCTTCATGAGGGTCTATGGACTGTCCGCGTCGCCCGGATGCCCCTGCCTGCGCCATACCACCGCCTTTCGCTCATTGGTCTTTTTGTCAGTGTAGGAGACGGTTCGAGCAGGGGGAAGGCGGAAACGGCGCCGGCTTTGGTGTCCTTGAGGCCGTGCGGACGGTCGATCGAGGCCCATCAGGTTGCGCGGCCTGAAGCATTTGGCCGCGCGTTGATCGTAGAACCCTTGCACCGTCCACAGCACAATGCCGTCCGATCTTTCATGCCATTGTGAGCCGGACAAGTGTGAATTCGGTCGCAACGGCCTTGCATTTATAGCGAGTATCGGTTCATAGTGATGCTTCTAAAGATTGTCTCGTGGGAGGGCGGATGCCTTTCGATCCGATTGATGTACATGTGGGCGAGCGCATGCGCGTGCGGCGTCAGACAATGGGCCTGACTCAGTCGGCGCTGGGCGACTCGGCCGGTGTAACGTTCCAACAGGTTCAGAAATACGAGCGTGGCGCCAACCGCATCAGCGCCAGCCGGTTGTTTGAATTCGCCAAGGTGCTCAATGTCCCGGTCGAGTATTTCTTCGAGGACATGCCGCAAGCTATTCAGGACTCCATGACCCCCAGCGGCCGGGCGGCCATGGAACCGGAACTGAAGGCATTTGTCGACAGTTACTACCGCATCAAGGATCCGGACTTGCGCCACCAGATCCTCGGCCTGGTCAAGGCGGCGGCGGACATCATGGACAAGCGGGACTAGATGTGATCTTTCAACAGGTTGTCCATTCGGGCCGGACCGAGGAGACTGGAGTTACCAAGCTTCAGACTTGCTCGGAGGACGGCCCGAATGAACATGCACAAGAATGCCCGTT
>JANQFL010000062.1 GCA_028277845.1 Sneathiellales bacterium
GCTTTTGTGGGACGGGCGTATTGGCGCCAAATCCGGCGGCTGCCGTCTCGGCCATACCCCCGGTATGGCCGTCACCGCCAGCCTTGGCCTTGGCGCCAATGCGCTCCGTCAGAATGATTCCGTCTAAGGATGAAACACTCTAAGCGTCGAGTGGGCGGTGGCGGCTCAGCTCCGCCGCCGTCCCGCCATCCCCAGCCCGAGCAGACCGGCGGCGAACAAGGCCAGCGCCGCCGGCTCCGGCACGGCCATGGCCGTGCGCAGACGGACCGACGTCAGATCGTAGGTAATCTGGCTGACCGGGATCAGGCCCAGGTCTTCGTGCCACAGCCGGACGAAAGCCAGGTCGAAGTCCGCCAGGTTGAAGTCGGCGGGCAGGCTGTCGCTGCCGAATACGGTCTGCGAGTTGTCCTGGAAGTAGACGTTGGTGGCGGACAAGGCGCCGGTCGTGAAGGCACTGTCGGCAACCACATTGTCGAGGACGGCCCAGTCCAGTCCCGTGAAATAGAACACTGCACCGTCCTGTACGCCGCCGCTGACACTACCCGTCAGGAAACCGGCGCCGGAAAAGACGGCGGTGGTCGGGTCGCCGGGAACGCTATCGGCGACGCTGTCGTCGAAGCCAAACGTGCCTGTGACGGTTCCCGTGCCGTCGGTGGCAATGTAGTCGAATGTGACGATAGTCGCCGAAGCCACCGACGGCATTACCGTCAGCCAGGCGGCAAGACCGGCCCAAGTCGCAAACCGTTTCATATGGTGCTCTCTCCCTACGCGATGGCGCCGAATGGCCACCACGGGGGAGCAAGCAAATGTCTTGCCAGTTCCGGAAATCGGCTGAATTCAGCCGTTTTCACAAGCACAATGGGAAGTTTATCATCTGAATTTGTCAATCCCGCCAACACCCCCAATTGAGGGGATGCAGGATCGACAGGTGTTTACGCGTACAGAGTCCCCAACTCCGGTGTCTTTTCGTCGGCGTGTTGGTCCGGCCAGTTGGTGCGCCAGATTTCGGCGGACCAGTGACCGCAATGCACGGGCGGGCGGTTGAAGCCGGGCAGCGGATCGAGAAGCGGGGCCACCACCACGTCATGGCGTGGCACGGCGAAGTACGGGAAGGAGTAACGTTCGGCGCCCGAGCGGTTGATCACCCTGTGCGGCGTCGAGACCAGCCGCCCGCCCGACCACAATTCCAGCATGTCGCCGATGTTGACGATGAAGCCGCCGTCCGGCGCGGCGGCTTCGATCCAGTCGCCGTCGCGGGTTTGCACCTCCAGCCCGCCGACCGGATCGGGCGCGATGATGGTCAGGGCGCAGGTGTCCTTGTGGGGATGGATGCCAAAGCCCGCCTGTCCCGCCGGTTGCGGCGGGTAATGCAGCAAGGTCATGTTGGTCAGCGGTTTGTCGAAGGTCTGCCGCAATACGTCCGGCGGCAATCCGAGATGGTCCGCCAGCGCGCCGAGCAAAGCACCGGCCAGCCGGTCCAGCGCTACCCAATAACCGAGGACAACGTTCCGCGCATCCGGCACATGGTCCGGCCAGACATTGCGGCCGTACAGTTTACATTGGGAGCAGACCGGATCGTCCGCCGCCGTCTCGGCGTGCAGTTTGTAGCCTTCGTAGCGGTCGGCGTCCCCGCTGCCGCCGTTGGGCGTAAACAAACCGAGCGGAATGTAGCCCCGGTAGTTGTCCGGCGTGATGGCCTGGCGCCGCTTGGCATCGTCGTCCACCTCGAACACCGCCTGCACGACGCGACGCATGTCCGTCATCCGCGCGGCGGCGTCTTCGGCCCCGGTCACCGCCAGGAAACCGATATCCCGACAGGCCGCGCCGATAGCCTGCACAACGCCTCGGTACGCCGAATGATCTGAACCGCCCAGCAGCACACTCACGTCGATTTGGGGAATGGTGTTCATGGTTCTCAATTTCGCGCTAGGTCCGCCCGATCCGTAGCAACGCGGCACCGAGCAACGTGACCAGCGTGGACGCCACCTTGGCCAGGTCGAGCCGTTCCTTGAGGAACACCACGCCGATCAGCAAGGCGAAGACGATACTGGTTTCGCGCAAGGCCGTGACCAGGGCGATGGGCGCGTGGGTAAAGGACCAGATAACCAGGGCGTAGGCCGCGAACGAGGCGCCGCCGCCGACGATGAACAGCTTCATGGCGTTGCCGGGAAAACCGCGGAAGACCTGCGGCCGCACACAGGCCGTGTAGGCCGCGATGACGATGCCGTTGCCGACCGTCAGCCAGGCGTAGAAGCCGAGCGCCGTCCCCGCCGTCCGGGCGCCCAGTCCGTCGACCAGGGAATAACCGGCGATGAAGCAGCCGGTGACGAACGCCAGCACGGCCGCCTTGCGGTTGCGCAGGCCGTCCCGCTGGCGCACCAGACCGAGGCTGATGATGCCGGCGCCGATGACCGCCACCCCGGCCAATTCCATCGCACCCAGAGTGACGCCGAGAAACAGCACCGACACCGCCGCCACCAGCAGGGGTGCCGTACCGCGGGCGATGGGATAGACCTGGGTCAGGTCGCCGACCCGGTACGATTGCAGCAGGAAGATCTGGTAGCCAGAATGCAGCACGATGCCGGCGGCAATGTAAGGCCAGCTTTCGGCCGCAGGCAGCGGCACGAATGGAAAGATCGCCGCCGCAAACGGCGCGTGCCCCACCACCACTGCCAACATGTTGAGATGTTTGTCGCCGCCCGACTTGACCAGCGCGTTCCACGTGGCGTGCAGCATGGCCGCCAGGATGACGGCAAGGAAAACAGTAAAACTCACGAATACCCTCCGCGCGTCACGCTAGGCACTGTCATCAAACCGTCATACACTCTACGGCAGCGGCGCGTTGAAGTGTAGCGCCGCCGGCATCCCGGAGTTCACCCACGCACATTGCCGGCTGGCTTGTCAGGAGGAGCGGCCTTGGATCTGTTCGTTTTTGCCGTCGTCATTCTGGCGGCGCTGTTTCACGCCACATGGAACGCCTTCATCAAGGTGGACGGCGACAGCCAGATCTTCTCCACCGTATTGCTGGCCGCCAGCGGTCTAGGCGCCTTATGCGTCACACCTTTCGTAGCCTTCCCTGCCCTCGAAGTCTGGCCCTACATCATCGCGTCGGTCGTGCTGCATGGCGGCTACTGGGCGTTTCTCGTGCTGGCCTACCGCTATGGCGACCTCTCCCATGTCTACCCCCTGGCGCGCGGATCGGCGCCGCTGATCGTCGCCGTCGCGGCGCTCGTGATCATGGACGAGCAGTTGACTCGGCTGTCGCTGCTGGCGGTGCTGCTGATGGCCGCCGGCATCATGAGCCTGTCTCTGACCCGGCGGCAGCAGGGCCTGCATGACCCATGGGCGGTGTTCTTCGCCCTCGGCACCGGCCTGTTCATCGCCGCCTATACCGTCACCGATGCCATCGGCGCGCGGCTGGCCGTATCGGCGCACAGCTACGCCGCCTGGATGCTCGGGCTTGAATGGATCCCCATCGCCATTTTCACGCTGTGGCACCGTGGCGGTGCGGTGTTCGCCTACGGCCGGCGGACCCTGAAGATTGCCGTGCCCATGGGCCTGATCAGCCTGGCCGCCTACTGGGCCGTCATCTGGGCCATGACCGTGGCACCGGCGGCGCTGGTGGCCGCGCTCAGGGAAAGCAGCATCATCTTCGCCATGCTGTTCGGCGTGGTGTTCCTCAAGGAACGCCTCAGCCTGCGGCAGGTCGCCGCCACCTTTACGGCCCTGACCGGAGTGATGCTGATGAAATTCAGCCGGCCCTAGCGGCAACACCGCTGGCAAGGCCCCCATTTCCCGCACACTCGGTGCGCCGACGCCTGGGGCCGCATCGCCGACGTCGGCGATGACGTGGATGCCAGCCGCGTCGACGAGCGGTTGCCGGTCGACCCTTGCCTCAGGGAAGCCAGCGCGCGCACGCGTTCGGTGGAACGGTTACCGCGATATCATGGTCGTTGTCACTCAGATTGACCGCCTGAGATCTCGCACAGTGTCTTCAGCAAGACAATCACACTCATCCACAGCCTTGGCATGGCTGTCTCCATCCGCACGATCGCCGGGCACTCTTGTTGGCGCGATCCGCGTTTTCTTACCCTTCCCACTGGCCTGAATTGTAACAAGCGTCTACCCTCGCCCGGCTGCAACGACACGGGACATGGCATGAAGGCGGATCGATTGCTGACCATCGACGACCTGCGGACACTGGCGAAGAAGCGGGTACCGAAGCTAGGGTTCGATTACCTGGACGGCGGCGCGGGTAGCGAGGCCAACATCCAGCGCAACCAGGACGGCTTCGCCGCCGTCACGCTCAAGCCGGAGTACCTGCGCGACATGACCGTACGCGACCAGTCCGTCACCGTGTTCGGTCACACCTACGACGCGCCCATCGGCGTCGCGCCCGTCGGCCTCACCGGCGTGGTCTGGCCCGGCACCGACCGCATGCTGGCGACCATGGCCGCCCGGCGCAACGTGCCCTATGTGCTGAGTGCTGTCTCCTCCACGTCCATCGAGGATATCGCCGCTATCGCGCCCGAACACGCCTGGTTCCAGATCTACATGAAGCAGGAGGCCGAAATCTCCTTCGACATGATCCGCCGAGCCAAGGATGCGGGCATGAAGGTGCTGGTGGTGACCGTCGACATTCCGGTTTCGGCCAAGCGCCACCGCGACATCCGCAACGGCTTCACCCTGCCGTTCAAAATGCGTCCCGACATCCTGTTCGATATTGCGTGCAAACCGCGCTGGGCATTGGCCACACTGCGCGCCGGCAAGCCACGCTTCGAAAACTTCGCCCCGTACACCAAGGACGTGGCCGACGGCGTCTCTCTCAGCGCCGCCCAGGCGGTCGTGATTTCACCGGCCCTGAGCGAGGACCTGATGAAACGCATCCGCGACGCCTGGGACGGGCCCATGCTGATCAAGGGCGTACTGTCCACCGGCTCTGCCGAGGCGGCCAAGCGCATCGGCGCCGACGGCGTGATCGTCTCCAACCATGGTGGCCGCCAGCACGACAGTTTCCCCTCCTCCATCGAAGCTCTACCGGCCATCGCCGAGGCCGTGGGCAAGGACATGACAGTGATGCTGGACAGTGGCGTTCGGACGGGTGGCGACGTGGTCAAAGCCTACTGCCTGGGCGCCGATTACGTCTTCTCAGGCCGTTCCTTCGTCTTCGGCGTCGGCGCGCTGCAGGAACAAGGCGGTGATCACGTGCTCGACCTGTTTTCCGACGAAGTCGATCGCACACTGGCGCAAGTCGGCTGCAACCGGGTGACGGATTTGGGGTTGGAATATGTGTGGAGAAAGAACTGACCGACCGACTCGGGGGCAGGTACGGGATGTTGCAGCCCCAGATACCACTTCAACTCGCCATCATCCGAAAACTGCGGACGCAGGATCAAGTGATTCCAGAACCGGGTGCCGTCTTTTTTGTAATTGAGTATATCGACCGTGATGGCCTGACGCCGTGAAATGGCGTCACTCATCGCAAAAATAGTGGCTTGGTCGGTATCGTCCCCTTGGAGAAACCGGCAGTTCCGTCCCAGGACCTCCGCACGGCTGTAACCGGTAAGTTTAAAAAATGCCATGTTGGCGAAGACGATCGGATTGCCGGGCTCGCGCGGATTTGTGATCAAGAATGATCGCGACTTTTCGTCATCGGAGAGTCTTCGATGGGCTTCGTCGAGAGACAGCATTCCACCCACTCCCTAAGTGGTCATCAATCGTCAGAAAACTCTTTACCTACCAACGCTAAGTGGATTGAAGGCAGTTTTTGGTTAACGATCGGTTAATTTGCCGTTCGTCAGGACTATGTCTTTGCTTCACGCGAAGGGATCGAACTCCACCCTGAAAGGATGCAAGCAAGTGATCAAACCCCAAGACATCACCGGCACATGGCGTATGGTGGCACGTCATGTGGACCCGGAGGACCGGGCCGAGATGGTGGCGCGGTATAGCGACTCGTCGGACGGGCTGGCGGTGTTCGCGCCCGACGGGTGGATGAGCGCCATCGTCTGCCATGCCAAGCGGAGCAAACTGCCAGGCGAGCCGGCTTGGCAAAGCGACGCACCGGACGACGCCCGCCTCGCCGCCTTCGACAGCTATGTCTCTTATGCCGGTCGCTGGCGCATCGAGGACGGGCAACTGAAGACCCGGGTGCAGTACGCGCTCAACCCAAACTGGATCGGCGGCGACCAGGTGCGCGATGTCGAATTGCTGGATGACGGTATCTTACGCCTGTCCGTCACCCGCACCTGGCCCAACGGCAAGGCCGTTCGCGTGTGGATCGACTGGCGCCGGGCGGACTAGCTGTGATCTTTCAATAGGTTGTCCATTCGGGCCGGACCGAGGAGACTGGAGTTACCAAGCTTCAGACTTGCTCGGAGGACGGCCCGAATGAACATGCACAAGAATGCCCGTTTAACGCCGCTTGGTCGAGAGCGGATGG
>JANQFL010000057.1 GCA_028277845.1 Sneathiellales bacterium
TCGGTCGCGTTGGCGGTCTGCTGCGCCAGGTTCTTGACCTCCGAGGCCACGACCGCGAAGCCCTTGCCGGCCTCGCCCGCCCGCGCGGCCTCGATCGTGGCGTTGAGCGCCAACAGGTTGGTCTGCGAGGCGATCTCCTCGATCGACGTGACGATCTCACCGATCTTGACCGAGGCTTCGGCCAGGCCGTGCACCTGCTCGGCCGCCTGCCCGACCGCCTGGGAGATGTTTTCCATGCTGCGCGACGCCTCGGCCACGGCGTTGCGGCCGCCCTGCGCGGCTTCGTGCACCGCCTTGGCTTCCGCCGCCGCGCTTTCGCTGGCGTCGCCGATGCTGCGCACGGTCGCCACCATTTCCTCGGCGGCGGCGGCGATGGACTGGCTCTGGCCGTCCACCTCGCGCAGGGCCCCCAGCATATGGGCGTTGGCGATGCCCGAGCGGTTGGCCTGAATGGAAATCTCCACGGCCTGGTCGAGGCTGGATTCGGCGTCCGCCACCAGTTTGTCGATCAGCGCGAGGACCTGGCGCGACAGCGCGTCGTCCCCCGCCGGCCGCACGGCATAATCGCCGCCGATCACGGCCTCCAGGCAACGCACGAGATCGGCGTCCCGGTCGCGAGGCGCCGCACCGTCGGCGCCGGCGCCCGCAACCGCATCCACGCCCGCGCCGCCGTCCACACCCGCGGCATCCGCTTCCGCATCCGCGTCACAAGACGTCGCGCCGCCGGGTTTCACGTCACCGGATTTCACCTCATTGGACTGGCCACCGCCGGACGTCACAGCACCGACGACACCCCCCAATCCCTTGCCAAAGAGCGCCCGCATACTAACTCTCCAATCGAATACCTGGCTTTTTATTCCATCTGTGATGGATTGTTCCGGCACAGGTTTTCCCACGAGTTTCCTAACAGAAGGCTAACGGGGGCCGGCTTCGCCGGGATCGGTGCGGCTCTCCTCCGCGGCGACGTCGGCGGCGGTGGGCGGCGACCAGCCCCGGTCGACTCGGGTCGCGAAGGCCCGGTCCATGCCTTTCAGCGCCGCCTCGTTCTCGGCCATGACCTCGCGGGATTTCTCCACATAGGCGGTGTTCTCGTGCAGCGGCACGTCCGGGTCGTAGAGCGCCGCCAGCGCCGCCAGATGGGCCTTGTCCTGGCGGACGAACTGGCGCACCTTGCGCTCCGCCTCGAACGGATGGTCGCCCAGCGCCTCGAGCACCGAGCGCCCGGCCCGCACCGCGCTGTCGAAGGTCTCGCGGATGATGTCGTGGGCGCCGGCGGCGTACAGTTCGTAGACATGTTCGCGGTCGATCGCCCGGGCGACGACGTGCACGTGCGGGTGCTGCTGGCGCACGTGACGCACCAGGGCGGTGATCTGCTCGCGCCCGTCCAGCGCCACCACGCACAGCCGCGCCGCCTCGATGCCCGCCGCGTGCAGCAGGTCGGGCCGGGTGGCATCGCCGAAATAGACCCGGAAGCCGAAGGCGCGCAGCCGCTCGAGATGGGCCGAGGAATAGTCGAGCACCGTCGTCGCGTAGCCGGCCTCGCGCAACAGGCGGTTGACGATGCCGCCGTAGCGGCCGTGCCCGGCGATGATGACCGGACCCTGCTCGGTGATCTCGTCGGCGGCTTCGTCGCCACCACCGGCGGCGAAGCGCGGCGCGATGACCTTGTCGTAGAGGATGAACAGCGCCGGCGTCAGCAGCATGGACAGCGCGACAACCAACAGCAGCTGGTCGGCCACCGCGGCCGGGATGACGGCGTTGGCGACGGTAAAGGACAGCAGCACGAAGCCGAACTCGCCGGCCTGGGCCAGGCTCAGGCTGAACAGCCAGCGGTCGCCGCCGCGGATGCCGAACAGGAACGACAGCGCCAGCAGCACCGCCGCCTTGAGCGCCATCAGGCCGAGCGTCAGCCCGATGATGGCGGCGAAGTTGCCGAACAGCAGCGGGAAATTGAAGCCGGCGCCGACGGTGATGAAAAACAGCCCCAGCAGCAGCCCCTTGAACGGCTCGATGTCGCTCTCCAACTCGTGGCGGTATTCGCTGTTGGCCAGCACCACGCCGGCCAGGAAGGTGCCGAGCGCCGGCGACAGCCCGACCAGGGTCATCAGCAGGGCAATGCCGACCACCAGCACCAGCGCCGCGGCGACGAAGATCTCGCGCAGGTTGGCCAGGGCGATGAAGCGGAACAGGGGCCGCGTCAGCCAGGTGCCGCCACCGATCACCACGCCGATGGCGCCGAGCATCACCAGCGCCCGCTGCCAGCCGGCCAGGCCGTGGGTCAGATCGAGGCCGCCGCCGTGGCCGTTTCCGTGATCATCGCCGGCCGCCGCGCCGCCGGCCATGGCGTCCATCAGTTCGGGCAGGGCAAGCAGCGGGATCAGCGCCAGGATCGGGATCACGGCGACGTCCTGGAACAGCAGCACCGAGAAACCGCCGCGGCCGCCGTCGCTTTTCATCAGGCCTTTTTCGTTGAGGGTCTGCAGCACGATGGCCGTCGACGACAGCGCCAGCACCAGCCCGATGGCCAGCGCCACCGACCAGGCCTGCCCCAACGCCAAAGCCGCCGCCATGACCAGCCCGGCGGTGACCGCGACCTGCAGCCCGCCCAGGCCGAGCAGCCGCGCCCGCATGGACCACAACAGCCGCGGTTCCAGCTCCAGGCCGACCAGGAACAGCATCATCACCACGCCGAACTCGGCGAAGTGCTGCACGCTGACCACGTCGACGCCGAAGGCGGCAAGCAGCGGGCTGATGGCGATGCCGGCGATCAGGTATCCGAGCACCGAGCCGAGGCCGAGGCGCGACGCGAGCGGCACGGCCAGCACGCCGGCGACCAGGAAGACGAAAGTGATCAGCAGAATGTCGCCCATCTCACCCCTCCCCGCGGATCGGCAGCGTCTCGGCCGTCACGATGTCGTGTCCGTCGGCCGCGGCGAAGTCGTAACGGTCGTCGCGGATCGCCTCGATCAGCCGCCGGTAGCCGGCGACGTGGGGGTCGAGCCGGCCGTCCCCCGGCGCCCCCAGCGAGCCGTGCAGCACATAGGGCGCGGCGAAACGCATGCGGCACAGCCGCGCGGTCTGCTCCAGCGGTGTCAGGAAGGTGCGCAGCGGAAAGTGCTGGTAGCCGCCGGGCGTATAGGCCTCCTCCGGCCCGGCCGCGGTCAGCGACAGCATCATGGTCTTGCCGTCCAACCGGTCGCCGCCCGCGCCGTAGGCGAAGCCGTGTTCCAGCACCAGGTCCTCCCATTCCTTGATGATCGACGGCGTCGAATACCAGAACAGCGGAAACTGAAACAGGATCACCTCATGCGCGAGCAGCCGCGCCTGCTCCCGGTCCACGTCGATGTCGTGGCGCGGGTAGAGGGCATAAAGATCGACGAACCCGACCCCCTCCACCCCGCTAGCCGCGTCGGCCATCGCCCGGTTGACCTGGGATTTGTGGTGCCCGGGATGGGCATAGTAGATGAGGAGCTGTGCCATGACGCTGCGGTCTCCGACGGCGGACGTGGAGTGAGATGGGCGACGGGTGCGCGTTTACACGCGCGGGGCCGACAACGCAAGGGCGAGAGTGTGCCTGGAAAGGCGGAGGGAGCCAAGGAGGGGGGTGCCGTCGATTTTGAGATGGTTCGTGTTTGGCGGTGATTGAATGGACTGTTATTGGCGACGCCCACCGCCGCGGCCTCATCGCCGGCTGAGCTTGGCTTGCCAGGACGCAATCCAGCAAACCAAAGTGCGTTCAAAATCAACTGATGGTACAATTAACCTTGACGACACACGTATAACGGTGCTGAGTTTTCCCGAACTAGGCTTGGGCAAAATCATTGGAACAAACAAATGCACCTAAGCAACTTAAGACTAAAAAATTTTCGCCGCTTGTCAGATGTGAAAGTCGACCTAGACAGAGACATTTCGATTTTTGTTGGCGCGAACAATAGTGGAAAAACGTCAGTTGCCCACGCGATGAATGTCTTTCTTGGCGGGACTCGTGACAAGGTGTCATTCCACGACATCAGCGCCTGTCGGTGGGCGGATGTAGAAGCCTTTTCCCGCGGAGAAGCAAACACAAATCTGCCAGCAATGGCTTTAGATCTTTGGTTTCAGGTGGAAGCGAATGACCTACACCGTGTGATCGACCTATTGCCAAGCCTCGACTGGCAAGGCACTCATGTCGGCATAAGGATTGCTTTCGCTCCACAAAATCAAGACGAAACTCTTGCGCGCTTCCATGAAAGGCGCGATCAGGCACAACAAGCGGCGACGGGTGCTCAGATCCCCGATGGCGATGAGCTTCACGTGCCCCCGCTGCGGACACTGTCCGAGTTCTTGGAATCCGAAATCAGACGCGAATATGAGTTCAAGTACTTTGTGCTAGACGCCGCTCAATTCGACGGAGAATTCCAGCCAAACGAAGGCTATGAGCCCCTGGAACTGCTTAGAGATCAGGGACGTACAGGTAAAGATATCATTGGCTCCCTAATAAAGGTGGATTTCCTCCATGCGCAGCGTCACCTTTCAGATACTACAGGCAGCCGGGCTGAAGAACTTTCGAGGCATTTGAGCCGCTATTACACTCGCAACCTTGAAAGACATTCGGAAGATTTCAGTGCAATCCAGGCGCTGGCCGAATCCGAGCGACAACTGAACCAGCATCTCGAACAGGTATTCGCCGAGACACTAGATCGGCTGGCACAGCTCGGTTACCCAGGGTTTGCAAACCCGCGACTGATGATTAAGTCGGCATTGAACCCGGCAACGGTCATGAGCAACCAGGATGGAGCGCAAGTCCACTACGCCCTCAGTGCGGAAAACGACGATTTCACGTTACCGGATAAATACAATGGGCTCGGATTTAAGAACCTAATCTATATGGTTGTCGAGTTGCTCGACTTGCATGCGCAATGGCTTGTGATTGAAGACAACCGCCCTCCTCTGCATCTCGTGTTTGTCGAAGAGCCGGAAGCACACTTGCACGCACAATTGCAACAAGTCTTCGTCAACAAGGTGCTCGATATCCTCGAGGAAGAATCGGACGACCAGGCGAGCTTCCGTACCCAACTTGTTCTGACGACGCATTCGCCGCACATACTGTATGAGCGGGGATTTACGCCAATTCGCTATTTCAGACGTGAAAACACAGGTGTCGCACAGAGTTCCACGGTACTTAATCTTTCGGAGTTCTATCAGAGAACCGCGGATCCGAGTCGCGATTTTCTCGAACGCTATCTCAAGTTAACGCACTGCGACCTTTTTTTCGCCGACGGAGCCGTCCTGGTCGAAGGCAGTGTCGAAAGACTTCTAATGCCGCAAATGATCAAGAGCACCGCTCCAGGATTGCGATCGAGCTATCTAAGTGTACTTGAAATCGGTGGCGCGTTCGGACATCTGTTTCGCACTCTCATCGAGTTTCTAGGCATTACAACGCTGGTCATCACCGATTTGGACAGTATTCACTTCGCTCCCCTGGAAGAGGGCGAAGTACACGACGAAGAAGATGCTGACGAAGGTGATGATGCAGACGAAGCCACTGATGAAGAAGAACCGGGTGAAGCACTTGCCGATCGCAGGAAAAGAAAGACCTGCACGCCGGAAATGCAAGATGCCGAAACATCGAACCAGATGCTTATTCAATGGCTTCCGGCGCGGCGGCGTATAGATGAACTCTTAGCGCTTGGTCCAGACGACAAAACTATTGAGGCCGATGAGGCCGGACTGGGCGCAGTGCGTGTCACCTATCCTACCACTGTTCAGTTGAATCATGACGGCGAGACCATCGAGCGGGCCGGACGCACCCTGGAGGTGGCATTTGCCTTTGAGAACCTTCACTGGACACAGAACGCCGACAACAAGGACCTGAAACTGTCCATACGAAATCCTATAGACCTCGCTGACCTAGCGCTTCGTCTGCACAACAAAGTTCATGCGCCTAGTTTCAAGAAGACAGATTTTGCGCTCGCTTTGCTCACCAAGAATCCCGATGCGTGGATAGTTCCGCACTACATCACCGAAGGGCTCCTTTGGCTCGAAGACATACTGGGCCTTACCGAGGAAGATGCAGACGATCAACTGGAAGTCGCGCAAGCATGACAAGTCGCATTAGGAGACCAGACACCGACACTGACGCTGCGCTGAGAGCTCGTCTTGCGGCGGACGGCAGCCGTCACTTTGTGATGGTCGCAGGTGCCGGATCTGGAAAGACCACTTCGCTAGTCAAGGCACTCGCCCACATTGAAAATTCACAAGGAGCAGACCTACGCCGCAAAGGCCAGAAGATTGCCTGCATCACTTTCACTGAGGTAGCAGTAAACGAAATTCGCGGCGATGTCGGCAATGACCCACTCTATCATGTTTCGACCATCCATAGCTTTCTGTGGGAAGTGATAAAGCCCTTCCAAAACGATCTACGCGAATGGGTTCGCGCCCGTCTTGACCGAAAAATTGCAGAAAGTCAGGAAAAAATAGACAATCCGAGGACGCAAATGCGGACCAAGGAACGTGCGCGCGAGGAAATCGATCGACATAGGCGACAGCTTCAGCAGATCGACCGGGTAAAGAATTTCCGGTACGGCACCGGCAGTGACTACAACAATGGCGTGTTAGGTCATAATGATATACTTAGAATCGGTCCCTCGTTTATTCACGAGCAAGCTCTGATGCGGCGAATTGTTTCCCAGCGTTACCCAGTTATCTTTGTTGATGAAAGCCAAGACACCGATCCCGACTTCGTCGCTGCATTGCGCACTGTGGCCAATGAAACAGAAAATGCCTTCTGTGTTGGTTTTTTTGGTGATCCAGTGCAGAAGATTTACATGCAGGGCGCGGGTCCGATACCGATAGAGGAAGGCTGGCAGAAACTCGAAAAGCCCGAAAACTTCCGCTGCCCGCAAAAAGTGTTAAGCGTCATCAACCGAATCAGAGCAGAAGATGACGGTCTTCAGCAAACTCGAGGCCGCTACGAGGATCGTAACGGAGCCAGTGTACCCGTCGAAGGCACTGCGCGAGTATTAATTATGCCTGATGACGAGCGGCGACCGGAACGGCTCGAAGAAGTTAGGCAATGGCTTGCCGAACAAGATGGCGACGAGAATTGGCTTGCCGAAGAAGATGAAGAGGCACTCCGCCTGCTAGTATTGGTCCACCGTGTTGCTGCCGACCGATTAGGGTTTTCGAACCTTTATTCTGCGCTTAACGACAAGTCCACAGAATCTTTGAGCTCCGGCATCACTGACGGAACTGCATGGGTACTTAGACCTTTTCTACAATTCCTCCTCCCGTTGCTTATTGGACACACCGAAGGTAGGTCGTTTGATGTGATGCGCCTCTTGCGCAAGCATTGCCCCAGACTTCAAGAAGAAAACTTAGTTGGCGAAAACATCGCTCAGTTGTTGCGTACGTTACAGGAAGAAATCGCGACACTTGACGGCATGCTCGCGGAAGATGCTGAAACGACGATCGGTGAAGTTGTTGCGTTCATTCGAGATAGGCGGTTTCTAGTGCTCGATGAGCGCTTTCAAGGCCTGGTCGATGAATACCTTGACGCGGACCAAGTAACCATCGCTGCGCCAGAAAATGCAGCGCTTCGCTTCATGCAATGCCGGGCACTAGAATTGTGGGGCTACCGGCGATACCTCGAAAAGCTTTCGCCATTTGCGACACAGCAAGGGATTAAAGGCGCGGAATTTGACAAAGTACTAGTTGTAGTTGACGACAAAGAGCGCCAGCTACCGGGATTCTCATACGGCAAGTATTTTGGCGTCACGCCTCTGTCGGATAAGGATCAAGAGAATATCAATGCAGGCAAGGACTCCGTCATTGGCCGAACGCGGCGACTGTTTTATGTGTGTTGTTCGCGCGCTTTGACCGATTTGGTCGTAGCAATCTTCACAGACGACACGCAACGAATGCACCAAGCCGTATTGGAAAAAGGTTTTTTTGAACCAGAGTATGTAGTGATTATCCAATGATTCAGACAAAACGATCAATTCGACACCAGCGATTAACCCCACACTCTCTCGAAAAACTCACTCCCCCTTAAACACCGGCGCCCGCTTCTCGGCAAACGCCGTCACGCCCTCGGCCCAGTCTTTGGTGGCGGCGCAGTCGGCAAAGCTCAGGGCTTCGGCGGCGCGCTTGGCTTCCATGGCGTGGCAAGGCCAGCGGGATCTGTCTGGCGCTTAGCTCCGGACAGTCTCTTCGCAGTCAAGAGATGGCTTTCACCGTTGGATTGGCACTGCTAGCATCGATGTCAGCGCGATGTCTTCGCGTGAAGAACGCGCTTATGAGCGGTGTCTTCGCCGACATGAAATACGGTCGGCAGGTGCGGGGAGGAACGGATGGATTCGGAAATCAAGGCGGCATTGGACAAGCTGTTTGCAGCCGACAGCAGCCTCTATCAGGCCCGGGGTTTTCAACGCCGTATCGGCTGGGGCAAGAAACCGGCCCTGGTCAATATCGACCTGGCCAACGCATGGACGCGGGAAGGCAACGCCTTTACCTGCGAGGGCATGGACGAAGCGATCCCGGCGGTGCAGCAGGTGCTGGCGGCCTTTCGCGCCAGGGGCCTGCCCATCGTATTCACCACCACCGCCTACGAAATCGTCGACGGAGCGCATACCGACATGGGTCTTTGGGGCAGGAAAATCCCGACGGAAGTGTTGCGCGCCGGATCGGAAGCGGTCCAGATCGACGACCGCCTCGAACGCCGCGACGATGAAATGCTGATCGTCAAGAAACAGGCCAGCGCGTTCCGCGGCACCAATCTGAACAGCTATCTCAATGCCTGCGGCGTCGATACCGTGGTGGTGACCGGCGCCACCGCCAGTGCCTGCGTCAGGGCCACCGTGGAGGATGCCATCGCCGATGGTTTCCGCCCCATCATCGTGCGCGAATGCATCGCCGACCGCATCGCCGGAGCGGTGGAATGGAACCTTTACGACATGGACGCCAAGTTCGGCGACGTGGAGCCCCTGGACGCGGTCCTGGACCACCTGCGCCGCAATCAGTAACCGGCGCCGGTCACGCCCGCTTAGACACTCATTCGCCTGTGAATTGGGGCGCCCGCTTCTCCGCGAACGCCGTCACGCCCTCGGCCCAGTCCTTCGTCGCGGCGCAGTCGGCGAAGCTCAGGGCTTCGGCGGCGAGTTGGGCTTCCATGGCGTTGCCGAGGGACTGGTTCAGCAGCGTCTTGGTGTTGCCGATAACGTGGCGCGGGCCATTGGCGAGGCGGCCGGCGAGCTTGGCGGTTTCGGCCGGGAATCAACCTGCTTTGAAAAGTAAATACGTCTAAATAACAAACAATGTCACAGAATTTGTCAAGTATCCAAACAGTCCTGACCCTTTTTCTACAATAATTCCACTCTCCACCGGAGCTAATATTTCAGCAATACGTTCAGTAAAGCGTCGATGTCTTTCAAAATAGTAATAAATTCGGCCTTTGTGCTGCGAACTTCCGTCTTTTGGAACCCGTTGTATATTTATTATATCGGCATCATTGTTACGCAATATTTCCGCGATTTTTTTAACATCAACTTCTCGGCTACAGCAATAATATATTCTTACTCTTAATTGCTCTAAAGATTTACGCTCGTCTGAATACTCTTGGTCAAACTTCCAAGGTTTAAAAAAAGGTTTATCTTGCTGCTCTTCCCCTTCAGCCAAGAAAATCAAATCTGCACTATTAACTTCATCTTCTTCTGCTGGTTCTTGCGCTAGACTCGACACCTTATGAACTAAATTTGACAAAGGCAGGTTGTGCACCTCTTTATCTACTGCTTCCGCCATTCGATAGTCATTCTTGCTTTGGTCAGTTTGAAATAAGTACTTGGCGTCATTTGAATAGGAATTTAATGGCATTACTTCAGTATATTTGAGTTCAGCGGCTTGAACCTGACTTACGCCCATTGCAGCAGCAAAAATTACTCCAGTGTTTATGACAAAATAAATAATTTTCAGAAGTAATCCTCCGCTGCTCCACCGAATCATAACAGCGCCAGAAATCAATAAACTCAAGATGCCGCCAGAATAGCGAGGCTCTATGTCAAAATGCGCGTTTAATGCGGCCGAGATCATGACTATCGCTCCAGCAGCGATGCCAGGTGTTATCATCGATTGTGGAGTCAAAAAGTCGTCAATATTTACACTAGAAGTTTCAACCTCTTCTGGATCCGCCATCTGCTCCCCCAATTTATTAAGAGGTCATAGGTTGTAACAATTAGTGCACTGCTACTAATTGTAGGCATTTGACATTCGCCATGTCAATTTAGGAGATATCTAGAAGAAGATGTGTATTATTTGAAAAGCGTTTCCGATGCCCTCCATTCCAATTGGTCATTGACGTCTATATTTTGTTGAGCTGATGAATGGCTAGTGTGACGGATTGTTTTCCGACCAACTAGGCAGATAAATACCTGTTACTCCCCCTTAAACTCCGGCGCCCGCTTCTCGGCGAACGCCGTCACGCCCTCGGCCCAGTCGTTGGTGGCGGCGCAGTCGGCGAAGCTCAGGGCTTCGGCCGCGAGTTGGGTTTCCATGGCGTTGCCCAGCGATGCGTTGAGCAGCGTCTTGGTGTTGCCGATGGCGTGTCTTGGACCATTGGCGAGGCGGCCGGCGAGCTTGGCGGTTTCGGCCTCCAGCTCGGCGGCGGGCACGATGCGGTTGATCAGGCCGAGCTCGAGCGCCGTTTGCGCGTCGAAGCGGTCGCCCAGCAGGGCGATTTCCATGGCCCGCTTCATGCCGACCGTGCGGGGCAGGAAGTAGGTGCCCGAGCCGTCGGGGCTGGTGCCGATGCGCACGTAAGCCAACGAGAAAAACGCGTCGTCGCCGGCGATGGCCAGGTCGCAGGCCATGACCAGGCTCATGCCGAACCCGGCGGCAGCGCCGCGCACGCTGGCGATGACCGGCTGGCGCATGCGGCGGAGCGTAAAGACGACTGGATGCAGGCGGTGGATGCGGGCCTCGAACATCTTGCGCCGCTCCTCGCCGTCCATTTCGGCCAGGGTCGAGAAGTTCTTGACGTCGCCGCCCGACATGAAGTGCTCGCCCGCGCCGCGGATGACGACGGCGCCGACGTTGCGGTCGTGCTCGGCGTCGATGAGGAAGTCGCGCAGGCCCGCGACCATGTCGTCGCTCAACGCGTTGAGCACCTCGGGCCGGTTGAGGGTGATGGTGGCGACGCCGTCGGCGATGTCGGTCAGGATATCGGGCATGATGGTCGGTCCTCTTTTTGTTAGCGGCCATGACCGGAACGGTCATGGCCTTACCTCAAGCGCCGGGCGCAGCACCTCCGTGCTGCTTGGCTCGCCGCATTAGCGGCGCGGCGCCCATATCTGTTTTTGGGCGCCGGCCAAGTTCCGATGAAGGAAATTCATCGCAACTTGGAAACTTAGCGGCCATGACCGGCACCGGTCATGGCCTGACTTCACACGCCGGACTCTGTCTCCGCGCCTCGTTCAGGCGGCGTCGGCGGAGCCGGAACCCGCGTCGCCGAAATGCCGGACCGCGCCGATGGTGCGGTACTGATAAACGCCGGCCTCGTCCAGCTCGCGGCCGATCAAGCCGCGGCCCATCAGGTAGTGCAGATGCGCCATGCCCTCGCCGGTGGCCAGCACCACGTTGGGGCCCTCCAGCTTGCGGCGGAAGATGTGGGGCAGCACGGTCAGCGCGGTCTGCGGCTCGGCGCAGGCGGCGAGCAGGGCATCGAGGCGCGTGTCGTGGTGGTGGGCGAGGCTGTCGAGCCTTGCGTGCAGGCCGAAGAACGGGTCGTTGTGGGCCGGCAGGGTCAGCGTGTCGTCGGGCAGCGGTTTGAAGGTGGGGAGTGAGTCGAGATAGAAGCCGAGCGGGTTGGCGTCGGGCTCGCCCGGGTAGACGCCGATGTGGGGCGAGATGTTGGGCAGCACCTGGTCGCCGGAGATGAGGAGCTTCAAGTCGGCGCAGTAGAGGCAGGCGTGCTCGGGCGAATGGCCGCGGCCGACCATGACGCGCCATTCATGGCCGCCGATGATGATGGCCTCGCCGTCGACGATGCGGCGGAAGGACCGCGGGATCGGTGTGACGGCGCTCTGGAAGTGGCTGTAGCCGCGTTTCTTGTAATCGTCGATGAGGTCTTCGCCGAAACCGGCGCGGCGGTAGAAGCGCACCACGTCGTCGGGCAGCGCGTCCTGGGCGTCGAGCGCCAGCATGCGGCCGAAGGTCCACTCGCCCAGCGTCATCCACAGGCCGACGTCCCAGCGTTCGGTCAGCCAGCCGGCCTGGCCGAGATGGTCGGGGTGGAAGTGGGTGCAGATCACCCGCTTGACCGGGCGGCCGTCGAGGGTCTGGGCGAAGACCGATTCCCAGGCCTCCCGGATGGTGCCGGTGCCGAGGCCGGTGTCGACGATGGTCCAGCCGTCGTCGTCGCGCAGCAGCCAGAGATTGATGTATTCCAGCCCGGGAATGGGGATCGGCATGCGCACCCAGAAGACGCCGTCGGCGACCTCGAGGGCCTGGCCGGTCTCGGGGCGTGTGTCGAAGGGAAAACGGATCGTCTCGCTGCTCATACGTCTCGGTCTTTCGTGATCGCCTATGCCGGTTCGGGCGGGTCCCGGCGGGTCTCTTCGGAACTTGGCCGGCCGTGCCGGAACGGACGGGCGGAACCCCGGCATGAGGCCCCGCACCAGACTAAGTTAACGTTAACGTAAACGTCAACTCCTAAGGGCATAAGCCGGCACCCGCCCTACAGGTTTTCTAAACGTATCCCGCCGAAAACGGCTCAGCTCGCCAGTTGCTCCGGGTCGAGGGCGAACATCAGATCCTTGCCGCCCATGGCCACGTCGGCCAGGCCGGCCACCTGGGGCAGCAACTGCTCGCAGAAGAACCGCGCCGTGGTCACCTTGGCCGGCAGCGACGGGTCGTTGTCGCCGGCCCGCACCCGGTCGCGGGCCGCCAGCCCGGCGCAGGCCATCAGGTAACCGCCGGTGACGGTGCTGAACAGCCGCAGATACGGCGTCGCGCCGGCGGCGGCTTCGTTGTAGTCCCTGGGCAGGGTGTCGAGCATCCAGCCGGTCGCCGTTTCGAGGGCGTCGAGGCCCGTCGCCAACTGTTTGCGCGACGCGGCGAAGTCGTCGCCGGCCTCGGCCAAGCGACCGTCCAGGCCACGCATGCGGGTGATGAACTCGCGCACCACCTCGCCGCCGTTCATGGGCAGCTTGCGGCCGACCAGGTCCAACGCCTGGATGCCGTTGGTGCCTTCGTAGATCGGCGTGATGCGGGCGTCGCGGTAGTACTGGGCGGCGCCGGTTTCCTCGATGAAGCCCATGCCGCCGTGAATCTGCACGCCGATGGAGGCGACGTCGCAGGCCACATCGGTCGGCCATGCCTTGGCCAGCGGCGTCAGCAGCTCGACCAGATTGCGGTTGGCGTCGCGGATGTCGGCGTCGGGGTGGCTGTGGCTGAGATCGATGGCCTCGCCGGTGAGGTAGACCAGCGCGCGCACGGCCTCGGTATAGGCCCGCATGGTCATGACGTTGCGGCGCACGTCGGCGTGCTCGATGATGGCGACGCTCTGGTCGGCGGCCATGCCGGGATGGCGGCCCTGCTGGCGGTCGACGGCATAGGACAGGGCGTGCTGGGTGGCGCGCTCGGCCACCGACACGCCCTGCAGGCCGACGGCCAGGCGGGCGTTGTTCATCATGGTGAACATGTAGCGCATGCCGCGGTTTTCCTCGCCGATCAGATAGCCGACGCAGTCGCCCTCGTCGCCGAACGACATGACGCAGGTCGGGCTGGCGTGGATGCCCAGCTTGTGTTCCAGCGATACGCAGCGCAGGTCGTTGCGCGCGCCCAGCGAGCCGTCGTCGTTGACCAGGAACTTGGGCACGACGAAGCACGAGATGCCCTTGGTGCCCGCCGGCGCGTCCGGCGTGCGGGCCAGCACGAGATGGACGATGTTCTCGGCCATGTCGTGTTCGCCGTAGGTGATGAAGATCTTGGTGCCGGAGATGCGCCACGTGCCGTCGCCGGCCGGCACAGCCTTGGTGCGCAACGCGCCGACGTCGGAGCCGGCGGCCGGCTCGGTCAGGTTCATGGTGCCGGTCCACTCGCCCGAAATCATCTTCTCGAGATAGGTCGCCTTCAGTTCGTCGGAGCCGTGGGCACCCAATAGCTCCACCGCGCCGGAATTGAGCACCGGGCACAGGGTGAAGCCCATATTGGCCGACGACCACATCTCCTGCACCGCCAGCGCCACCACCCAGGGCAGGCCGCCGCCGCCGTGCTCCATGTCGAAGGGCACGCCGTTCCAGCCGCCCTCGACATATTCGCGGTAGGCCTCCTTGAAGCCGTCGGGCGTGGTGACCTCGCCGTCCTTCAGCACGCTGCCCTGCCGGTCGCCGCTATGGTTGAGCGGCGCGAGCACGCCGGACGCCATCTTGCCGGCCTCCTCGAGCACCACATCGACCATTTCCGGATCGACATGCTCATAGGCATCGAGCGCGCACAGCGCCGACAGGTCCACAAGATTGTTGAGAACGAAGCGCATGTCGCGCAACGGTGCGTTGTAGTCCGCCATGACCCGTAACCCTCGTATCCGACACGTTTACGGCCGTTTGCCCATCATCGGCTTCGGGGCGCCGGCCGCAGGGACAGAACGCCCCTTCTAGAGCATTTCGCGGGCGGTTGGAACCGCGCGATGGGCGATTCCACCGCTCCCGGCGGCTTTCCCCGACATCTACCGCCCGGGTTCAGCAACCATCGCGGCAATGGGCCGGCTCATCATCCCGTGTTGGTCACCAATCCGCCGAAAACCGGTGCCGAAAACCGGTATTCCGGGCGCCAGCATTAATGCCACGTTAATCCGCAGCGCCTAGCTTAGCGCCAATGATTAGGACGAGAGCGCGATTATGCTGACATCAGAACAGAGCCTCGAATTCATCCTCGAGAAGGTCGAAGACATCGGTAAGGGCGAAAAGGTCCACCAGCAGGCCGCATACAAGGCGCTGCTCAACCTGACCCAGCGCTGGGCCGAACCGATGGACAGCTTCATCGACGACGACCTCGCCATGGCCGAGCAGGTCGGCCAGGACCTGGCCGAGGTACAGCGGCACATCGCGGACCTGCAGCACGCCTATCTGCGCGCCCTGTTCGGCGAAGCCGCCGCCTAAGGCACCACCGCCCCGTCACTCACGGGCTATACACCGGCGCACGGTCAGGTAGACTGCACGCCCGTGAGCACAACATCATCCAAATCCGGCAAGGCCGCCAACGTGCGCGCCGCCACCGACGGCGCCGTCAAGGACGCCGCCGCCTGCCTGCGTGACGGCGACCTGATCGCCTTCCCCACGGAAACGGTCTACGGCCTGGGCGGCGACGCCACCAACGACCAGGCCGTCGCCCGCATCTTCGCCGCCAAGGGCCGGCCCCAGTTCAATCCGCTGATCGTGCACGTGCCCGACATGGACGCGGCCCACCGGCTGGTCGACTTCAACGGCCTGGCCGGACGGGTGGCGGAGGCGCTGTGGCCCGGACCGCTGACCATCGTGCTGCCCCGGAAAGATACCTGCCCGGTGTCGCGGCTGGCCAGCGCCGGGCTGGACACCCTGGCGGTGCGCATCCCGAGCCACCCCCTGTCGCAGCGCCTGCTGACCGAATGCGGCCTGCCCATTGCCGCGCCCAGCGCCAATTCGTCGGGCCGCATCAGCCCGACCACCGCACGGCACGTGGCCGACGACCTGGGCGGCGCGGTGGCGCTGATCCTCGACGGCGGCCCGTGCAAGGTGGGCCTGGAATCCACCGTCGTCGACCTGTCCGGTCCGCAACCGGCCCTGCTGCGCCCCGGCGGCCTGACCGAGGACGCCATCACGCCCCTGACCGGCCCGCTGGTGAAACCCGAACCCAGCGCCGAGGACGCCGTCATGCGCTCACCCGGCCTGCTGACCAGTCACTACGCGCCGCACCTGCCGCTGCGCCTCGACGCCACCGACCCGCGGCCCGACGAAGCCCTGCTCGCTTTCGGCCCCGACGTCCCTGCCGGGGCCGCCCGCACCGCGAATCTCAGCGACACCGGCGACCTGGTGGAAGCCGCCGCCAACCTGTTCGCCATGCTGCATGAGTTGGACGACCCGGCGCTCGCCGGCATCGCCGCCATGCCGATCCCGGAAGACGGCCTCGGTGTCGCCATCAACGACCGGCTCAGACGGGCGGCCGCACCCCGGGGGTGAGACCGGTCTCCGGCTTTCGGATGAGCCGACTCTCACATTTCCCGCCGGTCGACCCACAGCACAGAGATGGCAGCGAACAGTCCCAGGACCGCGGAGAGCAACATCATACCGAGCAGGCCGTAGGCCGCGTTGTGTTCGGTCAGCACCGCGCCGGTGATCGCCGACATCACGGCGCCGCCGCCGACGGTGAGCGCGCCCGACAGTCCCGCAGCGCTGCCCGCCAGTTTCGGCCGCACCGACAGGGCGCCGGCATTGCTGCCGGGCATGGTGATGCCGTTGCCCATGCCGTAGAAGATGCAGGCGCCGAACAATGTGACCGGGTGCACGTACCCCAGCAGTACGATGACGAGCCCCGATATCAAACCCGCACACGCGACCAGCCGCCCGGCGATCATCATGGTGGTGAGCGCATGGCGCGCCGCGAACCGGCCGGCGAGAAAACTGCCGAACACGAAGCCGCAGGTGATGCTGCCGATGTAGAGCCCGAGTTCCACGGTCGGGATGCCGAACAGGACGGTGGCGACGAACGGCGCGCCGCCCAGGAAGGCATAGAAGCCGCCGATCGAGAACGCCATGCACAGGGCATACCCCCAGAACCGGCGGGAACCGAACAGCTCGGGATAGGCACGGAACTGCTGCCCCATGGTTTGCGACGGGCTCAAATTGGTTTCGCGCAAGTCGAACAGACACAGCGCAAACACCGATAGACCGAACACCAGGAACGCGGCGAAGCTGGCGCGCCAGCCGAACAGCCCGTCCAGGGCGCCGCCGAACATCGGCCCCAGCATGGGCGCGATGGCATAGGCCATGGCGAGATAACCCATCAGACTGGCCGATTTCCGGCTTCCCGACGTGTCGCGGATGACCGCCAGCGAGACCGTGTGGCCGGAAATGATGGCGGCCTGCATCATGCGGAACAGCAGAAACACGGTCACATTGGGCGCCAGCAGGCACCCGAACGACGCCAGACCGAAAAGCACAAGTCCCGACAGGATCACCGGCCGGCGTCCGAAGCGGTCGGACAGCGGCCCCATGATCAACTGCAAGGCCGCGGTCATGGCGGCATAGCCGGCGATGGAGAGGTTCACCAGGGCATAGGGGGCGTCGAACTCCGCCGCGATGTTGGACAACGATGGCAGAAACATGTTCAGGGAGACGATCGACAACCCGCTCAACAGGATCAGCGTGACCAATCGGGGCGGATTGACGGTTTCCTGGTTCATCGCATATCTCTCCATCGGCAGCGGTCAAACCGCAGGCAAAAAAAACGCCCCCGCAAAGCAGTGGGGGCGCATGGGGATCCGGTTCGGGTACCGTTACCGGTCCAAGCGCCTTTCTCCTACGACGACGATAAGGATGTGCATTCCGGCATGGCTCCCGCTGTTCAACCGGAACGGTAAGGGCGGCCGGCCGCTTCTGTCAACGGCGTCGGGACCGTCGCGGGGACAATCCGGACCGGCTCATTGCCGACGCCCGCGCAATCCGCTACATCCTAGGGCATGAGTGTTTCCTCCACCGTACTCGATCGTCTCAAGGACATCGTCGGGCCCAAGGGAGTCATCGACGATCCGGCCGACATGGAGCCCTATGTCACGTCCTGGCGCGACGGTTTGCGCGGGCGCACGCCGCTGATCGTGCGGCCGGCCGCGACCGAAGACGTCGCGCGGGTGCTACGGATCTGCAACGACAGCCGCACCCCAGTGGTGCCGCAAAGCGGCAATACGGGGCTGACCGGCGCCGGCATTCCCTTCGACGGCAATGACGAAATCGTCCTCTCCCTCAACCGCATGACGAACGTGCGCGCCGTCGACACGGCCAACGACACGTTGACCGTCGAGGCCGGCTGCATCCTGGCCGACATCCAGGCGACGGCGGCAGAGCACGGCCGGTTGTTCCCCCTCAGCCTGGGCGCGGAAGGCAGTTGCCGCATCGGCGGCAATCTATCGACCAACGCCGGCGGCGTGCAGGTGCTGCGCTACGGCAACGCCCGCGACCTGGTGCTCGGCCTGGAAGTGGTGCTGCCCAACGGCGAGGTCTGGGACGGCCTGCGCGGCCTGCGCAAGGACAATACGGGTTACGACCTGAAGCACCTGTTCATGGGGGCGGAGGGGACGCTGGGCGTCATCACCGCCGCCGTGCTGAAACTGTTCCCGCGCCCGAAACAGAAACAGACCGCCTTCGTCGCCGTACCCGATGTGGCGGCGGCGGTGTCGCTGCTGTCGCTGGCCCGGGACGAGTGCGGCGACGCCGTCACCTGCTTCGAGCTGATCCAACGCATCGGCCTGGAATTCGTGCTGCGCCACGTGCCGGGCACCCGCGATCCGTTCGACGACACCTATCCCTGGTACGTGCTGATCGAACTGTGGGGACAGCGCCCGGGCGACCATCTGCGCGAGGATCTGGAGCGGGTGTTGGAGCTGGCCATGGACAAGGGCCTGATCGGCAACGGCGTGGTCGCCGCCAGCGACACCCAGGCGGCGGCGCTGTGGCGCCTGCGGGAGGAACTGTCGGCGGCGCAGAAGCCGGAGGGCGAAGGCATCAAGCACGACGTCTCGGTGCCCATCTCCAATATCGCCGAATTCATCGAGCGGGCCAATGCGGCCGTTACCGACTACATGCCGGACATCCGGCCGCTGGCCTTCGGCCATGTGGGCGACGGCAACCTGCACTACAACCCGGCCCCGCCCGTCGGCGCCGACATCGCCGCATTCAAGACCCACACCGCCGCGATCAACCGCATGGTGCACGACATCGTGCACGACCTGAACGGCTCCATCAGCGCCGAGCACGGCCTGGGCCGCATCCGCCGCGACGAAATCAAGCGCTACAAGTCGGCCATCGAGCTGGACCTGATGCGCAGCCTGAAACGCGCCGTCGACCCCAACAACATCATGAACCCGGGCAAGATGCTGCCGGATTAACGGTGGAATTCGGGCTGCGCGATAGGATCATTTCGCCGTAACGAGCCGGTATCCCAGGTCGCAGGCGTCGCGGTCGAGCAGTCCGGCATGGCGCCGCGCCCATGCGCCGCTGTCCAGGTCGCGGGCCAGGTCCTCCAGCCGTTCGGCGACATTGTCGATCTTCCAGAACGAGGACATGGCGGCCCGGATCCTGGGATCGAGGTAGGCCGCGGGCCGGCGCCAGTAGGCGCACAGGAAACCGTCCGTGCAGTCGTGCGGTATGGGAACGGGCGCGATGTCCACCGGCCCGAGCCAGGCCTCGTAATCCGTCATCACGGGCATCTGCGCCTCGTCCAGGGTCACCAGCTCGGGAATGTAGTCCGCCAGCCAGAAGCCGCGGAACGACGGATCGTAGGTCAGTACGACGACGGGACCCCGCGTCACCCGTCGCATCTCCTTGAGGCCCTTCTCCTGGTCGGTCCAATGGTGCACCGTCAGAACCGCCATCGACGCATCGAAGGACTTGTCGGCGAACGGCAGATCCTCGGCATAACCCTGAATGGCCGGCGCGGCCGAGGCGGCCCGTTGGCGGATCATTTCCGCCGAAGGTTCGAGCGCCGTGACCTGCCTGTCGGCCGGCTCGTACGATCCCGCGCCGGCGCCGACGTTGAGGACCGTTTGCGCGGCGCCCAGCGCCCGCCCGATCAACGCCTCGATCCGGGAGTCGGGTTTGCGGAGGTCGGCGTAGTTGATTCCTATGGTGTCGTAGGGCGTGCGCATGGGGCCGAGTACCATATGACGACGAACTTGTCATGACAGCTTCGCCCTGGGATACCCATTGGGCCGAACCCGGCGCGAATCTGCAACTGCGTAGCATTTCCAACGCCGAAACGATACCATTGCGGCGGGAGGCGAATGCCATGGAGCGCCGTCTCGCTGCCATATTGGCCGCTGACGTGGTCGGATATTCGCGGCTCGTCCGGGCCGACGAAGATGGCACGCTCGCGTCTCTCAAAGCCCTGCGCACAGAACTGGTCGAACCGCGCATCGCCGAACACAACGGGCGTGTCGTCAAGCTGATGGGCGACGGCATGCTGGCGGAATTCGGCAGCGTCACGAGCGCCGTGCAGATGGCGACAGAGGCGCAGCGGGCCATCGCCGAGCACAATGCCGCACTGCCGGCCGACAGGCGCATCATGTTCCGGGTCGGGGTCAATCTGGGCGATGTGGTGATCGACGGCGACGACATTCACGGCGACGGGGTCAACCTGGCGGCACGGTTGGAAGCGCTGGCGGAACCCGGCGGTGTCTGTATATCGGCGGCGGTCTACGAACAGGTGCGCGACAAGCTCGACCTGCCGTTCCGCGACATGGGCGCGCAGGACCTCAAGAACATCGACCGGCCGGTGCAGGTGTGGCAGTGGGAAGCCGCGACCGCGTCCGTGACGGCCGAGGAAGCCAGGCAACCGACGTTTGCCCTGCCCGACAAACCGTCGATTGCCGTTTTGCCCCTCGACAACATGTCCGGCGAGGCCGGGCAGGACTATTTCGCCGACGGCCTGACCGAGGACATCATCACCGAGCTGTCGCGCTTCCAGACCTTCTTCGTCATCGCCCGGCATTCGTCGTTCGTCTACAAGGGCCGGCCCGTGACCGTGCAACAGGTCGGCCAGGAACTGGGCGTGCACTATGTGGTCGAGGGCAGCGTACGCCGGGCGGGCGGCACGTTGCGTGTGACCGTGCAACTGATCGAGGCAGCCAGCGGCACCCACGTCTGGGCCGAACGCTACGACCATGAGTTTGCCGAGATTTTCGACCTGCAGGACGAGATCACCCGGGCCATCGTCGCCGCCATTCCCGGCCGGCTTGCGAAAGCGGATCTTCACCGTATCAGCCGCAAACGCCCGGAAAACACTTCGGCGTACGACTACATGCTGCGTGGCAAGATGCACCATCATCGCTGCACGCCCGAAGACAACTCGGAAGCGGTGCGGTTGCTGGACAAGGCCATTGAACTCGATCCCGAATTCGCCGAGGCCCATGCCTGGCTGTCGTGCACCTACGGCCAGGCGTTGCTGGCCGGGTTCGGCGACAACAAGGCGGAACTGTTCGCCCTGGACGTCGCGGCCGCGGAACGGGCGTTGGCTCTGAACGACAACATCCCCGATATCCAATGGATCATGTGCGAGTTGAGTTTGATGGGCGGACGGCCGGAACAGGCGGAACAGCATCATGAGAAGGCGTTCGTGTTGAACCCCAACGATCCGCGCATCGTCGCCCAGCGGGGTGAACTGATGACGTGGCTCGGCCGCCCGGAAGACGGCGCCGAATGGGCTCGCCTGGCCATGCGCCTCGACCCCTACGACGCCGCCGGGCGCGCCCACCTGCTGGGCCGCGCCCTGTTCGTGGCGCACGATTATGCCGGCGCCATCGAGGCGTTCAAGCAGGTGCGTAAACTGCGCTTCGGCCACCATGCCGAAATCGCCGCCTGCCACGCCTACCTGGGATCGGACGAAAGCGCCGGCCTGCACGCCGGCGAAGTGCTGACCCTGAAACCCGATTTCACCGTGTCCGGCCATGTCGACGGCCTGCCGTTCAAGCAACCCGCCGACCGGGCCCACTATCGGGATGGATTGCTGAAAGCGGGACTGCCGGCGTGATGGCTAAGTGTCTCTGGTCGCGTCGGCTCAAGATATTTCCTTCAACGCCGACAGCACGGTACTGGCGTCTACGTTGATCAGTGTATCAATGCCAATACCTGGTTGATTGTCGAGCCAATGCCGGACGAGAACATAACCCAGTGAATAGCCGACCCAGCGCGGTCGACGTCCACCCGCGCCAAAGAACCAGGCGGCATGATCGTATTCTGTCGCATGTAGGTCTTCACGCCCTGGAAGATGCTGTTTCAGTTCATCCTCACCTAGCCCGCACTCCCAGGGTTCAGGTGAATTATCATACAGGAGGCGCACGAAATGACCGGCCAAACCTTCGCTCACCACTGCTTCTCCCAGCGTACGTCCATAGCCCGGGCCGCTCATACGAAGGCAGTGATGGACCTCGTGCGCCACTTGTCGGCGGACTGCACCGTTTGAAAGGCTGGGTTCGAAATTCTCGTTGCCCGGATCGCATTGCAAAGAAAATAGACTGTGCCGATATGCGTGACCGACCCAGCCAATTTCCGGTATGACCATGCCCGGCAGATACTGAATCAATACATCCAGACGCGGCGGTGTGAGAACATCGGCGATGGCCTCGCGGGTAGCAAGGATCTCGTTTTCGATGGCATGCCGCCACGCGCCAAGACTTCCTTCCGCCTCCAACCAATGTAGAGTCCATTGCATCTTGTTGACCTATCCGGATCAGGTATTGGGCTTTCGAATTTCGCTGTGCATTATGACAAACGTGGCACCAAAAAGTTCGATACATTTCCGCTTACGTGTTGGGGCGACGCAAGCATGACCAGCGAGGCCGACCTCTACGCGCCGGTCAAGGACCTGCTCGCGCGGCAGGGATACGACGTCAAGGCGGAGGTCAACGGCTGCGACGTGGTCGCGGTCAAGGACGGCGCGCCGGACGTGGTGGTCGAACTCAAGCTCAGCCTGTCGCTCGATCTGGTCTTGCAGGGCATCGACCGGCTCGGCGTCAGCGACAGCGTCTACCTGGCGGTGCCGGCGCCCGATACCCCAGGCAAGCGCCGCAACTGGCGGTCGCGCCGGCGCCGCGTGCTCAAGCTGTGCCGCATGCTGGGGCTGGGTTTGATCCTGGTCGATCCGGGCGGGAAACCCGGCCGGCAGACTGAGGTGCTGCTCGACCCCGCGCCCTACCAGCCGCGCAAGAACAACCGGCGGCGCTCCATCCTGAAGACCGAATTCGTCAGCCGCCGGGGCGATCCCAACACGGGCGGCACCACCCGCATGAAAATCGTCACCGCTTACCGCCAGGATGCCCTGCGCTGCGCCGCCACCCTGAACGGTTCGGACGGCATGACACTCGCCGACATCCGCGCCACGGCCGGCGTGCCGCGCGCCGGATCGATCCTGCAGAACAATCACTACGGCTGGTTCGAGCGGACAGGCCGCGGCGTCTACCGGCTGTCCGAACACGGTCAGGCGGCGCTCGAGGACTACCGGCCGGTCTTGCCGGACATCACGGAAACCGAACACACACAAAACCAGAAGGCATAGGAGAACATCGTGGCATTGTACGAATTGCGCACATACCAGGTTTATGTCGGCCAGATGGCCGAGGCCGTACGGGTCTACCAGGAATACGGCTGGCCGGCCCTGCAGAAGGGCGGCTTCGACGCCAAGCTGGTGGGTTATTTCATATCGGACACCGGCGAGTTGCATCAACTGGTGCACCTGTGGCGCTTCGACGATGACGCCGACCGGCGCGATCACTGGCGCAATCTGTACGGCGACGTCGATTTCATGGCCTTCGCCGGCAAAATCCGGCCGTTGATCCTGACCCAGAAGAACCAGTTGCTGCAGTCGGCGCCGTGGGGTCCGCAGCCGTAGACGACGGGCAATGTGAAGCAAGGCTACCGGCAGCCGATGGAAATTTTTTCCGCACTTCTGCGGTGAATCCGCCGCACTGCGCTAAACATGCGTATTAGTTGCAATGCAGGTCATGCTGAAAGGACTTGCCATTCAAGGCGTCCCGCCTTTCGCAACGGCAATGCCGGGGTGGTTTTCCGGCTGCGGCGGGGCCGGAGCATCAAACCCGCAATAATTGAGCAGCCTCAAGGAACTGGTACGTGTTGCGCGGTAGAATCCCGCTATGGTCGACGCAATTCTTACCAATCCGCCGGCACAAACCGTCGCTATGCTCCTGACGTTGCGCAGGGATTTGCGCATCGTGCACCACGTTCCGGGCCGGCTGCGTGTCAAGCTCGGCGCGGCGGCGCTGCGGAAGGCGCGGGGGTATAAGTGGCCCGACTACCGGCAAGCGCTGGATGAACTGGCCGGGATGTGCAAATTGCGGCTTTCGCCGGAAAGTCTCTCCGCCATCGTGGAATACGATTGTCACCGGCTGCCGCAAAATATGTGGACGGCCTTGATCGAAGGCTCGGACGACGACGCCATGGACGCGTTCAACCGGCTGGCAGTTCATGTCCGGACCACAGAGGAACACGACGATGACTGACAAATCCGAACAAGCACTTCGGCAGCACGAACGCACCATGCACCGGGGGGCAGCCGGCAATAATGGCGGCCAGGAAGGGCGGTCGATGTTGCCGTCTCCCGGTGCCGTGTTGCAGGCCGGCGCTTTCGGCGCGGCCCTGGGCGGCATAACGGCCGGGGTCACGGAAACGGCGCGGGTCAAGCAGGGCGAAATCACGACCGACGAAGCCGTGAGCAACGTCATCAAGAGCACGGGACAATCCGCCGTCACCATGATCGTCGCCTCGGTGGCGGGACAGGTCGTCCGGTCGCATCCCTTGATCGGGCTGGCCGCCTTGGCCGCCGCCGGTATCGGCGCGGTTGTCATGCTCAGCAACGCCGGCAAGGTGAAGGAAGCGGTCGTCGAAACGGCGGACGCCGCCGATACGCCGGACGAACCCGAAGCCAAGCCGAGAACCAAGCCGGCAAGTAAACCCAAGACCAAATCCGCGCCCAAACCCAAGACGACACGAAAAACCACCCGGAAACCGGCCGCCAAGACCGGGACGCGCAAGAGCGCGCGCGCCTGACGCCGTTCCGACCAACAAGGAGAAACCGATCCATGATCGACGCCAAGAACCCGATGATGCGCTCCATGACCGACGGTAATTTTCTTGCCGGACTGGCCATCGGTGCGTTGACCACGTTCGTTCTGACCAATCCGAGCGTCCAGCAGGCCTTGTTCCGCACGGCGGCCAGGACCGTCAATGTGGTCAAGGGCGGCGTGGCGGAGGCCAAGGAACGCTTCCTCGACGCGGAAGCGGAAGTCGAGATGGAAGCCGGCGAGGAAGCCGACGCCGGCTGACGAACCGCATCCCGTTCCATCATGCTTATCGTCCATGAGTTGCCGCGGCGTATCCGGTTACGGGCCGCCAGCTCATTCGATGCCCGGCTGCACGACGATTTCGTACGGCACTTGCCCGAACATATCGGCGGCATCCGGTCCGTGCGGGCGAACCCGTCCGCGCGCAGCCTGATCGTCACGTACAACGGTTCACCGGATACCCGCGCCGCGCTGTTGAACCATATCGCAGAAACGCCGCCCGACTTGCGGCCGCGCTACGCCGAGCCGAGCGAGACGCAACGCCATCTGCGTCAGACGCTGGTCTCTACCGCCGTCTTCGCCGGAAGTTTCGTGTTGCCTCCAAGCGTGCGCATGGCACTGGCGATAGGGGTCGTCGGGCCGACGATCGTGCATGGCATCGATGCCTTGTTCCGGCGCGGTCTGTGCGTCGAGGCTCTCGACTCGGCAGCCCTGAGCATCGCCCTGTTGCGGGGCGAACCGGCGACGGCCGCCGCCACCATGGCCCTGGTGCATTTGGGTGAATACCTGGAGGCCACCACCGACCGGTCGTCCACCGACCTGCTGCGCCACATGCTGGCCAAGCCGCCCGGCAAAGCGTGGGTCGAGGATGCGGACGGCGCGCTCACCGAAATCCCGGCCGACGAAATTGACATCGACGACATCGTCGTGGTCGGCCCTGGTGACATGATTCCGGTCGACGGCCAGGTGGTCAGCGGCACCGCCACGGTCAACGATGCCATGATCACCGGCGAGAGCGTGCCGGCGGACCGCGAGGCCGGGCACCGTGTGCTGGCCGGCGGCGTGCTGGAAGACGGCCGCCTGCGTGTGCGCGCCGTGCGGGTCGGAAGCGCCACCACCACCGCCCGGATCGCCGAATTCATCGAGGCGGCGCTCGAAACCAAACCGGACATCCAGTCGAGCGCCGAGCGCCTGGCCGACCAGCGCATCCTGTTCACCGTCGGCCTCGCCGCCCTGACCTTTCTGTTCACCGGCGACCTCAACCGCCTAGCCTCGGTGTTCCTGGTCGACTATTCCTGCGCCCTCAAACTGGGGGCGCCGGTGGCCATCAAGTCGGCGCTGTATCACGGCGCCAAGGGCGGCGCCCTGATCAAGGGCGGCCGCGGCATCGAGGGATTGGCCAAGGTCGACACGGTGGTGTTCGATAAGACCGGCACCCTGACCCACGGGTCGCTGGACGTCACCGATGTCATTCCGATCGACGGTTCGGACAGCCAGGAGAAGCTGCTGGCCCTGCTGGCCTCGCTGGAAGAGCACGCCAACCACCCTGTGGCCGACGCCATCGTCCAGGAGGCCCAGCGCAAGCAGCTGACCCACGTGCATCACGACGAGGTGGATTTCATCGTTGCCCACGGCCTGATCAGCGAGGTGGACGGCGCCCGGGTCGTGGTCGGCAGCCGGCATTTTCTCGAAGAACACGAACAGGTGCCCTATGCGGCGTTCGAGGAGGACGCCCGGCGGCTGGAGGCACAAGGCAAGATCCTGCTCTACGCCGCGGTCGACGGTGCGCCCGCCGGTATTGTCGGTCTGCGCGATCATGCCCGGCCCGACGCCAAGGCGACATTGGCGCGGCTGCGCGAGGCCGGGGTCGGTTCCATGGTATTGCTGACCGGCGACCGGGCGCCGAAAGCACACGCCCTGGCCGGGGACCTGGGCCTGGACCGGGTGTTCGCCGACTGCAAGCCCGAGGAAAAGGCGGCGATCGTGCAATCCCTGCAGGAAGAAGGCCGCACTGTGGCGTTCGTCGGCGACGGCGTCAACGACGCCCCGGCGCTGGTCGCCGCCGACGTCGGCATCGCCATGCCCCGTGGCGCCGACCTGGCGCGGGCCAGCGCCGACGTGGTCCTGCTGCGCGACGAGATCGCCGGTGTCGCCGACAGCCGGGAACTGGCCGACAACACCATCCGGCTGATCCGTTCGAACTTCCGCCTGGCGGTCGTGCTGAACACGCTGTTGTTCGTCGGCGCCGTCACCGGATACGCCTCGCCGGTGACCGCCGCCGTCACCCACAACAGCGTCACCATCGGCACCCTGGTCCGTGCGTTGATCGGCCCTCGGCCGTCCAAGCGGCCGAATTCGGAATAAATTCCCTTGAAATCCGCGTCGGTGGGTCAACGAGAATCGATCTCGCCCGTTGCGAATGCTTCTCATTAAAACTATAATGTAGGGATATTCTGCAATCGCTCGAGAGCCGTTTCCATGGGTTACAGCGCACATCATGTCAGGGGCCGCATCCGCTACAAAATTCCCGGCCTGCGGGACAGCGAAACGTTGGCCCACGACATTCATCGTGCCCTGCAGGAACTGGACGGCATCCGCCGGGTGGAAATCCGTCCGTCGTCCAACTCGTTGATCGTGCACTACGACCCGGACCGGATCGACGACGAGCAGGTGGCCGCGCACTTGGGAACCCGGTCGCGGCGAGAAGCCCGCCCGCATCCGGTGGACCGTATTCTCTCGGACGATGCGCTGACCGGCAATCTCAGCCACTACGGCGCGGTGTTCGGACGCGCGGCGTTCAAGGTGGCCCTGCAACAGGCGGTGACCGGCGGCCTCAACTCCATCGTCCGCACGGCGTTGGTCCGCGGCTGACCCGCCGGCGGCGGCACACGGAATTCATATCGATTGAAGGTACCCGTCGGGCGTTGGCCGGACGGCAGCCTATTGGGTACCCGGCTGACGCGCGCCCATCTTGCGCCGCGCGGATGGCCGCGGGCTTTTTTCAGCCGGTTTCGATGTCCTGTTGTTGGCCAGTCGGGCGTATTTGGCCTGCTGGGATGCATGCCACAACGACAGTCCGATCAAGGCGGCCCCGGCGCCCAGATGGGTGGTTTTCCAACCCTTGCCGCGCACCAGTCCGGTATAGAGCAGGGTACTCATGGCGGCGACCATGCCGCCGATGGTCAATGTCGTGTTATTGAGCGGGTTTTTACTGCGTTTGGCCATGGACGAAATCGAACCGGGTTCTTCAACGGATATCGGCTGGGTTTGCGCGGGCATATAGCCGCGTCACACCGGTCTTGGCGAGCGATTTCTGCCGGCCGGCAGCCGTAACCGTCAAAAAAGATAATGGGCCCCGTGAGACTACCGGGGCCGGTGAGCGGTCTTTCGCGCAGCGTACCGGAAGGTTGCGCCTTCCGTTACTGTCGTGTCCACCGTCCTTCCGAACGGTATCCGCCCGACACTGGCGGCTTGGGCCGCCACGCCTTAGCGGACAATGCTTCTCCTGGCTTTCCGGCCGTGCTGGAGTGCGCGCTCCAATGCGGTTGGTCCGTCCAGAAACCTCCTCCGCTTGCCAATACTCCGCCCAACGCGCGATCACCGGCGGGGCTATCACCCCCCTTTTCGGCACCGTCTTTCAGGGACCTTATCCATTGCGGACCGGTTCGTTGTTCGGCCTACCTCCGTCGTTCGAAGGTCCCTCACGGGATAGGCTGCGGCCTGCTTGAACGGACCCTTGCGGGCGGTGCTGCGTAGGCTTCACACCTTTGCGACGGTTACCCGCCGTTATCCTGCGATCTCAAGCGACCGGGCCACGGAAGGTATGGATGGCTGCACAAAGGATCAACTGCAAATTTACGAAAGCCGCAAAAACGCAACGAAATGAGAAGTTTTGCCCGTTATGATTTAGAAAAGCATGCCGTTGCCACGTCCGGCATGCGGAAAATTTCCCCACCGGAAAACAAGTGCGACCTGTGAACAGCGATTTTGCTACTGTGCGGATCCGCATATGGGCGGTTGCACGAACTTGTTATCCGATCACGTCAAGGACATCAGTGTGGATTCATCGTCGACATCGCCGACCGTGTACTGGGTGGTGGGCAGCGGCACCAATGTGGGCAAAACCACCATCGCCGCGACGTTGATCACCGCATTGAACGCGGCCGGCACGCGGACGGCCGGTTTCAAGCCGTTCGCCGGCGGCCGCCTGCAAGGCCTGATCGATTTCATGCTCGCCCACTATCCCGGCGCGTCGTCCGGACTGTTCGGTCAGGATGGCCTGGCGCTGACCGAGGCGTCGCCGTTGACGGACGAGAGCCTGGTCGACCTGGTCGCGCCGGTGCAAATGCTTTCCTACCCGACCTGGCGCAACATCGTGCTCATGCGCACCGGTTCGGGCGTGTTGAACAACGTGGACTATCTGTGCAGCGCCCAAGGCGCGCAACTGCGGCACCGCCCGGACATCAAGGACTTGATCGCCAGGACGGGCCTGCCGTTCGCGGAGGCCGCCGTCAAACCCGCCCTGGAGCCGGAACTCGGCGCGCCCGCCACGGGCGACAAGCAGGCGCAAGCGTTTCGGAAGCTGTGTGACATGGGTGCCGAGGCCGTGGTGTGCGAAGGCGCCGGGGGCTGGCTGCCGGTCTGGCCGGACTGCCCGGCGGTCAACCACCTGGTCTATGTCGCCGACGGCACGGTGACGCTGTTTCCCGCCCTGGACCGGCATCTGCCGTTCGACCCGAAAAACGTGCTCCGCAACGCGTCGGAACTCCACGGCATGCTGAACCATCCGGGTCGACAAAAGTTTTCCAACCCGCTTTACCTGGTCGAATCGGACCGCCGTGCGGCGATGGCGTTGCAGATCATTCAGTCGTTGCTCGCGCGTACGGGACTCGTGGAATCGGCGACTCCATCCGACGGCCAATGACGGCGTTCACGTTCCCTCTGCTCGTCATCAGCGGGCCCGTCGGCGTCGGCAAGACCACCGTGGGACAGGAAATCAGCAACCGGCTGGACCGGCAGGGCGTACCCCACACATTCATCGACCTGGATGCCCTCACGCAGACCTATCCGCGGCCGGCCGGCGATCCCTATGGCTACCGCCTGGCCTTCGCCAACCTGCAGGCCGTACGGGCCAATGGCGTCGCGGCGGGATCGCGCAACCTGATCGTCTCCCGCGTCGTCGAGGACCGATCTCAATACGAGGCCCTTCAAGCCGCCTTGCCGGGTGGCGTCCCGACGATCTGCCGGCTCATGGCCAGCGAAGCGGTCCTGCTGGACCGGGTACGCAAGCGCGAGCTCGGCGCCGGTCTCGGCTGGCATGAACGGCGCGCCCTGGAACTTGCCGGCCGGTTGCGGCAATCGGGCCCGGCGGACGTCGTCATCGACACGGACAGCCGCAAGCCCGCCGACATCGCCGAGGCGTTGGTGGCGAAGGTGACGTGGGTCGATACTCCCGCCTAAACGAGCCGAAGCACCGCTTATTGCCGGCCGAACGAACCCGTGCGCAGGAAGGTCATGGTGTATTTGGCGACGGCCTTGTCGTAGCGCAGGGCGGCATGACCGGCGTTGACGATGGCGAAATCGGCCATGCCGTCGATCCGGGTCGATTCGACCGTGACCAGGCCGTCATCCTCGCCGGGCAGCAGGTCCTCGTTGACCCGTCCGTTGCGCACGCCGGCAATGACACCGACCGGGTAATCGGGCTCACCGATCGTACCGGGAAAGCTGTCCGGTGACGTCCCCAGGCCGCGCGCCATCGGGCCGAGAACCCGGAACCACCACTTGTGGCCCAGATTGTCGACGATTTCCGATCCAGTGTTGGGCGTGCCGATCAGCACGACACGGCCCAGGTTGGCGATCCTGTGCTCCGCCAGGTAGGCGCGGATCAACAGTCCACCCAACGAATGGCCGACGAAGTGCACATTGGGTGACGTGCCGTGGCAACAGGCGGCAATCTGTCCCGCGATGTCGTCCAGAATCTCTTCCGGCGTCTGCCGCAACGAACTATAGCCCACCCGCGCGACGCGGTAGCCCGCCTCCTCGATCCGCGACGCCAGCAGCCACATGGCGGACTTGCTGCGGCCCAGGCCATGAACGACGACGACGATATCCCGCTCCGACGCTGACGCGTCAGCGGCTCCCAGATTGTCTACGCCAAGCGCCGTCCACACGGCGGTCCAGGTCAGGACGCCGGTCACCAGGACTGCAAGGACGGCTTTTCGCATAAGGACGGTTCTCTCCGGCTTTCCGTCAACGAGCCGCATTCGGCTCGAAAGGCTATTGATATAGGTGGTTAGCACGGTGCACGTCTTCAATGATCGGCGAATTCCGTTTCCGCCGCGCCGCCGCTCCTAGACCGGCTCGAGCGGGTTGTGCGGTGCCGGCGGCAGCGTCACATCGACGGCATCGCCTTTGCTCACCGGGCCGCCCGTGCGCACCACCGCCATCACGCCCGCCTTGCGGATCAGGTTGCCCGCGGCGTCACGGTCGAGCACGGCGCGCATGAGGCCGGGCTGGAAATCGTCCAGTTGCTTGCAGGGATTGCGCAGTCCGGTGATTTCGACGGTGGCCTCGTCGCCAAGGCATAGAAGAGTCCCTCTCGGCAGAGCCGGCAGGTCGATGCCCTGAGTGGTGACGTTCTCGCCCAGGTCGCCTGATTTCACATCGAATCCCTTGTCCCGCAGTTCATCGAACAGTTCGGCGTGGATCAGATGCACCTGACGCAGGTTCGGCTGACTCGGATCGGCCTTGACCCGCGAGCGGTGCTTGACCGTCTCGCCGGCGTGGGCATCCCCGTGCACGCCGATGCCGGCGATCAGGTCTATGCTCTCCCGGTTCTGCTTGTGGAAGGCGTGGCGGCTGCTGGCGCTCACGGCAAGAACGGTGCCGGTCATGGAAACTCCTTTGTGTAGACGGCGGCGGAGCCGCCTTTTTACCCCACGGGTCGGCATCATCCATAGATCGCGCAGGTGACAGTTTTGTACCGATGCGATGCGATGACTAAACATATTTGACATTAATTGTATTTTTTGTAAAATCTCGATCCATGAACACCCCATCCACACACATGAACGTGCTCACGGTTTTCGCCCGTTACGGTTTCCGCAAGTCCTCGATGGAGGACTTGGCGAAGGCGGCCGATGTGTCGCGGCAAACCCTTTACAACCGCTTCCGTAGCAAGGAGGCGGTGCTGGACTGGGCCGTCGAAGGTGTGGCGGTCGACCTGAGAAACCGGGCCTTCGCCGCCCTCGATGACCGCACCCTGCCGGTCGACGCCTGCCTGACGGAGGCGTTCAGCCGCTGGATCGGCGACTTGGTGCCGCTGTTGCACAGTTCACCGCACGCGTCGGAAATCATGGACATGGGGTCGGAGTCGCTGCGCCAGGCAGGCATCGACATGCATGCCGAGGTCGAAAAGGTGGTCACGCAGACCCTGCTGGACCGCGGCGTCTACGCGACGGCGGGCGAAGCGGCGGAGATGACCTTCGTCCTGCTCGTCGCGTCCAAGGGCCTGATGTTGAAGAGCCAGACCCTGGACGAATTCGAAACCGGCATGGCGCGGGTCGTCGGCACCGTGCTGCAGCGCACGCATAGCGGCACCCGCTGAACGGCGCCCATCCAACCATCCCGGTATCCTCCCGCAACCACAAGGATCCCCCACTTATGTACATGGCCATCGCCATCACCGTGACCCTCCTGGTCGGCATCATCTATTACACGCCCCGGCGCCTTGGTGGTTTGCTGGCGTTGAACCGGCTGCGGTATCTCTACGCCGCATCCGCGTTCGGCCTGTTCGGCGGCTACGCCTCCATCAGCATGATCAGCAAGTTTGATTCGCAATGGGTAGACCAGTTCTATCTCTACGCCACCGTCTTTCTCGGTTTCCTGCTGTATCTGTTCCTGTTCCTGCTGTTGTTCGAGCTGGTCAATGTGTTCGTCAAGCTGCCGAGGAAAGCGGCGGCCGCCGGTGTACTGGTCCTGGCGGTCGTGGTCACCGGCTACGGCATTTGGAACGCCTACCGCTTCGAGGTGAAGACGGTCGATGTCACCCTGAAGAACCTGGAACAGCCCGTCAGCATCGCCGTCCTGGCCGATATCCAGATGGGCGGGCATCGCGGCAAGGCCTATCTGGAAAAGGTCGTCGACGCGACCAACGCGCTGCGGCCCGACATTGTCGTCATCCCCGGCGACCTGGCCGACAGCAACGCCATCCTGACGGAAGACAATTTCCGTCCGCTCGCGGAGCTTGATGCGCCGGTCTATTTCATCACCGGCAACCACGACACCTACGTCAAGGAAGAGAAGCTGAAGGATCTCATCCGCGGTCACGGCGTGCGTGTGCTGGAGAACGAAATCGTCGACACCCACGGCCTGCAACTGGTCGGCCTGCGTTACATGAACGCCGACGAAAACGCCTTCGACCTGCATCCGTCCGCCGACAAGCTAACCATCAGGAGCGTGCTGCCGACCATACCCATCGACCGCGACCGTCCGTCGGTGCTGATGCATCACAGCCCGGTCGGTGTCTCCTACGTGGCCGAGGCGGGTGCCGGCCTGTACATCGCCGGGCACACCCACAGCGGTGGCCAGGTCTTCCCGGCACCGCTGATCGCCTGCACGTTCTTCTTTCCCTACTGCGAAGGTTTCTATCGGCATCAGGAGACCCAGGTCTTCGTGTCCCCCGGTATCGGCACTTTCGTTCTGCCCATGCGGGTCGGGACGCACAACGAACTGACACTGCTGCGCCTCAACGGAGGATGACCATGGGCCAGACGGCGTTGCTCATCGGCGCCACCGGCATGGTGGGCAGCCAGGTGCTGGACCTGCTGCTGCGATCGCCGGCGGTCGACAAGGTGATAACGATCAGCCGGCGCACAACGGGTGTGCGCCACGACAAGCTGCGGGACATCGCGCACGCCGACTTCCGCGATTTCGCAGCGCTGAAGGCCGACCTCACCGGCATCGACGTCTGTTTCTACTGCGTCGGCGTCTATCAGGGCCATGTCTCGAAAGAGGCGTTCTTCGAAATCACCTGCGACTATCAGAAGGCCCTCACCGACGTGCTGTCGCAGACCAGCCCGCAAGCCACGTTCGTGCTGTTCGGCGCCAGCGGCGCCGATCCCGGCGAAAAGAGCCGGGCCACCTTCGCCCAGGCCAAGGGACGGGCCGAGACCCTGTTGCACGCCGCCGGTTTTCCCAAGACGTATATTTTTCGTCCCGGCTATATTCACCCCACGGGCGCACGCAGCCCGAGCGGCCTGGTCTACAAACTGGCCAAGCCGGTGTTCGCGTTCATGCGCAGGCGGAACCCGGATGCCGTGCTGACGGACCGCGCCCTCGCCCGCGCTATGGTTTCGGTCGGCCTGACGACGACCAGAGCGTCCGGTGTAATAGACAATCGCGCGATCAAGGAGATCGCCGGCGGCGCCGTTCAAACCTGACCGGCGCCACAAGGGAGGCACCGATGAACGGCGAAACCAACTTCGAACTGCCGGCGGACCTGCTGGCGTATTTGGACACGCTCGATGCGTTCATCGAACGGGAAATCCGGCCACTGGAACTGGAAAACGACAACATCCGGTTTTTCGATCACCGCCGCGAGGATGCACGCACCGACTGGGACCGGGACGGATTGCCGAACGCGGCGTGGGAAGCCCTGTTGGCCGAGGCCAAGCGCCGTGCCGACGCCGCCGGGCATTACCGCTACTCTCTGCCGAAACAGTATGGCGGCCAGGACGGCACCAATCTGGGCATGGCGGTGATCCGCGAACACCTGGCCGCCAAGGGTCTGGGCCTGCACAACGATCTGCAGAACGAACACTCCGTCGTCGGTAACGAGGTCGGCCTGCTGCTGATGCTGGCCTACGGTACCGACGCGCAAAAGGCCGACTGGGTCGACGATCTACTGAACCGGCGCCGGTCGTTCGCCTTCGGCATCACCGAACCCAATCACGGCTCCGACGCCACCCATATGGAAACGGCGGCCGTGCGTGACGGGGGCGATTGGATCATCAACGGCGAGAAGACCTGGAACACCGGCGTGCACACGGCGAGCCATGACCTGATCTTCGCCCGTACCGGCGGCCGGGCCGGCGACGGCGACGGCATCACCGCTTTCCTGGTACCGGCCGACGCGCCGGGATTCACGGTCGAGGAGTATCTCTGGACCTTCAACATGCCGACCGACCATGCTCATGTGACGCTCAAGCACGTGCGCGTCCCCGACACGGCGATCCTCGGCGGTGAAGGCCGTGGATTGCAGGTGGTGCAGCACTTCTTCAACGAGAACCGCATTCGCCAGGCGGCCTCGAGCCTCGGCGCGGCGCAGTTCTGCATCAACGAAGCCGTGCGATACGCCCAGGAACGCAAACCGTTCGGCAAGCCGCTGGCGGCCAATCAGGGTATCCAGTTCCCGCTGGTGGAACTGCAGACCCAGTGCGAGATGCTGCGCGCCCTGATCCACAAGACGGCCTGGCAGATGGACCAATACGGGGCGTTCTCCGTCTCCGACAAGGTGTCCATGTGCAACTACACCGCCAACCGTCTGTGCTGCGACGCCGCCGACCGGGCCATGCAGGTCTTCGGCGGCATGGGCTATTCGCGTTACCGGCCCTTCGAACACATCTACCGCCACCACCGGCGCTATCGCATCACCGAAGGCACCGAGGAAATCCAGATGCGGCGCATTGCCGGCTACATGTTCGGTTACATGAAACAGCGGGCGCCCAAAGGCGTGCACAGCTAGGGGGCGTGCCTCCCTTAGATGGAAACGGTCGGTGTCGGACTACTTTTGGCGTCAGAAATCAGCTATTTTTGACGCTCAGGACACAACGTTCAGGGTGGCTGTCTCAATGGACTTCGCCGAACATAACCTGTCACCCGTTCAACAGGAGTTTCTCGCCTATTGGCGGCAAAAGGCCGGCGATCAGATCGCGCCGCGGCGGCGCGACCTGGACGTGCTGGATGTGCCGAAGCTCATGCCGCACGTGATCATTTTCGACGTTCTCAGCGATCCGCTGGATTTCCGCTACCGTTTGGTGGGAACCACGGTCCGCGAGATGTCGCGGAACGATTATACGGGCCTGAAACTGAGCGAGATCGACGGACGGGGACCGGGCAGCAAGGTCTGGTCCATGCTCGATCAGGTGCGCGAGAACCAAAAGCCGGCATTTTACGCGGTCGAATACATGGGCCCGAAAAGGGACTTCCGCAAACTGGACGACCTGTTCCTGCCGTTGGTCGACGATCGCCTGGAAACCGACATGATCATGATCGTCACCAGCTACCAGCGCAAGCCGAGGACCATGGCGTAACGGAGCGGCGCGTGATCAAGATCCGAGAGCCGATTGCTGTGCCTCGCCGAAACCCACCAGCACCTGATCTCCGGCTCGAAAGACCGGACGCTTGATCAAAGCCGGGTGTTCCAGCATGAGCGCCGCGGCGGATGCCGCGTCTACATCGGCTCTCTGTGTATCGGGCAGTTGCCGCCAAGTGGTACCGCGCCGGTTGAGCAGGACCTCCCAACCCACGGCGTCGATCCAGCCCTGCAGGGTGGCGGCGTCCAGGCCATCGGCGCGCACATCGTGAAAACGGTGATCCAGATCTTCCGCCGCCAGCCATTTGCGCGCCTTTCGGCAGGTGTCGCAGTTCTTCAATCCGAACATCTCGATCATGACGCCATCCTTGATTGGTTTGGCGCATGGCTACCCGATCCGGGGCGCCACCGCAATATGCGATGCGAACGAGAGCGATCCGCGCCGACGATATTTCGCTTGATCGGCCTATGCGTAGACAACACCATGGCCGAAACGACAGGACACGACGATGACCATGACCAACGACGATGCCATCGCCCGCGCCCGCGCTTTCGCGGCCGAACACATCACGCCGCGCGCCGCCGACTGGGAACGCGAGCGCCGCCTGCCCCGCGAAACGATCACCGCCGCCGCCGAGGCCGGCCTCTGTGATCTGTTGGTCCCCGCGGCGCTCGGCGGCAAGGGCCTGGGCATCCGCGGGATGGCGGGCGTGATGGAGGCGCTGGCGGCGGCCGATATGGGCTTCGCCTTCTCGCTCGTCGTCCACAACAACCACGCCGGCGCGATCTCGGCACGGGGCAGCGACGAGCAGAAATCACGGCACCTCGGCCCCATGGCGCGTGGGGAAAGACTGGGCGCTTTCCTGCTCACCGAACCGCGCGGCGGCAGTGACGCGGCGGCCATCACCACCACCGCGACGCTGCGCAGCGGCGGCTGGGTGCTGTCGGGCGAGAAGGCCTGGGTGACCAACGCGACCCATGCGGACCTGCTCAATGTCTACGCCCAGACCGAGCCCGGCTCGGGTCCCCGCGGTATCGCCGCCTTTCTGGTCGCCGCCGATCAGGAGGGTGTCGAGCGCCTGCCGGGCTACCAGATGCTGGGCGCCCACGCCACCGGCGCCGGTGGTTTTCGCTTCCACGACGTCGCGCTCTCCGAAGACCAGCTCTTCATCCCGCCCGGCGAGGCCTTTCGCGCCGCCATGGCCGCCATCGACCTGGCCCGTGTCGTCGTTGCGGCCATGTGCACGGGTATGCTGAGATGCGGCCTCGACACGGCCGTCGCTTACCTCAAGGAACGGGAGGCGTTCGGCGGCCCGCTGTCGGACAAGCAGGGCCTGCGCTGGATGCTGGCCGATGTCGCCACCCACACCGAGGCGGCGGCGGCGCTGGCCGCCCGCGCGGCCGAGGCCATCGATGCGGGTGCACACGACACCGCGGTCCGCGCCGCGCACGCCAAGAAGTTCGCCACCGGTGCCGCCATGTCCGGCCTGGCGACCTGCATGCAGGCCTTGGGCGCCAACGGATTCCGCCAGGACCGGCCGCTGGCCCGCCACCTCGCCGCCGCCAAGATGGCCGAGTATCTCGACGGCACCACCGAAGTGCAGAACATCGTCATCGCACGGACCCTGTTCGGGCGATAGGGCTCGAACCGCGCTCCGACGGTCACATGGACAATCCCATCCGGTGCGACGAACTGTATCGCCGGCGTGTCTGGCGTGCGATCCCGTCACAGACTATGATTGTTTGGCACGCCAACAGTTTTCCGGACCCTTCGTGAACGCTGCCGACAAGACCCGCTGGGGGATCGTGTTTCTTGCCGTGGCCGCCGGTATCGCCGGCGGCTTGCAGGTTGGCAAGGTGCCGCCCGCCCTGCCCGCGCTGCGCGACAGCCTGGACCTCGGTCTGATAGCCGGTGGCCTGGTGCACAGCATGTTCAATGCCGTGTCGGCGCTGCTCGGCATTATGGCCGGTATCACGGCCGACCGCATGGGTCACCGGACAGGCGCACTGGCCGGCGTTCTGTTCATGGCCGGTGGCAGCCTGCTCGGTTGGATGAGCGTGGACGGAACAAGCCTGATCGCCGCCCGGTTTTTCGAGGGCATCGGTTTCGTGCTCGTCATCGTCGCCGCGCCGTCGTTGATCGTCGAAGCGACGACGCCCGGCCAGCAACGGGTCGCGCTCGGCCTGTGGGGCACCTACATGCCGACGGGCATGACCCTGGTGCTGATCACGGCGCCCCTGATCCTGGCCGGCACCGGATGGCGCGGCCTGTGGCTGGCCAACGGCATCGTGCTGGCGGTGTTCGCGGTGATCTTTGCGCTTGGAACACGGGGTATCGGCCGGCGACCGGCCGAGTCATCGACGGTCGGTGAGTCCCTGCGCGATGTCGGCACGACGGTTTCGCGGCTCGGACCATGGTTGCTGGCGGCCTGTTTCGGTGTCTACACCACCCAATGGATGGCCTTGACCGCCTGGATGCCGACCTTCCTGATCGACGATGTCGGCTTCGGTACGGGAGCGGCGGCCGGTTTCACCGCGGCCATGGTGTTCGTCAACATATTCGGCAATCTGCTGGGCACCTGGCTGTTGCATAGGGGCGTGCCGCGCTGGGTGTTGTTGTTGTGCGCATTCATCATCATGGGATCCACCGCATTGGGCGTGTTTTCCGGCGCCATCGGCAGCGGTGCCAAGCTGGTTCTGGCGCTCCTGTTCTCGGGCCTGGGCGGTATTCTGCCGCCGAGCATTTTGTCCGGCGTACCCGTGCACTCGCCGTCCCTGGCCCTGGTGGGCACCACGAACGGCGTGATCGTGCAGGGCGCCAATGTCGGCACGTTCGCCGGACCGCCGCTCCTGGCCGCACTCGTCGGCGCCATGGGAGGCTGGCAGCAGGCGAGCTGGCTGATGCCCCTGATGGGCTGCATCGGCATCGGATTGGCCTTGGCCCTGCGTGCCGAAGAGCGGCGTTTGTGAGCCGTCTGCGCGTCAGTTCAGGCGATGCCTTTTTGCTGGCCACGGCGCTGGTCTGGGGCGGGTCGTTTCCGACCGGCAAGGTCGTGCTGGAAGTGGCGCCGCCGCTGACGTTTTCTTCCATCCGCTTTCTACTCGCCTCGCTGCTGCTGTTCGCCATCATCGCCTGGCGGGGTCAGTCCCTGCGGCTGTCCGGCCGGGATCTGCTGCATGTCGCCGTGATCGGCATGTTCGGCTTCACCCTGTTCCAGGGCTTGTGGGCCGCCGGTTTGACCCTGACCACGGCGTCGAAGGCGTCGATCCTGATATCCACATCGCCGGCGTTCGCCGCGCTGATCGCCATGACCCGTGGCGACCGCCCCAGTGGCCGGTCCTGGGCCGGTATCGTGACGGCCTTCGCCGGGGTTTATCTGGTGGTCAACAACGGACTGACCCGTTTGCAATTGGACGCCGCCACCTGGCAGGGCGATCTGATGTTTGTCGGCGTATCCCTGCTGTGGGCTGTTTACACCACGTTGTCGCCGCCCCTGCTGCAGAAGCACGGTGCGGTCAAGACCACCGCCTACAGCATGGCCATCGGCGCCTTGCTGCTGCTGCCGGCGGGCCTGTGGCAGGCCGGCGGCGCGGATTGGGGGCGGACCGACTGGGTCATCGGCTTGAATTTCGTCTTCATCACCGTGTTCAGCGCGGCGCTGGGCTTTCTGTGGTGGTTCGAAGGCATCGGCAAATTGGGCGTCGCCCGCGCCATGCCGTATATGTATCTCGTGCCGGTATTCGGTGTCATCAGCGCCGCCCTGTTTCTCGGCGAAACACTGAGCGGCATTCAGATCATTGGCGGCATCCTGGTCCTGGCTGGAGTCAGTCTGGCGCGTAGCGGGTAATAGCGGATTTGGAAGGAAAAAGGGAAACCATGATACCGGACAACTACTTCGATGATCTGACGATCGGCGACGTCTTCGAAAGCGAGAAAAAGACCATCACGGAAGACGACATTGTAGGCTTCGCCGAACAGTACGATCCGCAACCTTTTCACGTCGACAAGGACGCCGCCGCCAAGACCGAGTTCGGTGGTCTGATTGCCAGCGGGTTTCACATGCTGTCCGCCAGTTTCGGCCTGTTCTTTCATTCCAGGGTGATCGAGAAGCACAATCTCGGCTCCCCCGGCATGGACCAGGTGCGCTGGCTCCGGCCCATGCGGCCCGGCGACACCATCCATTGCCGGGCCGAAGTGACCGACCTGCAGCCGTCCAAGTCCAAGGCGGACCGGGGCTCCGTCTGGATGCGGCACGACACCATCAACCAGGACGGCGACGTGATCATGACGGTATCGTGTATCCACCGGCTGCGCCGGCGGCCCCAGAACGACGCCTAGAACCATGACCGCCGCGACCAGCCTGGCCGAGATCGCCGAACAGTTCCGGCGCTTCGCCGAGCGGGAAGCCCGGGGCGAGTCGCCGATCTACATGCACCTGGCGGAACACGTCGCCGGCGACAAGGACATACTGGCCCTGTCGGCGATGACCCGGGCCGGCCAGCCCCGGCCGAACATACTGTTTGCCGCGGTTCAACACATCCTTCAAAAGGACCCCGCCAGCAACCTGGCAACACTGTACTACGCCACCCCCCTTGAAGCCGCCCGGTCCGAGCTGTGGCCGGCCTTTCGCGATTTTTGCGGCACCCACGAACAGGCGATCGCCGCCCTGCTCAGCGAACGGATCGTCCAGACCAACGAGGCCCGGCGATCGTCGTGCCTGGCACCGGCCCTGTTGTGGCTGCACCGCTTCGCCGGCCACAAGCCTTTGGCGATCTATGAGATCGGCGCCAGTGCCGGACTGAACCTGTTGTGGGACCGGTACCATCACGTCTACGGCAACGGCCAGGAAACCGGCGACGCGCATTCAACGGTGGTGCTGGATTGTTCGGTCAAAGGCCAGACCCGGCTTCCCGTGGATACGCCCCTGCCCGCCACGGTCTTCCGGCGGGGTGTCGATCTCAATCCGATCCTGCCGGATGATATGGACGGACGAAGCTGGCTGCGGGCGCTGGTCTGGCCCGAACAGCACGACCGCCGGCAGCGTCTCGACGATGCATTGGCGCTGGCCGAGGGCGCAGACTTGGAACTGATCCGCGGCGACGGCGTCGCGTTGCTCGGCGATGCGGTGCGGGATGCCCCGGCGGAGGCGGCGTTGTGCGTGCTGCATTGCTTTACCACCAATCAGTTCCCGGTCGACCTGCGCGAACGTTTCGAGGCCACGCTGTTGCAATTGTCTGACGAACGCACGCTCTATCGCCTGGGCATGGAGTATGACGGGCAACCGGCACCGCACCTGACCCTGACGGTCTACGACCGGGGCCGGTCGGGGTCGGAGGTGCTGGCCGCCTGCGGCGCGCACGGCGACTGGATCCACTGGCTGGCCGATGACGGCTAGAAATCGTAGGTGCGCACTTCGATGGTGAGACCGTCCGGGTCCTTGAAATAGACCGACCAGCCGGTGCCCTGGGCGCCCCAGCGTTTGCCCGGTCCGTCGATGATGTCGACGCCGTGGGTCTCGAGCCGTTGCATCAGCGCATCGAAACTGTCCCGGTCGGTGGCCAGGCAGACATGGTCCATCAATCCCGTCTCGTCCGAAACCGTTTCGGCCTTGGCCGGGAACAGGTCGATGACCGTGCCGGGCGACACCCGGACGGAGGGAAAGAACACCTCTCCCGCCCGCCATTGCTCCACCCGTTCCGGCGGAAAGCCGAGAACGGTCGTGTAGAAGTCGAGCGACGCCTCAACGTCCCGGCAACGCACGACGAAATGATCGAAACCCCATCGCATGAACAACAAGATGGGTCATCGGGTGGGCGGAAACAACGCCAAGTTGGCGCCGAGGGACGAAAAGATCAGGCGGGCTGCATAGAGCGTTTCATCCTTAGACGGAATCATTCTGACGGAGCGCATTGGCGCCAAGGCCAAGGCTGGCGGTGACGGCCATACCTGACGGTATGGCCGAGACGGCAGCCGCCGGATTTGGCGCCAAGACGCCCGTCCCTCCGGG
>JANQFL010000015.1 GCA_028277845.1 Sneathiellales bacterium
CGGCTGCCGTCTCGGCCATACCGCCAGGTATGGCCGTCACCGCCAGCCTTGGCCTTGGCGCCAATGCGCTCCGTCAGAATGATTCCATCTAAAGAGGAATTGCTCTAGCGCACGAAAGCGCCGATCCTCCGCCCGGACAGGTGGCCCGGGCGTGAAGAGGGGAGGTTTTCCCTGGGTGAACGGGACGCGGCCGGGGCTTTGGCGCCGGTTGGGTGGCGGTTACCGCCGGCGCGGTTCCGGGAACGGGATTTGCCGCCCGTGCCGCACCGGGCCGCCGGCCTATATGGGGGGCATCCCTAACGGTCTTCGGTCTCGCCGGCCTTTTGCAGGGCGATCTGCGTCAGCAAGGGACCGAAGATCTCGAACACCACCGTGGTGCCGATGGTGACGGTCAATATGGTGTCCTTGAGGCCGGGGAAATGGTGGCCGGCGACCAGCGCCATGCCGATGGCGACGCCGGCCTGGGGCAGCAGGGCGGCGCCGATCCAGCGCCGGTGCGGCGCCGGTGCGCCGTTCCACCAGGCGCCGAGCCAGCCGCCGGCAAACCGGGCCAGGCTTCTGAGCACGATGTAGACACCGCCGATCAGGCCGATTTCGGCCACGCCGTCCAGGTGCAGGGTGGCGCCGGCGAGGACGAAGAACAGCACCATGAACGGCCACTCGATATGTTCGATTTCGTGGAACGGCCGGTTGTGGTGCCGCGCCAGGTTGACGACGATCAGCCCCGCCACCATGCCGGCGAGCAGGAACGAGACCTCGAGCCACAACGCCAATCCGGCGCACAGGCAGACCAGTCCGAGCGCCTCGGCCTGGGTCGGCTCGCCCGGGCTCAGCCGGCCGGTCAGGTAGGCCGCCGGCAGGCCGATGACGGCGCCGATGGCCAGCGCGCCGCCCAGGTCCCACGCGGTGTGGCTCAGCACGTCGACGGCGCCGCCGCCGGCCATGGCCTTGACGGTGATGAGCAGCAGGCTGAAGGCGATCAGCCCCCAGGCGTCGTCGATGGCGACGATGCCCAGCAGGGTGTCGGTGAACGGCCCCTTGGCGCCGGACTGCTTGACCACGTCCTGGGTGGCCGCCGGGGCGGTGGCCGTGGCGATGCCGCCCAGCAGCAGGGCGATCGCCAGGGGCATGCCGAAAGCAAAGAGACCGCCCGCCACGAGCCCGACCGTCAGCCCGACCACGGCGAAGGAGACGGCGAGGATTTCCCGGCCGTTGTGGCGCAGCTTGTCCATGGACAGGCGGCCGCCCAGCAGGAACGCCACCATGGTCAGGGCCATGGACGCCAGCAGTTCGTACCAGTCCTCGACGCCAGACGGCAGCAGATCCAGGCCCGACGGGCCCAGGCCGACGCCGAACAGAATGAGCAGGGTGACGCGGGGCAGTCTCGTGCGCCGGCCGATTTCGTCGGTCAGCAGGCCGACGAGAAACAGTCCCCCCAGGGTCAGCAGAACGAACGGCAGTTCCATGGCCGCCTAGATCAATCCTCCGTGCGCGGGTCGTCGGCGAAGGTGTGATCGGTCGGTTGCGGCGTGGCGGTCAGCACGGTGACCTCGTCGGGCGCGTCGAAGCGGTGCCAGGCGCCTTGCGGTACCACGATGAGCATGCCCGCCGTCATGTCGTGGGCGACGGGGCCCGTGTCGGTCATGATGGTCAGAGTGGTGGCGCCGGCCAGGATATGCACCAGTTCGTCGCCGTTCGCATGCCTTTCCCATGGGCTCCGGCCTGAAAAACTGCCGGCGAACACACCCGCGTTGCCCAGGGTGCCGAGCTGCGCGAACGCCGCATCGGCCTGTTCCTCGGTGGTTTCGTCGCGCCCGTGCAGGACGGGCAGGGTGGCCAGGGTGGCCGCGATGTCGACCGGTTCGGTCATGGCTGAACCTCTTGTAGTGCGCCGGAAAGGGTGATCCGCGCCTCGTACATTAGTACAAAACGGCAACGTTTTCTCAATATCCTCCCTGCATCAATACTGCTGTATGCTAACGGCACGTGCAGGGCACGATCGGAGGCACATGACGGAGCGTTCGGTGTTCGGGGAGAATCAGCTGCGCCTGCTGGCGCTGCTGTTCCTGCTGTTCGGCGCCTTGATGCTGCTGGCCGGCGTGCTGGCCAATGACCAGCGCCGGACCCTGCGTCATGCCGAGCGCCTGACCTCACTGGCCGCCCTGGCCCCGGCCTACAGCACCCTTATCCACCAGTTGCAGAAGGAACGCGGCCTGTCCGCCGGCTTCATGTCGGGCAACGGCGGCAAGTTCGCCCGCCTGCTGGCCGGCCAGCGCAAGGCCACCGACCGGACCCGCAACATGCCGCTGGACGGCAATCTCGACCTCGGCAAACTGGCGGCCGAACTGGTCGGTAAGGTGGAGGAGGCCGGCGCTTCGCTCAGCCAGTTGGATTTCGTGCGGCAAAGCATCGACGCCAATACCATGCCGCCCGACGAAATGATCGACTATTACCGCACCCTGATCGGCGATCTTCTGGGCGTGATCCGCACCATCGCCCTGCTCAGCACCGATGTCGGCGTCTCGACCACCATCACGGCCTATTCCGCGTTTCTCCAGGGCAAGGAATATGCCGGGCTGGAACGGGCGCTCGGCACCCTGGGGTTCGGCATGAACCAGTTTCCCGCCGGCCTGCGCCGCTCGTTCCTGGAAACCATCGCCAAGCAGGATGCGTTTTTCGAGGTCTATGCCGAATACGCCTCGGCGGTCCAGGTCGCCTACTTCCTCGAAACGGTGACGGGAAATGCCGTCACCGAGGTCGATCACATGCGCCGTATCGCCGTTTCGCGGCCGGTGGTTGGCCCCAACGGCAGGCCGTCCACCGGCATCGACGACTTCGACCCGCAATACTGGTTCGACACCATCAGCCGCAAGATCGACCTGCTCAAGACGGTGGAGGACCACCTGTCCGCCGATCTGCAGCGCCAGTCGACGGCCATCCGCGACAACGCGCGGACGTTGCTGCTGGCCTTTGCCGGCGCCACCGTGTTCCTGTCGCTTGTGACGCTGGGGCTGGCGGTGGCGACCTTCATGCGCATGTCGCGGGCCCGGCGCGAGGCGCAAAAGGTCTGGCATCAGGCCAACTACGACGCGCTGACGGGCCTGCCCAACCGGGGCCTGCTGAACGACCGCATCGCCGGCGCCCTGGCGGCGGCCAGGCGTAGCGGCAGCAAGGTGGCCGTGCTGTTTCTCGACCTCGACAAGTTCAAGCCGGTCAACGATACCCTGGGCCATGCCGTCGGGGATTTGCTGCTGCAGGAAGTGGCCAATTCCCTGCGCAACAGCGTGCGCGAGACCGACACCGTGGCCCGCATCGGCGGCGATGAATTCGTCGCCGTGCTGACCAACGTGCACGAGCGCCACGACGTGGAAAACGTGGCCGAGAAGATCGTCGCCCGCCTGTCCCACCCCTTCACCCTGCGCGCCCACACGGTCGGTATCGGCTGCAGCATCGGCATCGCCGTGTATCCGGAAGACGGCGACGATCCGTTCGGGCTGATCGAAAAAGCGGATGCCGCCATGTATTCGGTCAAGAACGACGAGCGTCACAGCTACGGGTTCGTCGCCCGGGAACTGCCGGCCTGAGGGTCAATCGCGGTAGTCGGCGAAGCCGGGCGCGTAGGCTTCGCACGGCAGGCGCAGGACGTTGGTCAGATAACCGACCGTGCGGTAGAACCCGGCCAGCATGAGGATCTCCATCACCCCTTCGGGCGAATGGGTTTGGCGCAAACCGTCCCAGACACCGTCATCCAGCGTGCACCGGGCGTGCAATGCGTCGCACGCGGCGATCAAATGCCGCTCGTCGTCGCTCCAGCAGTCATCGGTGGCCGCGCCGTGGGTCAGGGAGCGGAGGTGCGCGGCCTCGAAACCGGCCTTTTCGGCAAAAAAGGCCACGTGCACGCCCCATTCGTACTCGGAGCCCGACAAGGCGCAGACCCGCAGGATGACGATCTCCCGCTGCCGCAGGGTAAGGTGTCCCGGGTCCAGCAGGCCCCCGCCCATGAAACGCCGGAACAGACGGCCGTCCCGCGCCAGGGTCGTGAACAAGGTCAGGGGCGGGATACCCGGCGGCATGATTTTCTCAAGTTTTTCAGCGGTTTCCGGGCTGTACGGAGCTTCCGCGGGGGATATGCGGGCTTCCATCGGCATCTCCATTGCTATATAATTCATAGCATAAGCAAATAGTACGCTATATTTTCAATAGCAAGAGGATTTAACCCATGAATGTGACGGTTCGCGGATCCGCGACCGGCCGCCCGGTCATGATCTTGCTCGACCTGCTGGGCCGGCGCATGGCACTGCGCATATTGTGGGAGCTGTACCAGGCGGAACGGGCCATGACCTTCCGCGCCCTGCAGGCGGCGGCGGAAACCAATCCCAACGTGCTCAATACCCGGCTCAAGGAACTGCACGCGGCCGGGTTTGTCAGCCGCGACGAACACGGCTATGTCTTGACCGAACGGGGCAGGACCCTGGCCGACCAACTGTTGCCGCTGAATGTCCTGTCCAACGAGTGGGCCATCGGGCTGCGGCAGGCGGTGCAAGGCAAGGGTTGATGGCCGCTTGAAGACACGCGGCACGGAGTTGGAGAGCATGTGTGATTACTGAAATCGTATCGTTCAAGGTTACGCCCGGAATGAGCCGGGACGACGTTCTGGAAGACGCCCGGTCGACGCTGGACCGCTGGCGTGGCTTTCCCGGTCTCGTGCGCAAGACCTTCCTGATGGGCGAAAACGACCGCTGTGTGGGGGTTTATCTATGGGAAAGCAAGGATCACGCCTTGCAAGGCCATGACGCGGTGTGGCTGGACCGCGCCGAGGCGCGCTGGGGCAACCGGCCGGACATCCGCTATTTCGATACGCTGATGGAACTGAATAACGGTGCCGGAGAGGTGACCGAGTATCCCGCCGACACGCCGTAACTGCGGTGCCTGGTTCAGTGCCGGGGTTTGGCTGACCTCAAGGCCTGCAGGTCCGCGTCCTTTTCCATGTGTCCGCTGAACCAGTTGGACAGGCAGCCGCGCAGGGACACGGCGCAGTCGGCGCAGCGGCCGGACTGGTAGGCTTCCATCATGTCCCGGATGGCGTCCAGCAGCCGCTCGTGATCCGCCTTGTGGGCCTTGAACTGCGGGTATTTCCTCTCCCGCATGAGCCGTTCTTCCAGCGCGAAATGGGCGGTCGTGCGGGCGTAAAGCGCGCCGAACCGGTCGCTGACGTCTTCCAGGGGTTCCGATTTTTCGGAGGCGCCCAGGCGGTCGAAGCACTCGCACAGCTCCTCCATCAACGCCACAAGTTCCCGGTGTTCGTAGTCGAGGCTGTCGACGCCGGTCCGCACCCCGGATTTCAAGTCGCTCAGTGTCATAACGGGCCCTCCCTCTGGCGCCGTTCCGAAGGTCTGCCGGGAATGGTAGCAGAACACCGGCGGCGATACAAAAAGACCTTATGGATTTTGCGGAAATTACGCCGCGGGCTTTACCTGAATAAGTCGCGATGGGCCTCCACGGGAGGATGGAGGCCCGTCAGCGCAGCGTCCGGATCAGCAATTGGCGGTGCATTTGGCGTTGCCGTCGAACGCCATGGTGCGCCCGCTCAGAGGCAGGTGAAAGCTGGCTTTCACGGCCCTGGCGAAGGTGTCGGTCCGTGTGCCCGGCTGCAGTTTGCCGCCCTCGGTGGCCACTTCGTTGGCGTGGGAGGCGATGACCGCGTTGGGCTTGACCAGTTCGTTGATCACGTAGGCCGCTTCCCTGGGGCCGGTGGTGAATGTGCCGCCGATGTTAAGCACGGCCAGCTTGGCGTTGTAGTGGCGCCGCACCACCAGGTCCTGTTCCGCCGTGATGCCGGTATCGCCCGACAGATAGACGGCCAGGCCGTTGCTGAAGGTCAGCACGTAGCCGCCCGGCGGGCCGACATAGGCCGTCAGGCCCGCGGCCTTCAACGTGGCGGCGAGATCGCCCTCCATGAAGGCGGGGTTGAGGCCGTTGCTGTGCACCGCCGGCACGCTGGCCACGGTGACGCCACCGACCTTACGGGACGCGCCGAAACGCACCAGTTTGACCAGCTTTCTCGGATCGCCGCCCAGCGCCTTGATCTTGCGGCCGAAGAAACTGGCCATTTCGGCGCCGACCAGGAACTGCGCCTGCTTGGCCAGCACGATGTTGACCGAATTGGAATTGGGTGCGGCCCTTACGGTGAAGGCGGGCTTGCCGCAATCGCCGCCCTCCGCTTCGGCCTGATGGATGTCGCCGAGATGATCCCCGTGCACATGGCTGAGCAGCACGGCGTCGATCCGGCCCAAACGCGGATCGTCCGGGCCGCGCACGGTGCGGCCGGCGTCGTACAGGATACGGGTGCCGTCCGGGTCCTCGAAGATCATCGCCCGGTCGAAGCGGCAGAACTCGCCGGCGTGGCTGCCCAGCGGCGTGACCTTGACGGTGTCGGATACGGATGGCGTGGATATGAAGATGGAAAGCCCGGCGGCCAGGGCCGCCGTCGTCAACAATGAACGCGTCATTGATGCCTCCCCGGCTGATGGGTCCGCCATGGCAATTGATCGTGCGGACCGCGAGAGATGCCCCTACGACGTCGATATCGCGCACCGGACCGTTTAAGCAAGTTGTGTCGGCCGAAGACGGTGCGGTATTGGGAATTATTCCGCATGGTGGGATAGCCCCGCCGGATTATGTTCCGGACTTTTCGGTGGCGTTCGCCACTGCGGGCCACGTATATACGGGGACGCACGGCCCGGCAGCGTGCATGCGCCGGTATTGGAGAGAACGATGAAATCCCTGTGGTCGGACAAAGACGCGGCAGACACGGTCGCGCGTTATGCCGGGGACGGCGTCAACGAGGATCTCGCCCTGCGGGTCTACACGACCCGGCTGCTGGGCGGCGATCCGAGCCTGGTGCTGCACGGCGGCGGCAACACGTCGGTCAAGACGGTGATGAACGACGTCCTGGGCGACAGCCACGAGGTGCTGTGCGTCAAGGGCAGCGGCTGGGACATGGCGGTGATCGAGCCCGCCGGCCTGCCCGCCGTGCGCCTGGAGCCCCTGCGGCGCCTGCAGGGTCTGGACCGCTTGAGCGACGAGGACATGGTGGCCTTCCAGCGCGCCAATTTGCTGGACAGCGCCTCGCCCAACCCGTCGGTGGAAACCCTGCTGCACGCCTTCCTGCCGCACAAGTTCATCGACCATACCCACGCCACGGCGGTGCTGTCCGTGTCGGACCAGCCGGACGGCGAGGCCATCTGCGCCGACATCTACGGCGGCCGCATGGCCATCGTGCCGTTCATCATGCCGGGCTTCCTGCTGGCCAGGAAGGCGGCCGAGGTCTACGCCGCCAACCCGGACGTGGAAGGCCTGGTGCTGCACAAGCACGGCGTGTTCACTTTCGGCGACAGCGCCCGCGAGGCCTACGAGCGCATGATCGACAACGTCACCCTGGCGGAACGGCGCATCGCACGGGCGGGCGCCAAGGTGTTCGCGAGCGCCGGCCTGCCGGACGATCCAGCCAAGCCGGCCGACGTTGCGCCGATCGTGCGCGGCGCCTGCGCCGAGGACAGGGGCGACGGCCGGTTCAACCGCCTGATCGCCGAGTTCCGCAGCAATGATGCCATCCTCAACTTCGTCAACGGCGAGGGCGTGGCGGATTACGGCCGCCGGGGCGTCATCACGCCCGACCACATCATCCGCACCAAGAACCGGCCGGTCGTGGTGCCGCCGCCATCGGGCGGCGACCTGGACGGCTGGCGCGGCCAGGTGCGGGCGGCGGTGGATGCGTTCGCCGACGCCTATCACGGCTACTTCGCCGAAAACAACGCCCGCCAGGACGTGCCCAAGACCGAACTGGATCCCATGCCGCGCCTGGTGCTGGTGCCCGGGCTGGGCCTCATCGGCTTGGGCAAGTCCAAGAAGGACGCCGTCATCGCCGCCGATTTGGGCGAGGCCGCGGTGCGCGGGATCACCGATGCCGAGGCCGTGGGCACCTACGAATCCCTGCCCGAAAGCGATCTGTTCGACATGGAATACTGGTCGCTGGAACAGGCCAAGTTGGGCAAGGGCGTCGAGAAACCCCTGGCCCGGCAGGTGGCGCTGATCACCGGCGGCGCCGGCGCCATCGGCGCGGCCACGGCGAAGCTGTTCGCCGCCAACGGCGCCGAAGTGGCGGTGCTCGACCTGGACGGCGGCGCCGCGGCCGCCACGGCGGCGGCCATCGGCGGCCATGCCCTGGGCCTGGCCTGCGACGTGACCGACGGGGACAGCGTCCGGGCCGCCTTCGACGCCGTCTGCGAAACCTTCGGCGGCGTGGACATCGCCGTGTCCAATGCCGGCGCGGCCTGGCAGGGCGGCATCGCCGATCTGGACGACGACGTCCTGCGGAAAAGTTTCGAACTCAATTTCTTCGCCCATCAAAGCGTGGCGCGGAACGCGGTGCGCATCATGCGGGCCCAGGGCACCGGCGGCGTGCTGCTGTTCAACACCTCGAAGCAGGCCATCAACCCCGGCCCCGATTTCGGCGCCTACGGTCTGCCCAAGGCGGCGACCCTGTTCCTGTCGCGCCAGTACGCGCTGGAATACGGCGCCATCGGCATCCGCTCCAACGCGGTCAACGCCGACCGCATCCGCAGCGGTCTGCTGTCGGACGATATGATCGCCGCCCGCTCCAAGGCCCGGGGGTTGAGCGAGAAGGATTACATGTCGGGTAATCTATTGGGCCGGGAAGTCACCGCCGACGACGTGGCGCAATCGTTCCTGCACCAGGCCCTGGCGCTGAAAACCACCGCCGACGTGACGACGGTGGACGGCGGCAATATCGCCGCCACATTGCGGTGAGGGATTAAACCAGCCCCTTGGCGCCGTTCAGGTTGGCGCCGGCGAAACCGGTACCCGACAGACTGGCGCCGGTGAAGTCGGCGCCCTCCAGGTTGGCCTGGCCGAACTCGGCGCCCACCAGGCTGGCGCCGCGGAACGACGCGCCCCGGCCGTTGACGCCGTCCAGCCGCGCGCCGGTCAGATTGGCGGGCAGGGATTGCCTGTCGTTGCCGACGATATCGAGGGAGCTCAGATTGCATCCGGTCAGCGTCGCGCCGATCATCAGCGCGTTTTGCAGATTGACGCCGCGCAAGTCGGCATTGTCCAGCACCGCGTTGCTCAAATCCGCGCCGCTGAGATCCGCCATGGCCAGGACCGCGCCGGTCAGATCGGCGTCACGCAAATCGCATCCGGCCAATCCCGCCGTGGACAGGTCGGCGCCCCGCAGTTTGCGGCCGGCCAGGGACAGCTTGCTCAGATCGGCCCGCGTGCCGTCCTTGCCGCCGGTTTCGACCCAGGCTTTGTGCGCGTCCAATATGCCGTCGAGCCGCGCCAGGCGGTCGTCCGCGTTTTCCGCGGCGTCCGCGATCGTCCGCGTCCGCTTCAAGGCGGCGGGGTCGACCCTGGCGCCGGTCAGGTCGGCGCCGGTGATGTCGGCATCCACCAGGACGGCCCCCTCCAGGTTCGCGCCCTTGAGGGACGCCCCGGTCAAGTCGGCTCCGGTCAGGTTGGTGTCTTCCAGAACCGCGTCGTCGAGAATAACGCTGCGCATGTTGGCGCGCTGCAAGTTGGTCCGGCGCAGCGTGGCGCCCGTGAAGTCGGCGCGGACGATGAAGGCGTTCGACAACTGCGCGCCGGTCAGATCCGTGCCGCGGGCGGTGATGCAGCTGATATCGGCCGTCGGGTCGGGCGAGTCGCCGGGATGGACCAGGCGCCGGCCATTGGTATCGGTCAATGTCCCTTCGCGGATGTCCGCCTCGACCATGACGGCCGCGCTCAACTCGGCGCCCCGCAGGCAGGCACCGCGCATGTCCGCCCGGGTGAGGTCTGCGTTCTTGAAGTGGGCCATGCGCAGGTCGGCACAATACAGATTGGCCGCGTTCATGAAGGTGCCGCCCAGCATGGCCCGTGCCATGCGCGCGCCGGCGAAATTGGCCTTCGACATGTTGCGCTGGCGCAAATCCACCGACGTCAGGTCGCGGTAGGACAGGTCGGCCCGTTCGCCGCCGGCCTGGCCGGAGATGAAGCGTTCGTGCATCTGGATCACGCGGCGCAAATCGGCCGGATCGATCGGTGTGACGGGAAGAACCGACGGTGTGGGTGTTGTCCGCATATTACACTCTTACCGGCTGGGGGCTGTCCACGCGCCGGCCGGGGATGGTGAAGGACACCGTGGTTCCCTGGCCGACCGCGCTGTCGATATTCAATCGGCCGCCATGGGATTCCACCAGCGCCTTGACCAGGGGCAGGCCCAGCCCGGTACCCTGGTAACGCCGCGACATGGAGCTGTCGATCTGTCCAAACACCGAGAGGGCGACGGGGATGTCGCGCTGGCTCATGCCGATGCCGGAATCGCGGACGGTCAATTCGATGTCTTTCGACCGCAATTGCCGGGCTTCGATGGCGATATCGCCGCCGTCGCCGGTGAACTTGATGGCATTGCTCAGCAGGTTGATCAGGACCTGTTTGATTTTCAGGGCGTCGACGCGCACATGGGGCAGATTTTCCGGCACGTCGGTTTTGACCTGCAACCCGGAGGTCTTTCGGTCGGCCACTGCCAATCGGATACAGGAATCGACCATTTCCCCGATGTCGACGGACCTTTCATCCAAATCCTGTTCGCCCGATTCGATTTTGGCGATATCCAGGACACCGTTGATGACTTCCAGCAGATGGGTCCCGCTGTCGTGGATGTCCGATGCGTATTGGATATAGCGCTCGGACCCCATGGGTCCGAGGATTTCGTCCTTCAGGACTTCCGAAAATCCCAGGATGGCGTTCAGCGGCGTGCGCAGTTCGTGGCTCATATTGGCCAGGAACGACGACTTCGCCTGGTTGGCGCTCTCGGCCCGTTCCTTGGCGCGGCGCAACTGATTGAGGGCGTTTTTCCATTCGGTCATGTCCTGCGCAACGGCGACGAAGACCGGCGGTGATTCGAGCGGCGAGTATTGCACCCGTATCCGAACCGGATATGTGCTGCCGTCTTTGCGCCGATGTGTCGCTTCGACAACGACGGTGTCTTCCGTGCCTTGGCGCAAGGGGGACAGGAAGCTTTCGAACTCGCCGTGGCACAGGCCGGGTTTGAGGTCGAGCGGCGTCAGATTGCGGATCTCGTCCGGCGTGTATCCGAGATTGTCGAGGGCGCTTCTGTTGACTTCGACGAATTTCAACGTCCGATCGGATACGACATAGACTTCGTCATACGATGTTTGCAGCAGGCGCCCCAGGCGGCCTTCGGCGTCGGAGCGTGATTGCAGAACCTCGTTGGCCTGGCCCAGGCTGGAGACGAGCTTGGTGATGAACAGAAGGATCGGAATCGCCACCATGGCGGTGACGCTGATGGCCACCACGACGACCGGCCAGCCGCGCACCCCATAGAACAGATCCCACGCGACGACCGTGAGCGTCAGCGCGGATGTCATCGCCAACGCGAGGAAAATGGCGAAGAATTTCGGTCTGCTCAGCCGAGTGCAATACGCCACCAGGGCGTCGGCGGGTGTCGGTGCCGAAGATATATGCGGATTGCGCGTGTTCAAGGTTGGTTCGGTGCCGGTATGTGTTCGTTCTTCCTTTTCCCGTCCGACTGAAAAAGTCTTGTTTTCGTTGCGGTAGTTGTCGCAATCATGGGTTAACTATTCGTTTACCCCACGACAATTCGCGCCACGGATGTGACCTAGAGCAATTCCTCTTTAGATGGAATCCATTCTGTTTCTCGAGCGGCCTGCCAAGAAACGCACATGGCCACCAGGAAGACGGGGCCGCGCGATGCGGTGCATCGCGCAAGCCGTCTCACGCCGTGGGGGGCGGCCGCTCGGAAACCCCCCATTGCGCTTTTGAGGGACGGGCGTCTTGGCGCCAAATCCGGCGGCTGCCGTCTCGGCCATACCGCCAGGTATGGCCGTCACCGCCAGCCTTGGCCTTGGCGCCAATACGCTCCGTCAGAATG
>JANQFL010000016.1 GCA_028277845.1 Sneathiellales bacterium
GGGACGGGCGTATTGGCGCCAAATCCGGCGGCTGCCGTCTCGGCCATACCGCCAGGTATGGCCGTCACCGCCAGCCTTGGCCTTGGCGCCAATACGCTCCGTCAGAATGTTTCCATCTAAGGAGGAATTGCTCTAACCCGCCCGCAGGCTGGTCCAGTAATTCAGGATATCGAGCACCCGCCAGATCCGTTCCTTTTCATGGGCGGGGCACTTCTTCGACCGTTTGACGGCCAGCCGGGTCTGCCACAAGCGCAGATAGTCCCGCTGGCGATCGAACAGCCACGGCGGCGTCGATGTCAGGGCCGCGTAATCGGCGTCGGTGATGGCCCGGTGCGTGCGCAACTCGCCGGCCAGCTCGCATAGCTTGCGGTGGGTGATCGACCGGACATCGGCCTGCGGCACGACCCGGGCCCACGCCCGGTGCCGGTCATGACGGGTCGGTTCACGTTCGTTTTCCCAACCGGCCTCAACCGGCTGTTCGAACGCAACGGCAAGGTTTCCTCGGAACGGCATCTCGGTTCTCCTGCACACTTTGACATGAAAGGTGCAAGGTTCCTGCCAACACACTTTCCCCTATATTTCAGCTACTTAGCCCTTTTCCACGACGAAGATCCTGCACCGAAGTGGGCAATTTGTGCCGGGTGAGACGGGATATTTGCCGGTTGAGGCCAGCCGGGTATGATGCCGCGGAACAGTCACCGACTGAACGTCCATTTACAGAGGTAGCGTCATGTCCCAGGAACAGAACAAATCCCACCAACCCCCGTATGTCATGGCGCTGGACCTGGCCGAACCGGCCGCGTTGGACGACGACATCAAGAAGTACTTCGACAAGTGCCAGGAGAAACTGGGCCTGGTACCCAATGTGCTGCGCGCCTACGCCTTCAATCAGGACAAGCTGCGCAACTTCATGAACTTCTACAACGAACTGATGCTGGGTGATTCGGGCCTGAGCAAGCTGGAGCGCGAAATGATCGCCGTCGCCGTATCCGCGGTCAATCAATGCTTCTATTGCCTGACGGCCCATGGCGCCGCCGTGCGCCAGCTCTCCGGCGATCCGGCGCTGGGCGAGTTGATGGTCATGAACTACCGCGTGGCCGATCTGGAGCCGCGCCAGCGCGCCATGCTCGGTTTCGCGGTCAAAATGACCGAGCGGCCGGCTGAAATGTCCGAACAGGACCGTCAGGACCTGCGCGATGTCGGCTTCAGTGACGCCGACATTTTCGATATCGCCGCCGTCGCCGGGTTCTACAACATGTCCAACCGGGTCGCGTCCGCTGTCGATATGATGCCCAACCCGGAATACCACGCCCAGGCGCGCTGAACCTCAGTCCGGCCGGGACAGAACACCCACAACCTCCACATGGGTCGACCAGACGAACTGGTCGACCGGAACCACCTTTTCGAGTACGAACCCGCCGTCGACCAGGATCCGCACGTCGCGGGCGAAGGTGGCGGGTTCGCACGACACCGCCACCGCGCGGCCAACCGTGGACGCGGCAAGGGTCTCGGACTGTTCCTTCGCCCCGGCCCGTGGCGGATCGAACACCACCGCGTCGAATTTGGCCAGTTCCTTGGCTGACAAGGGACGGCGAAACAGGTCGCGCACGTCGACGCTGGTGTTGATGCGCCCGCCGGTCTTGTCGACGGCCGTCTTCAACGCGGCCGCAAGCGTCTCGTCGCCCTCCACCGCATGTACCCGGCGCCCGTCCGACAGGGACAGGGCGAACGTGCCGCAGCCGGCGAACAAATCCGCCACGGCCGTGGCTTCCCCAACCCCCTCCAGCACCAATTTGCGCAGGATGGTCTCCGCTTCGGCGCTGGCCTGCAGGAACGCGCCGGGCGGCGGCGACATGTCCGCCGATCCCATGCGCATGACGGGTGGACGGCGGATGGCGGCCGGCGTTATGTCTCCGGTCTTGACGTCGCGCACCGACACGGCCGCCAGGTCGTGCAAATCGGCGAACGCGGCAAGGTCCTGCCACACACCCGCCGCCTCGGCGACCCGCCATTCCAGGAGCACGTCGAGACCGTTATCGCACGACAAAATGACGGCGGACGCCTTGCCGCCAACCGGCAGATGCGGCTGCAGGAGCTGCCGCACGGCCGGCAGGATGGCGTTCACCGGCTCGGTCACCACATGACAGGCACCGATGTCGACCACCTGATGGCTGCCCCGCCGGTAGAAACCCAGCAGCACGCCCCGGGCGGTGTTGATCGCCACGAAATCGGCACGCCGCCGGGTGCCCGCAGGTGTGGCCACGATGTCTTGGACGCAGGTGACGTCCAAGCCGCGGCGGTCCAGGGCGGCGCTGACTTTCGCCTGTTTCCAAGCGAGGTAGGCGGATTGACCGACGTGCTGCAACTGGCAGCCGCCGCATTCGCCGAAATGCGGACACGGTGGCGTGACACGGTCCGGCCCCGGTTCGATCAGTGTCGTAACGGCACCACGTGCGGGTTTACCGCGGCGGCGCGTAATCTGAACGTCCACGACATCGCCCGGCACCGTGCCCGGCACGAACACCGGCTCGCCGTCCAACTTTGCCACGCCGTCGCCGGCCGAACCGAGTGTTTCGATCGTGACCTGCATCGTTTATGCCTCAGCCGGTCCGGCACTCTCGTCACGGCGCGCGGCAATAAGGAATTCCTTGTTGCCTTCGGGGCCGGTGATCGGACTTTCGGTGATACCCAGCACGGACCATTGCGGCATGTCGTCAATCCAGCCGCGAATCGTCTGACAGACCTCTTCGTGCAATGCCGGGTCACGCACGACGCCGCCCTTGCCGACCCGTCCCTTACCGACCTCGAACTGCGGCTTGATCAGGGCCACCAGTATTGCGCCGGGTGCCGTCAATGCGAGCGCGGCGGGCAAGACCGTGCGCAGGCCGATGAAGCTGGCGTCGCAAACGACCATGGCCACCGGATCGGGAATCTGTTCCCGGGTCAAATAGCGGGCGTTGGTCTTCTCCAACACGGTCACCCGGTCGTCATTGCGCAGCTTCCAGTCCAGTTGTCCGCGGCCGACATCGACGGCGTAAACCCGTGCCGCACCGTTGGACAGAAGGACATCGGTGAAGCCGCCGGTCGAAGCGCCGACATCGATGGCCACGCATCCGGCCGGATCGATGGCGAAGTGTTCGAGCGCATGGGCCAGCTTCAATCCGCCACGGCTGACCCATGGATGGTCCTGCCCCTTGAGGGACAGCGGTGCGTCGACGGCCAAGGTCTGACCGGGTTTTTCGACACGCCGGTCACCGGAATAGACATTGCCGGCCATGATCAGGGCCTGCGCCTTGGTGCGGCTTTCCGCCAGGCCGCGGTCGACCAGCATCTGATCGGTGCGGCTTTTGCCGGGCTTGGCGGTCATGCGGGTGCGTCCCGAAGAACCAGGCCGAGGTGTTCGCGCCGGTAGAAGCGCCAGCCGGCCAGGATGGCGACCACGGTCAAGCCCACCGCCAGACCGGTCCAGACGCCGACACCGCCCATGTCGAATTGAAACGCCAGGATCGCGCCCGCTGGGAAGCCGATGCCCCAGTAGCCGACGATGCAGCAGATAAAGGGCACGCGCGTATCCTTGAGGCCGCGCAGGCAGCCGACGCCGACCACTTGGCCGCCGTCCACCAACTGGAATAGGGCCGCGATGGCGAGATACGAGACGGCGAACCCGATGGCCTCGGCGTTTTCGGGGATTCTCAGGTCGAGGAACAGGCCCACCAACTGTTCCGGAATGACCCAGAAAAGAATGGCCGTGCTCATCATGAATGCCAAACCGATGGCGAACGAAACGGCGCCGGTCTGTCCGACGCCGGCCCAGTCACGGGCGCCGGCCGCCAGACCGACCCGGATTGTCGCCGCCTGTCCCAGCCCCAGCGGCACCATGAAGGCGACCGAAGCGCAGTGCAGGGCAATGGTATGCCCCGCCAGCTGGGCCGTGCCGATCATGCCGACCAGCAACGACGCGGTGGAGAACAGGCTCGATTCCGCCAATATGGCGCCCCCGATGGGCAGGCCGACACGCCAGACTTCGCGGAAGCGCGGCCAGTCGGATCGCCAGAAACGGATGTGCAGGGCGTATTTGCGGAACTGCCGGTCCAAGGACACGAACACGACCATGGCGAGGAACATGGACCACGAGACAATGCTGGTGGTGATGCCCGCGCCGACCAGGCCCAGGCGCGGAAAGCCGAAATTTCCGAACATCAGCGCGTAGTTGCCCAGGATATTCAGGCCCACGCCGGCGAGCGTCACGAACAACACCGATTGCGGCCGGGAATGCACGGAGACGAACGACCGCAGCACCACCAAGCCGAAGCTGGGCAACAGGGCCCAGACGGCGCAGCGGGCGTAGCCCTGCGCCTCCGCGGCGTTGACCGGGTCCTGGTTGAACAATAGCAGGACCGGCCCGGTAAACCAGATCAGCGTGCTCAGGGGTATGGCAATGAGGATGGCCAGCCACATGCCTTGGCGCACGGTGCGGCGGACGTCGCGCAGGCGGCGGGCGCCGAGGGCCTGGGCGGCGATGGGCGCCACGCCGGACAGGATGCCCATGCCGAACAGAAACGATGTCATGTGAATTGTGACGGCCAGGGCGCCGGCGGCCAAATCCTGCGGACCCAGCCAGCCCATCATGATGGTGTCGGTGGTCTGCAGGGCGATCTGCGCCAGTTGAATGAGCACGATGGGTCCGGCCAGCAGGAAGGTTTCGCGCGCTTCCACGCGCCAACCGCCCGGCAATGCCGCCGGCCCCCGCCGTCCGTTAGTGTTGTTCGCCCGCGTACTCATCTCGGTCACTATGATGTTTTCGCGCGCCGCGGCCAAAGGCGTTCCCTGCACGGGACCCCACCGTCTGGTGCATAGCGATTGGAATTGCGATTGACAATCACCGACAGGACGGGCTCACTCCCTGCCCTGTTCAAGCAAAGCCGGTGGTGTGCCCGTGGTAACTGTTCGCCCGATAGTAGCCGAAGATTTCGCGCTTGTCCTCACTCTCAACAACGCCGCCGTGCCCCACGTAAACGCCCTGGAATCGCAGGACTTGATGTCGCTGGTGGGAAATGCGGCCGTGGCGCAGGTAGGTTTGCGGCAGGACAGGATCGCCGGCGTCCTGATCGCCTTCGCGCCCGGCGCCGATTATGACAGCGTCAACTACCGCTGGTTTTGCGACCAATATGACGATTTCATCTATGTCGATCGCATCGTGGTGGATGAGACCGCCCGCGGCTCGGGTCTCGGACGGGCTTTCTATGACGGCTTGGTCCGGGCGTTCCGGGGTAAGGCGCCACGCATCGTCTGCGAAGTGAACGCACACCCACCCAATCCAGGCTCCATGGCGTTCCATGAACGCATGGGCTTTGCCGAAGTCGGCCGGCAGGACATCCCGGAACAGGGCAAACAGGTGGTCATGCTGGCCAAGCCTTTGTAAGCCCCTGGCCATGTCCATGCACGTCATCCAGGGATATGCGGACGCTTCATCCGAATTGATCCAACGGTACGAGTCGCTTTCATCGGCCGATTTGTTCAGCCCTGTCGTACACCTATTGCCGGAACGAAACGCGCGTGTCGTCGATGTCGGTGCGGGCACCGGCCGGGACGCCGCTTGGTTTGCCGCCCAGGGAAACCACGTACTGGCCGTCGAGCCGGTCGCGCAATTTCGCGAGGCGGGTCGATCCCGGCACGGCACGGCTGGAATCGAATGGCTTGACGATACCCTGCCCGACCTCACCAAGGTCCTTGCCCGGGGTGAGGTCTTCCATCTGGTGACGTTGAGCGGTGTATGGCAGCACCTGGACACCGAAGCACGCCGCGTTGCCATGGGAACCCTGCGTGCGCTGACGGCTCCGGACGGTAAGGTGATTCTGTCCGTCCGGCATGGCCCGGGTGCGCCGTCCAGGCCATGTTTCGAAACCACCACCGAGGACACGATCCATCTGGCGTCGGACAATGGGTTTCGACTACTGCATCGCGAAAACCGCGAGTCCATTCAGCCGCAAAACCGCGCGGCCGGCGTTCACTGGACCTGGCTGGCGTTCACGCCGTCTGGCTGACCAAAGCCTAGAGCAGTTCCTCTTTAGATGGAAACATTCTGACGGAGCGTATTGGCGCCAAGGCCAAGGCTGGTGGTGACGGCCATACCCGGGGTATGGCCGAGA
>JANQFL010000017.1 GCA_028277845.1 Sneathiellales bacterium
GGGACGGGCGTATTGGCGCCAAATCCGGCGGCTGCCGTCTCGGCCATACCCCCGGTATGGCCGTCACCGCCAGCCTTGGCCTTGGCGCCAATACGCTCCGTCAGAATGTTTCCATCTAAAGAGGAACTGCTCTAGATTCCCAAAACATTGATCCAGGAACCCTGGGAACCGATAGGCGAAAAATCCATGGATTCGATCGACCGTAAGATTCTCGGCATTTTACAGGAAGACGCCACCATCCCCATAGCCGACCTGGCCGAGCGCGTCGGATTGTCGAAAACGCCGTGCTGGCGCCGCATCCGCAACCTGGAGGAAAAGGGCGTCATCCGCAGCCGCGTCACCCTGTTGGACCGGGAGAAACTCAATGTCGGCGTGACCGCGTTCGTCAGCGTACGCACCAGCCAGCATGCCGACGACTGGCTGGAAAAATTCGCCTCGACCGTGCGCCGCCATCCCGAGGTCGTCGAGTTCTTCCGCATGAGCGGGGAGATCGACTATCTGCTGCGCATCGTCGTGCCCGACATCGCCGCCTACGACGCCTTCTACCGCAAGCTGATCAAGGAAGTGGACATGTCGGACGTCAGCACCAGCTTCGCGCTGGAAGAAATCAAATACACCACGGCGCTGCCGCTGCACTACGCCGAGTGACCGGTTCCGGTCACGCCGCCGCCACGGCGGCCATGAACGCAACCAGTTTATCCGCGTCCAGCCGCCCGTCGGTCCGCACGCCGGTACACAGGTCGACGCCGTAGGGCCGCACCGCACGGATGGCGTCACCGACATTGTCGGGGCGCAAGCCGCCGGCCAGGAAGACAGGTTTGGTAACGGCCTCGACGATGCGGCGGCTCAGCGACCAGTCGTGTGTCCGGCCGGTGCCGCCCAGTTCCTTCACCGATCCGGCGAAACTGCCCGAGTCCAGCAGCACGGCGTCCACGTCTTCGGCAACGCCTTGCGCTTCGTCCACCGATTCGGTTCCGGTGACATGCACCACCTGCACGATCTTCACGTGGGGCATCGCGTCGCGCAGCGCCCGGTAGACATCCGCCGACACCCGGTCGACGATCTGCACCGTATTGGTGCGGCACCGCCCGACATGCGCGGCGACGGCATCCGGTTCGGTTTCGCTGGTGAGCAGAAACGTCGCCACGGCCGGCGGTACGTGGCCGGCGATGGCGGTGATGGTTTCGTCGTCGATCGGCCCCGGCCCGGACGGCATGCGGCCGACCAGACCAAGGGCATGGGCGCCGAGACCGATCGCCATGTCGGCTTCGCCGCGGTCGGTGATGCAGCAGATTTTGACGCGTACTGTCATGATGGAACCCGTGCTTCGCGATAGCTTTTACGGTTTTCTTCAAAGTGATTTCACCATAGTGAAATCGGTAACACCGAACTTCGATTCCGAACGATCGGAGTCTATCCAGCCGTTGGCAAGATAAAACCGATGCGCCGTTCCCGTACTGATCAATGTCGCGACCTTCACGCCATGCGTGCGCAAGACGCCCTCCATGTGCACCAGCATCGCCCGGCTTGCACCGCGAAACCGGAAGTCGGGCGAGACGTAATTCAGCAGTACTTCGCCCCTGAGCGCCACGCCGCCCACACAGACGAGATCGCCCGCATGATCGGCGGCCAAAATGACGTCGTCCGGGTTGCGGATCCAGCTCTCCACCACGTCCGGCGTCTTGTTCGCCAGCCAGCGCGCCAGGACCGAAGGGTCGCCGCGATGATCGGCGACGCACAGGTCCCGTATGGATGCCCGCAGGACCCGGGCGATCGCGTCGCTGTCCGACACATCAGCCTGCCGAATTGAAATCATCCGTGCCTCGATGACATTTCGGGCAACTATAGGCCGTGTCGGGGAAGGACAGAAATTTGGTGCGGGCGGTCGGACTCGAACCGACACTTCCTTGCGGAAACCAGATTTTGAGTCTGGCGCGTCTACCAGTTCCGCCACGCCCGCACGGGCCAAGCCGATTCCGATCGAAAAACGGTCGGCCTGAGACCGGCGCATCATAGCCAGCCGCTATGACGGGTCAATAGGCTGTCTTGGGTTCGGGACCGCCGCAAAGTGGCCTTTTTGGCCGTTTCACGAAATATCTCCGACCCGGTTCACATTGCCGTAACCCCTTGGAATTTAACAAAACCAGTCATGGACACAGGCACGCGGCTTGGGCACACTGCGCCGCGCCGAATTCGGAACCTCTTTATGCTGCGCCGCCTTTACGACCGAACCATGGACCTCGCCCAGCACCGGCACGCCACCCGGTGGCTTGCCGCGGTGTCGTTCGCCGAAAGCTCGTTTTTCCCCATCCCGCCCGACGTGGTGCTGATCCCCATGGTGCTGGCCGACCGGAGCAAGACCTGGATCATCGCCACCGTGTGCCTGATCTCCTCGGTGCTGGGCGGCATTCTGGGTTACGCCATCGGCTACTTCCTGTGGAAGGAGATCGGCCAACCGCTGATGGAGTTCTACGGTACCAGTGAGAAGTTTTCGTGTTTCCAAACATCTTACAATGAATACGGTGCGTGGATTGTTGCGTTTTTCGGCCTGACGCCGTTTCCCTACAAGGTGATCACCATCGCCAGCGGTGTCACCGCGCTTAGCCCTGCTACATTTATCGTGGCAAGTGTAATATCACGTGGAGCCAGGTTCTTTGTCGTGGCCGCACTGCTGTGGCGTTATGGCCCTCCAATCCGGGCGTTGATCGAGAAATATCTCGGACTGTTCACGATCATTTTCTTTGTCGGCTTGTTCGGCGGCTATCTCATAATTAAGTATCTGTTTTCACCGAATATTTCGTTTCTTCCGTGCTGAATTCCCTGACCAGTATTGCTCCCCAGCTCATGTTCGCGGCGAGCGCCGCCACATTGGGCGCGGCCTTGATCTCCCAGTATGTCTTCGGGCTGCATCCGTGCGTCCTGTGCATCTACCAGCGCTGGCCCTACGTGGCCGTGATGGTGTTGTGTGCCGGCGCCCTGGCGCTGGGCCGCAACGAAACGGCCCGGGCGTCGCTATTGGCGCTCAGCGGACTTGCGCTGCTGATCGGCATGGGCATCGCGGCCTACCATGTCGGCGTCGAGCAGCACTGGTGGGCCGGCACCGCGGAATGCTCCGCCGATGCCCTGAACACGGCCAAGACCGTCGACCAGTTGCGGGCCATGCTGGAGACCGCGCCGGTGGTGCGCTGCGACGAGGTGGCGTGGTCCCTGTTCGGCATTTCCATGGCCGGATACAATGTCCTGGTGTCGCTGGGCCTGGCCGCCGGGTGCCTGGTCGCGGCGGTGCGGACCCTGAAAGACGACGCCGCATGACAGCCGACAAGAAGACATCTCGCCCGAGGACCACCGGAGACGGCCGCCTGCCGGGCGACCCCGACCGGGACGAACAGATCGCCCGCATGATCCGCGTCGACCATGCCGGCGAATACGGCGCCGTGCGCATCTACCAGGGCCAGCTGGCGGTGTTGGGCAAAAAGGCCGGCAACGGCACCATCCGGGAGATGCTGGGCCAGGAACAGGACCATCTGGATACCTTCAACAAGCTGGTGGTCGACCGGAAGGTGCGGCCGACGGCGCTGACGCCGCTGTGGCACGTGGCCGGCTTCGCCCTGGGCGCCGCCACCGCCATGCTGGGCGAGAAGGCCGCCATGGCCTGCACCGAGGCGGTCGAGGAAGTGATCGACGAACACTACGCCGAACAGGCCGCGCAACTGGGCGAGGACGAGGAGCCCCTGCGCCGGACCATCGAGCAGTTCCGCGCCGACGAGGTCCACCACCGCGACACCGCGCGCGAGCACGGCGCCAAGGAGGCGCCGGCCTACGAATTGCTGACGGGTGCGGTCAAGGCGGGATCGCGATTGGCGATCTGGCTCTCAACCAGAGTCTGACTCTGTTGTTGGCCGAGGCCGGCCTGGCATTGCCGTCGGCACGACGGCCAACAAAGACCCACCTACTCTTCCAGCTCGGCGTCCCAGTAGAGATAGTCACGCCAGCTTTCGTGCAGGTAGTTGGGCGGGAACTGGCGGCCGTTGCGGTGCAGTTGCTGGACCGTCGGCTGCACCGGATGGCTGCGCAGGGCCATGTTGGCCTGCTTGGCGGTGCGGCCGCCCTTGCGCAGATTGCACGGCGCGCAGGCGGTGACCACGTTGTCCCACCGGGTCAGCCCGCCCTGGGAGCGCGGGATGAGATGGTCGAACGTCAGGTCGTCGGGAATGCCGCAATACTGGCACTGGAAACGGTCGCGCAGAAACACGTTGAACCGGGTAAAGGCCGGATAGCGTGCCGGCTGCACATAGCGTTTCAGGGATACGACGCTGGGCACGCGCATGTCCATGCCCGGCGAATGCACCGCCCGGTCGTATTCCGACACGATATTCACCCTGTCGAGAAACACGGCCTTGATGGATTCCTGCCACGGCCACAAAGACAAGGGGTAATAGCTCAACGGCCGGTAGTCGGCGTTGAGTACGAGAGCGTGGCAGGCGTCGAGTGCAAGCACGGCTACTCCTTCCTTCCCCGGACCGTCATCATGACCGGTCGGCTGGGCAATAGCCAGCCAAAAGCGGGGAATACGCGCTGCCGTTCTACCACATCCTGTGTGTCAGTAAAATGTCACCGCATAATATGGCGGTTTTTGGCGGTATTGTCGGGAATTTGACCCAGCCGCGGACGGCTCAATCCGCAACGGAAACGCGCCGGAAACGGCGGGCCAATCGCCCGTCGATGGCGGCCAGCCCGGCGGCGATCAGGGCCATGCCGGCGAACTGCATCGCGGTCAGGCGTTCGTCCAGAAAGACCGCTCCCAGCAGGATGGCGCTGACGGGAATGAGGAACGTGACCAGCAGCAGATTGGTCGCGCCGGCGGTCGCCAGGATGCGGAAGTAGAGCACATAGGCCAGCGAGGTGCTGAACAGGGCCAGGGCGACGATCGCCGCCAACGCGCCGCCCCAGGGAATGAACAGGGCGCCGATGCCTTCCGCCGCCAGGACGGCGGGCACGATCATGACGGTCGAGGCCGAGGTCTGGCCGGCGGCGACGACGACCGGCGGCAGCGCCTTGAAGCGGCGTCCGAAAATACCGGCAAACGCGTAGGAGGCGGCCGCGCCCAACACGGCGATTTGCGCGACCACATGATCGCCGACGCCGGTCAGCGCCGCCGGGCCGATCATCACGGCCACGCCGGCAATGCCCAGGACGACACCCGCCAGCTTGGCCGCCGTCATGCGTTCGTCCCGGGTCAGGGCATGGGCGAACACGACCGTGAACAACGGCGTCGTGGCGTTGAGGATCGCCGCCAGGCCGCTGGCGATATGGGTCTGGCCCCAGAAGATCAGGCTGAAGGGGATCAGGTTGTTCAGCCCGCCCATGACGAAAAAGGCCAGCCACACCCCGACCGACAGGGGCATGCGCTGCCCCATCGCGTACACCGCCACGAGCAGCGCCGCCGCCGCCAATCCGACCCGGAACATGACGACGGCGAACGGCGACATCACGGTCAGGGCGATCTCGGCGAAGAAGAACGACCCGCCCCAGAGGATGGAGAGGGTGATCAACAAGGCCCATTCCAGGCGGCCCATGGCGGGTACAGCGGTCATCGGTGTCTCGCGATTTGCAATGTTCGATGGCAAGGTAACGGGGGAATAATCGGCGGACAGTCCGATTGTTGCGGCCGAACTTTATTGCCCCACGCCCGCCGCCCGGCCCTTGATGACGCGGTAGTATTGCCACAGCACCCGGGCGGCGACACCGCGATGGGGCCGCCAGGGATCGGCCACGGTGATGGCCGGTTTGCCGCGCAAACGCGCGTCCCAGCCTTTCAAATGCTGCAGGGCGGCCTGAACCGCCAAGTCGCCGGCCGGCCAGATATCGGACCGGTCCAGGGCGAACAGCAGATAGACCTCGGCGGTCCAGCGGCCAATTCCGCGCACGTCGCACAGGTGGGCCAGCGCCGCGTCGTCGTCCATCTCCGCCAGCCGGTCCAGATCGAGCCGGCCGCCCTCGACCGCCCGGGCCAGGGCATGGGCGAAATCGGCCTTTTGCCGCGACAGGCCCACGGCGCGCAGATCCGGTTCCGACAGGGCCAGCACGTTGGCCGGCGTGAACGGCGCCGCGGCGGCCTCGAACCGGCCCCAGATGGCCGCGGCGGAGGCCAGCGACAACTGCTGCTGCATGACGATCTTGGCCAGCGTGGCGAAGCCGGGCGGGCGCCGCCGGTCGGGCAGCGGCCCGCCCAATTGGATCGCGCGCGCCAGGTCGGCGTCGCGGCCGGCGAGATCGGCCAGCGCGGCGCGCGTTCCGGGACTTTGATCCAACCTCTCCACAGATGTGTTCATATTGCCTAGATTACCGGTTTGTCGTGTCAGAGTGCCGGGTGTCCGCAGCAAGGCATCCAGATAGGCGCTCCAGAGGGGGATGGCAACAATGGACCAGCCGCGACCCGTGGTCACGCGGTTTGCACCGAGCCCGACAGGGTTCCTGCACCTGGGCCATGCCTATGCCGCCCTGGTCGCCCATGACGAGGCCCGGCGCGCCGGCGGGCGCTTCCTGTTGCGCATCGAGGATATCGATGTCGGCCGCTGCCGGCCGGAATTCGAGCGCGCCATCATCGAGGACCTGCAATGGCTCGGGCTGGAGTGGGACGGCCCCATGCAGCGCCAGTCGCAGAACCAGATGGGCTATGCCCGCGCCCTGCAGGAGCTGGCCAGGCTCGATGTGGTCTACCCCTGCTTCTGCACCCGCAAGGAGATCCGCGAGGAACTGAAACGCAGCCACGCCGCGCCCCACGGCCTGGACGGCATGATCTACCCCGGCACCTGCCGGGTGCTGGGCCGCGAGGTCTGGCGTGCCCGCCTGGATGCCGGCGAGCCCCATGCCCTGCGGCTCGACAGCTTCCGCGCCATCGCCTTCGCCGAATCGGAACGGGGCGGGCCGTTCACCTGGCACGACCGCCACGCCGGCAACGTGACCTGCGATCCGAGCCCCCTGGGCGACGTGGTGCTGGCACGCAAGGACGTGCCGAACAGCTACCACCTGTCGGTCACCGTCGACGACGCCCTGCAGGGCGTGACCCTGGTGACCCGCGGCAAGGACCTGTTTTCCGCCACCCATATCCATCGGCTGCTGCAGGCCCTGCTGGGCTACGAGGCACCCGACTATTACCACCACAAACTGATCACCAACGAACACGGCGAGCGGCTGTCAAAGCGCGACGAGGCGATGACGCTCAGGCAAATGCGCGCCGCCGGAGTCACGCCCGACGATATCCGGGAAACGTTGGGCCTGGTGCAGGCCTAGCCGCTACCAGACGCCGAACAGATAGCCGCGCTTTTTGGCCGTGCCGGTGGCCCTGTCCAAGTCTTCGTCCGAGCGCGTGGTGCGCAGACGCCGGGTCCTTGCCCAGTCGAACATGCGCCGTTCCATCTCCCGGCGCACCTCGGCATGGGCGTTGGAGCGGCCCAGGTCGACCCGTTCCTGTGGATCGGCCTCCAGGTCGAACAGCATCGGCGGATGCTTCTCGAACATGACGTACTTCCAGCGCTCGGTGCGGACCATGTAGCCCCGCGCCTCGACCGGTTCGAGGCCAAGGGTGCGGCGCGCCGTGCGCAGGGCGAAATCGGAATCGGCGAAGACGGCATCGCGCCAGCCTTTCACGGCACCGCCGTCCAGCAACGGTACGATGGAGCGGCCTTCCAGCCGGTGGGGATGGGCCGCGCCGCCGGCCATGTCGAGGAAGGTGGGCACCAGGTCGATGGCCTCGACGAACCGGGTGTCCTGCCGGCCGCGGGTCTTGTCGGCCTGCGGCCGCGGGTCCATGACGATGAATGGCACCCGCATGACTTCCTCGTGGAACAGGTCCTTCTCGCCCAGCCAATGGTCACCGAGATAGTCACCGTGATCGCTGGTGACGACGACGACGGTATTGCCGGCGAGGCCCTGGTCCTCGAGGAACGCCATCAGCCGGCCGATGTGATGATCGAGCTGCGTGGTCAGCCCCATGTAGGTGGGGATGACGGTCTCGCGCACTTCGTCGCGGGCGAAATTGACGCTTTCCTCGTGCCGCATGAAGGCCGCCGTCACCGGGTGCGGATCGTCCCGCTCGGCCGCCGTCCGATTGGCCGGCAGCATATCGTCCGGTCCGTACATGTCGTTGTAGGGCGCCGGCGCCATGTAGGGCCAGTGCGGTTTGATGTAGCTGAGATGCAGGCACCAGGGTTGATCGCCGGCGTCGCGGATGAAGTCCATGGCCCGGTCGGTCATGTACGGCGTTTCGGAATGTTCTTCCGCCACCCGGGCCGGCAGGCGGGCGTTGCGCATGTACCAGCCGCTGACGACCTCGCCGTTTTCGTCGAGCGCCGAGTTGGCGTAGTCGTGCCAGGGATTGTCGCCGTCATAGCCTTGGTCCCGCAGATAGACGTTGTAGGCCAGGTTGGGATCGGCCGCCTGGTCCGGGTGCAGGCCGTCGTCCCGTTCATAAGGCTCGAAGCCGCATTCCCGGGCGAACACGCCGGCCGACGAGCCGGGATCGATGCCCAGTTTGGCGAAGGTGGCGTCGTCCGCCTTCATGTGGGTCTTGCCCACCAGCGCCACCCGGTAACCCAGCGGCCGCAGAAAGTCGCCCAGCGTGCGTTCGTCCACCCGCAGGGGGATGTTGTTGTAATGGGCCCCGTGGCTGAAGGCGTACCGCCCGGTGTAGAACGACATGCGCGAACCGCCGCATACCGGCGCCTGCACATAGGCGCGGGTAAAGGCGACGCCGCGGGCCGCCAGGGCGTCCATGTGCGGGGTCCTGATGGCCGGATGGCCGTAACAGGCCAGGTAGTCGGCCCGTAACTGGTCGGCCATGATGAACAGGAAGTTGGGGGATCGGGACATGCGTACGCCTTACGCCTGTAATGACAAAAAAACGCCACACCGATTGACGGCGGGCACGGCGGCAGCTTAGCCCTGAACGAACGAAGGGCGCAAACGCGCCCTTCGCCAGTCCCCCCTCCCGATCGGCTCTATTTCATGCTTTGCGCCAGGCGCACAAGCTGGACGAACTCGCCACGGTAGCCGAACGGGTCGTCGCCGCGGGCGTTGCGGGCCAGGTTGAGCACGGACTGGTAGCCGAAGCGTTCATCCACCTGGGTTTCGTCGCGCAGCATCTGGCCGAAACCGGCCACCGCCAGCGAGAACCGCACGTCCTTGGTCGCCGCCGCGATCGTTTGGTGTTCATGCTGCCGGGTGACAGCGTGCTGCAGCAACCGGCTCTTGCTCTCTCCGGGTTTCTTGTAGCGCACCTTGACATAGGCATATTCGCCGGACGGCGCCGGCTTGGCGTCATCGGAACGGTTCGCCTGATAACGCAAGGGCTCGAGCCGCCGTGCCGTGCTCTCGGCCGGGGTGATTTCGAAGATCGCCGTAACGGTGTGGCCGCTGCCGATCTCGCCGGCGTCGATGCGGTCGTTCTTGAAATCCTGGCGCCGCAGCATGCGGGTTTCGAAACCGACCAGCCGGTACTCGGCGACCCGGGCCGGATTGAACTCCACCTGGAATTTCACGTCGTCGGCGATGGGGTAGAGATTGCGGTTGAGTTCGTCGTCCATCACCTTGCGGGCCTCGAGCAGGGTATCCACATAGGCGGCGTTGCCGTTGCCCATCTGGGCAATCTTCTGCATCAGCCGGTCATTGAGATTGCCGCTGCCGAAACCGATGGCGGAGAGATAGATGCCCGACTTGCGCTTGGCGGCGACGAAGCGGCCGAGCGCCTTGGGATCGGCGATACCCAGGTTGAAATCGCCGTCGGTGGCCAGAATGATCCGGTTGACCGACGTGTCGGCGAAGTTTTCCTCGGCCATGTCGTAGGCGAGCTGCAGCCCGGCGCCGCCGGCGGTACCGCCGCCCGCCTGCAGATCTTCGATGGCGCGGATGATCTTGTGCCGCCGGTCCGCCGCCGTCGGTTCGAGCACGACCTTGGTGCCGCCGGCATAGGTGACGAGCGACACCATGTCGTCCGGCCGCAACGACTTGACCAGTATGCGCAGGGATTTCTTCACCAGCGGCAGCTTGTTGGGTGCGTGCATGGAGCCGGAGACGTCGACCAGGAACACCAGGTTGGCCTTGGGCCGCTGTTCGGCGGACAGGCCGTGGCCCTTGATGCCGATGTGCAGCAATTTGCTGTCCGCATTCCATGGCGAGGGCAGCACGGCGGTGGTGATCTGGAACGGCTGATCGAGGGTGTCCGGCACCGGATAGTCGTAGTCGAAATAGTTGACCATCTCCTCGACCCGCACCGCGTCGGCCGGCGGCATGTGGCCTGCGCGCAACATGCGCCGGATGTTGGCGTAGGCCGCCGTGTCCACGTCGGCGCTGAAGGTGGCGACCGGTTGCTCTTCCGTCAAATGGACCGGATTGGTGACGAACGGTTCGTATTGCTCACGGTCCGCCGGCTGGGCGAACAGGGCGAGCCGCGCGGAAGACGGTGCCGCCTTGGCCGTCTGTTCCGCGGCCGGCACCCCACGATGCGCCATGCTTTTGGTCTCGGGCGGTGTTTGGTTACACCCGGTGACGATGGCCGCCGTCAAGGCCATCAGGATCGGTGTGGACAGAAACCAGGCAAATCGCCGACTGCCTTGGTCCTGGCCGTCGGAGAAAAACAAAAACCCCTGCTGCATGATTACCCCCTAAAGAATTGGTTCATGACAGCCCCTCCGCCGGTGACAGTCACCACCTTTCAAGGCCAAGCCGGGGCGGGAATAAGGAGAGTTTGTGGCAAGCGCCGCCCATCGGAGGTTGCTTCCCTTGACTCCGCCCACATGGGCCAACATGTAGCCAGGAAACCAACCAGTCACCGGAGCACCCATGACCAGCCCAACCGACCTGCCCTCATCCGAGACCATCCGCGTCCTGCACGACCGGGTCAGCGTGCGGCGTTTCAGCGAAAAAGATGTCTCCGAGGATCACGTCGAAGCCGTTCTGCGCGCCGCCTTCCGCGCGCCGACATCGTCCAACATCCAGTCCTACAGCGTCATCATCGTGCGCGACGCAGACACCAAGGCGGCACTGGCAACGGCCGCCGGCAACCAGGGCCATGTAGCGCGCACGCCGGTGTTTCTCGCCTTCTGCGCCGATCTCACCCGCATCGAACTGGCCTCAAAACGCAACGGCCACGAACTGGCGGACAACAACCTGGAGGTCGGCCTGGTGTCGTCCATCGATGCCTCCCTGGTCGGCATGGCGGCCTACATGGCGGCGGATTCGCTCGGACTGAAAGGGGTGATGATCGGCGGCGTGCGCAACAACCCGCGCGACGTCGCCCGCATCCTCGGTCTGCCGCACCGGGTCTATTGCGTCTACGGCATGTGCCTGGGCTGGCCGGCGGAAACACCGGCGCAGAAACCACGCATGGACTACCAATACGTGGTGCACCGGGAACGCTACGACGAGGCGGCGACCGCCGCCGCCGTCGACGCCTACGACCCGGCCCTGGCCGCCCATTACCGGGCCAGCGGCCGCCAGACCACCGACGATTCCTGGTCCCACGACATGGCCGCCAAGTTCCATCCGCCGCTGCGCGACAATCTGCGCGCCGATCTGAAATCGCTGGGTTTCGATTTTCGGTAGCCGGAAATTTCTACGCCGCTCTATCGCTTCTTCAGTCCCTTCAGGTAGTGATCCGTGAAGTCGACCCGAAGCTGCACCCACATGGGCATGTGATCGGACATCTGCCAGGTGCGCCATTCCTTGCGGTAATACGCTTGTTTTTCCGCATCATTGCGGGCAAGCCCCTTCTTTTTGCCTTTGGCATGAAAGTCCCGGAGTTTGGGCCGCATTTTGGCGAAGTAGGATATATAGTCTTGGTCCCGATAGACGGACTGAAAAATGTCAAAAACGCCCGAGGCGCCGATCTCCAATAGTTTGTTGGTAACGCGCAGGGCGATCTGGTCGTAGTGCATGTTGCGCTCCAGATTGGTTTTTTCCTTACGCAAGTTTTCCGGCACAAGGAAGTCCTGCTTTTCCAGCGCTTCCATGGTTGCGTCTTCGGGGCGGACGATATTGAAATCGCCGAGCAGAATATAATCTTCCTTTTCCTTTTCCTGCCGTTCGACGAAGAACTTGGCCACGGCCTCGATCTCCTTGACCCGGCGCCAATAGGGTTGCCCGGATTTGGCCCCGTAGTAGATGTGCACTGTGCATAGATTGAATTTGAACCAGCCAGCCTGAAAGGCGGCAACGAACGGCGTGCGGGCGAACTGCAATTGCTTTGTCGCCTTCTTGTCGCCTTTCGTTTCGACGATTTTTCGTCCGGCCTTCAGCACGACTTCGCCTGCCATGTTGCGAAACTGGATCTTGCGGGTGTCGTAGACAAAGGCGAGCCGCTCCTGATTTCCTCCCGCCCCTTCCGTGGTATCGGTGACGATGAAGTCCCAACGATCTCCGAGCAGGTCCATGACCTTTCGAAGAGCCACGAGGTCGCGGTTGATTTCCTGCAGCGCTACCAGTTCGAATGCAGAGATGATTTCGGCGATATAATGAAACGCTTCCGGTTCACGATAACCGTGACCGAATTTGTCGGAATCGAAATCGCGGATGTTCCAGGTCGCCAACAAGAACGAGTCCTCAGACTGATAAGGGACGATCTCGTCACGCAATTGCTGGCGCAAAGCGAGCAGCCGGTCGACCGCACGATTTTGGTCTTTGGCGGTCTTGATATCCCGTAACGGATAGTACCGAGGCATGGCGTTGTCCTTTCCGTTCTTCAGCCGCCCGCGCCCTGCGAATTGCCGGCGAAGATGATGGCGGACTCGAACTCCTTCAACGCCTGCTCGCGCTGGCCGGAGATTTTGAGGATCAGGCCGCCGACGATTTGATTGAACGCCGAGGTGAGCTCGCGGCGGTGGGAGAGAATTTTGTCTTTCTCTGCCTGCTTTGCTTCAAGCTGGGACATGTTGTCCTTCAGAACCCCCTCCTGTTCGACCTTCTCCCGTTCTTTCGTTTCCAGATTGGTTCTTGCAGTAGTGTCTTCTGGATTGCTGGCAACTTGGCTTTTCAATTCGGTGATGGAGCCCTCCAGTTTGGCAATCGACTCGTTTGAACTGGTGATCGTCTCGTTCAGCTCGGCAATACTGGTGTCTTGAGCCGTCGTACCCGTGTTTTCCAGCACCCTCCCGAGTAGGGCCTTCCGATAGGTTTCGACGTGGCGAAGCGCCGTGCGCGTGGCCTCACTCATGTCTTCCGCTTCCTCGCGGCGCCGGTCACGCAGTGCGGCGGTATCGTCGCCAGCACCGGCCGTTGAGAACACCCGGACCTGCTCGAGCGCGCTTTTTGCATCGGTCAATCCACCGACCTCGCCCGCCGGTTCTTCACCCAGAGTGCTTTCCCAACGCGACGTCACGGCGTTCTCGAGACCGCCGTCCCGAACGGTGCCACGCAACTCATCGTAGCTGCCCTTGGTCGCGTTCTCATATCGCTCCTCGTGATGAGCGACGATGCGGCGGAGCGTTTCGTTGCCACCGGCCGAGCGTTCACGCAGCTGGGTCATCTCGTCCCGGTCTGCCTGAGAAAAGCTTGCTGGATCGTTCGCTTCTCTTCGCCGCAGTTCATTGAGCCGCAACAGATTGGTGTTGAGTTGTCCGCCGAGATTAAACAGGGCCAGCGACTGGGCCGACCTAATCAGCTGTTCCGGGTCGGCGCTGTACGACTTGACCCGCCAGTTGCCGATATCGTCCTTGATCAACGCATAGTTGGTTGTGCCGCCACCGGCGACCCGGACCGTATTGATGTTCTGCCAGAACTGCTGGTCGATTTTTTGCTGAATCGCGACGGCAGCCTTGTCTTCGTTGACGATGCTCTCGCCTAGGAATGGGAACAATTTGTACCCTTGCCGCGCCAGCGTGTTCTCCCAACCCAGTCCCGGATTCTTTTGCAGCAACGGGGCCGGGTAACTGCTGCGCAGATAGGCGCTGGGTGGCCTGATATAGACCATGCCGGCGCGCTGCTCGAAGGCGGTCTTGATGGCCTTTTCCAAGAAGACCGCGCGTCCGCTATCGCCGCTTTCCCGTTTGGCCTGGATCAACTCGTGCCGTAAGGAGGCTATGACGCCATCGAGCACGTCGATCTTTTTCTGTTCGCACATTTGCGCACTCAGCCCCTCGCACATGGGGCCAAACGGCGCAAAGTCCGCCGGTGACGTGACTAGGTTTTTTAATTCTTTGCGTAGCGCGTTCATCCCGGTGACCTGATCGGTGGCGGATTGATCCGCGAGGGAGGCAACTTGTGAACCGTGCGCCGGCAGCGGGGCCGTCGTAACATCCTTTTTCATCTTCGTCTGGGCACCCTCGGCCGATCCGGTTTCCGCCGTGATTACCTGTTCCAGTGCCCGGTAGACGGCGCTTGGGTCACCCACCGTTTCGTCCCGCAGCATCCGATCCAGCACTGTTGGTTTGACCGTCTCGTACGCCTTCACCACGCTTTCGGCCACGTTCTGTTTTACCAGGGTCTCCTGGGCGGCGGCGTCGAAGTCACGAATCGCTAGAGCCGAGGCAGCCTGCGTCCGATAGGCCGTGTCGAACTTCTTTGCGACCCAGGCCGTCAACGCGGCCATCGCCGTTACCGGGGGTTTCATCTCGCCGCCGAAGGGATCGCCTTTTATCTCCGCCAACAGATGCTGCAAGTGAACCAGCTCATCCTTTTGCGTCTGACTCGGTTTCTTGATCTCCGCATCGATGACCTTGACGACGGATTCGAGGGCATCCCTTCCGGCAACGAGGCCTCTATTAGGTCCGTCCTCGGCTATTTTCGCTGCATCGATTGCCGTCATGAACGACGCTTGCACGGCCTGCAATAAGGCATCTGCCGCCGTTATGAGCGTTTGATCGGTCCGCACAGGCATCGGCGCCAAATCGCATTCCTTTGCCGTTGATCCCTTGCCGCACCACGGGGGCTGAACAAATTTCGCATCCAGCGACCGGCCTTGCATGAGAGACAGGGCATGCACGAGTTTAAGCAACACCGGCTGGCCTTCGGCATGCGCGGAGGTCAGCGCCTTCCTACTGTCGACATCATTAGCGCTTTCGGCCGTTTCCCGGGCCGTGCTGGCCCGCGCGGAGAACGTCCTGTGCAATTCATCCAGCACATCCCGGGCGTTCTTCACCGTCGCTGACTTCACTGCTTGAATCTCATTCGCCGCGGCGGTGCGGCTGGCGGCCTTGGCCTGATACGCCGCCCGCTGATGCAACTCGTCCGCCTGGATGAGAATCGAATTGCCCACGGCCTGCAGGACGATGACGTAGCGCCGCAAGTCCTCTTTCGACAGGCCGGACTGATCGGAGTCGGGGTTCGTCAAAAGCTCGTGATTGGCGGTCGACAGGATCTTCTGTGAAAAATGAATCAACGCGTCCGAAAGTCTGCGAAACGATTCGTCGACGTTATGGAGGTCGCACTTGCCGATTTCACATTTGCGTTTTTTGTGCGACGCCGTACGAAACTGTTCGATGAGGGTGAACAGACCGTCTTTCAGTCGGCCTTTTTGAAAAGACTGGCCAGCGTGAAGATTTGTTGCTGTTTCCGATAAAGCATCTCCGATGCGCTTGCTTTCCATCTTGCCAGTATGGCCACCAAACGCTCTTACGATGCCGAAACGCCGTAGTTTTGCAGTTCTCCGCCCCTTCGGATATCGAACGACAACCGATCTTTCGGATCGGTACAGCGCGTCACGGTTGGCGAGCAGTTTCGCCGTGCCACGGGCGTCTGCATGAAAACGGCGTAATATGGCGTTATCAGCAGCTTCATAGTCGGCTCTCTCCCACTTTTTGCGCGACTTGGTCGCAAACGGACGCAGTTCGGGGAAAACAAATGAATAGGAGGCCCGTTCAGCGGAAACCAATTCGGGTTGGTGGGTCATCCAGGTCACGAATTGAATGGCACTCTCCAACGCCGCCGCATGACCGGGCGTCCGTCTGTCCTGTCCCGGCGCATCCAATGCCGCGATGAGGTCGAGGCCCGCCAGCCACAAGGCGTGACTGGCATGACGAATATCGATCAGCGCTTGAGCAGCATCGATGATTGGCGATTCGACTTTGTCTTCGAATGCATCATCGTCAGAAGGAAAAAACACCGGCCTAAAGTTCCGATGCACGAATTTTCGGTCAATAAGAAGATCGATCCGTTCGGTGCCTGAATGCGTCTCATCCAACGCAAACACCGGATACCCGTGTGTATTCGCGAATATGTACCTGGATTCGCGATAGTGACCATTCGGATCAATGAATTCCTTCAGACCTATCAGTTTGCCGCACAGATCTAGGTCGTCTTTGCATTTCGACCGTTGGCCAGTAAGCACGGCGCCTCGATCGGCGTTGGTCAATCCGGAAACACCATCGATCATCATCCGCCAGACCAGCGAATCTCGGCCACGGTCGACGTTCCATATGTCTTCGGCCTGGCTGCGCGTTTCGTTGATCTTAGTGAGCTTTTCAAGAAACTCTTTGGAGCCTGGCAGCTTGCTCTCGATATTCTGATCGTCATACAGGGTCAGAATGGCATTGACCCGACGAGCCCGGTCATTTTGAAAACACTGCGGCAACATCTGGTCGTGGCTGTAGGTCTCGCAATTGATACGGAAAAACCGGTGATACTTTTTGTAGTCTGTTTCGCCGCAGTTTTTCGGTTCTGTCCCGTCGTCCATATTGGGTGATGGATGCGCGCGATCCATTTTGTTGGCATTCGTCTGTAAATCGAAATACCCGACCTGGATACAGCGGCGCACCGACCGGTTGGGCCACTCCAGCGTGTCGCGCAGGTCTGACAAGGTCGGGCGGATGCCGCTGGCCAGGGCGGCGAGTTGTTGGGCCTGGACCTCTTCGTGGTTGGCCATCGGGCCTTTGTAGACGTCTACGTCGATTTGAAGGGTGGCACAGCCGGACAGGACGGAGACACCAGCCATGGCCGTTAATACATGCCGGAGTCGGCTGGCAGAGTGCGAAAAGCTCATCATGAACCGCCCTCCAGATTATGCCGCACCGGCCCGACGACCCGTTCCAATTCTTCGTTTTCGCGCTTTATACGCAGCAGCAGCTGGAACAGCTCCTCATCGGAGATCGCCTTGTCGGTGCCCTGAATGGCCGACGCGATGGTGCCGACAGACTCATTGACGGAACTAAAAAAGGCATCGGCATTCGATCCCATAACAACCACCAGACGGTGGTTGGCCGGCGCTTCGCGGAAGCCTTCCGGCCCGAACAGAATCAGGCGGCGGCCGGTCTTGAAATCCTTGATGGATTGATCATTGTCCGGCTTGTCGAACTTGACCTTGCCGCTTTTCTTGTCGAACGCAATCGACGTGCCCAAGGTGTCGACGAATTCCGCCGGCAGCCAGCCCGAGGCGAAATTGACCGCGCTGATGGCGCTGGCCTGACCGCGCAGGCGCACCCGGTAGACGGCGGGCGGCACCTGTTCCTGTTCGTCAAATATGCCCAGATAGTAAGTCTGCTCGATTTCGTTGGTCGGCGCCTGGCCACCGATCACGGCGGCGCCAACAATACCGAGAGTTATTTTACCTTCGGGTGTATCACAGCCCGCCAGTATCGCACTCAGCGCCAACGCGCAGACCAACCGAAGCCCGTGTTTCCGGATGCACACGATCCCCTCCCCTCATATCCCGGTGGTTTCTGAGAGGCGGCCGATAGGCCAGGACCTGTCGCCGAGGGCTCCCGAAACCACTCATTTGCCGGCGGACAGCGGATACGCGCTGTTTGAAGCAGGAAATTGTGACGCCGGCTTTGTTCTTTACTCAAAAGTAAAACGCGACGAACGAATAAGACTAATGATTGAAAATATGATCGTCAATAATCCATATGAGGGATATTCAAGGACCAACGCCCGCTTTTGATAGGTGAAAGCCTCTCCGTCGGCGAGAAATGCGATCGGTAGTCCAGTTTCTTCGGTGGCGGGACCAGGCGGGCGGCGACGCCCCTCGACGATCGGATCCAGGGTGATTACCGTTGAGTTCAAAGGGCGGCGGCATTCTGGGCAGGGAGGTCCATCCGTGATGTATTTCCGGCGCACATTCGTCTTTTCGTATTTGGTTGTCGCCCTGTTGGTTCCGATATCGGCCGGGGCAGCCGAGGTAAAACGCTTCGTACGAATCCAGGCAGGGGCAGTCACCGCCTACGGACAGTTGGACGGCAACACCGTGACCCGGTTGACGGCGGCACCCTATCTGGGCGGCCGGCCATCGGGGCCAACCCACGACCTGGACGCGGTGACCCTGTTGGCGCCGGCCGAACCCGGCAAGGTCATCGCCGTCGCGCTCAATTTCCGCAGCCACGCGGGCAACGCCGGAGCCGCCAAACCGGAACTGTTCGCCAAGCTGCCGAGTTCCGTCATCGGCCCCGGCGCCGATATTGTCGTGCCGCGCGAGGCCACGTCGCTGCATTACGAAGGCGAACTGGTCGTGGTCATCGGCCGCACCGCCCGCAACGTGCCGGAGGCCGAGGCGAAGGGCTATGTCTTCGGCGTCACCGCCGGCAACGACGTCAGCGAGCGGGGCTGGCAGTCGGCCGACATCCAGTGGCTCAGGGCCAAGGCGTCCGACGGCTTCGGGCCGGTCGGACCGATGATCGTCACCGGGCTGAATTACGGCGACCTGATGATCGAAACCCGGCTCAACGGCCGGGTCGAACAGCGCGAGAGCTCGAAGTTCCTGATCCACGGCGTCGACCGGATCGTGGCCTACATCAGCCGCTATATCACCCTGCATCCGGGTGACCTGATCTTCACCGGAACGCCGGGCCGGACCCGGCCGATGCAGCCCGGCGACACCGTCGAAGTCACCATCGAGGGCATCGGAACCCTTAGGAATCAAGTGGTTGCAGCCGATTGACCGCGGTCAACGGTTTTACTTGCCGAAAAATATTTTAAGCTTAAAATAATTTTGCTTTCGGGAGGCGCGCGGACCCGGTTCAAGTACCAATAAGCCGCCGCCGTCCAAGCTTTGCCCCTTTGTGAAGGACGACGCGCCATGAAGATCTCCATCGTCGGCGGTGGCCCCGCCGGTCTCTATTTCGGCCTTTTGATGAAGAAGGACGACCCGAGCCACGACATTACGGTCTATGAGCGCAACAAGCCCGACGACACATTCGGTTTCGGCGTGGTGTTTTCCGACGAGACCCTGACCGGGTTCCTCGACTACGACACCGACAGCTACAAGGACATCGTCGAGAGCTTCGCCTACTGGGACGAAATCGACATCTTCACCAAGGGCGCGCACATCCGCACCGGGGGCCACGGCTTCTGCGGCATGTCGCGCAAGAAGCTACTCAACATCTTCCAGCGCCACTGCCGGCAGGCCGGCATCGAAATCAAGTACGAGACCGAGATCGGCGGAAACGTGCTGGAGCAGTTCCCCGACAGCGACCTGATCCTCGCCGCCGACGGCATCAACAGTGTCATCCGCGAGGAATACAAGGACAAGTTCCAGCCCAGCCTGGACTGGCGCAAGAACAAGTTCGTCTGGCTCGGCTCCACCCTGCCGCTGGACGCCTTCACCTTCATCCTGGAAGAAAACCGGCACGGCCTGTTCCGGGTGCACGCCTATCAGTTCCAGCCCGACCTCGCCACGTTCATCATCGAATGCACCGAGGACACCTGGCACAAGGCCGGCTTGGACAAGGCGAGCGAAGAGGAAACCATCGCCTACTGCGAAGAACTCTTCGCGGACCACCTGAAAGGCCACAAGCTGATCGGCAACATGTCGGTCTGGCGCACCTTTCCCACCGTGCGCAACGAGAACTGGGTGCACGAGAATATCGTGCTGATGGGCGACGCCCTGCACACCGCCCACTTCTCCATTGGATCCGGCACCAAGCTGGCGATGGAGGACAGCATCGCGCTCTTTGAGGCCTTCAAGGAAAACGGCGATGTGAAAAGCGCCCTGGCCGCCTACGAGGCGGGCCGCAAGGACGATGTCGCCCGGTTGCAGCGCACCGCCGAGACCAGCCTGGAGTGGTTCGAGGACACCGAGCGCTACATGCACCTCGACCCCGAACAGATCGGCTTTAGCATGATGAGCCGGTCGAAGCGGGTGACTTACGAGAACCTGGCCCTGCGCGACCCGGCCTACATCAAGAACATCGACCGGTGGTTCGCCGGCAAGGTGGCGGCGAGCGGCCTCACCGTGCCGGAGGGCCCGGATGGCCCGCCGCCGCCCATGTTCATGCCGTTCAAACTGCGCGGCATGACGCTGCAGAACCGGGTCATGGTCTCGCCCATGTGCCAGTACTCGGCCACGGACGGCATGCCCGACGACTGGCATTTCGTGCACCTGACCAGCCGCGCGCTGGGCGGCGCCGGATTGCTCTACACGGAAATGACCGACGTCACCGAGGACGGCCGCATCTCGCCGGGCTGCACCGGCATCTACAACGACGCCCAGGCGGCCGCCTGGAAGCGCATCGTCGATTTCGTGCATAGCCGCACCGGCACCAAGATGTGCATGCAGCTCGGACATGCCGGGCGCAAGGCGTCGACCTGCCTGCCATGGCAGGAACCGGGCATGGACAAGCCGCTGCCGGAAGGCAACTGGCCGATCATGGCGGCCTCGCCGATCCCCTACTACCCCGAGAACCAGGTGCCCAAGCCGATGGACCGGGACGACATGGACCGGGTGAAGGAAGCTTACATCGCCGCCGCCAGGCGGGCCGAATGGGCCGGCTTCGACATGGTCGAAGTGCACATGGCGCACGGCTACCTGCTGGCCTCGTTCATCTCGCCGATCACCAACACCCGCGACGACGAGTACGGCGGCTCGCTGGAAAACCGCATGCGCTATCCGCTGGAAATCTTCGACGCCGTGCGCGCGGTGTGGCCCGAAGACAAGCCCATGGCGGCGCGCATTTCCGCCTGCGACTGGATCGACGGCGGCATCACCGGCGACGACGCCGTCGAGATCGCCCGCATGCTGAAAGACCACGGCTGCGATATCGTCGACGTCTCCTCGGGCCAGACCGACCCGGCCGAGGACCCGGTCTACGGCCGCATGTTCCAGGCGCCGTTCTCCGACCGCATCCGCCACGAGGTCGGCATTCCGACCATCACGGTGGGCAATATCAGTTCGGCGGACCAGGTCAACACCCTGTTGGCCGCCGGCCGTGCCGACATGGTCGCCCTGGCCCGGCCGCACCTGACCGATCCCTATTTCACCCAGACGGCGGCGGCCCATTACGGTTACGAAGGCCAGCCCTGGCCCGAGCCCTACCACGCCGGCCGCAACCAGGCGATGATGACGGCCGAGCGCGACAACGAGGAACTGGCCGAACTGCGCGCCGCCGCCGCGCCGGTCAGCCCGCAGGAGATGCTCAAAGCCGCCGAATAGTCCCGGTTGGCCCGATTTCCGGCGACGCCGGGACCATCTGGTCTCGGCGTTTCCGCATTGTGGGATTGTCCCCGCTCCCGCCATATCGTGATTGGCAAAATGCGGCCCCATCCGCATACTGCCGCCATATCAACATGGACAAGACCTATGCGTGATCTCCAGCTTCCCGGCCGGTCGGCCGTGTATGCCGCCAATGGCGCGGCGGCCACTTCGCACCCGCTTTCGACCATGGCGGCCATCGACATGCTCAAGCGCGGCGGCAACGCCGTCGACGCCGCCATCGCGGCGGTGGCGGTCCAGTGCGTCGTCGAACCCATGTCGACCGGCATCGGCGGCGACGGCTTCGTGCTGTTCGCCCCGGGCGGCGGCGGCGAGGTGATCGGCCTCAACGGTTCGGGCAAGGCGCCGGCGGGCCTGTCGGCCGACGATCTGCTCGAGCGCGGCATCGACGCCATCGGCCTGCAAAGCGTGCATGCCGTAACGGTGCCCGGCGCCATCGACATGTGGTGCCGGCTGTCCGAGGACCACGGCACCATGGGCATCGACGCCTGCCTGGCCCATGCCATCGACTACGCCGAGAACGGCTTCGCCATCACCCCGCGGGTCTCGGTCGACTGGTCGCGCAACGTGGAAAAGCTGGCTGCCGATGCCAACTCGGCGGCGCAGTATTTGTACGGCGGCAATCCGCCCGACGTCGGCGACATCCACCGCTCGCCGCAATTGGCCGAGACGCTGAGGACCGTCGCCGCCCAGGGACGCGACGGCTTCTACAAGGGCGCCGTGGCCGAGGACATGGTGGCGTATCTCAACAGCCGGGGCGGCACCCATACGTTGGACGACTTCGCCGCCACCGCGTGCGACTACGTGACGCCGATCAGCACCACCTACGGCGACGCGGAAGTGTTGCAGATTCCACCCAACGGCCAGGGCATCACGGCGCTGCTGATGTTCAACATTCTGTCGGGCTTCGACCTGGCGTCCCTCGACCCGGTCGGCGTCGAGCGTTTCCACCTGGAAACGGAAGCCACCCGCCTGGCTTACGAGGTGCGCGACACCTTCGTCGCCGACCCGAGCCAGGCCGAGGTGCCGGTCGACTATATCCTGTCGAAAGATCTGGCCGACGAACTGCGCGCCCGCATCGACCCGGACAAGGCCATGGACAACACCCCGGGCGCCACCGGGGCCGAATACCGCGACACGGTGTACCTCACCGTCGTGGACAAGGACCGCAACGCCGTCTCCTTCATCAACTCGCTCTACTTCCCGTTCGGTTCCGGCCTGACGGCGCCCGAGAGCGGCGTCCTCTTCCAGAACCGGGGCGCCGGCTTCCGCGTCGAGCCGGGCCATCCCAACTGCGTTGCGCCCAACAAGCGGCCGCTGCACACCATCATTCCCGGCATGATCCGCGAGAACAGCCGGGTGAAGATGTCGTACGGCGTCATGGGCGGCGGCTATCAGCCGGTCGGTCACGTGCACGTCATCACCAACATGGTCGACTACGGCATGGACCCGCAGGAGGCCATCGACTGCGCCCGCGCCTTCCATGTGGGCGGCGTGCTGGACGTGGAGCGCGGCGTCAGCGACGACGTGGCCGCCGGCCTGGCGGCGCTCGGCCACGACGTGCAGCGGCCCGAGATGCCGTGGGGCGGCGGCCAGGCCATCGCCATCGACTGGGACAAGGGTACCCTGGCGGCCGGGTCCGACCCGCGCAAGGACGGCTGCGCCCTCGGATACTGACGAGGGGTATTGAGCCCGCCCCGGCAAAGGAGAACCGCATGGAAGCGAAACGGCTGATCCCGTTGCTGAACGTGGAAGACACCCCGCGCGCCATCGCATTCTACTGCGAGCATTTGGGCTTCACCGTGGAGATGCAGTTCCCCGAGGACGGCCCGCCGGTGTGGGCCAACCTGCGCGGCGGCGACTTCGCCTTCATGATCAACCAGCCGAGCGACCACAAGAGCGACGACCGGCGCCTGCGCCCGAGCTACTCCGACGCCGTGTTCTACCTGGAGGTGGACGACGCCGACGCCGCCCACGCCGAACTCAGTACCAAGGGCATCGCCGTTACCGAAGTGCGCGAGGAAATGTACGGCCGCGAGTTCTTCGTCCGTGACCGTGACGGCTACGAGATCGCCATCATCAGCCCGCCGGACGGGAGCGGGGGCTGACTGGAGAACTCCCCAGCCAAATCACAATCTGTTTCACTGACCCGGCGAACGACCAGCCTGCTGACCAGGTCGATGATCGGTGACGGCGTACCGGCTCCGTTCCAGTTTAGCGGATTGACCAATGATGACTTGCCCGAATTGTGATGGCGGACATAGTCAGCGGCCTACGATGCACGTAATGTTAGTTTCGTAGAGACGTTTGGACAAATAACAGGCAAACAGATGCGTAACATAGTGATCCTTTTCGCGGCCCTGGCGGTCGCCGGCCCGAACAGCGTGGCGATGGCCGAGGCCGCACAGCCCAAGTCCTATCAACTGGCGCAGGCCGCGCGCCCTCTCGTCTCGGGCGAGCGGGTCCGGCTGAAGAAGATGGTGCGGGACATGGAAAGCGCCTTGCAGACCATCGACAAGGGCGGCATCGCGCCGTTTCAGGACCCGAACTACGTCAAGAAGTGGCGAAAGGCGATCGATCGTTACCGCATGGCCATGAAGAAGTATCCCCAGGTGGACGATCCTGACGTCAAGGCGGCCACGGCCAAACTGACGGAATTCGAAAACGTGGTTGCGTTCGGCGAACGTGAGGCCGCCAAACAACTGTCCCAGGTGGGTGATGTTCAAGCCATCCTGGCGACCATCGAAAAGAACCTGCGCGACAATCAACCGCCGCAATGGCTGCCGGCTCCGTTCGGAGACGAAGAAGTCCAGGCATGGGTGCGCACCGCGGCCATCGCCAAACGGACAGCCCAGAAATCCATCACCGAACTTCAGCGAATCGGCAAAACCGCCCACTTGCCGATCACGCGGGGCACGGTGCAGCAGGGCGCCCCCTATGACAAACAGGACCTCAGCCGTTTGACGACGTTTGCCAATTATCACATCCGCGACGTCGGCGAAGCCGTGAAAAAGACCTTCGAGACCCTGAAGCATCAATTCCAATTCCAACACGGTGACCTGGACTACTACCGGTCCCTCGACCCGGATAATCCCAAACATCGGGCGAACGCGTTCCTCATGGAGGGCGCCGAGGCGGAGATTTACAGCGGCCTAGACAGACAGCTGGCTTTGGCGAAATCGGTGGTGGCCTACCAACGTGCCTTCGGCAAAGAGCCGTCGGCCGCCTCGACCGCGCGAGTCGACGAGATTATCGCGCTGCGCAAGAGCTACGCCGCAAACCGGATCAAGGCACTTGGTGATTCAAAGTTGCCCGCAGCGAAAAGCACCGATGCGCAGCGACTCGCCGTCGCGAAACAGATTCTGGCCACGCCGAAGTACGCGTATGGCCAACACGGCCCTGTCGTGCTGACGACGAAGGAAATCGTCGACCGCGAGAAGCAGGTCAGCCGCGCTGAGGTCAAGGACGTCGACGTCAGCCTGTCGGGTACGATCACCCTGAGCGGCACCGAGACGACCTGGACCTACAAGTGGCAGGAGTTCAAATTCGCCACCCCGATCAAGGAAACCAAGAGCGAGGACTGGTACATCTGGTGGATCACCGCAAAGAAGTTTTCCTCGGGCGGCGCGCGCACACCGATCGGCGAATGGGTCTCCGGTGCCGCCACCAAGGGCGACCTGATTCTGGAGAAGAATTTTTCCAGATAATGAGAGGATACAATGGCGACCGGGTTCACCTCAATGCGAGCTGGGGTTTTTATCTCGGCCAGCAGAGCCGCCTCCCCATTTCCGTCGAACCGGAAATCGACGCCTACATCCGCCAGCGCGCCCATCGCATGTTCTCATCGTTGGAACACACCATGCCCGACTCCGATTTCCTGGTCGGCACCGCACCGACCATCGCCGACCTGTGCAATTACGGCGAAGTCCCGTATGCGCGGCTGTGCGATTACGACCTGTCCCAATGGCCCAAGGTCAACGCCTGGTGCGGACGGATCGAGCGCCTACCGGACTATCGCGATCCGTTCGATCTGCTGCCGATGCAGGACGCCGAGATCAAGTCCGCTTCGTAAGGAATGCGCCCACGATTTCATTGAGTGCTGCGGCCTCGTCTTCAATGCCTTCCGCCAAGCGCGCCGCCGCCAAACGGGCAATATCCATTTCGTGCCGAACAGCATCCTCGCCGGCACCGTGGTGGAACAGCTTGATGACGCGGTCGTCATCGAGGCCGAACACGTCCGCCGTTCGGCCTCCGCCAATTCTTGGACCCAGTTCGGCGACGCGCAACGTCATATGGATTGGACCACTCAGTTCTCCGGATAATAGCCAGCAAACTTGGCCCGGCGCACAACCAGGGCATCCATGATATCATTGCATCGTATCAAAGCATGAGATCATACATTCATTGAACATGAACATTGAATTTCTCAGCAGCATTCTTGTCCTCATCGGGCTTGGCATGTTCGTGGTCCCGCCGCTCGTGCTGGTGGTTTGCGGGCTTTACGTCTTTCTAACCAAGGCCGAGGCGCGCAAGTCGTTCTGGGACGATATCATGCGGCTCCACTTTGAAACGCAAGGCAACCCGCTCAAGATGCTCCGTTTCCAAGGCAGGCCCCCGAAGGGAATTCCTACATGGATACTCGATCACCACGATACGTTTTTTCTTGTGATGCTGGCCGGACTGATTCTGCTGGGCGTGGGGGCCGGCCTGACTTAATCCGAAGGACCTGAAACCGTCGACGGATTCGTTGCGCAACGACACGGCCGATGACGGCACTCACCCGTTGGGCGCAAGCTGTGCTAAACATGCGCAACCATTGTCACCGCGCGAGGTTTGCCGAAGATGTCTCCCGCCGTCGCGGAACTGAGCGATGTGCACAAACGATACGGCGCGACGGAGGCGTTGCGCGGCGTGTCGCTGACCGTCGGCGAAGGTGAGATCGTCGCCCTGCTGGGTCCGAACGGCGCCGGCAAGACGACCGCGATCAACCTGATGTCGGGGTTGCGCCGGCCCGATCGTGGCACGGCGCGGCTGTTCGGGCGCGACCCCCGGGACCCGGTTGCGCGCCGCAGCATCGGCGTGACCCCTCAGGATACGGCGTTTCCGGTGCGCCTGACGGGCCGTGAGGTCATCGCACTGGTGCGCGATCATTTCCCGGATCCCGTGGCAACGCCGGACCTGATCGGACGGTTCGGCCTCGAGGAATTCGTTGATCGCCAGACCGGGGGCTTGTCCGGCGGGCAAAGGCGGCGCCTCGCCCTGGCCCTGGCGTTCGCCGGCCGGGCGGACGTGGTGTTCCTGGACGAACCGACGACCGGCCTGGACGCGGGCGTGCGCCGCGACTTCTGGGATGCGGTGCGTGCATTCGCCGGTAACGGCGGCACCGTGTTGCTGACCACCCATTATTTGGAGGAGGCCGAAGCCCTGGCCAGCCGGGCGGTGCTGATCGATCACGGCCGCATCCGCCTAGCCGGTGGAATCGACGATATCCGCGCCCGCGTCGGTTTGAAACGTGTCGAACTGTGCGCTCCGGCTTTGCCCGCGTTGGACGGTGTTGCCGGGATCGGGAACACCGGCGACCGTCATGCTCTACTGACCCGGGACGCCGACGCCCTCGTACGCGAGCTGGTCGCCCGCGGTGTGGATTTTCGCGACCTGGAGATCCGGCCGGTGTCGCTGGAGGACGCCATCACGACGGCCCTGCGGGACGATGACTGCGCGGACGGGAGCACCGCGGGATGATACGTCTAACCGCCGCCCACTGCCGCGCCACCTTGCTGGAGCTGTACCGCTCGCCCGGTTACTGGGTGCCGACCGTGGTGTTCCCGGCCATGCTGTTCAGCTTCTTCGGCGCGTCCATCGCCGGCGACGGCATACGGGCCGCGACCCTGGCGACGGCCTCCTTCGCCGTCTACGCCGTGGTCGGCGTCGCTTTTTACCAATTCGGCGTCGGCGTCGCCCAGGACCGGGAATCCCCCTGGGAAGGATTCGTCCGCACCCTGCCCGCTCCGGCCGCACCCCGTATCGCCGCACGGGTGGTCGCGGCCCTGATCTTCGCCGCGGCGGCCGCGGCAACGGTTATCGCCGTCGCCCACGGCATCGCGGCGCCGCGTTTCACGGCGGCATCAGGCCTGGCGCTGGCCGCCGTGCTGGCCATGGGGCTCGTGCCCTTCGCCCTGTTCGGCGTCGCGCTCGGCTATCTCGCCTCGGCCAAGGCTGCGGTCGCCCTGGCCAACATGATTTATCTGCCTCTGGCTTTTGCCGGCGGTCTGTGGATCCCGCCCCACGGCCTGCCCGACATGGTCGCCGCGCTGTCGCCGTTCACGCCGACGCGGCAGTTCGCCGAACTGGCCTGGGCCGCCGCCACCCACACCCCCCTGCCCGGCGCGGCGATGGTGGGCCTGGCGGCCTATACGGTGGTGTTCGGCGGCCTGGCCTTGTGGGCCTATCACCGCGACCAGGGCGCGCGCTTCCGTTAACGCGGCAATAGTGCGCCGATCTCACCCCTCCGGGTAACAGCCGGCCTCTTTCGCCCGGCGCACGACGAGGCCGTAGACCGTGTCGATGACGGGCGTGGGCACGCCGGTCAGGCGGCCGAGTTCGGAAACCACGCCGACCAGCGCCTCGATTTCCATCGGCCGGCCCTGGTCGAGGTCCTGCAGCATGGAGGTGCGGTGGGCGCCGACGTCGGCGGAGCCCTGGATGCGGGTGTCGACGTCGATGGAGAACTTGACGCCGAGCTTCTCGCCGATCTCCTGCGCCTCGACCATCATCTGGCGGGCGATGGGCCGGGTCAGCGGGTCGGTGGCGAGCACGTCGAGGGTGGCGTCGGTCAGGGCGCTCATGGGATTGAAGCTGAGATTGCCCCACAGCTTCATCCAGATGTCGTTGCGGATGTCGGGCCGGGCCGGCGCCTTGAGGCCGGCCGCGATCAGCGCCTTGCTGAGCGTCTTGACCCGGTCGGAACGGGTGCCGTCGGGCTCGCCGATAGGCAGGCGGTTGCCATAGACGTGGCGCACCACGCCCGGCGCTTCCAGCTCGGCGGCCGGCCAGACGACGCAGCCGATGGCGCGCTGCGGGCCGATGTGGTCCCATTGGCGGCCGCCGGGATCGACGCTTTCGAGCCTTGTGTCGCGCAGCGGGCTGTCGAGGCCGTGGAAGTACCACCACGGTATGCCGTTCTGCGCCGTCACTACCATGGTGCCGTCGGTCAGCATGGGCGCCATGCCGGGCGCGATGGCCGGCGACGCGGTGGCCTTGACGGTGACGAAGACCACGTCCTGGGGCCCGGCCTCGGCCGGGTCGTCGGTGCATTGGGGCCGCACCTGGATCTCCCGGTCCTCCATGATCAGGCGCAGGCCGTTTTGTTTCAGCGCTTGCAGGTTGGGGCCGCGGGCGATCAGCGTCACCTCGGCGCCGCTGTCGGCCATCAGGCCGCCGATCAGGCCGCCGATCGATCCGGCGCCGTAGATGCAGACCTTCACGCCGCGTTCTCCTCATCCCCTTCCAGGCCCAAGGTCTTGGCCAGGCCGATGCGTTGCAGCTTGCCGGTCGGCCCCTTGGGGATTTCGTCAACGATGACGATCTTGCGCGGCACCTTGAAGTCGGCGAGGCGCGAGGCGGCATAGTCGCGCAGTTCGCGATCGTCCGCGCTGGCCCCTTCGTTCAGGACAATGGCGGCGCCCACTTCCTCGCCCAGTTTCGGATGGGCGATGGCGAAGGCCACGGCCTGGGCGACGGCGGGATGATCCATCAACACCTCATCCACCTCGCGCGGCGAGACCTTTTCGCCGCCCCGGTTGATGATCTCCTTGATGCGGCCGGTGATGGTGAGATAGCCGTCGTCATCGAGCTTGCCCTGGTCGCCGGTCCGGAACCAGCCGTCGGTGAAGGACTCGGCGTTGGCCTTGGGATTGTTTTCGTATCCCGCCGTGACATTGGCGCCGCGGATCGACACCTCGCCGATGGCACCCACAGACAGTACATCGTTAGCCGGGCCGAGGATGGCGATTTCGGGCCCTGCCGCCAGGCCGACCGTGCCCGGCTTGCGGGCGAGCGGCGGCAGGGGGTTGCAGGCCATCTGATGGGCCGCCTCTGTCATGCCGTAAGCCTCCACCACCGGGGCGGAGAACACCTCCTCCAACTCCGCCATGACCTGCGGCGGCAGCGAGGCCGACGACGAGCGGATCAGCCGCAGTTTGGCCGCGGCGATGATGTCGGCGTTGCGGCCGGCGCGGGACAGGATGGCCTGGTGCATGGTCGGTACCGCCGTGTACCAGGTCGGCGCGAATTCGCTGAGCCAGGGAAAGAACCGCATGGCATTGAAGCCCGGCGTACAGACGATGCCGGCACCGGCGCCCAGGCTGGCCAGCACCGCCGCGATCAGGCCGTGGATGTGGAAGAGCGGCATGATGTTGAGGCAGCGGTCCGCCGCCGTGAGCTTGAGCGATTCGGCGATATTGCCGGCGGACGCCGCCACGTTGCGCTGGCTGAGCGGAACGATCTTCGGCCGTGACGTGGTGCCGGACGTGTGCAGGACCAGCGCCACGTCGTCCGCCGTAACCAGCCCCGCCGTCGCCGCGCCGTTTTCCGCGATGGACAATGTGAAACAGCCCGCCGGACCGGCGGGATCGGGCACCAGCGGCACGACCGGAATGTTGCGCGCCCCGGCCGCCGCCACCGCCGGGCTGTCGCTGCCGTCCAACACGATGAGGGCACGGGCGTTCAGATCGGACAGGTAGAAGTCATATTCCTCCTGCCGGTACGCCGGATTGAGCGGCGCCGCCGTGGCGCAGGCCGCAATGGCGACAAACGCCATCGCCATTTCCGGTCCGTTGGGCAGCACGATCGCGATGCGGTCGCCCCGGCCGATGCCGGCGGCCGCCAGGGACGCACCCGTTTCCCGCACCAGCGCGCGCAGCCGCCCGTATGTCAGCGGATCCCGATCGGGCGCCAGGATGGCCGGATCATGGTCCTGACCGGCTTGCAGCAAATCGGAAATGGTCTGGGCGGTCGTCATGTGTGTCTCCCTGCGGCGAGACCGCATGATGTAACACAGGATGTTGCGCCGGTTCGAGCACGGAAAGGCCCGAAACGCCTAGCGGAAACCAAGGATTCCGTATGGTGGGATTAGACGGCCCGGTCGAACGGGTAGACGGGGCCCATGACCGTGGCGATGCGGTCGTTGGCGTCTTCGTAGGCCCGGATGCCGGCGCCCTGGGCGTTGGCCTGCTGGTATTTGTGCTCGGGTACCACTTCCTGCGCCAGGGTTTGCGCCAGAAACGCCGGGGACGGCCCCATGGGCGCGGCGCGGCGGCGGTCCTCCCGGACGCTCAAGTTGGCTTCGACCAGCGACCGGCCGGTCTGTGCGCCCCGGTGGCGGACCCGGGTCAGGCCCAGGCGCTGGGCTTCGGCGGCGGCCTGGAAACCGCGGCCGTGGCGGCCGTTCTGCGAATCAGCCTGCGACTGGTCAGGCGCCGCCGGGCGCCGTTCGACAGGAATGTCGGGCGCAACAACAGGGAGCGGGCTATGTGCCGGTATGGCAGGGTTGAGTTGCAAAGCTGGGTTCCTGAGTTATCGAAAATATGGGGTTTTGAGCCTAATTTTCTCCTAATTTTCTTCGTTAACGCGCTACGGGCCAGGAAACTCAAGAACAATCGAGCGCCGTTAACCTTAAAGCATATATACTCTAAAGGGAATTTTACCACGAAAACTACGACGTTTACTTTAAAAATTTAAAATTCTTTAAGTGCCGGCGCCTAGTTTCGAGTTCCCCAGCAAGTAATGATTGGGTCAGTAGCGTAGAAAGCTTGAGGCTAGGAAAACCCGTGGCCAAGGCGAGAGTACAGGGAAGTCGTCTCCACCCGGATTATGGTGGAGACTGGATGGGCACAGCACTCGATGCGTCCGGTGTCATTGCCTATGACTGGAATCTACAGTCCGGCCGGATTCAATGGTCCGGCAACGCGGCCCAGGTTCTCGGCTGCGCCGATGTCGACGAGATCGCGACGGCCAGCACGTTCCTTGCCCGCGTGCACGGGAACGATTTCGGCACCCTGAGCGGCCCCGGCGCCGATCGCGGTCGCAACGGATCGATCCGCGCCACCTACAGAATCCGGCGCGATGACGGCTCCTTCTGCTGGGTCCAGGACCGCGGCGATATCCAAACCAACGCAGCCGGCGAGGCCGAACGGTTTGTCGGCACGCTGCATGTGGTTACGGACGAGAAAGCCAAGGAAGCGCGGCTGGAGCGCCTGGCCCAGCACGATGAATTGACCGGTTTCTTCAACCGCGGCGGCCTGCGCGGCATCCTGGACCAGACGGTATTCGAAAGCCTCAGGGACAGGACGACCAGCGCCTATCTGGCGGTCGGCATCGATTCGATCAGCCGCATCAACGAGACCTTCGGCTATTCGGCGACCGATTCCGTTATCGTCGCGGTGGGCGACCGGTTGCGCGCGCGCCTGCGCAGTGACGGCGCGATCGGCCGCGTCACCGGCAACCACTTCGGTATTCTGTTGCGCAACTGCAGCCCGGAAGACATGCGGCAAAAGGCCGACGCCTTGCTGGAGGCCGTCAACAGCGAACTGGTGGACACCGAGGCCGGGCCCGTCCCGGTGACCATTTCCATCGGCTGCGTTCAGTTGCCGGTTTCCGCCCGCAACGGCCACGAGGCCATGGCACGGGCCGAAAACGCCCTGGCCGAGGCCAAGAAGGCCGGCCGCGACCGGGTGGTGATCTTCACCCCAAACCGGGACAAGGCCGCCGACCGGCGCCGGGCCCGCGAGATCGTCGAGCGGGTGGCCTCCGCGGCCGACACCGGGGCCTTGCAGTTCGCCTTCCAGCCCGTCGTGCAGGCCCCGGATGGCGATGTCAACTTCTATGAATGCCTGATCCGGCTGCTGGACGACGACGGCCTGCCGATCCCGGCGGCCCGTTTCATGACCGTGGTCGAGGATCTGGGCCTGATCCGCAAGGTCGACCGCCTGACGCTCGAAATGGCGGCGCAGGAACTGCATGCGTCAAACGCTATGGAACTGTCCCTGAACGTGTCCGGCCTGACGGTGTCGGACGGTTACTGGCTCGAGATGGCCAAGTCGCTGCTGCACGCATACCCCGAGATCGCCGCGCGGCTGACCATCGAGATCACGGAAACGGCGGCGTTGCGGGACCCGGAGGAATCGCACCACTTCGTGTCCGAACTCAAACGCCTGGGCTGCCGCGTGGCCTTGGACGACTTCGGCGCCGGTCACTCATCGTTCCGGCAGTTGCGCAACCTGGCCGTCGATGTGATCAAGATCGACGGGTCTTTCGTCCGCGGCGTGTCAGACAGCGCCGACAACCGGCTGCTGGTCAAGACCCTGCTGGATCTGGCGCAGGGCTTCCATCTGTCGACCGTGGCCGAGTGGGTCGAGAACGCCGAGGACGCGCGCTACCTGGTCGATCAGGGCGTCGATTACTTGCAGGGCTATCTGTTCGGCGCCCCCAGCCTGGAGCGGCCCTGGCTGTCGACGTCGGCCGTGCCCAACATTCACACCATTCCCGGGATCGCGCCGCATGAGCAGATACTTGGCCGTTTGAGCCGCGGCCTGACCGGATGATCAGTCTTTCTTTGACGCCAGCTGGTTGAGCTGGCGCTGCATTTCGTCCAGCTTGTTTTTGAGGTCGGTCAGTTCGGCGTCCTGATCGGCGCCGGTGTTTTCCTGTGCGCCCGCGCCGCCGTCGCCGTTCGGCTGTCCGCCGCCCTGGCCCGGTTGGCCCTGCTGGAATGGATTGAACATGCTCATGGTCTGCTGCAGCATGGCGATGTTCTGCCGGCCCATTTCCTCGAACGACTTGAACGGGTTCATGTCGCCGAAGGTTTCCTCCATATAGCGCCGC
>JANQFL010000024.1 GCA_028277845.1 Sneathiellales bacterium
CTCGGCCATACCCCGGGTATGGCCGTCGCCGCCAGCCTTGGCCTTGGCGCCAATACGCTCCGTCAGAATGTTTCCATCTAAAGAGGAACTGCTCTAAACGAACGGGTCATGCGCCCATTGCAGCAGGGCCTGGCGTTGCCTTGGCCGGCAGGTCCAGTCGCCGGGATCGCAGTTGGCCTTGACCTGGGCGGCGTGGCGGCGGAAGGCGCGCCAGCGTTTCATTTGGTGGGCGTCGACCTCCGGTAGCCGCCTCCCGAGATAGTAGCGGCAGTACCATTGAAACCAGCCGCGCGGATCGGGACCGATGATCCAGCCTTTATCGCGCCACACGCTGAGGGGTTGCCGGCTTTTGACGCCGAAATAGTTGAGCGATGGATCCGCATGTTCCGAGAGTTTTGCATGCTCGTACCATTCCCTGGGAAACTCATCCCGGCAGTCGTTGCAATACTTTCCCTCGAACACCCCCATCGCCAGCATTTCCCGTGGCGAAAAGTGGGGAGTGAATTCCTGCGCCATATCCGTGCCCATCGGTGCGTCCAATCGGTACCGGTAGGCAGACTGCATTCGGTCGCTAACTCGGATGATCTGGCCCGGTTGATAGGTGTTCATAGTTCGACAGATGATTGATTGGTTGCGGACACAAGATGATACGGTCGTTCTTTATGATTGGATCTCCCGCGATTACCGTCCGATTCAATTTTCAAACCAAGGTTCTATATCAAACCGCTATACGCGACTGCGGCCAACGTTGAAGCATTTCGATAACATTAAGCCGGGATGTTGAGCCCGGCGATCAGATGCATGAATGAACCGGCAACGCTGCCTCGCACCAAGCCGCAGGCACCCAGCGATTCGCCCAATGCATCCACGACATCGAACAAGGCGCCATCCGGGGATTCGTTGGTTGTCGAGGAATAGTGGAATTCATGCCCACGGAAGACCGCGCCCGGCGGCCCGAGCGCGTATGGCAATTTAAGTGCCGCCGATCGATAACCGAGGTGCAGCTTACGCTGCGCGAACGACGTTTCGACCGGCAACAATCCGGCCATTTCGTGACTGTTTCCGTCGGCGTCGGTCAGGCCGTCACCCAAGACCATATAGCCGCCGCATTCCCCGTACACGACGGCGTTTTGCTCGGCAGCAGCGCGAAGCCCGTCCAAAAAACCGGCATTCGACGCAATCTGTCCGGCATGCAATTCCGGATATCCGCCGGGCAGAAACACGGCATCGGCAGTGGTGTCGGGGGACTCGTCGTTGAGCGGAGAAAACGGTAGGAGCTCCACGCCGGCCTCTTGCCAGGCGGTCAACACATGCGGATACGCAAAGGCGAATGCGGCGTCCTTGGCGACAGCGATGCGCTGGCCGAGGACAGGAAACGACAATCGTGCGTCCTCGGAGTCGTCGCTTTTACCGGCAAGCGCACGCAGTGCGGTCACATCCACGTGGGTGCCGACGAGGTCCGCGGCGGTGTCGAGAAAGTCTTCCAACGCGCTGTGTTCGCCGGCCTGCACCAGCCCGAGATGCCGGTCCGGCAGATCCAAACGGCCGTCCCGCGGCACCATGCCGACGATGGGAACAGGCAGGCCGTGCATGGCCCGCTCAAGTGCACGGACATGTCCGGCACCGCCCACCCGGTTGAAAATGACGCCGGCCAGGTCCAGGTCCGCGCGGTGGCTGTGAAATCCCTGCACGACGGCTGCGGCGCTGGCCGCCTGGCCGCGCACGTCGCAGACCAGAACGACCGGTATGTCCAGATCCACCGCCAAATCGGCCGTTGATCCACGTCCGTCGGGCGCGCCGTCGAACAGACCCATCACGCCTTCGCCGATCACCAGGTCGGCGTCCTGGCCGGTTTTCTCCAAAATGGCCTGCCGCATGGGCCGGTCCATCGCCCAGCCATCAAGATTGAAGCAGGCCCGGCCCGTGGCGGCGGCATGGAAGGCGGGGTCGATGTAATCGGGACCGGTCTTGAACGACGACACGGCGACGCCGCAGTTCTTCAAGTGGCGCAACAGGGCCAGCGTCAGGACTGTCTTGCCGCTGCCCGACGACGGTGCGGCCAATATGAGGGATGGGACCGCCGGCATGCCGTTCAGCCGGTCAGCGTCTGGTCTTTGTCGTTCAGCGGATTCCACACCAGGTCACGGCCGTTCAGGGCGCCGAGCCAATCCAAGCCGTCGCGCAGACGCACGACGTCTCCCACGATGATGATCGCCGGAGGCTTGAGGCCCGCCGCGGCGCAATCGTCGACACAACGCGCCAACGTCGTCTCCACAACGTGTTGCTCGGGCAGCGTCGCATTCGCGACCAAAGCCACCGGCTCGGTCTCCGGCCGTCCGGCATCCAGGAGCTTCCCGGATATCTTGTCCAGATGCTTCAGCGCCATGTACATCACCAGCACCGGGGACCCTTTGGAAACGGCATCCCAGTCGACGGTATCCGGGACCGTTCCGGCCGCATCGTGGCCGGTCAGGAAAGTGACCGCCGAATTGACGGTGCGATGAGTGAGCGGAATACCGGCGTAGGCCAAACCGCCGACGCCGGCCGAAATTCCCGGAACGATGCGGAACGGCACGCCGGCCTCCACCAGTGAAAGCGCCTCCTCGCCGCCGCGGCCGAACACGAAGGGATCGCCGCCTTTCAAGCGCAGAACCCGCTTGCCGTCACGGGCCAACTGGACAAGACGGCGCGAAATATCCGGTTGCCGGGGAGAGGGTTTGCCGCCTCGTTTACCGGCATATTCCAGTTCAACCTGCGGGCCCGCCAGTGCCAGAATATGGTCGCCGACGAGGGCGTCGTAGACCACCACGTCCGCCTGGGAGAGGGCGTGGGCGGCATGCAGCGTCAACAGCCCGACGTCACCGGGACCGGCCCCCACAAGCCAGACCCAACCGGGCAGAAATTCGGGAAGATTCTGCGGTAAATTATCCATGAAGCCGTTTTACACCGTGCGGCCATCGCCGCCTAGTCACTCAATGTCTCGGGCACTATAAATTAGATATGGACGAGCAAGACAATCGGCCTCTGCGACGGGGGTGGACAACGGGTGCCTGTGCCACGGCGGCGGCGAAATCCGCGTTCACCGCGCTGTTGACGGGGGAATTCCCTGATCCGGTGGAAATCACCCTGCCGCGCGGTCAGACCGTTGCCTTTGCCCTGTCCCGGCAATCCATGGACGGGGGCACCGCAACGGTCGGCGTAATCAAGGATGCCGGCGACGACCCCGACGTGACACATGGCGCGACCATTCTGGTCTCGGTTCAGTTGACGCCGGGGGATGGCGGTGTCGTCTTCCGGGCCGGCGAAGGGGTCGGGACCGTGACCCGCGACGGCCTGCCGGTTCCGGCGGGCGAGCCGGCGATCAATCCGGTGCCGCGGTCCATGATCAGGGGCGCCATCGAAGACGTGGCCAGATCGCACGGCACGACGGCGAACGTGGTCGTCACGGTGTCGATCCCCGGCGGCGAGAAACTGGCCGAGCGGACAATGAACGGCAGGCTCGGCATCGTCGGCGGCCTGTCCGTATTGGGGACTACAGGCATCGTCGTTCCTTATTCCTGTGCGGCGTGGATCGCCTCGATCCACCAGGGCATCGACGTCGCCCGCGCCGCCGGTCTCGGCCATATCGCCGCCGCGACCGGCTCGACCTCAGAAAAGGCGGTGAAGGCGCTGTATGACCTTCCCGACCATGCCTTGATCGACATGGGCGATTTCGCCGGCGGTATGCTGAAGTATCTGCGCAAGCACCCGGTGGAGCGTCTCTCCTTGGCCGGCGGCTTCGCCAAGATCAGCAAACTTGCGCAGGGACACATGGATTTGCATTCGGGCCGCAGCCAGGTGGACCTGCCGTGGCTGGCACAACAGATGGATGCGCTCGACGCTCCACAGGCCGTCCGCGACCGCTGTACCGGCGCCAATACGGCGATGGAGGTGCTGAACATAGCGCAAAACGCCGGCATTCCACTTGCCGATCATATTGCCGGCTTGGCGCGCGCGGTGGCGGAAGACATCGCCGGTGGCGGCATCGAGATGGAGGTCCTGATCTACGACCGGCAAGGCCGCCTCGCGGGCCGCAACGGACGAAGCACATGAAAAACATCCTGATACTGGGCGGCACGACGGAGGCCGCGCGGCTGTCCCATGTCCTGGCCGAACGGGATGGCCTGAACGTCGTGACGTCACTCGCCGGGCGCACCAACGCGCGGCAGTCGATCGCCGGCGCCGTCCGCACCGGTGGTTTCGGTGGCGTTGACGGGCTGGTGCGTCATCTTGAGGACGCAAGCATCGATGCCGTCATTGACGCGACCCATCCCTTTGCCACCGAAATCACCGCCAATGCACATAGGGCTTGCCGATCGGTGCGGTTACCGTATGTGCGTTTGCAGCGCCCCGCCTGGAAACCCGAAACCGAAGACCGCTGGTTCAGCGTCACGTCGTTCGCGGATGCCGCGCGCACGGTTCAAAAACTCGGAGAGCGGACGTTTCTGGCGACCGGCCACAGCGACCTGGACGCATTTCAAGTCTGTGAAGACGTTTGGTTCCTGGTTCGCCTGATCACCCCGCCGGAGCATGTCCCACTGAAGCATTACCAATTGATTTGTGAGCGCGGACCATTCGACGAGGCATCGGAAATCGCGCTTCTCAAGCATCACAAAATCGGCGCGGTGGTGAGCAAAAACAGCGGCGGTGGTGCGTCCTACGGTAAAATCGCGGCGGCAAGGGCATTACAGTTGCCCGTTATCATGATCGAACGGCAGAAATCGGATATCTCGCCGGCCGTGAACTCCGTCGAGGCCTGCATTGCGTGGGTGGAGAGTACTTTACCGAATTAGCTGCTTTCACGCTTTCCGCCATGGCGCAGGACGTGCACGTGGTTGGGGTCGTAGAGCGCGCTGTCGCGGAAATCATCCGGCGCCAGCACGTGGCCGACGATGACCAGGGCCGTGCGGGTGATCTTGGCGTCGCGGACCTGCTGGCGGATGGTCGACAGGGTGCCGCGAATGACCTGCTCGTCCGGCCAGCTCGCCCGGTAGACCACGGCGACGGGGCAGTCTTCACCGTAGTGGGGGATGAGGTCGGCGCAAACCTGACGCAGGTTACGGACCGACAGGTGTAGCGCCAGGGTGGCGCCGGACCGGCCAAGCGTTTCCAGGTCCTCGCCGTCGGGCATGGCCGACGACTTCATGGCGGTGCGGGTGAGAATGACCGTCTGGCTGACGTCGGGCAGGGTGAATTCGGTTTTCAGCGCCGCCGCCGCCGCCGCGAAGGCCGGCACGCCCGGCGTGATGTCGTAGTCGATGCCCAGCGCTTCCAGCCGGCGGATCTGTTCGCCGATGGCGCCGTAAAGCGACGGATCGCCGGAATGCACCCGTGCCACGTCGTGGCCGACCTCGTGGGCGGCGACGATTTCCGCAATGATTTCGTCCAGGTTGAGAATGGCCGTGTCGACGATCCGTGCGTCTTCCGGCGCCCACTCCACGACTTCGCCCGGCACCAGGGAGCCGGCGTACAGACAGACGGGGCAGGACGCGATCAGGTCGCGACCGCGGACGGTGATGAGGTCCGCGGCGCCCGGACCCGCGCCGATGAAATGCACCGTCATGCCGACAGATCCTGCATCACCGAATCCAACTTGCCCGCGTAACCCCGCGGCGTGTACATCCACTGCCGTCCGTCGGGCGTCGCGAACAGCCGTGTTTCGCTGGAGCCGACGAGAACCACCGTCAGCATATCGATGTCGGCGGGATCGAGTTCGGACAACGTTACGAAGCGAACCAGTTCGCCGTCCCGTCCGAGATTGCGCGCCAGGGCAACCGGCGTGTCCGCCGGGCGGTGTTCGAGCAGCACGTCGCGGGCATGGGCCAACTGCGTCGTTCTGCGGCGCGACACCGGATTGTAGAAGGCGATGACGAAATCCCCTTCCGCCGCCGCCTTGACCCGTTTTTGGATGGACGGCCAGGGCGTCAGCAGATCGGAGAGGGAGATGGTGCAGAAATCGTGGCCGAGCGGGGCGCCGGTGCGGGCCGCCGCCGCCTGCAAGGCCGACAGACCCGGTGCCACGGCCACATCGACCCGCTTCCAGGCGGGGGTATCGCCCTTGTCGAGCAGTTCGAACAGCAGCGTCGCCATGCCGTAAATGCCGGCATCGCCGGACGACACGAGCGCCACGCTGTTGCCGTCGGCGGCGATGTTCAGGGCGGCCCGGACCCGGTCTTCCTCCGCGCCGAGCGGGAAATCGTGCCGCTGCTTGCCGTCGATCGCCGACCCAAGCAGATCCAGGTAAAGACCATAGCCCACCACGTGATCGGCGTGTCCGATGCAGGCGTCCGCCTGAGGCGTGCGCCAGGCGTCATCGCCCGGACCGATGCCGATGATGGCCACGCGGCCACGCGCCCGGCCAAATTGACCGGGATCCAGAAGATGTTCCGCTAGGGCGATGGCGCAGGTGGCGCGGGCGGATTTTTGCTTGGGCACGATCAGTTTGCCCGATGCGCCCACGGCGGCCAATGCCGCGCCTTCCGCCACGCCGTGGCAGCCGACCTCGCGGAAAACCTGTTCCGACGGCGTGTGCAGCCGCGGCGTTTCCGCTTCCAGCCTGTCGGCGCCGAACACCCGCACCGGAACACCGAGGGCATCGGCCACGGCGTGCACGGCCGGTTCGTCTTCCTTGAGATCGATGCTGACGATGGCCGCGACAGACAGCGGCGACAGGCCGTACTCCGCGAGCGTCTCCATCACCAGGCCGATGACCTGTGCATCCGGCGTGTTCCGTTCGCAGCCAACGCCCACCGCCAGGTTTTGCGGGCGGTAGACCAGGGTGGTGGCATCGCTGCCCGGACCGGCAGCGTCGATACGGATCGTCAGGGCGCCGTCTTCGGCAACGGGCAGGTCCGATTGCGAAAGCCAATCAGTTGGGCTCTCGAGCCGCACGGACTGTCCGGCCAGCAATGCGGCCATGAAGGCCTTGGCGTGTTCCGGACCGTCGAGCACATAGCCGGGCGGCGGCTGGTCGAGCGCCACGCCGAACCGCAGATCGCCGGCCGTGGTAACGGCGGCGTCCACCTTCAGATGCTCGGCGATGGTCCGGGCCAGGTCGTTGGCGCCGTGGTGCCCGCCGAGCAGCGGAACGACTGCCGAACCGTCCTCGGCCACGGCCAGCACGGGCGGCTCGTAATGTTTGCCCGCCAGGGTCGGTGCCAGGGTGCGGATGAGAATGCCCGCGGCGCAGACGCCGACGATGCCCGTGCCTTCGGAAAAGAGTTCGGTCAGATGGCGGCCAGTGTCCCTGAACATCACATCGGCATCATCGACGCGGTCCTCCAATCCGTGGACACGGGCGTTCGGCAACCGACCGGCGATGGTGCGGCCGGTTTCGAGGGCCGAGGCGGTCAGAACGACGACCGCGATTTCGGTTGCGTTCATTGCCAGGCCGCTCCGCGCTTGTGCACCAGAATGATGGAAAAATAGGGCACGTTGGTATCGTCCACATCCGACAGAGGCAGAACCTTTTGCTGGCTCATGGTGGCCCGTTCGACATAGCGGGCGCAATGGTCGAGCCCGAGATCGTTGAGCACGGCCCGGACCCGGGCGAAATGGCGGCCCACCTTGATGATCACGGCGGCGTCGGCGTCGGCCAGCCGGCGGCTGAGCGACGCGTCGTCCAGCGGCGCGGGAATCACCGTGAGGATGTCGTTGCGGGCGGCCAGGGGCGCGCCGAGAACGGCGGCGGCGGCGGTTAATGACGACACGCCGGGGATGACCTCGACCGGATATTGTTCCGCCATACGACCGAACAGGAACATGAACGAGCCGTAGAAAAACGGATCGCCCTCGCAGACGAAGGCCACGTCCCGGCCGGCCTGCAGGTGCGCGCCGATGTCGGCGACGGCCTTGTCGTAGACGTCCTGGGCCGGAAAGCGGTCGACCACCATGGGAATGCGGATGACGACCTCTTCTTGCTGGCCCGATAGGTGCGGGTCGACGATGGCGCGGACCAGACTGTCGCCGTCGTCCGGCGCGGGATAGGCGAGCACCGGGACCGACTGCAAGACCTTGAGGGACTTGAGCGTGATGAGATCGGGATCGCCCGGTCCGGCGCCGATGCCGTAAAGCGTGCCTGTCATGACTTTCTGATACTCAACTGCGTAACGGTACGAAGGGGGGACCAGCCGTTGAAACGGCCGATCGGTTGGGCATGGGCAACGGAAAGGCGGGACAAATCGCCGCCATGCCGTGCATGCCAGTCCATCAGCGCCTGCTCGCCTTCCAGGGTGACGGCGTTGGCCACCATCCGCCCGCCGGCGCGCACCGCCTGCCAGCAAGCCGTCATCACCTCGGGAGAGGACGTGCCACCGCCGACGAAAACCGCATCGGGTTGCGGCAACCCCTCGAATGCAGCCGGGGCGTCACCATCGACGACGCCGAGCTGCGGGACGCCGAGATTGGCGGCGTTGTCGCGCATCATGGCGATGCGTCCGGCGTGCCGTTCGATGGCCGTGGCCGAACAGGAGGGGTGCGTGCGCAGCCATTCGATGGCGACCGATCCGCAACCGGCGCCGACATCCCACAAATGCTGGCCGGGAAGCGGTGACAGAGCGGCCAAGGTCGCCGCCCGGACCGCGCGCTTGGTCAGCTGGCCATCATGGGCGAAGGCGTCGTCGGGCAGGCCCGGTGCCCAGTGCGGTGCCGCATCTCCGGCGCACAGGATGGCCAGGGTGTTGAAGTCGGCCGCCCGTCCGTGCGGCCAGGCCTCCGCCGAACCGGTGAGACGGTTTTCGTGGCCGCCGCCCATGCCCTCGAATACCGTCAGGCGGCTGGCGCCGTACCCCTGTCCCGTCAGCAGCGCCGCAACGTCGGCGGGCGTACTGCCGTCGTTGCTGAGGGCGACGATACAGGCGCCGGGATACAGATAGCGGTTCAGGCCGGCGAGGGGGCGGCCGTGCAGGGTGACGGTGTGCACGGCATTGCGGTCCCAGCCCATGCGGCTGCAGGCCAGGCTGAAGGCGGACGGCGCGGGGATGACGGTCATTTCCTCCGCCGGAACGTGTTTCGCCAGGGTCACGCCGATGCCGTAGTTCATGGGATCGCCGGTGGCCAGGACACAGATGCGTTCTCCGCGCCGGGAGACGATCTCGTCGACCAGTTTGCCGAGCGGGTTCGGCCAGGACAGCCGTTCGCGGCCGTCATCGGGCACCATGGCCAGGTGACGTTCACCGCCGATCAGCACCGCCGCGCCATCGACCAGCGCGCGGGCGTCGGGTGACAGGCCGTCGAGACCCTGCTCGCTCAGACCGACGATGCTCAGCCAGCGCGCGCTCACCGCACCGATCCCGTGTCACCGTTGCCGCCGAGGGCATTGACGGCCGCCGCCGCCATGGCGCTGCCGCCGCGCCGGCCGCGCACCGTCAGGTAAGGCACGCCAAAATCGCCGTTCACCAGGGCGTCCTTGGATTCCGCCGCTCCGACGAATCCGACGGGCAGGGCAAACAGGGCCGCCGGACGGGCGCCTTCCTCGGCGATCATCTCGAGCAGCCGGAACAGGGCCGTCGGCGCGTTGCCGATGGCAATGACGGCGCCGTGCAGGCGCGGCCGCCACAGATCGACGGCCGCCGCCGATCGGGTGGTCTCCCGTTCCCGGGCCATGGCCCGCACGGCCGGGTCGTTCAGGGTGCAGATGACCGGGTTGTTCATCGGCAGCCGGTCACGGATGATGCCCTTGGCCACCATCTCGGCGTCCACCAGGACCGGCGCGCCGTTGTCCAGAGCGTGGCGGGCGTTCTCGGCCACGTCGGCCGTGTAGGACAGGTCCTCGGTGACGTCGGTCATGCCGCAGGCATGGATCAGCCGCACGACGATTTCGGCGACATCCAGCGGCACGCCGCCGAGATCCGCCTCGGACCAGATGGTCGCGAAGGACTTGCGGTAGATCTCGGCGGGATCGCGCTCGTATTCCAAGGCCTGGGACATGGACCTCAGTCGCTTTCCTTCATGGTCACCGGCCCCAAGGGATGGTCCGCGTGCGGGTAGGGGTGATGATGATGCCCGTGGTCATGCCCATGATCATGTCCGTGATCATGGTCGTGGTGGTGATCATGGCTGTGATCATGGCTGTGGTCGTGGGCGTCACCGGTGCCGATCCCTTCCACATGGTGATGGTGGCTTTCCTGGCGCAGACCGACCTCGTCCTCGAAGCCGATGAACTGCTCCCGGTATTTGCACAATTGGCAGTTCATGTTGTTGGTGCCGTCGAGAATTTCCTGCACCCGTTCGGCAAAGGCGTCGAGCACCTGGGGGTGGTCGTTGAGGTAGGGCACCTTGACGAATTCGATGTCGGGATGGCGCTCCGCGACCACGTCGGTGTAGTGGTAGATACGCTTGACCAGCACGCCGGTGAACAGGAAGTAGGGAAACACCAGCACGCGCTTGTAACCAAGACGCGCCACGTGTTCCAGACCCGGTTCGACCAGCGGGAAAGTGACGCCCGAATAGCAGGTCTCCGCCCAGGCGAAGCCCATGCCCTCCCACAACATGCGGGTGACCTTGGAGACATTGGAATTGGCATCGGGGTCGGATGCGCCGCGGCCGACAACGACCAATACGGTCTCCGTCAACGGCACGCTGTCGTCCAGCCCGGCCAGCGCACCCTCGATGCGGTCGCGGGCCGCTTTGAGCAGCTTCAGGTCGACACCCAGTTCCCGGGCGTAGTCAATGGTCAGGCCGTCGTGCTGTGCCTGATAGGCGTTGAGCACCGAGGGGATGTCGTTCTTGGCGTGGCCGGCGGCGAACAGCATGCCCGGCACGGCCAGGATGCGGCTGTGGCCCGATTCGCGCAGACGGTCGAGGCCGTCGCGGATGACCGGCGTGGCGAATTCGAGAAAGCCGGAGTCCACTTCGAACTGCGGCAGGCGTTCGGCGATGCCCTTGGCGACCGACTCGAATTCCTTGACGGCTTCCACGTCGCGGCTGCCGTGACCGCAGACCATAACGCCGGTTTTTCCACTCATGCTGTACTCCGTTTCCCCGCTTGCGGTCGTTGTGTTGTTGTCAGGCCGGCCAACGCCAGCAGGCCGTCGACGTCCAAATGGGTTTCCATATGGTCGGCCAGCGCGTCCAACGTGGTTTCCACCTGTTGCTCGTAGGCCAGGCCGCTGGATTGCCGGGATTTGAGGCGGTCGAGAAAGGCGTGGCGGAAATCGTCGGCGGCGAACAGGCCGTGGACATAGGTGCCGTGACATAAACCGTCGTCCGATGTGGCACCTTCCGGGCCGTCGCTCAAATGTACAAGCGGACGATCGCAGTCCGCGCCCGCCGTGCGGCCCACATGCATGCGGTAGCCCGTCACGGCGTCGCCGGTATCACGCCATTGGCCGCTGACCCGTGTGAGGGTCTTGTCGCCGGTCAGGACGGTGTCGACATCGAGATAACCCAACCCGTCGACTTCGGCCGGTGCGCCCTCGATTCCGTCCGGATCGCTCAGGCGCCGGCCGAGCATCTGGTAACCGCCGCAAATACCGAGAATGGCGCCCCCGCGCCGGTGATGGGCCCGCAGGTCCACATCCCAGCCCTGCCGGCGCACGAACGCCAGGTCGGCGAGGGTGGCTTTGCTGCCGGCCAGGATGACCAGGTCGGCGTCGCCGGGGATGGCCTGGCCCGGCTCGACCATGATGACACTGACGTCCGGTTCGGCGGCGAGGGGGTCGAGATCGTCGAAATTGGCGATGCGCGAGAAGACCGGCACGGCGATGCGGATTGCCCGGCCGGGATCGGACCCGGCGCCGAGTACCTGAACCGCGTCTTCCGCGGGGAGTTTTCCCGCGTCCGCAAAATAGGGCAGCACGCCGAACGATTGCATCCCCGTGCGTTCGCTGATGAGCGCAAGGCCATCATCAAACAGGCTGGCGTCGCCGCGAAACTTGTTGACGAGATAGCCGCCGATTTGGCGCCGGTCGAGATCGTCGAGCAGCTGCCACGTGCCGACAAGCTGGGCGATGACCCCGCCCCGGTCGATGTCGCCGACCAGCACCACCGGCACGTCGGCCGCGCGGGCAAATCCCATATTGGCGATATCGCCCTGGCGCAGATTGATCTCGGCCGGGCTGCCGGCGCCTTCGACCATGACCAGGTCGGCCTGCTGGCGCAGCCGCTGGAAACTGTCGAGCACCTTGGGCAGCAGCGTGGGTTTCAGCGATTGATATTCGCGCGCCTTGGCATTGCCGTGCATACGGCCGTGCACCACGACCTGGGAACCCATGTCGGTCTGCGGCTTGAGCAGCACCGGATTCATGTCGGTATGGGGTTCGACCCCGCACGCCTGCGCCTGCAAGGCCTGGGCCCGGCCGATTTCGCCGCCGTCAACGGTCACCGCGGCGTTGTTGGACATATTCTGCGGCTTGAACGGCAGGACCCGGTGACCGCGGCGCCGGGCCGCGCGGCACAATCCGGCGGCCAGCAACGACTTGCCGACGTCGGATCCGGTTCCCTGCAGCATCAAGGCGGCAGACGTCAAAACTCGATACCTTTCTGGGCTTTTACGCCCGAACGGAAGGGATGTTTGATCTGCTTCATCTCGGTGACCAGATCGGCCAGTTCGATCAGTTCGTCCTTGGCGTTGCGGCCCGTGACGACGACATGCAGCATCTCGGGCTTGTTCTTCAGCACCTCCAGCACGTCGTCGAGAGGCAGGGTTTCATAGCGCAGGACGATATTGAGTTCGTCCAGAATGACCATGTCGTAGGCGGGATCGTCACCGCGGCAGGCCTCGATCATTTCCTTCGACGCCTCCCATGCCCGCTCGGCGGCGGCGATATCGCGCTGCCGGTCCTGGGTTTCCCAGGTGAAACCTTCGCCCATGGTCTTGATGGTGCAATGATCGGGAAACTTTTCCAGTACGACCCGCTCGCCGGTTTCCCATTTGCCTTTGACGAACTGGATGACGCCGACTTTCATGCCGTTGCCCAGCGCCCGGGCGGCAAGGCCGAAGGCGGCGGTCGATTTGCCCTTGCCCTTGCCCGTATGCACCATCAGCAAGCCCTTTTCGATGGTCTTGGTGGCGATGATCTTGTCGCGGGCTTCCTTTTTCTTGCGCGCCTTGGCGTTGGCCCGGGAGAATTCATCCGTCGGTTCGGTCGCGCCGTCACTCATGACACTGCCTCCATGGTCGTCTTTTCGGATTCGTTTTCGTTTTCACAGGCCATTTGCACCAGGTGCGCGTGGGCCGAGTTGGAGCGCGGACGCCAGAGTCCGCGATTGAGGGCTTCCAGCAGGCGCTCGGCCATCTCCTGCAATGCCGCCGGGTTGTTTTCGGCCAGAAATTCCCGCACCCGGTCGTCTTCGAGATAGGCCTCGAATACCGCGTCGAAATGATGGTCGCCCACCGCGTGGGCGGTCGCCGCGAAGGCAAACAAGTAGTCCACCGTCGCCGCCATCTCGAAGGCGCCCTTGTAACCGTGGCGCATAACGCCGTCGATCCATTTGGGATTGACCACCCGGGCGCGGACGATTCGTGCGATTTCCTCTTCCAGCCGCCGGACCTTGGGGCTTTCGGGCCGGGAATGATCGTTGTGATAGACCGGCGGCTGTGCGCCCTTCAGATGGCGAATGGCCGCCGTGACGCCGCCCTCGAACTGGTAATAGTCGTCGGAATCGAGCAGGTCGTGTTCGCGATTGTCCTGGTTATGCACGACGGCATCGATGGCGGTCAGGCGGCGTTCGAAAAGCCCGTGTTCCGCTTGTCCTTCGCTATGGGCGCCATAGGCGTACCCGCCCCAGGCGACATAGGCCCGGGCGAGATCGCCGTCGTCCTGCCAGCCGCGTTCGTCGATCAACGCCTGCAGTCCGGCACCGTACGCCCCCGGCTTCGAACCGAAGACGCGGTAGCCGGCCTTGGCGTCTGCGTCCTCTTCGGTCAAGCCTTGCGCCACCAATTGGGCGCGTTCTTCCCGCCGGCGGGCGGCGAGGGGGTTGGCGCGTGCGTCTTCGTCCAGGGCGCCAACGGCACGGGCCGCCGAATCGAACAACGCGATCTGGGCCGGGAAGGCATCGCGGAAGAAGCCCGAGATGCGCAGCGTGACGTCGATGCGCGGCCGGTCCAGGGTCTCCAAAGGGATGATTTCAAAACCCGTCACCCGCCGTGACGCGCTGTCCCAAGTCGGGCGCGCGCCCATCAAGGCCAGGGCCTGGGCGATGTCGTCGCCGCCGGTGCGCATGTTGGAGGTGCCCCAGGCGCTGATGACCATGGAACGCGGCCAGGCACCGTGTTCCTGCCGGTAGCGGGTGATAAGCAGGTCGGCCGACTTCCACCCCAGCGTCCAGGCGGCGGGGGTGGGCACCGTCCTGCTGTCGACCGAGTAGAAATTCCGGCCCGTGGGCAAGACATCGAGACGGCCGCGCGTCGGCGCGCCGGAGGCGCCCGGTTCGACGAAGCGGCCATTCAGACCTTTCAATAAGCCGTCCAGTTCACTGGCGCCGCTGGCGGTCACGCTAGGTCGGACGGTTTCGTTCAATGCCTCGAGAACCTTGTGTGCGCGAACCCAGGCCGGGTCGGGCTCATGGCGGCCTGCGACAATGTCGTGTGCTAGAATTTCTATGCGTTCGACCGTATCGCCATTGGTGCGCCAGGAAGTAGTGTCAGCCAGCGCCGGGGGACGTGGGCCGTTCCAGGGATCGGCCATGGCGCAGTCGAGGGGGTCGAACCCGTTTTCGGCGAGACCCAAATCGGCGGCCAAGGCCCGGTGCAGGGATGCGTCGCCGGCCTGACCATCGCCGCGGGGTACGCGGACCAAAGCGACAAGAAGGTCGATCAACTGCGTGCCTTTGGGGCTGTCGCCGAATATGTGCAGGCCGTCCCGGATCTGCAGTTCCTTGAGTTCGCAGAGATAGGCGTCCAGCTTGGTCAGGCTGCTTTCCTTGTCGTCCCGCTCGGAAATGCCGCAATCCTTGTCGAGGCCGAGCGTCTGCACCAGTTCCAGGATTTGCTCGCGCAGAATGGTCAGGCGGCGGGGGTCGACGCCGGCGGCCTCGAAATACTCGTCGACCAGCAGTTCAAGATCGGCCAGTGGACCGTATGTTTCCGCCCGGGTCAGCGGCGGCGTCAGATGATCGACAATGACGGCGCCGGCGCGGCGCTTGGCCTGGGTCCCTTCGCCCGGATCATTGACGATGAAGGGATAGAGATGCGGTGTCGGACCGAAGACGGCCTCGGGGAAGCAGGCACTGCTCAGCGCGACAGCCTTGCCCGGCAGCCATTCCATGTTGCCGTGCTTGCCGACATGGACCACAGCGTGGGCGCGAAAGTGCAGACGCAGCCAGGCATAGAAGGCCAGATACCCATGCGGTGGCGGCAGGTCCGGGTCGTGGTAGCTGGTGACCGGGTCGATGTTGTAGCCACGCGCCGGTTGCAGGCCGATGACGGTGTTGCCGAGACGGAATACCGGCAAGGCGAAGTCGCCGCAATCGACCGATCCCGATCGGAAGTAGGGATCGTCATCCGGCGCGCCCCAGCGTTCGGACACGGCCGTGCGAACCTGGTCCGGCAGGCCGGCGAAGAACAGTTCGTATTCGGCGCGCGATAACGTTTCTTCGACAACGCGCCCGGCGATGCCGCTGTTCGTCGGGCCGGTCTGGATACGCGCGACCAAGGCGTTGCCGTCGGCCGGTACGGTCCCGGTGTCGTAACCCGCCGCCCGCATGGCTTTGAGAATGTTGATGGCGCCGGCCGGGGTATCGAGCCCGACGCCGTTGCCGAGCCGGCCGTCCTTGTTGGGATAATTGGCGAGGATCAAGGCAACGCGGCGGTCGCAAGGTTCGGTCTCGCGTAGGGTGATCCAGTTCCTGGTCATCTCCGCGACGAAGGCCACGCGGTCGGGTACGGCCTTGTAAGCGACGATGCTGGTCTGGGTGGCCTCGTCATAGCGCGCTTCGTCCTTGAACGACACCGCGCGCGACAGGATGCGGCCGTCGACCTCGGGCAGTGCCACGTTCATGGCGATGTCACGGGCCGACAGGCCATGGGTGGCATCACGCCAACTCTCTTCGTTGCCGCCCGAAAACACCACTTGGATAACCGGGCAATCGGCGCCGTCGAAGGGCGTCTCCTTGCGCGCCGTACCGGGAGACGAAATGGCAAAGCCTGTGGCGTTGAGGATGGCGCCGGGTGCTGTTTCGTCCAACAGACCCGACACCGTCTCCGCCACGACCGGGTCTTTCAGGCTGCTGACGTAGATGGGCAGCGGGTTGATGCCGCGGCTTCGCAGCGCGTCGATCAGCGCGTCAACCGGCGCCAGGTTGTTGGCCTGAAAGAGAGCGCGATAGAACACGATGGCCGAGACCGGCGCACCGTCCTGCCAGTCTTCCCGCACGGTATCCAGGTCGGGCAAGTCCGTGCCCGGCCAATACAATCCGGCGCGCAGCAGGGGTGCCGGCTCCGCCCAGACCTGATCCCGGCCGAGCAACGATCCGAAGTACCGCAGCAGATTGCGATAGTTGGCACCGCCGCCGTGCACGCAGTATTGCCAGAGCCGGTGGCAGTTTTCTTCGGACAGCGTGCTGAGTCCGGTCAGTTCGGCGTCCGGCTGATCGTCGCCCGGCACGACCGCCAGGGCGATGCCGTGCCGCCGGCAACAATCCGTGACCTGCTCGATGCCATAGGTCCAATACCCGGTGCCGCCCAGCAACCGCACCATAACAAGTTTTGCGTGCCGGACGATATCCTCGATGTACAGGTCCACCGACATGGGATGGCCCAACTGCATGAAATTGGCGAGACGCAGGGATGGAAGATCCGGATTGTCCTGGCGGAGTACTTCGTGCGCCTTCGCCAGGCTGGAAAGTTCCGTATCCGCGGCCGAAATCACCACCACGTCGGCCGGAGTCTGTCCCAGATCGACGGCTTCACTGCCGTCGTTCAGGGCTCCGGGTGTGGCGGCGAGCAGATGCATGGATTGCCCTCAGGCCTTTAGTGCACTGACGATTGCGGTTTGGTCCAGTCCGCGTTCGCCGATGATCACCAGGCGGCTCGAACGGGATTCATCGCTCTCCCAGTCCCGGTCGTAATAGTGATTCACACGCGGTCCGACGCCCTGCACGACAAGGCGCATGTCCTTGCCGGCCACGTCGACGAACCCTTTGATGCGTAGAATGTCGTGCCGTTCGATGATCGGCACGAGACGCGACAGAAGGTCGTCGGGGGTAGTCACGGCGCCGAACTCGACCGCGAAGCTTTCGAAATCGTCATGGTCGTGGTCGTCGGCGCTGTCGTGATGGGACGGACGCGCGTCCAGGTCGTCTTCGGCGGCGGCGTCCAAACCGAGCAGGACACTGGAATCGACCTGGCCATGGGACGCCGACACGAGTTTGACGGCACGACGGACCTGATTGTGAATGTCGCCGGTGACGGCCGTGTGCTCGCCGTCCACAAGCAAATCGGATTTGTTGAGCACCACGAGATCGGCGCAGGCCAGTTGGTCTTCGTAGAGTTCTTCCAACGGACTGTCATGGTCGAGATTGTCGTCGTCTTCCCTTTGCGCCTGAACGGCCTCCGGATCGGCGGCGAACTGGCCGTCCGCGACCGCGCGGCCATCGACCACGGCAACCACCCCATCGACCGTGACCCGGGTGCGGACCTCCGGCCAGTTGAACGCCTTGACCAGCGGTTTGGGCAAAGCCAGTCCCGATGTCTCGATGATGATGTGGTCGGGTGGTGCGTCGCGGTCGAGCAGCGCCTGAATGGTGGGCAGGAAATCGTCCGCGACCGTGCAGCAGATGCAGCCGTTGGCCAGTTCGACGATATCGTCGTCGCTGCAGGTTTCATCACCGCAGCCCTGCAGCAATTGACCGTCGACGCCGATATCGCCGAACTCGTTGATGATCAATGCCAGGCGCCGGCCGTTGGCGTTTTCGATCACATTGCGGATCAGGCTGGTTTTGCCCGCACCGAGAAACCCGGTAACGACTGTGGCGGGGATCTTGGCCGTCATACGAATTTACTCCGAAAGCGAAGGGAAAACTCTCGTGGCTTACCGACTCTTGAAGACGCCGAGCGGCGCTGACCGACCTGGCCAGCGCCGCTCCGAACGGCCTTAAAATCGCCGGCGTCGCCGCTAAGCGAATCGCCGATAGAAGGTTCCGCTGAGCCAGCCCAGGGCCACCCAGAACAATGCGGCCGTCACCAAGGACGCCGAAACAAAGTGCCCCGCCAATTCGGGCGGTGGATTGCCGCCAAACTCGGCGGGGTGCGGTGCACCGACGAGATGGGGCAGCGCAACGACAAGTATGCCGACGACCTTGAGCCAATTGGCGCGTGCGAAAACGGCCAGCCAGATACCGACCGCCGAAGCCGCGGCGGCGAACAGCCACCAGCCTTGGCGCGCGGACAATTCCGCGGCGAAGCTGCCGGGAACTTCAGGCGGCAGGCCGAGGGCAGGCAGCAGGGAAAAGGCGGCAAATCCGGCGATACCCCACAGCACGCCTTTTTTACCGTCCACGTCCTCGCCGCGCAGGGCGAAACCGGCCACCAAAATCAAGGCGAAACCGATACCCGTCAGCACATTGGCCAGCGTCGTATAGAGTGTCCGTTCGATGCCGTCTTCGGGCCCCCAGGCAGCCTCGGCCCCATCGCCGTCACCATCACCGTGGGCGAACAGATGGTTGTGCGCCTCCGGCACCGCGTGGATCAGAGTGGGCGTGGGAACGTCTGTACTTCGGGCGTCCTGCTCATTCGGATCGCCATTCTCATAGCGTTCGGCTTCAAGAATGATCGGCGTGGTGGTGAATTCCTGGACCACGGACACCGTCAGACCGGAAATCAGGCCCGCAGCAATGGCGGACAGAAATATCCTGCGAAACATTCAATCGGTCCTAGTGGCAAGGGAACGCGAAGGCATGACGCGAATCGTGCGCGGCATTGTGCAGCGTCTCCGAACCGGCAAAACCGGCACCGAAAATCACAAAAACGCCGAGGAAAAGTGCGGCGATGGCCGGCACCAAGGCGGCGGAACGTTCTTGCACCTGGGCGGATGACGTGTGTGTCTGAGAATCAGTCGACATAAAAGTTCCTTTAATAAACAAGCGGGAGGGCACGGTGCAGCGTGTACCGCGCACGGGATCGATCATGCTGGCGATGATTGTGGTAACTGTTGGCCGGACGGCCATATGGGGTACGCTGCACGAAGATCCTCCGTCTCAAAACGGTGCGTACGACTACGACGCGACGGCAGGTCTCCTGGCTTACGGGTCGGTGTCTGTCGTCCTGCCTTCCCGATGCACGGCATCAGTGGCGCTTGGGGACGGTGACTCGCCGTTCACAGTTGCGGGGACAGCCACGGAATTTGCCTGAACGAACGGCCAGGCAGCACCGCGTTCCCTTTCAATCCCATACGGGAACCGTCGCAGCGACCGTACGCCGGGCAATGCGGGCTGTCAATCGGACTCGACACGGTGTCAAACCAGCCGGTTTCCGGCAGGGTCGATGCCGATCGACATAAGGTTCGGTTGAGGGGAAATGGCTGGGGGACCTGGATTCGAACCAGGGCTGTCCGGGTCAGAGCCGGAAGTTCTACCGCTAAACTATCCCCCAGCAATGTGGCCTGCATACTGGGGCCATATGGGTGAAGATATAGTGAAACCCGGACCATATTGTCAACTTGGCAAAATGCGCTCAAATTCAAGGTTTTCGGAGACTTGATTGGACCCCGGCAGCGGCGCCATCCCATTCCGGTTTCCGACATCGCGTCAATACTGTTACAGTGCCTGCAACGGAGCACAACGGGACGGTCGCCGACCGGCCACGGGAGTACATTGTGGACAGGGAGTCAGGGTTAGGGTCGCAGAAATCCAGCCAAGGCCATACTGCATATCGTTCGCGCCGCCGCGGCGACGTTCTTGGCGCCCTCGATCTGGGGACGAACAACTGCCGGCTGTTGGTTGCCCGGACCGCGGGGCAGGGGTTTCGGGTCATCGACGCCTATTCCCGTATCGTCCGGCTGGGCGAGGGCGTGGGAACCAACCGGCGCCTGTCCGACCAGGCGATGAACCGGACGATCGCCAGCCTTAAGATCTGCGCGGACAAAATGCGCCGCCGGCGGGTCAGCCGGGCCCGGTGCGTGGCCACGGAGGCATGCCGAAAAGCGAACAATTACGAAACGTTTCGCCGCCGGGTCGTCGACGAAACCGGTCTCCATTTGGACGTCATTACCACCGAGGAGGAAGCGGCACTCGCGCTTGAAGGCTGCGAGCCGCTGATCGATTCGTCCGCGGACCGGGCCATCGTGTTCGATATTGGCGGCGGCAGTACGGAAATCATGTGGGTGTCGGTCCGTTCCGGCGGCGGCACCGACTTGCTGAATTGGACCTCCATACCCTGGGGCGTCGTCAATCTGACCGAGCAGTTTCCCGAGAACGGAAGCTGTGCGGAGAGCTACGGCAAGATGGTCGGCCTGTTTCGCGACATGCTGGAACCCTTCGCGCAGGCATGCAGTACCGCCGACGACGTCGACATCTCCCGCGTTCAGATGCTCGGCACTTCGGGGACCGTGACGACCTTGGCGGGCGTACACCTGGGATTGTCCAGCTACGACCGCTCGAAGGTCGACGGTTTGTGGATTGCCTTCGACGACATCAACAGAGTGACCGCCGAGCTGACCGATATGACGTACATAGACCGGTCTCAGGTCGGGTGCATCGGCACCGACCGGGCGGATCTTGTCGTCGCGGGCTGTGCCATTTTGCAGGCCATTGCCGAGTTATGGCCTGTTTCCCGGTTGCGGGTCGCGGACCGGGGGATCCGGGAAGGGTTGCTGATGTCCATGATCCGGCGTCCCGGCGCCTGCCGTTTTCCACCACGGCAGGCGAAACGGGCGTAACGCCATGCCGTCGTCAGGGTCGCGCTCCGGCAATCGGTCGAAAGGTGCCGGCAGGAAACGCAAGTCGGGCGGTGCCGACGTGGGCAGCCGCGGACTGCATGTCCGCGTGAAAACGGCCAAGCGGCGCAGAACATCATCCACCCGTTGGTTGGAACGCCAACTCAATGATCCCTACGTCAAGGCGGCGCAGGAACACGGGTACCGTTCGCGTGCGGCATGGAAGCTGATCGAGCTGGATGACCGGTTCCGTTTGCTGAAAAAGGGCGGCAAGGTCGTGGAACTGGGCGCCGCGCCGGGTGGATGGACGCAGGTGGCCGTCGACAGGGTGGGGCAGGGCGGCGTCGTGGTCGCCGTGGACATTCAGGAGATGGAGCCGGTTCCCGGCGCGACGATTCTGCTCGGCGACCTGTACGAGTTGGAAACCGAAGAGCGCATCAAGGATGCCTTGGGAGGTAAAGCGGACGTGGTGCTGAGTGACATGGCCGCACCGGCAACAGGGCATAAGCGGACCGATCACCTGCGTGTCATAGCGTTGTGCGAGGCTGCCCTCGATCTGGCGGATGGCGTTCTCGCACCCGGCGGTGCGTTCGTCGCCAAGGTGTTGAAGGGCGGTACGGAACGGGAATTGCTCAATCACATGAAAAAATCGTTTGAGCACGTGCATCATGCCAAACCGAAAGCCAGCCGGGCGGATTCGTCCGAAGAATACGTGGTCGCCACCGGCTATCGCCGGGCGTTCAACGAAGAAGAAAACCAGTGACGTCTTTCTCAACTGGTTGGCGGTAAATCCACCATAAAACTGCCAAAAAGCCGTTTGATCACGTTTCTTCGTTAATTCCGACTTAGGAACTTACGACCCATACTGCGCATGTTCCGGGGTCACCCGACCTCATATTCCGGAATTGATCTCGGGGGAAATGGACGGATCTCGATCGATGAGCGCTCCAGAACCATCAAACGAATCAAACGCTGGCCAAACCGCCGATGCTGCGGTCACCATGGCCGGTGGAGATGATGTGGACCTGGAAATGCGCGCCCGGCTGGCCGGTACCAACATCAACGAGCAGTCTTTCCTGGCGACCGATTATCTTAATCATTTCAACGAAGTGGTTATGCTTCTTGAGATGGTACCGGATATGCCGGATTGCATCGAGGACGTGCAGGCCTGGATGCCCAAGTCCTATCAGCAGCACTTCATCGACAGCGGGTTTTCCGACAAGGATCTGGCCGTCGAAGCGTACGAAAAGGCGCCGAAAGCCTACCGCGAGCCGTTCGACAAGGAAGTCGATACCATGAACAATCTGGTCGATTTCTCGTGCCGCATCATGTCCAAGGCGATGGAAGAGAGCGATGCCGACCGTGTCGGCCGGGTCGCCCGCGAATCGTCCAAGACCCTGCAGAAGCACATCGACCGGGCCAGCGCCATCATTCACGGCCGTTCGCAGATCATGGAACAGGCGGAAATCGACGGCCTGCTCGACGCCTGATCATTTCGCCGCTTGCTTTCCGGGGTTGGCGCTCAGATTTTCCTTGCTGTATATCGTTTTATGACTGAACAATCGTTCGGTATTTGAGTGGCCATGCAGGAGTGCCCCGATCATGGGTGAATCGCCGTCCCCGGACTCTGGTTTTATCAATTCGGACCTGGAGCCGACCTGGTACATCAACAGCGACCACCCGGCGGTGAAAGCGTTCGCCGAACGGGTCGTGGGCGATGAAGCGGACCCGGTCCAGAAAGCCATCAAGCTGTTCTACGCGGTCCGCGACGAAGTGAAGTACGACCCCTATTCCATGCGGTTGGACCCCGAGTTTTTCCGCGCCAATCACTGCCTCGAGGCAGGCAAGGGCTACTGTGTTTACAAGGCGTCCCTGATGGCGGCGGCGAGCCGCGCCGTCGGCATTCCCGCCCGGGTCGGCCTGGCCGACGTGCGCAACCATCTGTGTACCGAACGCCTGAAGGCCATGATGGGCGGGACGGATATCTTCTACGACCACGGCTATGCGGCGCTCTTCCTCAATGACCGCTGGGTCAAGGTAACGCCGGTGTTCAATATCGAACTGTGCGAGAAGTTCGGCGTGCTGCCGCAGGAATTCGACGGCGAAAACGACGCCCTGTTCCAGCCCTACGATGCCGAAGACCGTCAGCACATGGAATACATCGCCGATTACGGTACCTTCGACGACATGCCGTTCGACAAGGTGGCGCATGACATGGAGACCAAATACCCCATGATCGTCGGCGCCAAACCCGAGGATGTCGAAGGCGATTTCGCGGCCGAAGCGGAAGCCGAACACCAGTAGGCGGGCGGCTGCGCAGGTAGCCGATATTCCCTCGAATTGCCTCTATCATTGACGGGCGGCCCATGCCATATTGCCCGCCATTTTCGGGACAGGAGGTGACATGGAGATCCGCGAAGGGCTGACTTTCGACGACGTTTTACTTCAGCCGGCGGCCTCGTCCGTCCTACCCGGCCAGGTCGATACCGCGACACGCGTGACGTCGACGATCTCCTTGAACATCCCCCTCATTTCGTCCGCCATGGATACCGTCACGGAAAGCGGCATGGCCATCACCATGGCCCAAGCCGGCGGCTTGGGCGTGGTGCACAAGAACATGGACATCGCCGAGCAGGCCGACGAAGTGCGCCGGGTCAAGAAGTTCGAGTCCGGCATGGTGGTCAACCCGCTGACCATCCGGCCGGCTCAGACCCTGCAGGACGCCCTCGACCTGATGCTGCAGCACAAGATTTCCGGCATCCCGGTGACCGAGAGCGACGGCGGCAGGCTGGTCGGCATCCTGACCAACCGGGACGTGCGTTTTGCCAGCAACATGGCGCAGCCGGTCAGCGAGCTGATGACCAAGGACAACCTGGTCACCGTGCGGGAAACCGTGGATACGGACGGCGCCAAGCGGCTGCTGCACCAGCACCGCATCGAAAAACTGCTGGTGGTGGACAATGACCACAACTGCATCGGCCTCATCACCGTCAAGGATATCGAGAAGTCGAAGCTGCACCCCAACGCCTGCAAGGACGAACAGGGGCGGCTGCGGGTAGCCGCGGCCACCGGTGTCGGCGACGAGGGCATGGCCCGCACCGAGGCATTGCTGGAGGCCGGCGCCGATCTGGTCGTCGTGGACACCGCCCACGGCCATAGCGAAAAGGTCCTCGAATCCGTCGACCGTATCAAGAAACTGTCCAACTACGCCCAGGTGGTGGCCGGCAACGTGGCCACGGCGGAAGGCACCAAAGCGCTGATCGACGCGGGCGCCGACGCCATCAAGGTCGGTATCGGGCCCGGCTCCATCTGCACCACCCGGATCGTCGCCGGTGTCGGCGTGCCGCAATTGACCGCCGTATCCGATGCCGTGGCCGTGTGCCGCGACCAGAACGTTCCCTTGATCGCCGACGGCGGCATCAAGTTCTCCGGCGACCTGGCCAAGGCCGTCGCCGCCGGTGCCGACTGCGTCATGGTCGGTTCGTTGCTGGCCGGCACCGACGAAAGCCCCGGCGAGGTGTTCCTCTACCAGGGCCGGTCCTACAAATCCTACCGCGGCATGGGCTCCATCGGCGCCATGGCGCGGGGATCGGCGGACCGGTATTTCCAGGAAGAGATCAAGGAAAACATGAAGCTGGTGCCGGAAGGCATCGAGGGCCGTGTGCCCTACAAGGGGCCGGCCGGGCAGGTCATTCATCAATTGATCGGCGGGCTGCGGGCGGCCATGGGCTACACCGGCAACGCGTCCATTGGCGAGATGCATCGGAACGCGACGTTCCTCAAGATCACCAATGCCGGGTTGCGGGAAAGCCACGTCCACGACGTCGCCATCACCCGGGAAGCCCCCAACTACCGGCAGAACAGTTAAGCCCATCCGCCGGTTGCTTCGGCGCACATCGGTGCAATACATCGAAAGGTATCCGTCGCGATGACACCCGGCGCACGGGTCCAGGCCGCCATAGACATTCTGGCCGCCGTCGAAGCGGAATGGCGCGGGCAGGGGCGTCCGGCCGACGGCGTCATCCGGCACTACTTCCGCAGCCGCCGCTATGCCGGATCGAAGGATCGGGCGGCGGTGACCGGGCATGTCTATGCCGTTCTTCGGCAACGCGCCATCCTGCTGTGGCGCATTCAACAGGCCGGAATCGAATTCGACGCCGACGATCGCCCCCGTTTGCTGATGCTTGCCATGCTGGCGAGCACTGCCGAAACGGACCTTTCTGACCTGTTCGACGGTGGTCCTCATGCGCCGGAACCGCCGTCGGACGCGGAACAGGCGTTGGTATCGGCAATGAAGCAGGCGATGCCGGACCAAGCGCCGGACTGGGTCAGAGCGGACGTGCCGGAATGGCTGGAGGGGCCGCTTGAGGCCAGCTACGGACCCGACTGGGTCGACATCGTCCGGGCCTCCGACATTCGGCCGCCGCTGGATTTGCGGGTCAACGTTCTCAAGACCACGCGCGAAAAGGCGCGGGCGTCGTTGGCGAAACAGGATGTGGATTGCCGGCCGACACCCATGTCGCCGATCGGATTGCGGACCGACAGTCACCCCCAACTGGCCGAACTGGACGCCTTCAAGTCCGGCCGGGTCGACGTACAGGACGAGGGCTCCCAACTGGCCAGCCTTTTGGTCGACGCCCAGCCGGGCATGCAGGTCGTCGATCTGTGCGCCGGCGGCGGCGGCAAGACCCTGGCGATCGCGGCGGCCATGGGCGGCAAAGGTCAGGTCTTTGCCTGCGACATCGACGTCCGGCGGCTGAAAAACCTGGGACCGCGGCTGAAGAAGGCCGCGGCCCACAACGTGCAGGTCAGAACGATCGAGCGGACCCGCGACCCCTGGCTCGACTCATTGGCCGGGCAGGCCCACCGGGTCCTGGTCGACGCGCCGTGCTCGGGATCGGGGACCTGGCGGCGTAACCCGGATCTGAAATGGCGTCTGACTCCGGAGCAGCTAGACGGCTACGCCGATACTCAGAGGCAGCTTCTGGACATGGCGGCCAAGCTCACCCGGCCGGGTGGGCGTATCGTCTATGTGACGTGTTCCGTATTCAAGCAGGAGAACGAATCCGTCGTTCAACGGTTTCTGGATGGGCACGATGGCTTCCGGTCCGTCCCGGTCGGCGATGTCTGGGCGGCGTGTATCGGCGGTGACTGTCCGGCCGACGGCGATGTCCTGAGATTGAATGCCCGTGACCATGGAACCGACGGGTTTTTTGTCGCCATCCTTGAGCGTGCCGGTTGAAATCCGGCGGGTCGTCTCTCTTGAACCTTGAATGTCACGGTACACACACCGAAATGTGAACCCATCGAGGGAACGCCGGGGGTAATCTTGGCATCAACTGTCTGTCCGTTACGGCACGGTGTTTATCCGGCACCTGGCCGTGTAGCGGCGCGACAGGAAAGACAGCGGAGGCAGGAATGCGTTTCAGTGCACTGATCACGGCATGTATCGTTGGCGCGTTGTTCATCGTCGGCCCGATGGGCGAAGGCCGGGCCATGGGCGGCGGTTCGGACAACGCACAGACCAGCAAGGCCAATCCGGACTACACCGCCGGCAAGGCGGCCATCGACCGCGAAAACTGGGCCGAGGCAATCAACCGCCTGAACAAGGCCGCCGCCGCCGACCCGCGCAACGCCGACATCCAGAACTATCTCGGCTACGCCCACCGTAAGTCGGGGGATTACGAAAAAGCCTTCGTTCACTACAAGCAGGCGCTGAGCATCAACCCGAAACACCGGGGCGCACACGAATATATCGGCGAGGCGTACCTGGAGACCGGCAAGTTGGCCAAGGCCCAGGAACATTTGGACGCCTTGGACAGCATCTGTACGTTCGGCTGCAAGGAATACTCCGAACTGCGCGACAGGATCGCGGCCTTCAAGGCCAAACAATCGAGCTGACCGTTTCGGCCGAACAGGCCGTCAAAAGCGGCATTTCGTCTCTGGACTCGCCATGGCCCGGCGGATAGTTTGCCGGCCATGGTGGAGCATATCCTGATTATCGATTTCGGGTCGCAAGTGACCCAACTCATCGCCCGGCGCGTTCGCGAGTCGGGCGTTTATTGTGAGGTGGTCCCCTTCAACAAGTCGGACGAGGTGCTCGAGAGCTTCGCGCCCAAGGGCATCATCCTCTCCGGCGGACCGGCCTCGGTCCTCGACACGGGCACGCCACGAGCACCCCAGAAGGTCTTCGAGATGGGTGTGCCGGTGCTGGCCATCTGCTACGGCGAACAGACCATGTGCGCCCAGTTGGGCGGCCAGGTCGAACCGGCCGACCACCGGGAATTCGGCCGCGCCTTCATCGATATCGTCGCCGACTGCGACCTGTTCGAGGGTCTTTGGCCCGTGGGCGCCCGCGAGCAGGTGTGGATGAGCCACGGCGACCGGGTCATCGCGATTCCCGACGGCTTCAAGGTGGTGGCCACCAGCGACAACGCCCCGTTCGCCGCCATCGCCGACGACGACCGCCGCTTTTACGGCGTGCAGTTCCACCCCGAAGTGGTGCATACGCCGCAAGGCACCGCGCTGCTGCACAACTTCACCCACAAGGTGGTCGGCTGCTCCGGCGACTGGACCATGTCGGCCTTCCGCGAGCGGGAAATCGCCAAGATCAAGGAACAGGTCGGTGACGGCAAGGTCATCTGCGCCCTGTCCGGCGGCGTGGATTCGTCGGTGGTAGCGGTGCTGCTGCACGAGGCGATCGGCGATCAGTTGATCTGCGTCTTCGTCGACACCGGAGTCATGCGGGCCGGCGAGGCCGAGGAAGTGGTCGGCATGTTCCGCGACCACTACAACATCCGGCTGATCCACCGCGACGCCGTCGATCTATTCATGGACAAGCTGGCCGGTGTCTCGGACCCCGAACGGAAACGCAAGATCATCGGCGGCACCTTCATCGACGTGTTCGAGGAGGAGGCCAAGGGTATCGGCGGCGCCGACTTCCTGGCCCAGGGCACGCTGTACCCGGACGTGATCGAATCGGTGTCCTTCGCCGGCGGGCCCAGCGTCACCATCAAGTCGCACCACAATGTGGGCGGCCTGCCCGAACGCATGAACATGAAGCTGGTCGAGCCGCTCAGGGAACTGTTCAAGGACGAGGTCCGCGAACTGGGACGCGAATTGGGTCTGCCCGAGAAGTTCGTCGGCCGCCATCCGTTTCCCGGCCCCGGCCTGGCCATCCGCATCCCGGGCGAGGTCACGCGCGAAAAGGCGGATATCCTGCGCAAGGCCGACGCCATCTACCTGGAGGAAATCCGCAACGCCGGCCTCTACGACGCCATCTGGCAGGCCTTCGCCGTGCTGCTGCCGGTGCGCACCGTCGGCGTCATGGGCGACGAACGCTCCTACGAACACGTCTGCGGCCTGCGCGCCGTCAACTCCACCGACGGCATGACCGCCGATTACTACCCGTTCCCCCACGACTTCCTCGGCCGCGTCGCCACCCGCATCATCAACGAGGTGCGCGGCATCAACCGGGTGGTCTACGACATCACGTCGAAACCGCCCGGGACGATAGAGTGGGAGTAGGAATACTTGTTGATCTTATTCTAGCGCATCTGATGCAATCGAGGGTGACGAAGGGTTAGCAACATTGTAGTATAAGTTGAGTCGCTTTGGGGGAAAACATGGCAGTCCGATATATGGGCAGCAAGAAGGCTCTAGCGCCTGAGATTTCACACATTATCTCAGAGCAAAATCCAACGGCTACAATCCTCGACGTTTTTGCTGGTATGTGCGCTGTTGGCACTCAAGTGGCCGCTAAACACAGATTGCTTACCAACGATGTCCATGCTTATGCTGCCACCGTCGCTTCTGCGCTTTTCACTGGTGCAGCTATTGGGCCAACTTCGATAGTAGCAAGAGAAGAGCTTCTTAGAAACTTCAATAGAAACAAGAAAGCTCTTGAAGGTGCTGTTGAATATCGTCTCCGCCAAGAAGATAAGTTCTTTTGCACGGAACGAGATTTATCATCTTGGCAAAAAGGACTGGAGTTCTATAGAAACGAAATAGCGCGCCCACCGGCTCGAAAGCTAGTGGGGTTATCGAAAATTGCTGAGTATAAACAAGATCCGCACCTGTTTCCCTTTTGCTTAATTACTACTTACTTTGCAGGCGCTTATTTTGGTGTAAGACAATCCATAGAACTAGATTCATTAAGATATGCGATAGAACTTGCGCCGAAAAAGAACAAGAATCGATACCTAGCTGCACTTATCGATGCCGCAAGTCGTTGTGCTACTGCGCCGGGTCACTTCGCACAGTTTCTTGTTCCCCGTAATCGAAAAACCTTCGCGTACGTCAGTCGAATTCGCTCTCGTTCAGTATTGGAACTCTTTTTTGATGCGCTGGATAATTTTCCAGATCCGAAATGTGCATTTCGGAGGCAAAATAAAGTCTATAACAACGAAGCGACCGCACTGCTTCAAGAAAATGTAGACGAGTTATCCCAAGTAGAACTCGTTATATATGCCGACCCGCCTTACTCCCGAGCGCAATATAGTCGCTACTACCATTTGCTAGAGACGCTCGTCCTTTACGATTATCCATCTTGTGACAGTAAGGGTCGATATCGAGCCGACCGCTTTAGTACTGACTTTTCATTGAAGTCAAAGGTTGTTGATGCCATGACTTCGTTCGCCGCTGCAGCCTCAAATACTGGTGGGAAGCTTTACCTGAGTTATCCGCGCAATGGATTGCTGTCATCGGTAGGAAGTGATGTGCAAGACATCCTTCGCCTACATTTTAAGCACGTGAATGTGGCCACCATGCGTCCCCTAAAACACTCGACAATGGGAGCGGCACCAGGAGAGGCATCTCATCGTGTATGGGAGGATGTGTTCTATGCCAGCAACTAAACCAAGCAATACTGTTGGTGAGCTAAAGGAAATTTCCCTGAACCTAATTGAGCGGAATGAGGGCAACCCGCGGCTCACATTCGAAGAACGTGCGATCGAACGCTTGGCAAATTCAATCGAAGAAATAGGACTTCTTGTACCAATCACTGTCTACGTGGGGAGGAAGAACGCGAGAAAGCCCTATACTTTGTTAGATGGAGAGCGTCGGTTCAGAGCGGCGAGACAAATAAACAAACCAACCATTTCTGCGCTCGTTGTTCCACGCCCTAGTCCCAAAGAAAACGCAGTGCGAATGTTTAACATTCATATGTTGCGGGAGGATTGGGAGGAAATTGAGACCGCATGGGCACTGGAACATATCATGGAGCAAGCTGGGATTACGAAAGATCGAGAACTTCATGAACTAACTGGCTTATCGGTAGACCGCATTCGTAATATGAAGCGTGTACTTCAATATCCTCGTGCTCTTCAAGAGCGAGTTGGTCGCGGGGAGCTAAAATATCAAATGCTGGTCGAACTCGACAAAAATATTCTTTCTCGAGAACCTGGGAAAACGAGCAAAAAAGGGAAGAAAGCTGTTTTGGATATGAGCACATCGCAATTACGCGATGTTTTCCTCCAAAAATATGAGACAGGCGTTGAGAGTGACATCGTAGATCTTCGGCGCGTGGCTACGCTGATAGATACGGCTCGTGGCGAAGGAAAAGTAGCCAAACGAGCTCAGAAAGCTCTTGTCAAACTAGTGACGAAGCCGCAAGTGACTATCGAGGAATCTTATGAGATTGGAGCTGCTTCCAGCGTAGAGTTATCAAAAATTCTTCGCGACCTTAACGGTTTGCCAGGAAGAGTTGATGATCTGCTTGGTACTGTCAAACATCGGGAGGAGCGTGATCAGGTCGCACATGCATTGCGCACTGTCATTCGCCGGCTTCAAAAATCATATGAGCGTGCAGGTAGGTGATTGGAGATGCGATTTCAGAGATGCAGATAGCAGTAGGGGACTATCTGGCATCTGCTTATGGAGGATCTGTTGAGCCTGATGGGGTGGTCGGCACAGCAGTACCTTGGAGACCTCATATATTTCAAACTGAGGAGAGAATCGGGTGGCATTTGTTTTCAGTTCCTCCGGATTCAGATTCGTGGAAGCGACGCATTCTTCGTGCTTGTTCAGTTGATAAGAAACTAAAAATTGGCGTTGCTACTACTGAACTTGCTTTAGATGATCCAGGATTTCTCCTAGATTGCCAGGAGATTGATGCTCAGATCATTCTGATGGAGCACCGCAAAGGTCGGTTCGTGATCGTGACATCGTTTGCGTCGGTGTCAGACTACATCTACGAGCAAAATATCAACCTAGACATAGAAGTCTCGACCAGACTGCTGGATGACGCATTGGCGCGTGCGTTGAAGGCGAAAGCCAATATTGAAAAAGGAGTGTTGCTAGAAGTTGTCGTAGCGCTTTTTTTAAGCCAAGTGACTAATTTCGAAGTTGCCGACGTAGGTATTTCTAACCGAACGCAACAAATGGATGTGCTTGTTCACAATCGAAATGTCGGGGGAGTGCTTGGGGATGGATCAATTGTGTTGGCAGAAGCAAAAAATTGGCGCCGACAAAAAGTGGGCACCGATGAGTACGCTGTGTTTTTACGGAAACTAGCTAGTCGAAACGGCAAAGCAAAACTGGGCTTCCTTGTGACGACTGGTGAATTTACCTCGGGCGTCGCCCTTGAGGCGAGACGCGACAGCATGGCTGACATCATTATTGTTTGTATCGATGGAAAAGTATTACCCACTATTTGGCAAGGCAAAAAATCCATCACACAAGTGATAGAGAGATTGGTTATCCAGGCTAGTGTCGGTTCATAGCTAAGTTCCAAACGTAACGAACAATGATCTTCCATTTTTTGTTTCGTTTGAGTTTGCTAGATAAACGGCGATTGTGATTTCCAATCCATTGAACTCAATCTCAACGGACGCTGGTACAAATGTCTGCGGCCTGCGCGCCGTCAACTCCACCGATGGCATGACCGCCGATTACTACCCGTTCCCCCACGACTTCCTCGGCCGCGTCGCCACCCGCATCATCAACGAAGTGCGTGGCATCAACCGGGTGGTCTATGACATCACGTCGAAACCGCCCGGGACGATCGAGTGGGAGTAGGGACGAAGGGCGGTTGAGGCCGCTTGCTCAGTCCGCTTTCAGCATTTCGAAAATCTCGTCCTTGAGGGCGAGGCGTTTCTTTTTCAGGTCTTCGGTGTATTCGTCCGAGGCCGCTTCGACCTCGATTTCGATGCGGTGAATTTCCCGGTTTACCGCATGGTATTCGTCCGCCAGTTCGCCGAAATGCTCGTCGGAAACCTTGAGGTTGTGGATCTGTTCCTTGAATTCGGGGAATTCTTCGGCCAGTTCGTGGGGAACGTGGGACACTGCGGCACCTCTCTTCTTACGCAAAATCGAATGAATTCAAGCCCCTATGTAGGATTTTCCAAGTTGATTCCAATGCGGCATGGTGCCGCGTTGGAAGCCGGTTTTCAGCACTTTTCCGAGGACGAAGTCATAGTGATTTTTTTCGGGTGCCCTACCATATCTGGTGCTATAACGGCGCCATGACTGATCAGACTCCCTTCGAAAATATCGCCCGGGTCGAGTTGGCCGAAGCGCTGGGCGAGCGGTACCTGAATTACGCCCTGTCCACCATCACATCGCGCTCCTTGCCTGACGTGCGCGACGGTCTCAAACCGGTGCATCGGCGGCTGCTGTTCGCCATGCAGCAGTTGAAACTGGACCCCAAATCCGGCTTCAAGAAGTGTGCCCGGGTGGTCGGCGACGTTATCGGTAAGTATCACCCCCACGGCGACCAGGCGGTCTACGATGCCTTGGTCCGCCTGGCCCAGGATTTCGCCCAGCGTTATCCCCTGGTGGACGGCCAGGGCAATTTCGGCAACGTGGACGGCGACAACGCGGCGGCCATGCGGTACACCGAGGCGCGGCTGACCGAAATCGCCGAACTGATGCTGCAGGGCATCGAAGAGAACACCGTCGACTTCCGGCCCACTTATGACGGCGAGGAAGACGAACCGGCCTTGCTGCCGGCGGCGTTTCCCAACCTGCTGGCCAACGGCGCCAGTGGCATCGCCGTCGGCATGGCCACCAGTATCCCGCCGCACAACGCGGCGGAAATCTGCGACGCGCTGATCCATCTGTCCAAACGGCCCCAGGCCACCATCGGCAAGTTGGTCGAATACATGCCGGGCCCGGATTTCCCGACCGGCGGCATCATCGTCGAGCCTCACGACAGCATTCTGGACGCCTACAAGACCGGCCGCGGCAGTTTCCGCCTGCGCGCCAAATGGACGACCGAGAAGTCGGGACGGGGCACCTATCATATCGTCGTCACCGAAATTCCCTACCAGGTGCAGAAGGGCAAGCTGATCGAGAAGATCGCCGAACTGATCTCGTCGAAGAAGCTGCCCCTGCTGGCCGACGTGCGCGACGAATCCACGGACGACATACGCCTGGTCCTGGAACCGCGGAGCCGCACCGTCGAGGCCGACGTGCTGATGGAGCATATGTTCCGGCACACCGACCTGGAGGTCCGCATCGGCCTCAACATGAACGTGCTCGATGCCTCGGGCCGGCCGTCGGTGCTGGACCTGCGCCAGACCCTGCAGGCGTTCCTCGACCATCGCCACGAGGTACTGGAACGGCGCACCCTGTTCCGCCTGGAAAAGATCGCCCACCGTCTGGAAATCCTCGAAGGCTATCTCGTCGCCTATCTCAACCTGGACGAAGTGATCCGCATCATCCGCGAGGAGGACCATCCGAAACAGGTGATGATGAAGACCTTCAGGATCACCGACAATCAGGCCGAGGCAATCCTCAACATGCGTCTGCGGGCGTTGCGCAAGCTCGAGGAAATCGCCATCCGCGACGAGCATAAGAAGCTCTCCGACGAGCAGAAGGACCTCAAGGGCCTGCTGCGCAGCGACGAGCGCCGCCGCAAGGCGGTGGAGGCCGAAATCAAGGAGGTCAAGAAGACCGTCGGCAAGGATACGGAACTGGGCCGTCGCCGCACCGACTTCGCCGAGGCCCCGGCGGCCCGCGAGGTACCGCTGGAAGCCCTGATCGAAAAAGAACCGATTACCATCATTTGCTCGGAGAAGGGCTGGATCCGGGCCGTGCGCGGCCATGTCGAGCCCAACGGCGAGAACCTTTACAAAAAGGGCGACCGCGGGCGGTTCTGGCTTTACGGCGAAACCACCGACAAGTTGATCATGTTCGCCACCAACGGCCGGTTCTATACCCTCGGCTGCGACAAGCTGCCCCGCGGGCGGGGACACGGCGAACCGGTCCGGCTGATGATCGACCTGGGCAACGACCAGGACATCGTTGCCTTGTTCGTGCATCAGGCCGAACGCCGGTTGCTGGTGGCGTCGACCGATGGGCGCGGTTTCGTCGTACCGGAAGATCAGGTCGTCGCACAAACCCGGTCAGGCAAGCAGGTGCTCAACGTTTCGGGGGATGTGGAGGCTCGCGTGTGTTCGCCGGTCGAGGGTGATTCGGTCGCGGTGATCGGTGAAAACCGGAAACTGCTGATCTTCGGTCTGGATGAACTGCCGACCATGAACCGCGGGCGCGGCGTGACACTGCAGCGCTACAAGGACGGCGGCCTGTCGGACGCCATCACCTTTACCCGCGCCGAGGGACTGAACTGGCGTATCGGCGAGCGCATGCGCACCGAAACCGATCTGATGGCCTGGGAAGGCAAGCGGGCCAACGCCGGGCGTCTGCCGCCCAAGGGCTTCCCCAAAAGCAATCGTTTTTTCTGACGGTGGTTTGCCGGGCCACCGGGCCGGTTTAAAATGGCTTGATAGCTTGGGGAGGACCGGACGCCATGCAGACAGTTTATGAGGCCTTTCTGGATGCGGCCCATGACGTGCCGGGCAACGCCTTTCTGGCGGCACCGTCCATGGACGGGCGGGCCTACCACCCGGAAGGGATCGAATTTACCTACGGCGAAGTGCGTGACGCGGTCGAGCATTTGCGCGGGCGCTATGCCGCCGCCGGGTACGGCCATGGCCATCGTGTCGCGCTTTTGCTCGAAAACCGGCCGGAACATTTCTTCCATCTTCTGGCCATGAACGCTCTCGGCGTCAGTTGCGTGCCGATCAACCCGGACTACACCCACGACGAAGTGCTTTACCAGATGGAGCACTCGGAAGCCGATCTGGCGGTGGTGCTTCGTACCCGTGTCGGCGATCTGGAGGCCGTTGCGGCGGACCGGGAGAAACCCTTGCCCGTGATCGCCTACGAGGACGGCCTCGAGAACGTTCCCGAGGCATCGACAGACCCGCCCAAGGCCGGTGAGCCAGGCCTGCACACCGAGGCCAGCCTGCTATACACCTCCGGCACCACCGGCCGGCCAAAGGGCTGCATCCTGACCAACGACTACTTCCTGACGTCTGGGCAATGGTATTTCGAAATGGGCGGGATGCTGGAGATCCTCCCGCGCGAGGAACGCATCTTCAATCCACTGCCGTTGTTCCACATGAACTGCGGCGTCGTCAGCTTCATGTGCATGGTCTACGCCCGAGGCTGCCTGATCGTGCCCGACCGCTTTCATCCCAGCACCTGGTGGAAGGACGTGACGGAAACCCGGGCATCGATTGTCCATTACCTGGGCGTCGTGCCGCCGTTGCTGCTCAACCAGCCGCCCGGTGAGCAGGATACGGGGCACGTGGTGCGCCTCGGCATGGGGGCGGGGGTCGAGCCGGAACTGCACCCGGTGTTTGAAGAACGCTTCGGATTCCCGTTGATCGAGTTGTGGGGCATGACCGAAACCGGCCGCATCATCGGCGACAATTTCGAACCCCGGTCGATCCATACTCGGGCCTTCGGCCGGCCGCGCGACGAATTGATGGCCATGGCCGTGGATGACGATGACAATCCGGTACCGCCGGGCGAAGAAGGCGAACTTGTGGTGCGCTGCGCCGGCGATGACCCGCGCCGCGGTTTTTTCGCCGGTTACCTCAAGAACCCAGAGGCCACGGCCGAGGCCTGGCGCAACGACTGGTTCCACACCGGCGACGTGGTGACCCAGGACGAGACCGGCATGCTGACCTTCGTCGACCGCAAGAAGAACATCATCCGCCGGGCCGGCGAAAACATCGCCGCCGCCGAGATCGAGGCCGTGCTGCAGGCGCATGAAGCGGTGGCCCAGGTCGCGGTCCTGGCGGTACCCGATGAAGTGCGGGAGGAGGAGGTCATGGCCTGCGTCGTGCCGATGGCGGGCGCAACGGCAGATGAAGCCTTGGGGCGGGCCCTGTTCGACTGGTGCGATGGTAAGATGGCTTACTACAAACCTCCGGGATGGGTTCTGTTCATGGACGGCCTGCCGACCACCGGCACGCAGAAGGTTCAGAAGACCCAGATCTTCCCGCCGGGCGAAGACCCGAGAACACGCTCGGGAATCTTCGATTTTCGCGACCAAAAGAAGCGCAAACGCTGAATTTTTAGGCAAGAAACCTCAGAAATAGGTCAAACTAAACGTTCCAATTACCGTCGCGTCATACTAATCTCAGCCTCATTCAATCAACAGGGAGTTACATGATGAAACGTCGTGAGTTCATCAAAAAAGCCGGGGCAGCCGGCGTCGCGGGAGCAGCCGCAACCACCTTAGCCGCACCGGCGATCGCGCAGAAGCGCATCGATATGGTCGTCGTGTCCACCTGGCCGCGGGATTTCCCGGGTCTGGGCACCAGCGCCCAGCGCATGGCGCAATCGATTCAGGACGCGACCGACGGCCGGATCCAGGTGCAGTATTTCGCAGCGGGTGAACGGGTTGGCGCCTTCGATTCGTTCGACGAAGTCGCTTCCGGCAATGCCCAGGCCTATCACGCCGCCGATTACTACTGGAAAGGCAAGCACCCCGGTTGGGCGTATTTTACCGCCGTTCCGTTCGGCTTGACCTACACCGAGCGCCAGGCGTGGATTCACTATCTCGGCGGCCAGCAGCTGTGGGACGAATTGGCCGGCGAATACGGCCTGAAGTGTCTGCCGGCCGGCAGCACGGGCGTTCAGATGGGCGGTTGGTTCAACAAGGAAATCAATTCCGCCGACGACCTCAAGGGTCTGAAAATGCGTATTCCGGGCCTCGGCGGCGACGTCATGGCCAAACTGGGCGCATCGCCGGTATCCCTTCCGGGCGGCCAGATTTACGAAAATCTGGTGTCCGGCGCCATCGAAGCGACCGAATGGGTCGGCCCGTGGAACGATTACGCGATGAAGTTCTACGAAGCCGCCAAGTTCTACTACTATCCGGGCTTCCATGAGCCGGGCGGATTCCTGTCGTTTGGCATGAACGCATCGTGGTGGGGCACGCTGTCGAAGACCGATCAGCAGATCATCACCGCCATCAGTGGTCAGGAAAACGACAAGGTGATGGCTGAGTTCAACGCCAACAACGGCGCCTTCCTCGCCAAGCTGATCAACGAGCATGGCGTGGTCGTCAAGGAATTCGGCGACGACGTCTATGACAGCTTCGGTAAGGGCTCCAACGAGGTGTTCGAAGAAGTGCAGGCGCACAGCGACCTGGCCGCGAAGATCCACGCGAGCTTCGAAAAAGCCCGTTCGGAAGTCGGTGCCTGGATGAACCTCGCGGACGGTGCCTATCTCCGGCAGCGTAACCGCGTGCTGGGACTGTCGTAAGACAGGCTGAACCGTAAGGGGACGGGGCCTTCGGGCCCCGGCCCTGTTTACGAAGGCTCTCTCAGGAATGTCTGGAAGCGTGTCCCCGGAAACCTCCGGCCCGGTCGGCGTCGACTATTTTCCGACAACCGGGACGGAACTGGCGCGGACTTTCGCCTGGATCGTGACGGCGGCGACCTTCGTGTTCGCCCTGAACGCCTATCTGATCTTTGGTTTGAAATGGCCCGGCTTCGCCGCCTTGGCCGATCATCTGGAATGGTTCGGGCCGACAACTCTCAAAACGCCGCTAGACGACGATGCCGTCCTGCTCGGGTGGCTGCAGGCCGCGAGCTATGCGCTTTGCCTCGCCGTACCGGTTTTGTTTGTCGTGCGTACCAAAGGGCGATCGTTGCGCCAGGACGCCATGGCGCTGTGCGGTTTGACCAATTACCTCGTACGTGCCGCGTTTTGGATGGTCGTATTGGTCGGCCTGGCCGACATGGTGATTTCGTTCCTGCGCGTCGAGGGATTTCTCGAGGCCGTTGTCGGTACCGAACTCACCAAGGACCTCGGGCGGTCACAGTTCCGCGGTCCGGTCGTTCACGTGCCGTTGATCATCCTGTCGCTGATCATCGGCCTGCTGACCCGCTCCCTGAGTTTCGTCTGGCTGACCTTGCTGGTCGTGGTGGCGGAACTGCTGATCGTGGTGAGCCGTTTCATTTTCTCATACGAGCAGGCGTTCCAGGGTGATCTCGTGCGGTTCTGGTACGCGGCATTGTTTCTGTTCGCCAGTGCCTACACCCTGTTCGAAGACGGGCACGTGCGCGTCGATGTGCTTTATTCCGGATTTACCGACAAGGTCAGGGGCGCGGTCAATGCCATCGGTTCCGTGGTTCTCGGCATTTCGCTGTGCTGGGTGATCCTGATCATCGGGGTCGGCGGCAAGTCCAGTATCATCATCAATCCGCTGTTGAGCTTCGAGGTGTCGCAGTCGGGATTCGGCATGTACGTCAAATACCTGATGGCCGGATTCCTGGGCATTTTCGCGATTACCATGATGATTCAGTTCGCCAGCTATTTTCTTGAAGGTCTTGCCGATTATCGGGAAGACCCCGGCCACCGGAAGCCGGCCGGCGACTCCGGTCACTAATCCCAAAAGCGCGATAACGTCCTATGGAACTCGTATTCCTCGCCCTGCTTATCCTTCTCATGGCAGCCGCACTCGGGTCGGGTTTTCCTGTCGCCTTTGCGCTTCCCGGCTCGGCCATCGTCACCATCGGACTGGCGGCTCTGACAGGCTACGTTTTCGCCGGCGACGCGAGCGCCTATTTCGCCCAAGGCGGCCCGATGAACTGGCTCAGCGCCGGTGTGACCAATTTTCGGGGCGTCTATTGGGAGGTCGAGCGCGACACGCTCATAGCGATTCCGCTGTTCGTGTTCATGGGGATCATGCTTCAGCGTTCGAAGATCGCCGAGGATCTGCTGGTCTCCATGGCCCAGTTGTTCGGGCCGGTGCGCGGCGGCTTGGGCATCTCCGTGGTGTTCGTCGGTGCCTTGCTGGCGGCGACCACCGGCATCGTCGGCGCCACGGTCGTGGCCATGGGACTGATCTCGCTGCCGGCTATGCTCCGCAACAATTACTCCCATACGCTGGCGACCGGCACGATCGCCGCCTCGGGCACGCTCGGTCAGATTATTCCGCCGTCCATCGTGCTGATCATTCTGGCCGATCAGTTGGCCAGTGCCGTCGACCAGGCGGGTGCCGTCCGCAAGGCGCTTTACAAGGAAACCACCGGCAATTTCTCGCTGCCGAGCGAATTCGGGGTCGTGTCCACCAGCGCCGGCGACATGTTCATGGGCGCTTTGGTCCCCGGACTGGTCCTGGTCGGACTGTATATGGTCTACATCCTTGTCGTGTCGTTCATTCGGCCCAAAATCGCACCGTCCGTGCCGTTCGAGGGAAAGTACGACCGCAAGTTCATCGGCCGCGTTGTTCTGTCCCTGTTTCCGCCGCTGACCCTGATTTTTGTCGTTCTCGGTTCGATCATTTCCGGCATCGCGACGGTGAACCAGGCCGGTGCCATCGGGGCCGCGGGCGCCATGATCATGGCGGGCTACAGACTGTATGAAGGCAAAAAGGGCGCGTTTAGGCCGGCGATCCTGTCCGTCCTCTCGCTGGTCGCCATCATCTTCCTGCTGAATATCTACGACATCAACATCAAGAACATCAAAACGGGCGATGACGTTTTGGCCATCGTTCTTGCCAGCCTGGCGGTTACGGCGTTTCTCATTGCCCTGCTTTGGAGCGGCTGGCGGACCTTGAAAATCGACGATACGTTGCGCGGCGTCATGATCGAGACCGCCAAGACGACGTCCCTGGTGTTCATCATTCTTCTTGGTGCCGCCATGCTGACGGCGGCGTTCCGGGCGTTCGGCGGCGAAGAGCTGGTCAAGGAATTCCTGACCGGCATGCCCGGCGGCTTCTGGGCCCAATTCGCCATCGTCATGGCGGTGATCTTCGTCCTCGGCTTCTTCCTGGATTTCATCGAAATCGCCGTGGTCGTGGTGCCCATCGTCGCACCGATCCTGCTGATGGATCCGTCGGCCAACGTGACCGCCGTCTGGCTCGGCGTGATGATCGGCTTGAACATCCAGACATCGTTCCTGACGCCGCCCTTCGGTTTCGCCCTTTTTTACCTGCGCGGTGTCGCACCGGCGATCGTCAAGACGATATCCATGTACAAGGGTGTCGTTCCGTTCATCAGCCTGCAATTGGTGGCCTTGGTCATTGTCGCCATATTCCCCGCGCTGGTGAACTACGTCCCCAATCGGGTTTCGTTGCTGTCCGAAACCGCGCCGCCACCGAAGAATCCCCGTTTGCAATTGTGCATCGAGGATTATCTCTCGCGCGAATATGCGGAAACGGGCGACCGCATACGATCATTGGTCGACGACGCGAAAGCCTGGGATATCTCGTATATGCCCGCCAAGGTCCGTAAATCGCTCGAACAGAGCTTCGTACATGCCGGCAATACGTTCGCGAAGCTGGACGAGGCCTTGGCGGCGACGAAGGCTCTCGAGGACGGTAAGAAGGAATACATGCCACTTCACACGGCCGTCCGCGCGTCGCAATCGGAGGCGCGCCGCTTGAAGGCGGAAATCAAAGAGCTTGAAACGAATCTGAATCGCATGAAACGGCAAAACGCGGATGCGAATGGAGAAATCGAACGGTTGGGCAGTCATGTCACTGAGTTGAAAGGCAAAGTGGCGGCGCTCGAGGCATCCGTGCCGTCAAACTGGAAAGCCGACCACGCGGCGTTCAAGAAGTTGTTGCTAGCGGAGAAGAAAGCCCGAACGGCGTACCGTAGAACGTCGGATCAATCCTACGATCCCGTCGCGTCGGTCCTGGATACGCTCCTGGCGGCCGACGATCTTGCGGCGCTCGGTGGCAGCGTGCAGGACCTGCGCGGCACGCTCGTGTCTCGATCCCCCAAGGAGGCAGGGGAGATCATCAAGGGCGTGGAGCGTGAACTGAGCCCCGTCTTCAGCAGCAGCGATATCAGATCGGCCTTGTCGAAGGTCAGACGGGAACTGCGCCGCAAGAGGCCGAATATGCAGAAGGCCGGCGACCTGATGACCAAGGCAATCGACTTGTACGAGAGCGAAGTGACCTGGCGGACAAGGGCGAAACGGGAACTGCTGGAGAATATGCAGACCTATGAGAAGGCCATTCGGCACAATCTGGGGCTTAGGGCTCAAAGACGGTTGCCAAGAGATATTGCGCTGGATGTTGCGGCGTGCAACGCAGGCCACCGGGACATTTCACACTACTTCTAGGCGACGTAGCCTAAAGACAGACACAGGTTGCGGCCCACCGGCCGCAAAGACTGCTACGGTTGCACTGCCGCGTTCGTCTCAATAGCGAAAACGCTGTCCAGATTGTCCTGTTGCACGTGCCGCGGGCTTCCGTCGGGCGATATCGTTTCGCCAAACGGTCTCCAGCCACGTGACGTGAGGACCTCAAGCGGCTGGAAGTTCGCTTTGTAGGCCATCTTCTGGCTTTCGGAGATCCAATAGCCGAGATAGACGTAGTCGAGACCGCGTTTGATCGCCCGGTCCACATGCCACAAAATCATGTACTGGCCCAGGCTGCGCTGGTACAGGTCGGGATCGAAGAAGCTGTATACGAGCGACAGGCCGTCACGCATTTTGTCGGTCAGGCACACGGCCGCCAGTCTTCCGTCGGCCTCACGGAATTCCACAAGGTGGGTTTTGACGGGGCTGTCCTCGACCATCGCCCGATAGTCGGAATAGTCCATGTCCGCCATACCGCCGTCGGCATGGCGTTCCGCGAGATAGCGGTGAAACAGATGAAAATGTTCCGGCCGGGCCTGTCCGCCGATCTCGAGCGCGGTCAGGTCGCCGTTGCGGGCCAGGGTGCGTTTCTGTGTCCGGTTGGGGGAAAACATCCGTGCGGGGATCCGCACGGCCTTGCAGGCACTGCAGCCGTCACAGGCCGGCCGGTAGGCCAGGTCCTGGCTTCGGCGGAAACCCGCTTGCGAAAGAGCTTCGTGGAGTTGATCAGGATCCTCGCCGGCCAGCAAAGTCACGACCTTGCGTTCCATCCTGCCCTCGATGTACGGACACGGCGTCGGCGGGGTCGCGAAAAAATGGCGTAGAGGAATCTGTACGCGTTGGTTCAACTCTAGCGGCCTCCCGGGCCAATGCATGCTCTATCGGCAGTCCTTGCCGACAAGATTAGCGCATGGTTCGTCATAAGCGAAGAGCGAAGGCTGCCAAGTTGCGGTGTTTACCATAATCCGTAGTACCACACTGCAAATAGCGAGTATGTCAGCCAAATCAAGAGGATCATCGGTGTCCCGGCGCGCAGAAAATCGCTGAATCTATAATGTCCCGGGCCCATTACCAGCAGGTTGGTTTGGTATCCCATGGGTGTCGCGAACGAGCAGTTGGCGGCGAAAATCGTGGCGAAAACGAACACATTCGGGTCGATCTGGAGTTCGCGGGCGATATTGACGGCGATGGGGGTGAACAGCACGGCGGTCGCGTTGTTGCTCAAGACATTGGTCATCACGGCGACGAGCAGGAAATAGGCCGACAAGATGATGGCGGGTGGCGCCCCCGACAGGGCGTCGACCAAGCCATGGGCCAGCGTCGCCGCGCCGCCGGTGGCATGCAGCGCCGAGGCCAGGGCGAGGGCCGCCCAGACCAGCAGGAGAACCCGCCGGTCGATGGCACGGCTGGCCTGGTGAATATTGAGGCAACCGCTGACGATCATGGCGGTTGCCCCGGCGACGGCGGCCACGACAATGGGCACCAGACCGGTTGCGGCGGCGATGACGACGCCAAGAAATATGATCGTCGCACGCTTGGCGTAGCGTTTGGCCGGCAGCTCACGTGCCGACCACTCCATCAACAGAACATCCGGGTTGTTGCGCAGGCCCAGTATGTCGGCGCGCCGTCCCAGCATGAGCAGAACGTCTCCCGCCTCCAGACGGATTTCCGTCATCCGCGCGCGGATCATGTGGGAACGCCGTTGGATTCCCATGACGACGCAGTTGGTCCGGTGGTGGAACACGATTTGCTTGAGGTTGCGGCCGATAATCCGGGATGCCGGTGCAATCACGACCTCGGCCAGAACCTGATCGCCGGCATGCTGATCGGTGACCGCGCCGGTGGAGACTTCGCGAAAATCGTTGGGGTGATCGTTGATGGCATCGGCCAGGGCCTTGCGGGTTGCGGACAATACGATGACGTCGTCGGCCCGGAGCACAACGTCATCCAAGGGGGGAAGATACGCCTGCTCGCCGCGTTGAATCATCCGCACGGTGGCATCCGGCAGGCTGGGAATCATACCCGCAACCGTGTGTTCGCCGATCAAGGCCGATTGCGCCGTGACGGTCAGTTGTGCCACGAAATGCTTGCCGCCCGGCTCGATCAACTCGCCCGCCAGGGTGGCCCGGTCCGGCAGCAACCGCGGCGCGATGATCAAGGCGTAGAGCAATCCGACGGCGGCGAGAACGACTCCCGGCACAGTGAAGTCGAAAAACGACAAGGGCGGCAGATCGACACCCGTGAGGGCGCTGGACACGAGCAGGTTGGTGCTCGATCCGATCAACGTCGTCATGCCGCCGACGATGGCGGCGAAGCTCAAGGGCATCATCAAAGACGAGGTGGACCGTCCAAGACGATCGGCCAGCGCGCCGAAAATGGGTATGAAGATCAACACCACGGGCGTGTTGTTGAGGAAACCGCTGACGGCCGCGACGACAAACAAGGCGACGGACAGCGTCAGAAAGGGATGGTGCCGGCGCAAGACCGCCAGGCGCCGGACAAGGCCTTCAAGCGCACCGGTCCGAACCACCGCCTGGCCGACGACCAGCAACGCCAGCAAGGCAATGAGGGCGGTGTCGGCTATGCCGCCCAGCAGTTTTCCGGGCGGAAGAAGGTTGCCGCCCGATTCATCGGTCAGTGGCGCCAACTGGAAAAACAACAGGAGGATCGTCAGAACGGCAACGGACGTCACTTCGAGTGGCGTCCGTTCCGAGGCATAGGCAATGATGGTGGCGACGATGATCATCATCACCACCCACATATGAGCATCACTCAGGAGTGCCGTCACGAACGCGCCCTGTTCCTCGTCTGGTCCGAAAACAGGGTTTAGTCTATCCGCCGTGCGTTTTGAAGCACATGGCGAATTCAATGGGCAGTGGAATTAGCGGCGGTGGGCTGGCGGGCCGGCGAGGGGGTCGCTGCGAACGATAACGGTTCCGCACAGGTAATCGTGCAGACAACGCCGGCGGTCATTGAACAGCGCGAACGCAAGAATGATGAAAGACGTCGTCGGAACCGTGACATAGAACAGCACGGTCTGTAGAGCCGCCTGTGCCAGGCTGGGACGATGACCGTTCCAGGCGCGCACTTCGACCCCGAACAGACGCATGCCCGGTGTCGCCGACCAGGGGCTGGCGATGAAAAGCGTGTGATAGATGATGGCCGACAGGGACCACAACAGGACAAGAAGGGGCGTGAGCAAGCCCAGCGTCAGGACTCCCAGGATCTTCATACCGAAAAATATCATCGGCGATGCTATGGCAAGAAGGACCACGTCGAAGATGTAGGCGCCGATGCGCCGCGATGACACGCCATAGAAGTGTCCGGCCGAAAACGGATCTGATTCGGTGGAGGCCGACTCGCCGCCTTGATATCGCCGCTCGGTCTGGGCCAAGCCTACGAGTTGGAAGTTCGGTTTGCTCATTTTTACCCCTATTTCTCAGGAGATAGGAGCGGAAACCCTAAATCGCAAGTCCGGAACTTCCCGTATCCATGGCGGAATTACTGTTGAGCGGGCGGGAGCGGACCGACGGGCTGCGTCTCCAAGGTGGCCGGTGGAGGCGCGTTGTTCTCGGTTTTGGCTTGCCGTCCGGCCTCGCGCAGCAGGACGATGCTGATGCGCCGGTTGGTGGCGCTAAAGGGGTCGTCCGGCAACAACGGGTCGTTGTCGGCGCGGCCGATGACGCTTTCGATCCGCTTGGAATCCAACCCGGCGTCCAACAGAACGCGACGGCTGGCGTTGGCCCGGTCGGTGGACAATTCCCAGTTTGTGTAGCCAAGCCCGTTACGGAAGGGCGTGGCGTCGGTGTGACCGCTCACCGCGATCTTGTTGGGCAGCTTGCCGACAACCAGCGCGATGCGCTCGATCAGCGCCCGGGTGAATTCGTGCATATGGGCGCTGCCGCTCGGGAACATGCTTTCCTGCTCGCGGTCGACGAGCTGGATGCGCAGGCCCTCGGGAGTCATGTCGACCATCAGATGCTTGCCGAGGTCAGCCAACGCGGGCACTTCCTCAATGGCCCGTTTCAGAGCCTCTTGTGCCTCCTCGAAGGCCTTTTCTTCCTGCTCGGCCATGGCCTGGGCCATTTTCTCCTGTTCGGTATCGCCGGAATTCTGTTCTTCTTCTTCGTACTCGTTATGCACATCCTCGTCGGTCGGATTGCTTGGCGGTGTCAACGAGATGGCGACACTGGGGGTCCCGTTTTCCGAAATCCGGGATCCTTCCGCGACCAGGGTCTTGCCACCGAGGATACCGCCCGAGCCGCTGGTCGAACGGCTGGCGCTGGCCGGCGCGAAATAGTCAGCGATACCCTGTTTCTGTTCGTCGGTGGTGACGTTGAGCAGCCACAGCAGCATGAAGAAGGCCATCATGGCGGTCACGAAGTCGGCATAGGCGACCTTCCAGGCACCGCCGTGATGGCCGTGTCCGCCCTTCTTGACCTTCTTAATGATGATCGGTTGGTTGTCGCCTGAAGCCATACTGACGCTTTATGCGGTGGAGGGAACGTTCTCCATCGCCTCCTCAACTTCCGCGAACGACGGGCGTTCGTGGCTATACAGCGTCTTGCGGGCGAATTCGACACAGACTTGGGGGGCGTATCCGTTCAGGTACGCCAGCAGACCCTGCTTCATGCATTCGTAGTATTTTCCGTCGGCGTCGGCGTAGGCCTCCAGACTCTTGCCCATCGGGCTGACGACGCCGTAGGCAAGCAAAATGCCGAGGAACGTACCCACCAGGGCGCCGCCGATTAGGGTACCCAGCACTTCAGGTGGCTCGGTGATGCTGCCCATGGTGATGATCACGCCAAGCACGGCGGCGACGATACCGAAAGCCGGCAAGCCGTCACCCACGGTGGTGATCGCGGCCGCCACACCGTGGTTTTCGGCGTGATGGGTTTCCAGTTCCTCGTCCATCAGCGCTTCCAGCTCATGGGGATTTTCCGAACCCATGGTGATCAGCCGAAGGTAGTCGCACATGAATTCGACGGCATGATGATTGCCGGCAAACTTGGGGAACTCTTGAAACAGGTCGCTGTCTTCCGGGTTTTCGATATGGGTTTCCAAGGCCAGAGCGCCCTTGGTTTTCGCTAACTTGAACACGGCAAACTGCAGCGTCAGCAGCTCAAGGTAGACTTCCTTGTTGTAGGGAGTCCCTTTCATCAGGCGGCCCATATGCTTGGCGCAGCCGATCAGAACATGCTTGGGATTCGAAATGACGAAGGCCCCAAAAGCGGCGCCGCAGATGATCACCACTTCCAGCGGCTGAACCAGCACGCCAAATTCGCCGTGCGGCAGATAGCCGCCCAGAACGGAGCCAAATACGATTACAAGACCAATCAGAAAAAACATGGATTTGCCTGGGTTTCCCTGCTTCCAGTGCACCCGGACTCAGTTGGGCGCACGCGAATGATCCTGGCTTGATTAGGTTAATTTTGAGTTTAGGGTAAATCCGCAATACCGGACGTTGTGCAGGCTAAAACCCGAACGTTATTAATGGCTTGGCAATTTACGGAGGGTTTGGGCGACGCCAGTGTCTTGCCATGGGATGGCTGCCTGTGGTGTATGTACGCACTCACTCGTCTGATACAGTTCTTCGAAAGTTTCCGTATGTCCTTCGATGCCAGTGCGTTTCGGCAAGCCTTGGGGTGTTTTGCAACCGGTATTACCGTTGTCACGACCAAATCCGCTACCGGTGGTTATGTCGGTGTCACGGTGAATTCCTTCAATTCGGTCTCGCTCGAACCTCCTCTGGTCTTGTTCAGCCTGGACAGGACCGGTGGCGCGCTCCGAACGTTCGAGGCGTCCGAACATTTTGTCGTCAATGTCCTGAGTGGGGAACAGCAGGCGCTGAGCAACCGGTTTGCGTCCAAGGAAAACGGCAGTTGGGATGACTTGGCATATACGGTGTGGGACGCCGGTTGCCCCGTATTGGAAGGCGGGCTCGCGGCATTCGAGTGCGCCATGGAGACGACATACGATGGCGGCGATCACGTCATCATCCTTGGCCGGGTGCTCCGGATCGAAAGCGGCGATGCCGGATCACCGTTACTGTACTTCCGCGGAAAGTACGCCGGCTTGAAAGACAGCTGACGGCCCAGCTCAAGTCATACTAATCAATTCGACCGACAAACCAGCGTCGTTCAAAGCTTGCTTTATCGTGTCGGCGTGCGCGCGGTCACGGGTTTCGATCAACACATCGAGTTCCGCACCTTTTGCCGGTACATCCAGCAACATGCGCTGATGGCGTACTTCGATAATGTTGCCGCCCTGATTGCCAATCAGGCTGGTGACCAAAGCAAGTTGTCCGGGAACGTCTGAAATGTTCATGCGGAAACGGACAATCCGGCCGTCGCGAACCAATCCGCGCATGATGACGGACGCCAGGAGGCGGGAATCGATGTTGCCGCCGGTGAGCACAAGCCCCACTCGCTTGCCCTGAAATCGTTCAGGATAGGTCAGCAAGGTCGCCAGTCCGGCCGCACCAGCACCCTCGGCAACAGTTTTTTCGATCTCCAGGTACATGACGATAGCCTGTTCCAGGCTATCTTCCGTCACGGTCACGACGTCGTCGACCAACTGTTGCACGATGTCCAATGTCAACGCGCCGGGCCGTTTGACGGCGATGCCTTCGGCGATGGTCTGACCGCCCTTGAAATCGGTCCGCCCGGACAGCGCGTTGTACATGCACGGATACAGTTCGGCTTCGACCCCGATGAGGGTGATATCCGGTTTGATGGCCTTGGCAGCCACGGCACAACCTGCGATTAATCCACCGCCACCGACCGGCACGATCAGCGTTTCCAACCCGGGGTCGGCTTCCAACATCTCCAAGGCCACCGTGCCTTGACCCGCGATGATGTGCGCATCGTCATAAGGATGAACGAAGGTGAGGTCTTCTTTGTCTGCAATCTCATGGGCGCGGGCGTCGGCTTCCAATAGGGTCTCGCCGTCCAGAATGACGTTGGCGCCCAGATTGCGTGTATGCATCACTTTGACGTTGGGCGTGTGCTTCGGCATGACGATGGTTGCCGGGATGCCGAGCCGCTGAGCGTGATAGGCGACGCCCTGCGCGTGGTTGCCGGCCGACATGGCAATGACGCCACGAGCGCGCTCTTCATCCGTCAGGCTCAACAGCTTGATCAAAGCGCCCCGGTCTTTGAACGCACCTGTAAATTGAAGGTTTTCGAATTTGACGACCACTTCCGCGCCCGTGATCAGCGACAAGGTCTTTGAATATGCGCACGGGGTTTCGACGACGGCGCCCTTCAAGGCCTGCGCCGCAGACCGGATATCGTTGATGGTCACGGACATGGTCGGTGCTCAGAAACTCTAATTAGCCGGGTTCAGCGTCAATGTCCCGATGGCGCCGGCCTTGTAGTCGGCTTCATTGGTGGTCATCGGGATATATTCGATGTTGCTCCAGGCATCGGCGAACGTGTCGTAGTAAGGCGACAGGCGATTGCCCGATTGCCCAGTCGAATGAATGAACACCGATCTGTTCAAATCCGCCAAATCGTATATTGCCCTTAAGCTGGGTGCGTGAACGTTGGCATAGGGCGTGTCCTTGTTGGAAATCGCGTGCCGGCCGACATTGACGGTAAACGTACCGCCGCTTGACGGCACTTTGATATCAAAGAGGTCACCCAACAAGGGCTGCCCCGTGAACGGCTTGTGGTCGCTATGCGCGAAATGCGCTTCCCCCCACCGCCATTTATCCATGTCCTCACCATAACGCTCGATCAAGTCCGCCAGTGCCGCTTCGAGGGACTTGGTCAGCTGATCGCCGCACGTCTCACGTCCACTGGTGGCGATATCGTCGCACCAACGGGACTGGCCGTTCACATCGCGCAAAACATTCTCCATGAACAGGGGACGCATGCCCCAATAGGCCGGGAACAATTCGGCGAGTTCATCGGCATAGACCGATTTCGTCAGTTCCCTGAACCAAGCCGCGAAAATCAGAGGTTCCGGACTGCCGGCATCCATGGTCCGGTTCCAGTCGCGCAATCTGGCGACCGCTTGCTCGGATTTCTGATCCGCCGGCGATACGTTCAGTAGAAGCGGGAGTAAATCATCCGCCATTTCCGACCGTACGTCGGCGTGCATGCGCTTGAAGCTGTCGACCGAGTGGGCGGCACGGTCGTTCATCAGTTCGGCAATACGCCTGGCGCGATAGGGCGCCGCCCAATCGAACGTGATGTGATGGGGATAGTTGTTGTCGACGATCTTGTGGTTGGCCGTGAGTATGACGCCGTTTTCGGGATTGAACGTTTGCGGCAGTTCCTCGAACGGAATGTAGCCGGTCCAGTCGTATTTGGCGTCCCAGCCCGGGACCGGCACCATGCCTTTCGCTTCGTTGTCGGCCCGGCGAATTGGAACCAGCCCCGGCGCGTAGTACCCGATGTTGCCCTCCACATCGGCATAAACCATGTTTTGCTGCGGTGAATGAAAATACTGAATGGCGGAGACAAAATCCTGCCAATTGCCGGCGCCGTTGATCTTCGAAAGGGCGTTTGCGGACATGTCGTCCTTGAGCAGTGCTGTCCAGGCAAAGGCCAGAACATAGCCGTCGTCCATGGCTTCTCCGGACGCCTGATGGGCATCGGATATGACAGGACCGTGCCGGGTCGAACGAACCCGTAAGTTTATGGGATCACTGCCTTTTACCAGGATGGTTTCTTCACGGATCTCGAAGGGAAACGATCCGTTCGGAGCAATATAGTTGTCGGGATTGTCGGGATCGACCTTCTCTATGTAGAGATCCTGGCTATCCGGTTTGGTGTTGGTGAAGCCCCAGGCAATACGATCGGTGCGGCCGAGAATAATGCCCGGTACGCCGGGCAAGGAGGCGCCGATGACGTTGCCGGCCTTGCTCGACAAGTGTGCGAAATACCAGATCGCCGGAGCGGCCAGGCCCAGATGAGGGTCATTGCCCAGAAGCGGCTTGCCGGTCGCGGCCTGATCCCCGTGAACCACCCAGTTATTGGAACCCGTACCCTCCGGCAATGGTTCGGGGGAACCGGCCCACAGGCGCTCTACATCGAGCTTTTTGTAAATGCCGGCAAAGTCCGGCAATTGTTTTGGCTTGTCGCCGGGGTAGGGCGGATACAACTCGGCGATCTGTCGGTTGTTCAATCTCTTGCTCATCCGGAGCCTAAGGAGCTCGTCACGCCAGTTTCCGCTGAGATCCCAGGCCATCATTTTGATCCAGACAAGGCTATCCGCGGGCTTCCAGGGCTCCGGCGTCACGCCTAGGATAACGAATTCGGGCGGCAGCGGACCGTTTCGAGTGTCCAGGTACGCGTTCACGCCGGCGGCGTAGGCGTCGAACAATGCCTTGGTGTCCGGCAGCAGGTGGTCATAAGCGGTTTCGGCCGCCTTGTAGACACCGAGCGTGCGAAGAAATCGGTCCGTATTGACAGCTTTTTCCCCAAACATTTCAGACAAACGGCCGGCACCGATACGGCGGTTCATTTCCATTTGCCAAAGGCGGTCCTGGGCATGGGCAAATCCCAGGCCGAACGCGGTTTGCGCCGGGGTTTCGGCGACAATGTGGGGAATGGCGTTGCGGTCCCGTATGATTTGGACCGGTTGCTCCAATCCGTTAACGGCAATCGAGCCGTCGATCTTGGGCAATGAGCCGCGCATCCAAACGTAACCGCCCCCGACAACCAGTCCGAGGACCACTATGAGTGCCACGACGATCCGCACTATCCACTTCATGACAAATTGCCTGCCTGTAGTCCTGTTTTTTGCAATAGCGCTGGAAAACTGCGCCGATTACCACCATCAGGGGTTTTAGCGCGGGGGTGTGCGGTGTACAAGAGCAGACGCTTTCCGGGCGGTCTTCGCCATAATAAATACCATTTACAGTCGGGAGTTTCAGATGGGCGCACAAGTCGCATTTATCGGACTGGGAAACATGGGCTATCCCATGGCCGGCCACCTACAGAACAACGGTCACAGCGTGACGGTGTACAACCGGACCACCGCCAAAGCCGAGGCCTGGGCGGCGGAATATGGCGGGGATTTCAAACCGACTCCGGCGGAAGCCGCGCAAGGGGCCGAAATCGTTTTCACCTGTGTCGGCAATGACGACGATCTGCGCAGTGTGGTTTTGGGCGATGCCGGCATTCTGGCAGGACTGGACGGCGGTGCCTTGATCGTGGACCACACGACGGCCTCGGCCGAGGTGGCGCGGGAGCTTTCGGCTCAGGCAAGTGAAAAAGGCGTTGGCTTCATTGACGCACCGGTTTCCGGCGGAGAGGAAGGCGCCAAAAAGGGCGTTCTCACGGTCATGTGCGGTGGCAGTGACGCCGATTTTGCCCGCGCCGAACCTGTTATTGCTTCGTTTGCGCGGTCGTGTCAGTGCCTCGGCCCGGTGGGGGCAGGACAATTGACGAAGATGGTCAACCAAATCTGTATCGCCGGCGTGGTTCAGGGACTGGCCGAGGGCATCAATTTCGCCCAACGATCCGGTCTGGACGCCCGCAAGGTGATTGAGGTGATCTCCAAAGGGGCGGCGCAGTCCTGGCAGATGGAGAACCGTTTTGAGACCATGATCGATGGCGCGTTTGAATTCGGCTTCGCGGTCGACTGGATGCGCAAGGACCTTGGGATTTGTCTGGACGAGGGGCGCCGGAACGGGGCAAGCCTGCCGTTGACCGCATTGGTCGATCAATATTATGGCGATTTGCAGAACCTGGGCGCCAACCGGTACGACACCTCGAGCCTGATCTATCGGCTAAGAGCACTGGACGGCAAGTAACAGGTATCGTATAGGCGGTGTGTCCCGGACACTAAACGACGGGGCCGTGATTATCCGCTACATGGATTGCTGTGGCATCTGAGGGGCAGAAATCTTCCGGACTGGGCTTGCTTCGGCTGTTCGTCGGGTCGCTGCGGGACTTGTCCCCCATCGTCATCGTCGTCGCGTTTTTTCAGCTGGCCGTGCTGCAGCAACCGTTGCCCAATCTCGAAAGTACTTTGGTCGGCGCATTTCTCGTCGTCCTCGGCCTGACACTGTTCATCCAAGGATTGGAAATGGGGCTGTTCCCCCTGGGGGAGGCCATGGCTGATGCCTTCGCCCGCAAAGGCAGCCTCTTGGCCTTGCTGGCGTTCGGTTTCTGCCTCGGATTCGGCACAACGGTCGCCGAGCCGGCGCTCATCGCCGTCGCCAAGGAAGCGTCCGTCGTCGCGGCCGAGGCCCGCGTCATTGACGACACCGACGACGCGCGCGCGTCCTACGCCCTCGGATTGCGATTGACGGTCGCCGTCGCCGTCGGTGTGGCACTCATTGTCGGCGTGTACCGCATCATCAAGGGCTGGCCCATCCACTATCTGATTATCGGCGGATATGTTCTGGTCGTCGTCATCACATTCTTCGCGCCGCCCGAGATCATCGGCATCGCCTATGATTCCGGCGGCGTGACGACGTCGACGGTGACGGTGCCCCTTGTGGCGGCGCTGGGCGTCGGTCTTGCCAGCGCCATCCGGGGGCGGAACCCCATGATTGACGGCTTCGGCCTGATCGCGTTCGCCAGCTTGACCCCGATGATCTTCGTCATGATCTACGGCATGGTGGTGTGACGCCATGGACTTGATCCTGCATATCGTCAACGGCTTCGCCTCGACCGTTTTGGATGTTGCGCCGATCGTGGCCATATTGCTGGCGTTTCAGTTCGTCGTTATTCGCCGGGCGCCGCCCAATCCGCACCGCATTGTCATCGGATTCGTCTATGTGGTCGTCGGCCTGACACTGTTCCTGGTCGGGCTCGAGGAGGCCTTGTTCCCCATTGGCGAGGCCATGGCGCTGCAATTGACCCACCCGGCGTTTATCGGCACCGACGCGACCGGGAACTGGACCTTGTATTACTGGGTCTACATCTTTGCGTTTGCAGTCGGGTTTTCGGCCACCGTCGCGGAACCGGCATTGATCGCCGTATCCCTGAAAGCACAACAGATTTCGGGTGGCAGCCTCAGCGCGGTTGGGTTGCGCCTCGCCGTCGCCGTGGGGGTTGCCGTTGGGGTGTCCGTCGGCACGTTCCGCATCGTGACCGGCACGCCGATTCATTATTACATCATGGCCGGATACTTGATCGTCATCATTCAAACCATGCGGGCGCCGCGGATGATCATTCCGCTGGCCTATGATTCAGGTGGTGTGACGACGTCGACGGTGACCGTGCCGGTCGTTGCGGCATTGGGACTTGGGTTGGCGTCGACCATCCCGGGGCGCAGCCCGTTGATTGACGGGTTTGGTCTCATAGCGTTTGCGAGCCTGTTTCCTATGATGTCGGTGATGGGATATGCCCAGGTGGCCGATTTCCTCAATCGCCGGTCTCAACTCAAAGATGCCAAGCTGGAGTGAGTGAGAACCATGAACTTGAAACTGATCATGGCGTTGGTAAGCGACGAAAAAACGGAGGCGGTCCTTGAAGCCGCCCGAGAGGCCGGCGCGACCGGAGCCACGACGATCACCAGCGTGCGGGGGGAAGGACTCCGCCGGGAAAAAACCTTCCTGGGACTGGATCTTTCCGCGCAGCGGGATGTCTTGCTGTTTCTTGTGGCTTCGGAAAAAGCCAGGGAAATTCTGGAAACCATCGCGCAAGCCGGCCAGTTCGATTCGGAACCCGGCGCCGGCATCGCGTTTCAGATCGGTATTGAAGACACCGTCGGGCTGGGCACGCAGCTGAAGACCATCCTGCACGAAATCGAGGACGAGATATGAGCCAGCACACCTACATCAAGGTCGCGGAGGTCATGACCCCATCGGTCCATACCATCGAGCGGACGGCGACCGTGGCCGAGGCCATCGTTTCCATGCGCCAGCATGGCGTCAGCTCCCTTGCGGTTCAGAGGCGGGATGTCCATGACGAGTTTGGCCTATTGTCTGTGAGCGACATCGCACGCGAGGTTATCGCCCGGGATCGTGCGGCGGATCGTGTGAACGTGTATGAAATCATGTCCAAGCCGGTCTTGACCGTCCACGAGGACATGGACATCAAGTATGCCGTGCGGCTGCTGGTTAAATTCGGCGTGTCCCGAGCGGTTGTCGTCGGACCCGATCGCGCCCCGGTCGGCATTGTGACCTTGCGGGACATGGTCTTGCGTCACGCGGCGGCTTGACGGCGGCGTATCTCGGACGGTCAGGCCAACTTGGTCATGAAGTCTTCGTATTTCCCGCTGGCGCCTCTCGGGATGGCATCCACGTATTTAATCTCGATGGCCAGTTCGATCCCCAGGCTTTGCCGGACGTGATCTCTGATCTTCCGTTCGTGATCTTCGGTGACGTCACCGGCAGGGACGAGGTTGAGTTCCAGGTCGTGTTGAGTGAGTTGAATCATCTGCGCCTGCGTCACCGGCGCGATTTCCCGCAGTTTAGACAAGCCGACATGCGGCCAGACCCGGGATCCGTCGGGTAATACGAGCAAATTTCTTGTTCTTCCCAGTATTCTCCTCAGAACAGGAAGTCCCCGTCCGCAGGGGCAAGGATCGCCGACCTCGGCATAGTCGCCGATTTCATAGCGGATCAACGGATTGACGAAGTTGCTCAGCGTCGTCACAACGACACGTCCGATCTCGCCGGGACCGCATAATGTGCCGTCGTCCTTCAAGACCTCGACGATGAGAGATTCGGATTGGGCGTGATAGTTCTCGGTTTCCGGGCATTGAACGGCAATCAAACCGGTTTCCTGGGCAGAGTAGCTGTCCGTCAGCGGAACGCCCCACTGTGATCGGCACAGGTCCCGCAAATCCGGGTCCAGCATTTCGCTGATGGTAATGACCTCCCGCAGTCCCTCGGGCGTACTGCCCAAGGACCGCGCATGTTCGATCAGGGCACGCAGGTTGGACGGGTGGGTGAGAAGATGATGGGGCTGGATTTTCTGCAGCCAGGCATATTGCACGTCGACTGGCTGCGTGATGCCGAAGGTGTAGGCGTCGCCTGACGGGTAGGCATAGGCCCAGGGCCCAGGCTTGTTCTCGCCGGTTTTTTCCTTCTGATGATCCCAGACCAGGCGGATGTTTGCCACGCGTGCCCTGTTGTCGCGTTTGTGCCAGAGGTGGAAGCGCATGTTGAGAGCGGAGCCCAGCAACCACGTGACGTAACTGGTTTTGACGGTCACCGGCCGCCCGGTCGATCCTGACGTGGTCACGCTACGAACCGGGTCATGGCCGTTTAATGGGCGCGGGCACTGCAATGTCTCTCCGGCTTCCTGAACCTGCGTACGGGTCAAGAGCGGCATCTCCTCGAGCGTTGTGTCGGCCGCAGTTCGGGAATCGGGGAACCGGTCACGATAGAACGGAACTTCGGTCTTCGCGTGTTTCAACAGTGCGGCGAACTGTAATTGCTGGCGCGCCGCGATTTGCTCGGAAGACAGCCATTGGCTGCTCATCAGTTGTTTGAGCAGCGCCAGCAAGGAGCTGTTGGCATCCGACGGCAATGCCGGCCAGCGCATCCCGGTGATCGAGGACAGGGGAGTTGTAACAGGAGGTCGGTCAGGCATCCGTGGGCCGATTCAGGGATGAATATATTCCGTCGTCCGCACCCTAACATCGGGCGGTAAACGGAACCATAAACCGAGGCCGGGGGCGAGATGCCCGTTCGCGTGGATTAGGCCGGAAAAGCAAAAACCCCGGCCGCATGCGGCCGGGGTTTGAGACTCGAAATCAGGTACGCGTACTTACGGGCGATAGCCCGGAATGTGTGTCAGAAACAGCGGTGCCAGGCTCATACTGCGCTGGTAGATCCGCCGGGCCGGAGCCGCTTTGGCACGTTGCACGGCGATCCCGCGAGCGACGTTGTCGATATGATCGCGCGACAGACCGATGTCGAAAAGCTGTTCATCGCTCAGCGAGTTAAGCTCGCGCCGAGTGCGGCTAACTTCGAGAGAGCGTTGCAGACCTTGGAAAAGATCAAACATGGACATGGTGGTTGCTCCCACAAAACTGGCCCGGACTACCGGTGCCTTCCGAGGCGTGAGATAATCCTGAACGTGACCCTCCACCAGCGTTGAAGCCACAATTCTGCTATGCAGGAATTGCATCCCGAAACGCCCGGAATTCTTAGGGTTTGTTAACCAATTCTGCGCGGGGATGAGGCCGGATTCACACCATTGTGAGAAAGTGTTGTCTGGTAATTCCGGCCTTCGTTCCGACATGATTCATTATGGAATAGGGGTGCGCGTCCGTAAAAGGGGCGAAGCAATGCGCTTGGGTATCTCGAAACGGCTGCCGATCCGGTCCCTCGCTGCGGCGACCGGTGGGGTGGCGCTGGCGGTGGTCGTTGCGGCCGGCGCGCAGGAAGGCAAGAAACTCAATCCGCTCAATCCGGATTCGGAAGGGCATTTCACCATCCCCAACCCCGCCAATCTGCAGCCGGCGGAGACCGAGCAGGTCTACCGCCGTATTCTGCCCACCATGAAAAAGGCCATGGACATGTCCGACAACAGGGACGCCAAGGCCTATACCAAATGGCGGCGGTTCAATTCGGCGCCCTATCGTTCGGCGCAACACGGTCAGAGATACGTGAACAATTACGGCAACCGGACGGGCGAAGCGTACGGCGGTTTCGAGAATGCCGGCGTGATGCCGGTCGGCACCGTCCTGGCCAAAGACGCCTTTTCGGTGGACAAGCAGGGCCGGGTCCGCCCCGGGCCCTTGTTTATCATGGAAAAGATGGACAAGGGCTTCAATGCGCCAAGCGGGAACTGGCGGTACGTCATGATCCTGCCCGATGGTAGCCTGTTAGGGGAAACCAACGGCGAAAACTCCGAAAACGTGGCGTTCTGCGTGCCGTGCCATGCCGCGGAGGCCGACAGGGATCATCTGTTCTTCCTGCCGAAGGAATTCAGGGCGGCCCGTTAGGGCCGGATCAGGAGCCACCGACGGCCTTGGCGAACACCTGGCCGTCGACATTGCCACCCGAAACGATCACGACGACCGTTTTCTCCCGGACATCATATTTGCCGGCCAGCACGGCCGCCAAGGCCACCGCCCCGCCGGGTTCGATGACGATTTTCAACCGTTGGAACGCGACGGCCATGGCGTTGGCCACCTCCGTGTCGCTTACGGCGAAACCGCCGGCCAGGGTGGTCCGGTTGACCGAAAACGTCAGTTCGCCGGGCATGGGCGACAGCAAGGCGTCGCAAAACGACCGGACGCCGGGGGCGTTGGCCGTTCTTTCATCCGCGTCCAGGGATCTGGCCGTATCGTCGAAGCCTTCCGGTTCGACGGAATAGATCGGCAGGTCCGGGTGGCTGTGGGTTATGGCCAGGGACGTTCCGGCGATCAATCCGCCACCGCCGCAGGGACTGAGAACGGCGTCCGGTGTCGTCTGTTGTTCCGCCAGTTGCGCGACGATTTCCAGACCGACGGTCCCTTGGCCGGAAATGATGTACGGATCGTCGTAAGGCGGTACCAGCGTCAGTCCGCGTTCTTCCGCGAGTTGCCGACCCATCTCCTCGCGGCTTTCATGGTCGCGGTCGTAGAGCACCACTTCGGCTCCATAGGCGCGGGTGTTGTTGACCTTAATCTCGGGCGCGTCGCGGGGCATGATGATCGTCGCGGGCGTGCCGCATAACTGCGCGGCGTAGGCGACGCCTTGCGCATGGTTGCCCGATGAAAAGGCGATAATGCCTTTGCGCCGCTGGTCGCCGTCGAGCCGGTGAATCCGGTTGTAGGCCCCGCGGAACTTGAACGATCCGGTTTTCTGCAGGACTTCCGGTTTGACCAGGATGCGTCCGCCGACTTCCGCATTGAGAAGCGGGGACTCCAGCAACGGCGTGCGGCAGACCATGCCGGCAAGCTTGTCGGCGGCGTCGCAAACGGAATCGTAAGTGGGGATGGTTAGCTGGTCAGAGACGGTCGAGAAATTCATCGATGGCTTTCAGGCTTTGGGGTTCGTCAAGCATGGGCGCATGCCCGATGTTGGGCAGCGTTAGTTGTAGCAAATCAGGCTTGACGTCCGCCATACGCTTGAAAGTCTCCTCGCTCAGAACATCGGACAGCGCACCCCGAACGGCCAATACGGGAATGTTGCGCAAGCTGGCGAAGATCGGCCATAAGTCCGGCAGGTTGCCGGATTGTTCCTGCAAGGCGCGTCCCAGCGCCAGGTCGTAGTCGAGGCGCAATCGGCCTTCGCCGTCATCCACATACATGCGTCTGGCCGAATCCATCCAGTCGTCGTCCGTGGCATCGGGGAAGGCTGAATGAAACAACGCCCTGGTGGCCTCGGCGGCGGTCTGCCAGTTGTCGTACCGCGCGTCCTTGCCGATATAGGACGCGATCCGCCCGGCGCCGTCTTCGGAAATTTCCGGCCCGACGTCGTTGAGCACGACGCCAGCCAAGGCCGTCGGTTGTACCGCGCCCAATCCCATGGCCAGCAGGCCGCCGAACGACGTGCCGACGACGACCACCCGGTGCAGATTGGCCGACGACAATAAATGCATCAAATCGGACAGATGAACCTCGGGGCGGTAATTGCGGTAATCCGTGTCCCAGTCGGACCGTCCGCGGCCGCGATAGTCAGGGCAGAGCACCAGCCGGTTCGCCGACAAGTGCAGGGCAAGCTCGTGAAAATCTTTGGAATTGCGGGCCACGCCGGCCAGGCAGATTACCGGAACCTCCGGCAGGTCACGGGTGCCGTATTCCCGGTAATACAATGTAAGGCCGTCCTGAGCGGCGTAATGTTTCTCGCGATAGGCGATGGAAGCGATGTTCACGGAAGGCTCCAGGGACGCGGAATAAGCGGGAACGATCCCGATTCTGGCGGATGACCGTTGAGAATGTGTTTAACGGTGCCGGGAGATTCGATCAACCGCGGCCTGATTCCTGGGATTGACGGGCATTTCCGTCTCGGGCAGTGCCGTCAGCAGTCGCAACCCGATTGGGCGGTCGACGGCGTTGCGGCGACACGCAGCAGGTCGCGGTTGAGCTGCAAGGCGTAGGATTGCTTGGACAGCTTCGACCGGTAAACCTGCAGCCCTTCCATGACCCGCTGCACATAGTTGCGGGTTTCCGAGAACGGGATCAGTTCGATCCAGTCGACGGCGTCGATTTCGCCGCTGCGCGGATCGCCCCACTGGCGGACCCAGCGGCGTACCCGTGTTTCGCCGGCGTTGTACGCGGCCAGCGCCAGGAAATAGGAACCATCGTACTTGTTGACCAGCGTCTGCAGGTAGTGGCTGCCCAATTTGGCGTTGTAGCGGGGGTCGCTGATCAACAGGCTGCGGGTGTAGCGGACGCGCAGTGTCTTGGCCACGCGTTTGGCCGTCGCCGGCATGAGCTGCATCAGGCCGCGGGCGCCGGCGGAACTGACGGCACGGTGGTCGAATTCGCTCTCCTGCCGGGACACGGCGTGCACGAGGGAGTTCTCCGGACCGGACTGGGACAGGAGAACCGGCAATTCGGGATAGCTGTACGAGGGCAATGGCACGCCGGCCCGAGCGGACCGCTTGGCGACCGCGACCGACAGATCGGGACGGCCGACATACGCAGCCAGGGCCGCGACAAGGGTATGTTCACCCGGCGTCCTGGCCTGCGCGTTCAGGGTTAGGGCGATGTGACGGGTTTCCCGCTTGGCTCCGATGTCCGCCAGATGCCGAAGGACCGAGACCAGTTCGAGGTTCACGAAACGCTGGAAGTCCACGTCGGTTGGTGTGGGGTCCACCGGCAGTTCCAAGCTGCCGCTGGCGTCGAGCCGCAGCGTGGCCAACTGGCCGTAATAGGTGGTCGGGTGCAGTTGCGCCTTTTTGTACCATTTGCGGGCCAATTTCGGCCGGCCCAGGACATCCGCCGCCCGGCCGCACCAATAGGCGCCCCGGGCCCGGCTGACCGGATAGCGGACATTGTCATAAAGCCGTGTGAAGTGTTTCAGGGCGATGTCTGCATCGCTCAGAAAGGTCAGGGCGATCCAGCCCGCCAGCCATTCGGCTTCCGCGAACTTGGCGCCGCTGTTCATGCGGTGATCGCTGACGATCTTGTAGGCGTCGGTGATGTGTCCCGCCGAAAGCGCCTTGCGGCCGAGAACGGAGCGTTCGACCCACCATTTGTCGGGCCGGCCCAAATCGGCGGGCGGATTGAGCAAATACTGCCGGGCTCTTTCGTCCAGGCCCTTGCGGCGGCGCCACCGGGTCCGTTCATACAGCAGGCCCGCATTTGACTGCAGTGTCGCGGGCACCCGCGCAATGGCGCTGTCCACGTTACCGGCCCGGACCATCAACGCCATGCGGGCCTCGGCCAGACGGCGATGGTCCGCCGGTACGCGCCTAAGCATGCGCCGGGACGCACCGCGTTTGCGTTCCCAAATGAGCCGGTCCAACCGCGCCAAATGATCTTCCTGGCGAAGAAGTTTGCGATGACGTTTGAGGACGGCATATTCGCGGGAACGGGTGAAATTGCCCTTGATCCAGGCCTGGCGTAGTTGCGCCGTGCCTTCAGCGGTTTTTCCGTCAGCCAGAAGAATCTCGGCGTACCGAACCATGCCCCAGCCGGTCTGCGGCGGATGGCGGGCAAACCAGGCTTCAACCTCGGCATCTGGCGTGCTTGGCTTCAAGCGGTCCTCGGCCTGGCGGATCAATTTCCGGATACCGGGCCAGTCGGCATTGCTTGTCACGAAGGTCGTGATGTCGCCGAACGTCGCGGATGTCCCTGGCGCGCGCATCCACATCCACCGGATGACCTTGGCGGGTAGGGGGTTCGAGGCCTTGGCCGCGAGGCGTTTGGCTTCACTCCAACGATTGCGTTTGGCGGCGTCGAATGCCCGGCGGTACAGGTTTCGGTCGTTTACGGTCAATGGAGACGAGCGTTCCAAATCTTCCGACAAGCGTTGAACGACCGGGTCATTCAGTTTGGGGCTGACGAGCCCCAGCATCACGGACGCTGAATGTGTTGCAAATTCCGGTTTGGGTTGTGGCAGGGGCACGCCGGCCGAGGCAGCGGTCGACACGGCGGACAATATCGTGGCGACAATTGCAATTCTAAACGGATACACGTTCAGCTACCTCTACGGTGGGCACTCTGGTTGGTTCACGTCCGATACCAGCGGCGTTTACCATATTACCGCCGGACCGGCGAGTTGAACAGTCGCGGAACGCTTGCCGACCGCCCAAACCGCGAGTATTTTGCGAAAAACAGATTAGGTATTGGTTAAGAGGGATATCATGTTCAAAGGATCGTTCGTCGCTCTCATTACGCCTTTTCGCGACGGACGCGTCGACGAAGAGGCGTTTCGCAACTTGGTCGAGTGGCAGATTTCCGAAGGAACCCATGGCCTGGTGCCGTGCGGCACCACAGGAGAATCGCCGACACTGAGTCACGAGGAGCACCACCGGGTTACCGAAATGTGTATCGAGGTCGCCGCCGGCCGGGTACCGGTTATTGCCGGGGCGGGCTCCAATTCGACCGGCGAGGCGATTTCCCTGGCCACGCATGCCGAAAAGGCCGGTGCCAACGGCTTGCTGGTCGTGACTCCTTACTACAACAAGCCGACTCAGGACGGCCTGTATCGGCATTTCAAGGCCATCAACGACGCGGTCGGCATCCCGATCATAATCTACAACATCCCGCCGCGTTCGGTGATCGACATGTCGGTCGACACCATGGCCAGGCTGTTCGAACTGCCGAATATCGCGGGCGTCAAGGACGCGACCGGCGATATTACCCGGGTGTCAAAACAGCGCCTGGCGATGGGCCCCGACTTCATCCAGCTGTCCGGCGAGGATGCGACCGCGCTGGCTCTGAATGCGCATGGCGGGCATGGCTGCATATCCGTAACCGCCAATGTGGCGCCGCGTCTGTGTTCCGAATTTCAGACGTCCAGCCTCGAGGGCGATTACGCCAAGGCATTGACGTATCAGGACCGGCTCATGCCCCTGCACGACGCTTTGTTCGTGGAAGCCAGCCCGGGGCCGGTCAAGCATGCGGCCCAAATGCTGGGATTGTGTTCCGATGAACTCCGTCTTCCCATGGCGCCGGTGGCCGATTCGACACGAGATACCGTCAACGCCGCCTTGCGTTCGGCCGGACTGCTGAACTGACCGCGTGTCCCAGGCAATCTCTGACGCGCAGATATAACGATCGTTACCATCATGGCCCGGAACGTCGCAGAGAACCGCAAGGCCCGTCACGACTACTACATCGACGAAACCATGGAAGCGGGTTTGATGCTTGTCGGCACGGAGGTGAAGTCGCTGCGGGAAGGACGCGCCAATATCGCTGAATCGCACGCTTCGTTCGATGACGGGGAGCTTTATCTGCGCAACGCCCATATCGGCGAATACCATGGCGGCAACCGGTTCAATCACGAACCGCGGCGGCCGCGAAAACTGCTCATGCACAAACGTGAGATCGAACGTCTGCGCGGCGCGGTGCAGCGCAAGGGCGTGACCATTGTGCCTTTGGCGATCTATTTCAACGACCGGGGCAAGGCCAAACTGAAGATCGGTTTGGCCCGGGGCAAGAAACAGCACGACAAGCGGGCAACCGAAAAAGAACGTGATTGGAAGCGCGAGAAGGCCCGGTTGATCCGCGAAAAAGGCTGAATTCTGCACATTTTAGGCTTAGTTGCACAAGTTGTGATGCCCGTCACAGTGTGCGGATCCAATGTCGGATATATCCAATCCCACTCGAAATGGGATCGGACAACAAAATGGCTTATCGTGCAGCGTCTCGGACGCAACCGGATCGGGAGATCCGGGTTTCTCGTGAAGATACCGTCGTCGGTTTTGCGGCGGGTCCGTTTCTCGAACGAATGTTGCAAGCCCATGCGGTCTGGTGGGAAAGCGGTGGTGTCGAGGGACGGCGCGCCGTGTTCATTGGCGTGGACCTCAGGGGCGCCTCCTTCGCCGGTGCGGATCTCAGTGGCGCGGTTTTCAGGGATTGTGACCTGACGGACGCGGATTTGCGCTGCACGCTGCTGTGCCACGCCGACTTCCGCCGCTCCAATCTGACCGGGGCCAACGCCCGCGGCGCCGTGGGCGAAAACACGGACTTTCGTGATGCCGATTTGCGTGGCGCCTGTTTCGAGTGTGCCGATCTTGGCGATTCCGATCTCAATGGCGCGACGTTGCTCGGCGTGTCTTTCCGTCACGCCGATCTCAAAATGGTCCGTTTTTAGCCGAAAACTTGGTTAGACACTCAGTTCGGCGGCAATGGCTCCAACAACATCGCGAAACATATCGGCGGTCAGTCTCCCTGTGTTCACGTTGTATCGGGAGCAATGATAGCTGTCGAACAGGGTGATTTGGCTGGTCAAATCGTGCCGCGCGGCATGGCCGAACGGATGAAGCTTCTGACGTATTCCGAAACCGGCAATAACCGCCTGGTGGGCGATGCTGCCCAGGGCCATGATGGCCTTGATCCTGGACATGTTTTGGATTTCGTCGACCAGAAAGGCCCGGCAGGCCTTGATTTCCGCGCCCACGGGCTTGTTTTCCGGCGGGACACATCGAACCGCATTGGTGATTCGGCAGTTTCGCAGGGTCAGGCCGTCATTTGGATCGGCGCCGAAATGCCCTGAGGCAAATCCGAATTCGAGAAGTGTCGGATACAGCAGATCGCCCGCGTAGTCACCGGTAAACGGGCGCCCTGTCCGGTTGGCGCCACGCAAGCCGGGCGCCAGGCCGACGATCAGGAGCTCGGCCGCGTTTCCCCCGAACGACTCGACCGGTGCGTTGTGGAAATCGGGGAATTTGGATCGATTGTCATTGCGAAACGCGACCAGTCGGGGACACAGGTCGCAATCCGGTGCGGGGCCTCCGGTCATACATGCCTTTACTTATGGTCGAACAAGCGTGGTTCAGGCGCTGTGCCTGAAATCGTCATCGGTGTCCGGATCATGATCATCTTCTGCGGCGAAGTCATCCTGAAACTCTTCCGGCAACAAATTGTCGTCGTTCGCCTGTTCGTTCTTACCTGAGTAGTTTCTTGAAATACTCTTCGTAAGGTCCTGTAATTCAATAAAACTATCGGCCTGTCTACGTAATTCGTCTGCGACCATGGGCGGACTTGAACGCACGGTGCTGACGACCGTCACCCGCAACCCCTTCCGTTGAACGGCTTCCACCAGGCGCCGGAAATCGCCATCGCCCGAAAACAGGACGATGTGGTCGATATGCTCGGCCATCTCCATGACGTCGACGGCCAGCTCAATATCCATGTTGCCTTTGAGTTTGCGCCGTCCCGAGGAATCGGTGAACTCCTTCGTCGGCTTGGTCACCATGGTGTAGCCGTTGTAGTCCAACCAGTCGACCAATGGACGAATGGGGGAATACTCCTGATCTTCTATCAAGGCGGTGTAGTAGAAAGACCGGACCAACCGGCCGGTGCCGGAAAAATGTTCGAGCAAGCGCTTGTAGTCGATATCGAACCCCAAAGCCCTTGCTGCGGCATATAAATTCGAACCGTCTATGAATAAAGCGATTCGCTCCTGCGGATAAATATTCATGATCTATATCGTTTACATATCGAATGTGGTTTAGAAGCTGATACACGTCCAAAATTATCAGCGCAGTGAGGCCCTAAATGTGGGACAAACGCCGGCCTGAATATTTGATTGCCGACTTGCGCTCACCGGTCGAATTGCAAGTTTGATTGACCGGCATCATGAGAATAGCGTGTATTTAGTTAATGTAGTGTTTTAGCCGGTTCCTGCAAGCGAATTGATATTCAAGGAAGCTTTGGTGATTCTGATAGCCCTGGGCGCCAATTTGCCGACGGAGCGGTTCGGCAGTCCGAGACAGACCCTGGAAGCCGCGTTGAACATGATGGAAACGGCTGGAATCAAGGTCGTTAAGAGGTCCAGCTGGTATGAATCGGAACCGGTGCCGCCGTCCGGGCAGCCTTGGTACATCAATGGTGTCGCCCAAGTGGAAACCACGTTGCGTCCGGCCGAACTGCTTCGGGAACTTCACCGTATCGAAGAAAAAATGGGGCGAATCCGCAGAAAACGTTGGGAATCCAGGGTGATTGATCTCGATCTCCTGGCGTACGGCCACCATGTTGCGCAGCCGGACGGCAATTCGCCCGGCGCACCTCACGTTCCGCATCCGAGAATGGCTGAGAGACTGTTCGTGTTGCGTCCTCTGGCGGAGATCGACCCCGATTGGCGGCATCCGCTTACCGGGCAAGGGGTCGGCGAAATGCTGAACGGGCTTCATGGGCAAGGCGCAGTGAACAAACTGAATGAATGACCCGTTCCCTGATCTTTACAAATCACCCGGTTTTCCTTGCTTTCCAGCAAGATAGCGCCTATGTAGGGGCAAATCGGCAAATTTCTCCACAAGGTGTTTTGAATGGCTCGCGTTACGGTCGAAGACTGCGTCACCAAAGTCCCCAACAGGTTTGACCTCGTATTGCTGTCGTCCCATAGGGCCCGGGCGATCTCGGGCGGGGCTCCGTTGACGGTTGACCGGGACAACGACAAGAACCCGGTCGTGGCTTTGCGCGAAATCGCCGACGAAACGGTGCCGGTCGATACGCTGAAAGACAATTTCGTCGAAAGTATGCAGAAATACATCGACCGCGACGAGCCGGAAGAAGACGAGATGGCCGATCAGGCGCTTGCCGGTTGGACGGGTGCGGTCACGGGCGGCGCGCCGACGGAAACCAAGGCTGAGGGCGCGGCAGAAGCTGCCGGCAATGAGGGTGACGCCACCGATGCCGCAGACCAGCCCGACGGGGTTTAAGACAGCACCAGCGTACATTCGAACTCGCCTCCGTTTCCGATTTCTTCGAACGGAGGCTATTCCGGCACACTTTTCCGGACGAGGCGCCAACCTGGGAAGAACAGTTTCGTTTCGGGCAAACTGTTGTGACTGCGGAGGCCGGCCGTGATTCGTCAGTATGAACTGGTCGAACGTGTCCGCGCTTACGATCCCAATACGGATGAAGACCTGCTGAACCGGGCCTATGTCTTCTCCATGAAGGCGCATGGCTCGCAAAAGCGGGCGTCCGGTGATCCATACTTTTCGCATCCCCTGGAAGTCGCCGGGATCCTGACCAGCATGAAGCTGGATCACGGGACGATCGCCACCGGTCTTCTTCACGACACCATTGAAGACACGGTTGCAACGTACGAACAGATCGACCAGCAGTTCGGGACGGAAATCGCCAAACTGGTCGACGGCGTAACCAAGCTTTCCAAGCTGGAGCTGCAGTCGGACCGCACCAGACAGGCCGAGAATTTCCGCAAGCTTCTGCTGGCGATGTCCGACGATATTCGTGTCCTGCTGGTGAAACTGGCCGACCGATTGCACAATATGCGGACATTGCAGTTCGTGAAAAATCCGGATAAACGTCGTCGGATCGCGCTTGAAACGATGGAGATCTATTCTCCTCTGGCCGAGCGCATCGGTATGCAGGATCTGAAGGAGGAACTGGAGGATCTTTCGTTCGCCGAATTGAACGGCGATGCCCGGGATTCCATCATCAAGCACCTCGAATTTCTTCGTTCCGAAGGCGGCGGTCTTGTTGACCGTATAACCGATCAACTGGAGTCCACCATCGCCGACGCCGGTGTCGAGGCCGGGGTTTTCGGCCGGGAAAAGCGGCCGTACTCCATTTGGCGCAAAATGGAGCAGAAGGAGATTTCCTTCGAGCAGCTATCGGACATCATGGCGTTCCGGGTTATCGTTGCAGATGTGGCGACATGTTATCAGGCGCTCGGTTTCGTACACGCCGCGTATGCCATGGTACCGGAGCGCTTCAAGGATTACATCTCAACGCCGAAGCGAAACAACTATCGCTCGTTGCACACAACGGTCATCGGGCCGGAAAAACACCGCATCGAGGTACAGATCCGCACCAAGGAAATGGACGAAGTGGCGGAATTGGGCGTGGCCGCCCACTGGCGTTACAAGCAGGGTGTGGAAGACCCCGATGGCACGCAATACCGCTGGCTGCGGGAGTTGCTGGAGATTCTCGAGCACGCATCGGATCCGGAAGAATTTCTCGAACACACGAAACTGGAGATGTTCCAGGACCAAGTGTTCTGCTTCACTCCGAAAGGTGACTTGATCGCTTTGCCGCAGGGCGCGACACCGGTGGACTTCGCCTACGCCGTCCACACCAATGTCGGTGACACCTGCACGGGCGCGAAAATCAATGGCCGCATGGTTCCTTTGCGGACACAGATCCGCAATGGCGATCAAGTGGATATCATGCGGTCGAAGGCGCAGACACCGTCGCCCACATGGGAGTCTTTCGTCGTAACGGGCAAGGCACGGTCCGCCATCCGGCGGTTCATCAGAAACCGCCAGCGTTCGCAATATGACGAACTCGGCCGGGCCATGTTGAAGAAGGCTTTCAGCGACGAAGGCCATACGTTCAGCGAGAAAAAAGTTCATCCGGCCTTGAAGGCGTTGAACTACAAGACCTTTGAAGATCTGTGTGTCGCCGTAGGCGAGGGACATCTCACCAGCCGTCAGATCCTCGAGGTTCTCCTCCCGGACGCTTCGTTGCGGACCGAGGAGGACAAAGTCGTTCCGTTGGCGAAGGCCCGGGGCGACAAGGCGAAAAGGAAGGGCTCCGCCGTTCCCATCAAGGGTCTGATCCCGGGTATGGCGGTACACTTCGCCGGGTGTTGTCACAGTTTGCCGGGGGACCGCATTGTCGGCATCGTCACCACCGGCAAAGGGGTGACCATCCACACAATCGACTGCGATACGCTGGAGAACTTCGTCAACACGCCGGAGCGCTGGATCGACGTATCGTGGGACATGGACCGGGAATCCGACCAGATGCACGCCGGCCGGATCGATATTGTTCTGACCAATTCACCCGGTGCCCTGTCTTCCTTGTCCACCGTTATCGCCAAGGCGCAAGGAAATATCAGCAATTTGAAAATTACCAACCGTACGCCGGAATTTTTTGAAATGATCGTCGATATCGAAGTCCGTGACGTCAAACACCTGACGAACATCATAACTGCTTTGCGCGCGGACCCTGCCATCAGCTCGGTGGACCGGGCGCGAGGATAAGTCCGATGCTGTCACGCGAAGATGTATTGAATGAGTTCCGGTCGGCCGCCGCGCTGCTTGAAGGCCATTTCATTTTGTCGTCGGGATTGCGCAGTCCGATGTACCTGCAGTGTGCCCGCGTCATGTCGGATCCGGATCGTGGCGCCAGATTATGCCGGGCTCTGGCCGACAAGGTGCGCGAGGCCGTGGGTGACGGCGGCATCGACATGGTCGTGTCTCCGGCCATGGGCGGTGTCGTTGTTGGTTATGAAATGGCGCGGCAATTGGGAGTCCCCGGTATTTTTGCCGAACGTGTGGACGGAGAGTTCGCGTTGCGTCGCGGTTTCGAAATTCCACAAGGGGCGCGGGTCCTGATGGCGGAAGACATCGTAACGACGGGACTGTCGTCGCGGGAATGCATCGCCTGCATCCGGGAATGGGGTGGCAACCCCGTCGCCGCGTCGTGCCTCATCGATCGCAGTGATGGTGCCGCGGATGTGGGCGTGCCCTTGGTCTCCTTGGTCGGATTGTCCGTTCCGGCGTATCGGGAAGACGAACTGCCCGACGACCTCGCCGCTATCCCCGCGGTCAAACCCGGCAGCCGCGGATTGAAGTAGGCCGTTTCATGTTTCAGCGTCGCAACAAGCGCGTGTGGCATCACAATATGCGCGAATTCGTCTGGCCCCAGATGGGTTGGCGACGAGCGACGCGGTATATTGGGCATCGGGTCGCGCGACTGCCGGGATCGCCGTACAGCATTGCCGGCGGATTTGCGTGCGGCGCGGCGATTTCATTTACACCGTTCGTGGGCTTGCATTTTGTACTGTCCGCGCTGTTGGCGTGGGCTATACGGGCCAATATCTTGGCTTCCGCTATTGGTACGGCGGTAGGGAATCCCTGGACCTTTCCGTTCATTTGGTTTTGGATTTACCAGGTAGGGTGCTTTCTGACGGGCCGTGACCCGAACCAGGTCCTCGATGTCGAGCTGACGATCGAGTTCTTGTGGGAACATGCGCTCGATATTTTCGTGCCCATGCTGATCGGCAGCATACCCACGGCCCTGATCGTATGGTTGGGGTTCTATTGGCCGTTGAAGTATCTGGTGGCGGCGTATCAGCGGCGTCGGGTGGAACGGCGGAGTGCTCAACAACCGGACAATATGGATGCCGGTACTGAAAAGGAGATGGATTGATGGCAGAATATCTTCGGTTGGGCGTAAACATAGATCATGTCGCCACTATTCGAAATGCTCGTGGCGGCATTCATCCCGATCCCGTCAGAGCGGCAAAACTGGCCGCTACCGCCGGCGCAGACGGAATCACCGCCCATCTGCGCGAGGATCGCCGGCACATTTCCGACGAGGATATCGAGCGGTTGTCGCGGGAAATCGAGCTGCCGCTCAATTTCGAAATGGCGCCGACGGACGAGATGATCGAGATCGCCTTGCGGCATCTTCCGCATGCCGCGTGCCTTGTGCCGGAAAAGCGCGAAGAGCGGACCACCGAGGGCGGCCTCGATGTGGCCGTGCAGCATAATGTCGTTGCACCGGTTGTGCGTTGTCTTGCCGATGCCGGTATTCGAGTCTCGCTGTTCGTGGAACCCGATAAAGTGCAATTGGCTGTGGCGCGCGAGCTGGGCGCGCAGGTCGTCGAATTGCACACAGGGTCTTATTGCGATGCGACCGGTGACGACCAGATACGGCAACTGGACCGCATCGTCGAAGCGGCCCAATACACCCGGGAACTCGGGTTGGAATGCCATGCCGGCCACGGATTGACCTTCGAGACGGTGGGGCCGGTGGCTGCCATTCCGGAAGTCCGCGAACTCAATATCGGACACTTTCTCGTCGGTGAAGCCATCTTCGGCGGACTAGACAGCGCGATCAAACGCATGCGCGGCCTGATGGACCAGGCCAGGGCGGAGGCCAATGGCCAGCAGACCGCATAACCATCGTGCGCCAACCGGATACTTCCGAACATGATCATCGGCATCGGCAACGACATCATCGATATTCGCCGCATCGAACGCACCCTGGACCGGTTCGGCGAACGGTTCATCGATCGGGTATTCACCGACGTCGAACGCACGAAGTCCGAGCGCCGGGCCAACCGGGCGGCATCCTATGCCAAGAGATTCGCCGCCAAGGAAGCCTGTTCGAAGGCTTTGGGGACCGGCTTCCGCAAGGGGGTGTTCTGGCGCGACATGGGTGTCGTCAATCTGGCATCCGGCAAACCGACCATGAATTTGACCAACGGGGCCCTACAACGGCTGCAGGATTTGACGCCCGAAGGCATGCAGGCCCAGGTCGATCTGACAATCACCGACGACCATCCCATCGCCCAAGCCATCGTTCTGATTTCCGCCATTCCAGAGAAACTCTCCGACAATCAATAACCACCAACCACCTTGAATTCGGCCGGGCTCGCCGAGATATTGCCAGTTTGAGTCCGCGGTGCCGCACATTGAATGAAAAGAGAACAAGACCTTATGAGTGAGTCCAAGCCTGCGTTTTTCTTCGAACTCGTGCGTACGTTGATTTACGCGCTGGCCATCGCCCTGGTGGTCCGTTCATTTGCCTTCGAGCCGTTCAATATTCCCTCCGGCTCGATGAAACCGACGTTGCTGGTCGGCGACTATCTTTTTGTATCGAAATATTCGTACGGCTATAGCCGGTTTTCGTTTCCCTGGGAGATCATTCCGTTTTCGGGGCGTGTGCTGGACGATACGCCGGAACGTGGAGACATCGCCGTCTTTCGCTATCCGCGGGACAAGTCCCAGGACTATATCAAGCGCGTGATCGGTTTGCCCGGTGACCGGGTGCAGATGCGAAAGGGTGTGCTGTACGTCAATGATCAGCCCGTCAAACGGGAACGGGTTGGCGATTTCGTGCCGGAAAAATTCGACTATGTGTGCCCTCAGGGCCGGGTGGAAAAGGTTGCCCAGTATCGTGAAACCTTGCCCAACGGGGTCAGCTACATGACCCTCGATTGCGTCAAGGGTGCCCTCTATGACAACACCCGGCCGTTTTCCGTGCCGGCTGGACACTACTTCATGATGGGCGACAACCGCGACAACTCGACCGACAGCCGCGAATGGGGATTTGTCGCTTCCGAGAATCTGGTGGGCCGGGCGGAGATTCTGTTCTTTTCCACGTCTTCGCCCGAGGATCCGCATTCATCTCTGTGGACCGTATGGAAGTGGCCGACATCCATCCGCTGGAGCCGACTGCTGGATTTGCTGGATTGACCAAAAACGCCACGAACATTGACGCCCTTTACGACCGGCTGAACTATCGGTTTCGCAACGAAAAACTCTTGACCGAAGCCCTGACGCATCCGAGCTACCGCAGTGGCCGCGCGGGTACGGGCGGCGACTATGAAAGGCTGGAATTCGTCGGCGACCGTGTTCTCGGTCTGATCACGGCGGAAATCCTGCACAAGGCTTTTGCGGATGCGGACGCCGGGGAACTGGCCAGACGCCTGAATGCGCGGGTGCGGCAGGAAGCGTTGGTCGAAGTCGCTCGGGCCATCGACCTGGGGGCGCACATACTCCTGTCGAAAAGCGAACGGCGCACCGGCGGTGAAGCCAAGCCGGCGATATTGGCCGATGCCTGCGAAGCCGTTATTGCGGCGTTGTATCTCGATGGCGGTTTGGATGTCGCCCGCGACTTCATTGAACGATACTGGCCGTCCGCCCATATGGATTCAGGCGGTGCCCGCAAAGATGCCAAAACCGCCTTGCAGGAATGGGCGCATAAGGCCGCCAAATCGGCGCCGGAGTATCACGTGGTTCGGGAAGACGGCCCGCCCCACGACCCGGTTTTTACCGTCGAAGTGCGTTTGGACGACTTGCAACCGATCTGTGGAGTCGGTAAGTCGAAACGCAGTGCCCAGCAGGCGGCGGCGCAGGCCATGATGGAAAAACTACGGGCCGGCTGATGATGCGCCGGGTTTCGAACGATAAGCAGAGTTTCGATGGCTGAAGATCACGTGGATCAGAAGGACGACGATACCGTGGCGTCCACGCGGTGCGGGTATGTTGCCCTTGCGGGCGCGCCGAACGCCGGAAAATCGACTTTGCTCAACAGTCTTGTGGGCAGCAAGATTTCCATCGTCACGCCCAAGGTCCAAACCACGCGGGCGCGCATGACCGCCATCGCGATACGGGGCAAGGCCCAACTGGTTTTTGTCGACACGCCGGGCATTTTTTCCAACGCCAAGCGGCGGCTGGAAAAATCCATGGTGGCGGCCGCCTGGAGCGGCGTCGGCGATGCCGATGTCGTCGCATTGCTGATCGACGCCGGTCAGGGCATGACCGGCGATGTGCAAACGATTATCGACGGCCTGGCGGATACCGCTCGGCCGGTGGTGCTGGTCCTGAACAAAATCGATACGGTCAAGCGGGAGCGACTGCTGGACCTGACGGCCGAACTTCATGAACGGCGTGCTTTCGCCGAGACCTTCATGATTTCCGCTTTGACCGGTGACGGCGTATTCGACTTGGCGGATTATCTGGCCGCCCATGTACCCGCGGGACCATGGCTTTATCCTGAAGATCAATTGGCCGACATATCCGAGCGCCTATTGGCTGCGGAAATTACCCGTGAGAAGCTGTTTCTCCGTCTGCATGACGAGTTGCCGTACAACAGCACCGTCGAAACGGAGTCTTGGAAACAACAGAAGGACGGCAGCGTTCGCATCGAACAAACGGTCTTCGTCACGCGCGACAGCCATAAGCCGATCGTTCTCGGTAAAGGGGGACGCACCATCAAAGCCATCGGTGCCGCGGCGCGGGAGGAACTGCAGGAGATCCTGCAGATCAGAGTGCACCTGTTCCTGTTCGTGAAAGTGCGCCAGCAGTGGCTGGACGACCCGGAACGTTACGAGGCGATGGGGCTCGACTATTTAAGGTGAGGGGCATTCACCGGCGCTGCGGTTATTGGACGGGATCCAGTTGCGCGATATTGATCGGAGCGTTCGATGTCTCCACCCTGACCGGCCATTCCCCATGCACGCCCGCGGCGCGCATGCGTTGACGGGCGCCGGCCAGATCGCCCGGCCGGAACGGCCCGACGAGCAGGCGGTAAAACTTTCGCTCGCTGACATACGCCTGGACGATTTCGGGATTCCACCGCGCGCGTCGCTTCTGAATGCGGAGCGCGTTGGATTTCCGGACGTAACTGCCGATGGCGATGTAGTACTTGCGGGTTGTGGTCACCGCACTGTGTTTCGAGCCGTTGGATGAGACGGCGGTTTCCGTGTCTTCCGCTAACAGTTCCCGTTCGGCGGTGTCCGGATCGACCTCGACGGCGTCGCTATCGTGTCCGGCGGAAGGGGTCACGCTGGACAGGTCCGTTGCCGACATGTCCTCCGTGGTCTCGTTCTCGGCTTCATTCAACGCGGCCGCCACCTCGGTTTGTTCATTGGATGGCGGTATGTCGCTGACGGGAGCGGGCTCCGTAACGGGCGCCGTTGGTGCGGGGTCGAACAGGTGATCGATTTCCACCCGGCGATTGTCCGGGAAATCCGGTTTTGGCGACGACGGTGCCATCACAGGAATGGCGGACACCGGTTTCGTGGGCATCGATTTTTCTGTCACCGCCGCACGCACCGGCTTTTGGGCAGTCGTCTCGACGGTGTCCCGATGAGATATGCTGCGGTTGATGGACCACAAGGCGGATCCGCCCACCACGAGCGCGATGGCGATCGCCACCGTTGCGGTTTTGCTGGAGCGCTTGATTTCTTTGGAATTTTCAGCCATAGCCCGAATCCTATTGGATTTATAGTTAATGGCCGGTTAACCATAATTCCGAGCAAATTCCTGTCCCCGGCAAGGTCTCTTTATGCACTGGACGGATTCGGCGGTTGTTTTGTCCGTTCGTCGTCATGGCGAACATTCCGCCATTGTCAGCGCGCTGACGGCCAAACACGGTCGGCATGCCGGTTTGGTGCGCGGGGCTTTCGGCAAGTCGAAGCGCGGCATATTGCAGCCTGGCAATGCCATACAGGCCTCGTGGCGCGCGCGCGTCGCGGAGAATCTTGGAACGCTCGACGTGGAACTTGTGCGGCCCTGGTCGGCCTACGTTCTGGACGATCCCCTTCGCTTGGCGGCCTTGAACGCGGCCTGCGCGGTTGCCGACGCCGCGCTGCCGGAAAGGGAGGCGCATCAACCCGTATACGATGGTTTTCTTGTGTTCCTGTCGTCGCTTGAGAAGGAAGACAGTTGGCCGCAAGTCTATGTGCGGTGGGAGCTGGGATTGTTGGGAGAACTCGGTTTCGGCCTGTCGCTGGACCGCTGCGCATCGACCGGTCAACGCGAAAACCTGGTGTATGTCTCACCCAAGAGCGGCAGAGCGGTCTCCGCGGAAGCCGGCAACCCGTACCGAGACCGCTTGTTGCCGCTTCCGGCGTTTCTCTCGGATCGGCGTAGTGACGTAAACGGGGACAGTACGTTCCAGGAAGTGATGGATGGGCTCCGCCTGTGCGGTTTCTTTCTGGAACGCCACGTCTTCGCCAATCGGCGCCACGGGGAACCTCAGGCGAGGCAAAGGCTTGTCGAGCTTCTGGCCACGCATATGGCAAACGCAGATTAACCATTTTCCGACGCGATTCATTAACGGCTTCCGTGTATAAGTGGCGTTCCGGTTGATCGTTTTGATTGTTTGAGTATTCAGAGTTCGCGTCGTCATGGCCGATCCCACCTACGTTTTTTCCGCCGCGAGATTGTTGATCGAAAGCCTTGGTGCCGATGCGCCGGGTTATGCGGTCCGCCGTGAGCGCCAACTGCGCGAATCCGGTGAATACTTCCTGGCCAATACCTGGCACTCCATATACGACACAGTTCTCGAACTGGCACGGGAACCGACCGAATCCGACGTCATCCACTAGTTTTCCGGCACTATCGCGTACCGGAGACGGCAAAAGCCGCCGAATGGGATTCGGCGGCTTTTTAAAAGCTTTCGAGCTTTTCTCCGGTCATCGCCACCTGCAGTAATGACGGTAACCCGAGTCCTCGCACTGCAATGCAAGGGCTAAAACGTCCCCGTAGAAACGGCGACTTGCTTAAAATACCCGGTTCCAGGGCCGGGGTGTAGAAGAAAATACCCCTGACCAAGTCATTTAGTCCTGTGCATCGGATGCTGGGACATATTTTGCCGAGTACAGGGATAAAAACCGGCCAATGGTCATTTCCCGGAATTCATTCATCACGAAAAAATGCAGTCGATGTCGTAACGGCACTGATGTAGTTTGGCTGCACGATTTTCGAACCTTCGAGGACTCCTGACATGGCTGCGACTGAAACCCCCATCTGTGATTTCGGCTGGAAAGCGCCGGACTTTGCGTTGAAGGGAGTGGATGGCCGGACACATCGACTGGCCGACGTTGCCGGAGAGAACGGTACGCTGGTCATCTTCATGTGCAATCACTGTCCGTACGTCAAAGCCATACTCGATCGCATCGTCCGCGATGCGGCCGAATTGAAGGCCCTCGGCGTCAATACGGTCGCCATCATGCCCAATGACACCGAGGCTTATCCCGATGACTCGTTCGAGAACATGAAGGCCCTGGCGGAACAAAAGGCGTTTCCGTTCCCTTATCTGATCGATGAGACGCAGGAAGTGGCGCGCGCGTACGGCGCGGTATGCACTCCCGATTTTTACGGATTTGATGCCGGTCTCGGGCTCCAGTATCGTGGTCGGCTGGACGAATCCAAGAGGGAGACGGCGTCTCCGGACGTTAGGCGTGACTTGTTTGAGGCGATGCGGCAAGTCGCGCAAACCGGCAAAGGACCCGACTCGCAAATACCGAGCATCGGTTGCTCCATTAAGTGGCGTGAAGAGTAAATGTGTTCCATTACGGCGGGTATTGATTTTTTCCTCGGCCGGTTTGCGTTTAGCCGTAGGTAAAGCTATCTTAGCGCCCGTTTTTTGCCCTTTGGAGTGTCCCGGTGGCAGACATATTTCAAGAAGTCGATGAGGAAGTCCGCAAAGACAAAGCGGCCGAACTCTGGAAGAAATACGGCAACTACGTCATCGCCCTAGCGGTTCTGATCGTTGCCGCGACGGCCGCCTGGGTGTTCTGGAAGGACTACGCCAGGGAACAGCGCCAATTGGCTGGCGCGCAATTCGAGGCGGCGCTGTCGCTGGCTCGCGCCGACAAACCGGCACAGGCGGCGGACGCCTTTCGTGCCCTGGCTGAAAGTGCGGGCAGTGGCGTCGCGGCATTGGCCAAACTGCAGGAGGCGGCACAAAGGATCGCCGATGGCGACAAGCTCGGGGGCGTGGCCGTTTACGATTCCCTGGCAGCCGATTCCAGTGCGGACGATCTGACAAGAAATCTTGCGTCCATCTTGAGTGCATTGAACCAACTGGACACGGCGAGTGTCGATGAGTTGAGCATCGGGTTGAATCCGTTGATCGACGAATTCGGACCGTTTACGCATTTTGCCAAGGAAATAATGGCGTTCGCCAATCTCAAAGCCGGGGATACCGCGGCGGCCAAGAAACTGTTTGTGTCGCTGAGCGACGATGCAACGGCGCCTGCCGGCATCCGTGCCCGCGCCGCTGAAATGATCAATGCTCTCGGAGCAACGTAACGTGCGTTCGACACAAATCGGTGAGTCGCGCGATCGAAGCTGGTTCCGAATCCAGACGCTTGCCGCGGCGCTGATTGCGTCGGTCACGCTTACCGCATGCGAAGCCCTGACGCCGGACTGGCTGGGGTCCCGCGAAGCACCGCCTTTGCCGGGACAACGGATTTCCGTTCTCACGCTCGAGAAGACCTTGGAGCCCGATCCGGGAATTTCGGATCTGGATGTTCGTTTGCCGGCCCCGTACGTCAATGCCGAATGGCCGCAACCGGGTGGCGTCAGAAACCACGCGATGCATCATTTGTCCGTCGGTGACGCGCTTCGGCCGTTGTTCCGGATCCCGGTGGGCGAAGGCGCCAGCGACGACGCCCGTATCCTGACGACACCCGTCGTGGGAGGCGGTCGGATTTATGTGTTGGACGCCGGCACGAGGCTTGGCGCGTACGACGCTAAAACCGGCGAACGCTTGTGGCGCGTCCGATTGACGCCGTTGACCGAAGACGAAGGCGGTTTCGGCGGCGGCGTGGCCTATGCCAATGAACGTGTCTATGTCACGACCGGATTTGGCGACGTCTTTGCCTTGTCGGCCGAAAACGGCGGTATGTACTGGCGGCAAAAGGTCGGCGTACCCATACGCGCGGCGCCGACTGTTTCGGACGACAAAGTGTTCGTCGTCAGCTACGACAACCAGCTCCATGCACTGTCGCTCAGGAAGGGCGAGGTCGTCTGGACCCACACCGGTATAGCCGAGAACGCAGGCCTGCTGGGTGCGGCAAGCCCGGCGGCCGACAATCGCATTGTCGTCGCGGCCTATTCTTCCGGCGAAGTCGTCGCGCTCCGGTCCGACAACGGTTCGGTCGCGTGGAGCGACTCGCTGACACGGATCGGCCGATTGACGTCCTTGGCGACGCTCAGCGACATCAACGGGCTGCCCATCATCGACCGGGGGTTTGTTTTCGCCATCAGCCACTCCGGCCGCATGATCGCCGTCGATCAGAGAACCGGTTCGCGGGTCTGGGAACAGCGCATCGCCGGCATTCAAACGCCATGGATTGCCGGTGACTTTATCTTTCTGGTGACGACGGAAGCCGAAGTCGTCTGCCTCAGCAGGAAGACCGGCCGCATACGCTGGGTGCGGGCACTGGCCCGTTTCGAAGATCCGGAGGAGAGAACGGGCCCGATTACCTGGAGCGGTCCGGTTTTGGCCGGTGATCGTTTGATCCTGACGTCGAGTGACGGACGCGCCGCGGCGATTTCGCCCTATGACGGTTCGGTTCTGGGAGCAATCGAACTGCCAAGCGGCGTATCGGTTCCGCCGGTCATAGCCAATGAGACCCTGTACATTCACACCGACGATGGTGAAGTGCTGGCCTACAATTAGGCGTCAAACCAGGCCATCTGACGATCGATTGACATCATGTTCACCGTAGCCATCGTGGGCCGCCCCAATGTGGGCAAATCCACGCTCTTCAACAGACTGGTCGGCAAACGATTGGCGCTTGTCGACGACACGCCGGGTGTGACCCGTGACCGGCGCGAAGGTGCCGGCAGGATCGGCGACCTGCGCTTCCGTGTCATCGATACGGCCGGCCTGGAGGATGCGGACGAGGAAAGCCTGACCGGTCGCATGCGCCTGCAGACGGAGGAGGCGTTCGCGGAGGCGGATGTCGCGCTGCTACTGATCGACGCCAGGGCCGGTGTCACGCCGATGGACCAGCATTTCGCGACGCTCCTACGGCGGGGCAAGACGCCGGTCTTGCTGGTTGCGAACAAATGCGAAGGCAATGCCGGACAACATGGCCTGCTGGACAGTTATGCCCTTGGTTTGGGCGATCCCATACCACTGTCGGCCGAACACGGCGAAGGCATGCGCGATTTGTATGACGCGCTCGGCATTTATCGTATCGAAGACGAGTCACTATCCGAGGAAGCGGAGCGGGACGTTGCCGGCGCCCCGGACGATGAGGACGATGACGCCACGGCCCGTCCGCTCCACTTGGCCATCGTCGGACGGCCCAATGTCGGCAAGTCGACGCTGCTGAATTGTCTGGTCGGGACGGACCGGGTTCTGACCGGTCCCGAACCGGGCATTACCCGGGATGCCATTTCGGTCGATTGGGAATGGCGGGGACGCCGGGTTCGTCTGGTCGATACGGCAGGGTTGCGCAGACGTGCTCGGGTTTCGGAAAAAATCGAGAAACTATCGGCCGCCGACAGCCGGCGGGCGTTCGGATTTGCGGAAATTGTCGCCTTGGTCATTGACGGACTCGAACCGCTGCACAAACAGGATCTGACCATTGCCCGTGAAGTCATCGAAGAGGGCAGAGCGTTGGTTATTGCCGTCAACAAATGGGACATGGTCGAAGACCGCGCCAAGACGTTGAAATCGATCGAGGAGAGGTTGCAGACGTCGCTGCCGCAAGTCCGCGGCGTGCGGTTGGTGACCATGTCCGCGTTGACAGGCCGGCATGTCGACAGATTGCTGCCGGCCGTTGTCGAAACCTACGATGTCTGGAACAAGCGGATCCCGACGGCGGCCCTCAATCGTTGGCTAGAGGATGTGATTTCCACGCATCCGCCACCGCTCTCCGCCGGCAGGCGGCTGAAACTGCGCTACATGACCCAGGCGAAAAGGCGGCCGCCGACCTTTGCCGTGTTCGCCAACAAACCTGTCGATCTGCCGGATTCTTACGCCCGTTACCTGGTGAACGGATTGCGCGACACGTTCGATCTACCCGGCGTTCCCATACGCTTGATGCTGCGCAAAGGGAAAAACCCCTACGCCGACGACAAAAAGTAGAGCGAATCGGCTTCAGGCGCTGGCGACGACGTCAGCGGGAACCCACAAACCGTTGCCCTGAAACTCCGGTAGCGCCAGTTGAATAAAGTTTTCCACGACGTGTTCGGGCGGCGGGAGCAACTCGGGTTTTTCACCGGGGAACGCTTGCGCGCGCATCTTGGTCCGGGTCGGTCCAGGATTGATCAGGTTCACCTTCAAATCGGTTTTACTGACCTCGGCGGCGTATGTCAGAGCGATGGCTTCAAGGGCGGCCTTGCTGGCGGCATAGACGCCCCAGTATTGACGGATCGTCTGCGTGATGCCGGAGGTGACAAAAATCGCCCGGCCGGCATCCGACGCCCGCAGGAGCGGATCGAGTGCGCGAATGAGGCGCCAGTTGGCCGTGACGTTCAAATCCATCACCTGGTCCCAAAGGTCCGGCGGAATGTGGCTGGTTGGGGTGAGGCGGCCAAGTATGCCGGCATTGCCCACAAGAATATCCAGCTTCTTCCAGCGCTCGTATATGGGAGCAGCCAGTCCGTCGATCGATGCGCCGTCGGTCAGGTCGAGCGGAACAAGCGTTGCCGACCCACCCGAGTGTTGGATCTCGTCATCGACCTCTTCAAGGCCGCCGACGGTGCGGGCGACCAGGATGACATGGGCGCCTTCCGCGGCATAGGCTTTGGCAACGGCTGCACCGATACCCCGTGAAGCGCCGGTGATCAGGGCGACGCGGTCCTCCAGTCGACCGGGCAAGCTATGCGCTTTCCGCCAACAGCGACAACTGAATCCGGTCGGATCCGCCGTCGTGGTCCGTCAACGTGATGGGATAGTCGCCGGTAAAGCAGGCATCACAAAATTGCGGTGATTCGGTGTTACGGGATTGTTCTCCCATGGCTCTGTACAGGCCATCCAGAGAGACGAACGCCAGGCTGTCGACACCGATATGCTCGGCCATCGTATCGACCCCGCGGCTGGCGGCCAGCAGTTTCTCCCGGGTCGGGGTGTCGACGCCATAGAAGCAGGAGTGACTGGTCGGAGGACTGGCGATGCGCATATGGACTTCGCTGGCTCCCGCCTCGCGCACCATGTTGACGATCTTGATCGAAGTGGTGCCGCGGACGATGCTGTCGTCGACCAGCACCACGCGCTTGCCTTCGATTTGCGCCCGGTTGGCGTTGTGTTTCAGCTTCACGCCCAAATGGCGGATCTGGTCCGTCGGCTCGATGAACGTGCGGCCGACATAATGATTCCGGATGATACCCAGTTCGAACGGAATACCCGATTCGGCTGAATAACCGATGGCTGCCGGGACGCCGGAATCGGGAACGGGAATGATGACATCGGCGTCGACACCGCTTTCCCGGGCCAATTCCATGCCGATACGCTTGCGGGCTTCGTAGACGGATACGCCTTCCGAAATGCTGTCGGGGCGGGAGAAATAAATGTATTCGAAGATGCAAAATCTGCGCGGCTTGTTGGCGAACGGCTGGTAACTGGTTACGCCGTTCTCATTGATGACGACCAGTTCGCCCGGTTCGATATCACGCACGAATTCGGCGCCGATAATATCCAGCGCGCAGGTTTCCGAAGCCAGGATGAGGGCGCCGTCCAATTGCCCCAGCACGAGCGGCCGCACGCCGTAGGGATCGCGAACTCCCATTAGGGCATTGTCGAACAGGGCGACGATCGAATAGGCGCCGTTGATTTGATTCAGCGAGTCGATCAGCCGGTCCACCAGGCTGTTGCGCAGGCTGGTGGCGATCAGGTGTATGATGACCTCTGAGTCTGTCGTCGATTGAAAGATGCTGCCGCGGTTTTCCAATTCACGACGCAGTTGGAAGGAATTCGTCAGGTTACCGTTATGCGCCAGCGCAACGCCGCCGGAAGCCAGGTCGGCGTAAAGGGGCTGAACATTGCGAAGAAGCGTTTCTCCGGTGGTCGAGTAGCGGTTGTGGCCGATGGCCGCGTTACCCTTGAGGCGCTGCACGACGGATTCCGTATTGAAACTGTCGGCAACATGGCCCAGGGCACGGTGAATGTTGAACCGCTTTCCGTCAAATGCCACGATTCCACTGGCTTCCTGTCCACGATGCTGCAAGGCATGCAGGCCCAGGATGGTGTGTGCCGATGCGTCGTCATGGCCAAAAATGCCAAAGACGCCACATTCGTCGTGGAACTTGTCGGAATCGGCGGGGAACGAGTTTGGGCGCATCTCGTTTCCTTCAATCTACTGTGCCATGGCTCGCAGAATCAGTTCTCGGGTTTGGCCCGAAGAATTTGTTCCAACTCCTTGCGAACACCGGCTTTATAACCTGTTTCGGACCCCGAGTCAGTGTGATTCTGGCTATTCGAAGAATTGCCGTTTGAGCCTTGCGAACCGCCGTTTTTCTGCTGATCGAGGACTTGTTCCAGGTTGTCGCGGGTTTGCGTCGGCACGACTTTGATCAGCCATCGCGCCGTTTCCTCGACCAACGGCACAACCCTGGCTTCGCGGACAACCGCGGGCTGGTCGGCGTGGGGGACGGTCCAGACCAAGAGCAGATAGGCGATGGCCACCAACACAGCGCCACGGGCCAAACCGAATACGAATCCCAGCGACCGGTCGAGGGCGCTGACGGCGCTCTCCCGGACACGTTTGGCAATGAAATGACTGACAAACGACAAGACGACCAGGCTGATCACGAATATGGCGATACCGGTTCCACCGTCCGCCAGGATCTGAATGTCGGTGTACTGGCGGGCATAGGGCGTGACGATCGGAAACAGATGGACCGTGATCAAAATCGCGCCGATCCAACCGGCCACCGCCAGGACCTCCTTGACGAACCCGCGGACAAAGGCGAACAGCGCCGAAACCAGCAGGACTCCGATAACGGCCAGATCGGTCGGGTTGATGGGGAAATCAGTCATTTGGCGTTACTGACCGTCCGCCGGAGCGGAAAGGTGTGAAACAAAATCGATCAAATGATCGAACTGGGCGCATCTAATGGATTGCGACTGGGATTTCAAGCCGCCAGGTACGAACGCGTTTTCGAAGCCCAGCTTGCCGGCCTCCTTGAGTCGGGCATCGGCTTGTCCCACGGGGCGGATTTCGCCGGCCAATCCGATTTCTCCAAAGACCACGGTGGACGCGGGTAGGGGAACGTCGCACACGGACGATACCAGGGCTGCGACGACCGCCAAGTCTGCAGCGGGTTCCGATACTCTGAGACCGCCGGCAATATTGAGGAATACGTCCTTGCCGGTGAACACGACGCCGCACCGGGATTCCAGCACCGCCAGCACCATGGACAACCGGCTGGAATCCCATCCGACCACCGCCCGCCGCGGAGTAGCCAAAGAGGAGGAAGCGACGAGGGCCTGGATCTCCATCAAGACCGGGCGTGTCCCTTCCATACCGGCAAAGACCGCCGATCCGCTGACGCCATCGTTGCGGTCGCCGAGGAACAGAGCACTCGGGTTTTCGACTTCCTTCAGCCCGGCATCGGTCATTTCGAATACGCCGATCTCGTCCGTGGCGCCGAACCGGTTTTTTACCGCACGCAGAATGCGGAATTGATGCCCCCGTTCGCCTTCGAAGTACAAAACGGTATCGACCATATGCTCCAGAACGCGCGGCCCGGCGATCTGACCGTCCTTGGTGACGTGCCCGACAAGCAACAGCACGCAGTCTGAGCTCTTGGCCATGCGAATCAGTTCATGTGCGCTGGCTCTGACCTGGGCAACGGACCCGGGCGCGGAGTCCAGGTTATCGACGAACATGGTTTGGATCGAATCAACCACCAAGACCTTGGTGGCGGTTTTGCCTTCGGTCGACGTAATCACGTCCCGGATGCTGTTTGCCGCGGCGATCCGCAACGGAGAGTCCGCGAGACCCAGCCGGTTGGCGCGCAGGCGCAATTGTGCCGTCGCTTCCTCGCCGGAAACATAGGCGCAGTCGATGCCGTTACGCGCAAGAGTGGCCACGCACTGCAGTAGAAGCGTGGATTTGCCGATGCCCGGGTCACCGCCGATCAATATGGCGGATCCCGCAACCAGCCCGCCGCCGCACACACGGTCGAATTCCTGGTTGCCGGTCACCAATCGAACGGCATCGGGGGTCTTACCATGCAGTTGTTCATAGGTGAGACCCTTGCCCTTCCCCTTGGACATGCCTTTGGGGATGGTGGAGCGCGCCGCTTCCTCGACGACCGAATTCCACGCGCCACAGGACTCGCACCGGCCGACCCACCGGCGATGGGAGGCGCCGCAGGACTGGCAGACGAACTGGTTGGTCGCTTGGGCCATCGGTTAGTACTCGGTCGGCTCAAGCCTAAAGCATCGCCGTGCCGCCGTCATACCGGAGAGAGCCAGAGAGTTGATTTCCGGGGTGCGATGCAGGGAGCAGTCCGGCACGGGCCGTTTCATCACCGCTTGAGAATTTCCATCTGAATGGGTCCCTCGGCGCGTCCATGAATGAACTGTTCGACATACGGGTTGCCACACGTGTCGATCTCGTCCACGCCGCCGGCCCAGATAATGCGGCCACGGTAGATCATGGCAATCCGGTCGGCAATTTTTCGTGCGCTGGCCATGTCGTGGGTAATCGACAGTGCCGTCGCGCCGAGTTCCTTGACGCACTTGACGATCAGTTCGTTGATAACGTCACCCATGATGGGATCCAGGCCTGTGGTCGGTTCGTCGAAGAAAATGATCTCGGGGTCGGTGGCAATGGCCCGCGCCAGGGCGACACGTTTCTGCATGCCTCCGGACAGTTCCGACGGACCCAGTTCGCCAACCTCCGGTCCCAACCCGACTTGCGCCAGCTTCTGAATGGCGATGTCCTTGGCTTCGGAGCGTGCCATTTTCATGCCGGCGGTCAATCCGAACGCAACGTTTTCCCAAACCCTGAGACTGTCGAACAAGGCGGCGCCCTGAAACAGCATGCCGAATTTGTGCAGCACCCGTTCACGGTCCCGGGACCCCATGCCGATCGTATCTTCGCCGTCGACCTGAATCGTGCCTTTCTCCGGCCGCAGCAATCCCAGTACGCATTTCAGCATGACCGACTTGCCGGTTCCGGAACCACCGATCACCACAACGGACTCGCCAGCACCGACTTCCAGATTCAGACCGTCCAGGACCGTTTTCGGACCGAAGGACTTATGCACGTCCTTCATGGATATTTTCGGTGTCGTCGTCATCGGGTGAAGAACAGTTCGGTGACAATGTAGTTGGCGACCAGGATCAGAATGGATGCCGACACGACGGCATTGGTTGTCGCGCGGCCAACTCCCTGCGCGCCGCCCTTGGAGTGGAAGCCGTGATAGGAACCCATCAAGGCGATGATGAACCCGAAGACCGCGGCCTTGACCAGTCCGGAGATCACATCGAGGGGTTCAAGGAAGTCGAACGTGTTGCGTAAATAGGTGCCGTAGTTGAAACCCAGTTTCTGAGTACCGACAAGATAACCGCCCATGACGCCGATGATGTCGGCTATCAGGACCAGCAAAGGCATCATCAAAGTGCCGGCGATCAGGCGCGGCGCCACGAGATATTTGAACGGGTTGGTCGACAAGGTCACCAATGCATCAATCTGTTCGGTCACCCGCATGGTGCCGATTTCCGCCGCCATGGCGGCGCTGACCCGCCCGGCGACCATCAGGCCGCCCAGCACCGGTCCGAGTTCGCGGGTGATGCCGATGACGACAATGGTGGCGACTGCGCCTTCGGCGTTGAAACGGGAGGACCCGACGTAGATCTGCAAGGCCAGGACCATGCCGGTAAACAACGCCGTCAAACCGACGACCGGCAACGAGTAGTAGCCGATACTGACCATCTGCCGACCGATGAGGCGCAAGTAAAAGGGCGGCAGGAAACTGTGTTGAACACCGCTGAACGTGAACAGCGAAAGGCGTCCCGCCGTGGTCGCGAAGGCGAGGACAACCCGCCCGATCAAGGCCAGAATATTCATCGGTTATGCGTTACCATTGATGTAGACACGGTGATAACGGTTTCCCAATGAGGTTAATATTTCGTAGGAAATCGTATCGGCCCAGCCGGCGACATCATCGACGGGGACAGGACCGCCGATCAGGTCCACCAGAGCGCCCGGCTGACAGTCCTGGGAAGGGACACCGGTGACATCCAACGTGATCAAGTCCATTGAAACCCGCCCCACCACCGGTACGCGATGTCGTCCGGCATATGCGAATGCGCGATTGCCCAGACAGCGCAAATATCCATCCGCGTATCCCACCGGTACGGTCGCAATTTTGGCCGGTCCGGTCACGCGGTGCGTGGCACCATATCCAACGGTCATAGGGCTGTCAATCTCACGGACCTGGGCGATTCTCCCTTTTAAACGAACGACTTCCGCCATCGGGTTGGCCGAGTCCGGCGTTGGATTTCCGCCGTACAAGGCGATGCCCGGACGGGCCATTTGATGATGGAAGTCGGTGCCCAGGAAAATGCCCGAAGAGTTGGACAGGCTTGCCGGCAAAGCCGGAAACACACCCTGGCATTGGGCGAAGTTTCGAAGCTGTTCACCGTTGGTTGGATGTCCGGGAGAATCCGCGCAGGCCAGATGGCTCATCAGATAGCGCAGATCGATACCGTCGGCGCGGGACGTGTCGGCTGCCAATGTCTGCCATTCGTCTCGCGGCAAACCCAGCCGGCTCATGCCCGTGTCGACGTGCAAAGCCGCGCCGTGGTGTTGAGTAGAGGTCGTGGACGACCTGGCGACCTGACCCCAAAGATCGACCTGGGCCAGTGAATTCAGTACCGGAAACAACCGATGATGGATGAATTCGGTTTCCTGGCCCGGCATCAACCCGTTGAGCACGAATATGTCCGGCTCGGGAACGATGGAACGCAGACTCACTGCTTCGCTCAACTGGGCGACAAAAAACGTCTTGCAGCCCGCCGCCTGAAGGGCCGGGCCGACCTTGTCGGCACCAAGCCCGTAAGCGTCGGCCTTGACGACGCCGGCGCACTCGGTGACATCTCCCAGGCGTTTCTGCAGCAGCTGGTAGTTGGCTGCAATTGCCTCGAGATCGATTGTCAGGATGGCGCTTGCGGCTTCAGAACTCATCGCCCGAATAATCCGGCCGCGCCAGATCGTGGAACTGGGTGAACTCCGCCTGGAACTGCATCACCACCCGGCCTGTCGGGCCGTGGCGTTGTTTGCCGACGATCACTTCGGCCAGATTGTGCACCCGCTCCATTTCTTCCTTCCAGGCTTCGTGCTCCGGCGTGTCCTGCTGCGGTTCCCGTCGTTGCACATAGTATTCGTCGCGGTAGACAAACATCACCACGTCGGCGTCCTGTTCGATCGTTCCCGATTCGCGCAGGTCGGCAAGTTGTGGCCGCTTGTCTTCCCGTTGTTCGACGGCACGGGACAACTGGGAGAGGGCGATCACGGGGATGTCCAGTTCCTTGGCCAGCGCCTTGAGCCCCTGTGTAATCTCCGAAATCTCCTGAACCCGGTTGTCTGTCGGGCGGCGGCCGGACGGCCGGAGGAGCTGGAGATAGTCGACGACGATCAAGCCCAGATTGTGTGTGCGTTTGAGACGGCGGGCGCGTGTCCGCATGGCGCCGATGGTCAGTGCCGGGGTATCGTCTATGAAGAGCGGCAGTTCCTCGAGTTCCTTGTTTTTCTGAACGAGAACGACGAACTGATCCTTGTCGAGAATGCCGCGCCTGAGTTTCTCGGACGAGATCCTCGCTTCCGACGCCAGGATACGGCTGGCCAGCTGCTCGGCCGACATTTCCAGCGAAAAGAAGCCTACGACAGCACCGTCGACGGTCTTTTCGCTGCCATGCTCATCCCGTTCGGTGCGGTACGCTTTGGCGGCATGGAAAGCGATGTTGGTGGCGAGGGCCGTTTTGCCCATCGACGGCCGACCGGCGAGAATGATCAGGTCCGATGGATGCATTCCACCCAGTTTGGTATCGAGATCGCGGAAACCCGACGGCACGCCCGTGAGCTGGCCGTCGCGCTTGTAGGCCGCCTCGACCATTTCGACCGCTTCCCTCAGAGACGAACGAAACGGCTGAAAATCGCCCTCGTGTTGGCCTTTCTCGGCCAAATGGAACAGTTGCTGCTCCGCCGCTTCGATCTGGTCGGACGCGCTTTCTCCCACCTGCGAATCGTAGGCCGTGTTGACGACGTCCTCTCCGATGTCGATCAATTCCCGGCGAACCGCGAGATCGTAAATGGTGCGTCCGTAGTCTTCGGCATCGATGACCGTAATTGCACTGGCCGCCAGTTTCGCAAGGTACTCCGCGCCACCAACTTGCGACAAGGATTCGTCACGTTCGAAGTAGGGTGCCAGCGTGACCGGATTCGCCAACTGATCGCGGCTTGTCAGAACCTCGATGGCCTCGAAGATGTGCGCGTGCACCGGTTCATAGAAATGTTCCGGCAACAAAAATTCCGACACCTTCGCGTGCGCGGAGTTGTTGACCAGGATCGCGCCGAGCAACGCCATCTCCGCTTCGAGATTGTGTGGCGGAGACCGGTAGGTTAGCGGGACATCGTCGTTACTGACGGGTGCGAGCGATGGGGAATGGGGTCGAGAAGTCATGGGCACGGAGCATACCATCAACGAACGATACCGTGATGACTTATCCTATCGCGACATTGAGGAACGCGGGGGAAAAAACTTCCAACAGGTGGATAGTCCCGGGGATAACTACTCCGCGGCCGATGCAGAGATCGGATGCGTACTGTCACCGCGTTCCCAGTCGGGGATGTAGTCGCGCGTCATCGGCACCGCGTCGATGGACTTGGCCATCTGAATTTGGAACACGACATGGCCGCCGTAACGGAAGGTCGCTTCGCTTGCCGAAAGATAGAACTCCCACATCCGGCAAAACCGCTCGTCATACAACGATCTGATTTTCTCCCGGTTGGCCGTGAACCGCTGACGCCAGGCCTTGAGCGTTTCCGCGTAGTGCAGCCGCAGTATCTCGACGTCCGTCAATTGCAATCTGGTGTCTTCGATCACCGGGACGACTTCGCTCAAGGCCGGAGAGTACCCGCCGGGGAAGATGTATTTGTTGATCCAGGGGTCGGTGTCCGACGGGCCATCGGCGCGGCCGATGGTGTGGAGAAGTGCGACGCCGTCATCGCGCAACAGATCCCGCACCTTGCCGAAGAATTTCGGATAGTGACCGATACCGACATGCTCGAACATTCCGACCGACACGATGCGGTCGTAGGTTTCCTTGACGTCACGATAGTCGCGCAGCAGAAATTCCACACGGTCGCTCAAGCCCAGCTCTTCGGCCCTTTGCCGCGAAACCTTGTGTTGTTCTTCCGACAGCGTCACGCCGGTCACGTGCGCGCCGGTCGTCTGCGCGAGATAAATCGCCATGCCGCCCCAGCCCGAGCCGATATCGAGAACACGATGGCGCGGTTCCACCAGCAACTTGGCCGCGATATGTCGTTTCTTCTGCGCTTGCGCACGCTCCAGGTCGTCACCTGGATCGGCGAAGTAGGCGCACGAATACTGACGGTCCGAATCGAGGAACAATTCGTACAACGCACCGTTTAGATCATAGTGGTGCGCGACATTGGCCTTGGATCTTCCGACCGGATTGTACTGGGTAACGCGCCGCGCCAGTCGGCGCGTGAAACGAAGGATGTCGGAAAACCAGTGAACGGTGTCCCACCCCATGTTCCTGAAAATCAGATCGAGGAACAAATGAATGTCGCCGTCGTCGAATTCGACCTTGCCGTCCATGTAGGCTTCGCCCATCGCAAGCGAAGGCTTGGCGACCACTCGGTAAGGAAACGACGGATCCTTGATCCGAAGCGTGACCTGTGGGCCTTGACCGTCGCCGAAATCGAAGCGCCGGTTGGATGCGTCGACGACCGACAGCGATCCTTGCTTGACCAATCCCCTCAGAAGGCTTTTTAGAAACAACACAGCCCTTACTCCCCTGGTTCTGCGGCCTAACAACCTTTCCCCTGAGTCTCGGCCGTCGCATGAAATCCAAGTCGATATGGATCTGCTTTGTTTCCCAATTTTAACAAAAAATACCGAATTGCAAAACCAGAGGGTGTTAACGAACCGGGCACCGCTCATGGTGGCCAAAAACAAAAGAAAACGGCGCGGGAAACCCGCGCCGTTTCAATTCGGCGAAAACACGAAAAGTGAATCGATTACGTCGTTTCTTCCGCGTTTTCCGCGGTTGCGTCGGCGGCCGGTTCTTCCACCGCCTCTTCCGTGTCTTCCTGTTCAGACGGCGCAAGAGCCGCATCCTCGAAGAATTCCTCGACGGCGACCGCTTCTTCGTCACTGTCCTCGGTCGCGACGGGAACGGCGCCGTTCTTGGCATCGGCCTGAAGTTCGGCTTCCTCCTCGGACCGGGCAATGTTGACGTTGACCGTCACGTTGACTTCCGGGTGCAGGGCAACCTTGATGGCGTGAATCCCGAGTTCCTTGATCGAACGGTCGATCTGAACCTGTTTCCGGTCGATCGTGACGCCGGCATCGGTGACCGCCTCGGCGATATCACGCGAGCTGACCGAGCCGTAAAGTTGCGCACTGTCGCTGGCCTGACGCAGCAGAACCACCGTCAAGCCTTCCGCCTTGCCGGCAACCGATTCGGCTTCCGACCTGCGTTCCAGGTTTTGCGCTTCCAACTGCGCCCGGTCCTGTTCGAACCGGGCCAGGTTTTCCTTGGTGGCGCGCAGCGCCTTTTTGGTCGGAAGCAGATAGTTACGGGCGAAGCCGTCTTTGACCTTAACGACGTCACCCATCTGGCCGAGTTTTTCGACACGTTCCAGCAATACGATTTCCATGATCCGTACTCCTCGCGCCTACTTACTTGACGACATAAGGAAGCAGGGCCAAATGGCGGGCCCGCTTGATGGCCCGCGCCAGCTCGCGCTGCTTCTTCTTGGAAACGGCCGTGATGCGGCTCGGTACGATCTTTCCGCGCTCGGAAAGGAACCGCTGCAGCAGTTTCGTATCCTTGTAGTCGATCTTCGGTGCATCCGCGCCGGAGAAGGGGCATGTTTTGCGGCGACGGAAAAAGGGCCGACGGCCACCACCTCTGGGTCCAGCCATGATCAATTCTCCTCGCTAGCTTTGGTTTCACGAGCCGCGGATTCGGCACGCGGCTGGCGGTCACGCCGGTCGCCGCGATCTCCGCGGTCTCCACGGTCGCGCCGGTCGTCCCGCGAGCCCTTGTTCTGCATGACGATCGAAGGGCCTTCCTCCAATTCATCGACCTTCACGGTCAGGTACCGGATGATGTCTTCGCTGATGCGGAAGTTCCGCTCCATTTCGTGAACGGCGTTGGCGGGGGCATCGATGTGCATCATCACATAGTGCCCCTTGCGGTTTTTCTTGATCCGATAAGACAGTCCGCGCACGCCCCAATATTCGGACTTGGCGATGCGTCCACCGTTTTCTTCCACGATCGATGTGAAGCTTTGGGTCATGTTTTCGACCTGTTGGGCCGAAACATCCTGTCGCGCGATGAACACGCTTTCGTACAAAGGCATATATGCTCCTTGTGGCTGTTAACGGCCCGGCGTGAAGCCAAAGTCACCTCACGGTACGGACCTAGCCGGCAAATGCCGGCAAGGAGTTATGAAGGCGGCGGAATATACGGGAAAAACAGCGGGATACAAGTGAAAACTGGAGAAATCGGCGGGTTTTCTTGAGTATCGCGAGCCGAGCGGTCCTGGGGAATGACCGGTCGCGTCCAAATTTGGTCATATTTCGGCTTTAATGCACGCCAGCCTTGACATCCCGCGATGACATAACGCTATTTCTGCCCCATTGACGTTGATAGGCCTTTCGGCCGTTGAGGGACCAATTTATGCAGCGTGCTTTCACCTTTCCCGGTCAGGGATCACAAGCGGTCGGCATGGGGAAGGAATTGGCGGATTCGTTTGAATCGGCCCGGCTTATCTATGAAGAAGTCGACGAGGCTCTGAAACAGAATCTCACGAAACTGATGTTCGAAGGGCCGGACGAAGAGCTGACCCTGACGGAAAACGCGCAGCCGGCTCTGATGGCTGTCAGTGTGGCGGCATGCCGGGTGCTCGAAAACGACGCCGGTGTCGATTTTGCCAAAACCGCCAATTTCGTGGCGGGGCATTCCTTGGGGGAGTATTCGGCATTGGCGGCGGCCAAAGCACTTTCCTTGCAGGATACGGCCAGGCTGCTGAAGGCCCGCGGACAGGCCATGCAGCGTGCGGTTCCCGTCGGAGAAGGGGCCATGGCCGCGTTGCTGGGCCTGGACGCCGACGTGGCGGACCAGGTGGCGGAGGAAGCCGCGGACGGTGACGTCTGCGCGGTGGCCAATGACAATGCGTCGGGGCAGGTGGTTGTCAGCGGCCATACGGCGGCCGTGGAACGTGCGATCGAAATCGCCAAGGAAAAAGGCGCCAAGCGTGGCGTGCTGCTGCCGGTCAGTGCGCCTTTTCATTGCCCTTTGATGGCGCCGGCCGCCGATGAGATGGCGGAAGCCTTGGCGGGCGTGACCATTGCACCGCCGGTCGTCCCGTTGGTCGCCAATGTGACCGCCGGTTCGGAAAGCGACCCGGAAGTGATTCGGAAACAACTGGTCGAACAGGTGACGGGGCGTGTGCGCTGGCGGGAAAGCGTCCTGTACCTGCGGGATCAGGGGGTCGGCCAACTGGTGGAACTTGGTGCCGGAAAGGTCCTGACCGGCTTGGTCCGGAGGATCGACCGGGATTTGACCGGCGTATCCATTCAGGCGCCCGGTGACGTCGATGGATTCGTAAGCTCGCTTTGAGCCACGCGACACTGATTTTGACATTTACAAGGCATTACAAGGACTCGGGGCACGATGTTTGACTTGACTGGCAAGAATGCTCTGGTGACCGGAGCGACCGGCGGAATTGGCGAAGCGATCGCCCGTACCCTGCATGGCCTCGGTGCAACCGTCGTATTGTCCGGCCGCCGGGTGGGCGTGCTTGACGAGCTGGCAAAGGAGCTCGGCGATCGGGCATATGTCAGCCCATGCGACCTGGCCGATCCGGATTCTGTCGCTGACCTGGTCAAGCAAGCCGAGGAACTTTCCGGCGGCATCGATATTCTGGTCAACAACGCCGGCCTGACCCGCGACAATCTCGCCATGCGTATGAAGGACGAGGAGTGGCAGGACGTGCTGGACGTCAATCTGACGGCCAGCTTCCGCCTGATCCGTTCGGTCCTGCGCGGCATGATGAAGCGCCGTGGCGGCCGGGTCGTCAATATCACCTCGATCGTCGGCGCCACCGGCAATCCGGGACAGGCGAACTACGCCGCCTCGAAGGCCGGGTTGGTGGGCATGTCCAAGGCGCTGGCCGCGGAAGTGGCGTCCCGCGGCATCACCATCAATTGTGTCGCCCCGGGTTTTATCGATACCGCCATGACCCAGGCGCTGGATGAATCCCAGCGCGAGAAGCTGCAAGGTCAGATCCCGGCAGGCCGGCTGGGCGTGGTCGATGATGTCGCCGCCTGTGTTGCCTTCCTGGCCAGCGACGAGGCCGGTTATATCACCGGGCAAACCCTGCACGTAAATGGCGGAATGGCTATGATTTGAGCCCTGTTTCGGGCGTCTGGTCAAGGTGGTTAAAGTGTGCTAGGTAGGCGCACTTTTCGCCCAGAAAATAGAAATTTTTGAGGTTCTTTGGGCTATTGGTTTCGCAATATTCCTGAAAAAGCTAAGGAAGATGAAAGATGAGTGATATCGCCGACCGCGTTAAGAAAATCGTTGTTGAGCACCTGGGGGTAGATGAGGACAAGGTCACCGAAGCGGCCAGCTTCATCGATGACCTCGGTGCCGATAGCCTCGATACCGTCGAACTGGTGATGGCGTTCGAGGAAGAGTTTGGTTGTGAAATTCCCGATGACGCGGCGGAAAAAATCCTGACCGTCAAGGATGCTATCGACTACATCAAAGAGCATGCCTAAGTAGATTGTCAGAGTTGATGATTTGTAGCTGGTAGAGGCTTGAACATGCGCCGTGTCGTCGTTACTGGATTGGGTTTGGTTACGCCACTGGGCTGCGGCGTGCAAACGAGCTGGGACCGCTTGATCAACGGAGATTCCGGTGCCGGTCCGATTACCCGGTTCGATGCATCCGACTTGCCCGCGCGGGTCGCATGTGAAATCAAAACCGGGGATGGGCCGGGACAGTTCAATCCGGACGACTGGGTGACGCCCAAGGAACAGAAGAAGATCGACGACTTCATTCTGTACGGCATGGCCGCGTCACAGCAGGCCATCGAGGATTCCGGGTGGCTGCCCACCGAAGATGAAGACCAGTTCCGAACCGGTGTCTTGATCGGCTCCGGCATCGGTGGTTTGCCGGGTATCGAAGCATCATCGGTCGTTCTGCATGAACGCGGGCCGCGGCGTATCAGTCCGTTTTTCATTCCGGGGAGATTGATCAACCTGGTGTCCGGGCAGGTTTCCATCAAATACGGTCTGAAGGGTCCGAACCATGCCGTCGTGACCGCGTGTTCGACGGGAGCGCATGCGATCGGCGACGCGGCGCGTTTGATTATGTTGGACGATGCCGATGTCATGGTCGCCGGCGGCGCCGAAGGGGCTATCTGCCGTATCGGCATGACCGGCTTCGCCAATGCCAAGGCATTGAGCACGTCCTACAACGATGCCCCGGAAACGGCGTCTCGCCCCTGGGACGAGGGCCGGGATGGTTTCGTCATGGGTGAGGGAGCCGGCATCGTCGTCCTCGAGGAACTCGAGCACGCCAGGAAGCGCGGTGCGAACATTTATGCCGAGATTGTCGGCTATGGCCTGACGGGCGACGCCTATCACATCACGGCACCGGCGCCGGATGGCAACGGCGCCAGACGGTGCATGGCGGCAGCCTTGAAACGGGCGCAACTGGATCCGTCGGCGGTCGACTATATCAATGCGCACGGGACTTCGACGCCGCTCGGCGACGAGATCGAGGTCAAGGCGGTGAAGGATCTGTTTGGCGACGCCGCTAACTCGGTCAGCATGTCGTCGACCAAATCGTCCATCGGCCACTTGCTCGGTGCCGCCGGCAGCGTGGAAGCTATTTTCAGCATATTGGCGATCAAACACGGCGTCATGCCGCCGACGCTCAATCTGGAAAATCCGTCCGAAGGCTGTGACCTCGACTTCGTCGCCAACGAAGCCAAGGAAAAGGATGTCCGGGTGGCGCTTTCCAATTCGTTCGGGTTTGGCGGGACCAACGCATCCCTCGTAATGTCAGCCTTGTAACCCTATGAAGGGCAGAGCGGTCAAGCTGGCGGCTCTGATTGTCCTCCTTGGCCTCGTTGGCGCCTTGGGGTTTTCTCTCTACGGGTATTTGGAATTCACCAAACCGGGTCCCTTGCGCGACCCGGCTGTCGTCCTCCTGCCCAAGGGGGCGGGTTCCGCACGAATCGCGCAGGTTCTGACGGAAGCCGGCGCCGTCCGCGACGGGCTTGTATTTCGCATCGGTGTGCGTTTATCGGGTGCATCCAGGGATCTGAAAGCCGGCGAATACCGGCTGGCGGCACATACGAGCCCTCAGGCCATCATGAAATTGCTGATTTCCGGTAAGACGGTCGTCCGCCGTATTACCACTGCCGAAGGTCTGACATCCCAACAGATTCTGGATATCGTCAACGAAGCCGAAGGCCTGACGGGGGAAGTGGCGACGGTTCCGGAAGGAACGCTGCTACCGGAAACCTATCACTATTCATGGGGTGATTCCCGGCAAGACGTCGTCAACCGGATGCGGCGTTCGATGGAGCGCGTCTTGACCGGGCTTTGGGATGCACGGGCGAAAGGACTGCCGATCAGCGATCCCTACCAAGCGGTCATCCTGGCGTCCATCGTCGAAAAAGAAACGGCTGTGGCCGAGGAACGGCCTCACATCGCCGGTGTATTCATCAACCGCCTGCGCAAGGGCATGCGTTTGCAATCCGATCCCACGGTCGCGTACGGGCTGGGCCGGGACGGCTACACGCTTGATCGGCCGCTGACGCGGAAAGATCTGAAAACCTGGTCGGCATTCAATACCTACGTCATCGACGGATTGCCGCCAAGACCCATTGCCAACCCGGGTAAAGCCAGTATCGAAGCCGCCCTCAACCCGTTGAGTACGAAGGATCTCTATTTTGTCGCCGACGGGACCGGCGGGCACGCATTCGCCCGCACATTGTCCGAACACAATCGGAATGTTCGTAAATGGCGCCGGATTCAGTCCAAAACGAAAAAGGCGACACAGTAGCCGCGGTTTCGGTGTTGCCCATCTAAATCTACTTGTCTGGCAGCCGGCGGGTCGTGAAGTCGGCAATTCGGTCGGGTAGGGCACCGAGCAACCAAGCGCCGAATGCCATCGGCGGCGGGAAAGATATACGGCCTTTCCCGCGTTGCAGGTTCCTGCGAATTATGCGTGCCGCTTTTTCGGCGCTCATCAACATCGGCATGGCAAATTGGTTCTTCGCGGTCAGCCGGCTGACAACGAATCCCGGGCATATGACGGAGACACCGACGCCGTGACGCGCAGCCCAGCCTCTCAGACCTTCGCCATATGCCTTCGCCGCCGCCTTCGAGGCGGAATAGGCCGGAGCGCCCCCAAGGCCACGGTAGGCCGACAAGGAAGACATGATGGCGATGTGACCGGATCTTTTCGATACCATGATTTCGAGAGCCGGATTGACGGTGTTGACCACGCCCATCAGATTGACGTCGAACAGCAGGTGACTCTTTTCATCGAAATCGTCGATTGTTCGTTGTGGTGCAGATAAGCCGGCATTGGCGATCACGAGGTCGATGGGCGCCCGCCGATCGCTCGATCGAATCCATGCCGCCATGGCCTTTCTGTTGGTGACGGAGTCGGTCGTCGTCGTGACGTCGGCGCCCAGCGCACGGCATGCATCGGCGACGGCTTCCAGTCTCGCCGGATTTCGGCCCGATAGAGCAAGAGTTGATCCCTGTGCAGCATAGGATTTGGCCAGCGCTTCGCCAATTCCACTCGAAGCTCCGGTAATAACGATCGATTTTGGATTATGCATTTGAAATCATGAGTTTTTAGCGGGTTCAGTCTTGGCTCCTTTTGCTTCAAATAATAGACTGAGCCGCGAACTGTCCTTCCAGTATTCATTGACAACGAGGCACGTGTGCCAGTCTACAGCATGACCGGATTTGCCCGGGAACAAGGTCACCTAGACGATGCGTCCTGGGTTTGGGAAGTCAAGAGCGTCAACGGCAAGTCTCTTGATGTTCGGCTTCGCACGCCCTCGGGGATGGACGCCCTGGAATCCAAAGTCCGGGCGTTGTGCGCGGACCGCGTTAGCCGTGGCAACGTTTCGATCGGATTGCAGATGGGCCCTGAAACCCGCCCGGTCACGATGCAGGTCAATCAAGATGTCCTTCATCAATTGAAGGAGATTGTTTCCGAAATCGCCCTCGAATTCGGTGCGCAGCCGCCTCGTGTGGACGGCTTGTTGTCGGTCCGCGGAGTCATCGAATATGTCGAACAGTCCGAAACCGAGGACGAGCTTGCGGCACGCGAACAGGCGATGCTGGACAGTCTGATCAGTGCGCTGGATTCACTCAAGCAATCCCGACTGACCGAAGGCGCGAAGCTCGACACCGTCATGCGGCAACTGGTTGAAGAACTGGAAGGATTGACCGAGGCTGCAGGGCGTTGTGAATCGACTCAACCGGACGCCATCCGAAAACGGTTGTCGGAGCAGATATCGCGGCTGACGGAGTCCGACACGGTGATCAGCGACGAACGTCTGGCGCAGGAAGCAGCCGTTTTGGCGACCAAAGCCGATATCACCGAGGAAATCGATCGTCTGAACGCCCACGTCGGCGCGGCGCGGGACCTGTTGAACAATGCCGATGGCGGACCAATTGGACGTAAACTGGATTTCCTTGCACAAGAGTTCAACCGGGAAGCGAACACACTGTGTTCCAAGTCCAACGACATTGCGCTTACGCAGATTGGCCTTGATATGAAGGCCGCGATTGACCGTTTTCGCGAGCAGTGTCAGAACATCGAGTAGAAAATTGACGGCCGGCATGGACATTGGAAGACGCGGACTGATGTTTGTATTGTCTTCGCCTTCGGGCGCGGGCAAAACCACCATTTCAAGACGGCTTCTTGATCGCGATCCGCAGATCGTGATGTCGGTGTCGGCGACAACCCGCCCGCCCAGGCCGGGTGAGAAGGATGGCGTCGACTATCACTTTGTCGATCCCACCGAATTCGACCTGATGCTGAATCGCATGGAACTGCTGGAATCGGCCAAAGTCTTCGATCACTATTACGGCACGCCGGTGGAACCGGTGGAGGACGCGCTCGAACAAGGGCTGGATGTCCTGTTCGATATCGACTGGCAGGGAACGCAGCAGCTTGCTCAGAGAAAGCGTGACGACCTGGTCAGCGTCTTCATTCTGCCCCCGTCGACGCGCGAGCTCGAAACCAGGCTGCGAGGACGCGCCCAGGACAGTGCCGCGGTTGTCGCCAAACGAATGTCGCAGGCATCGGACGAAATCAGCCATTGGGCCGAATACGACTATATCGTCGTCAACGACGATGTGGATCAGTGCCTGGAAGAGGTCTACGCTATTTTGGTGGCGGAACGGCTGAAAAGAGTCCGGCGTACCGGTCTGATCGATTTCGTCAAGGCGCTGCGCGAAGGCTACTGAGCCTCTTCGCCTCGCATCTGTCGAAGCTGGGCGCTGATGGCGCAGAATTCGGGGATTGAAAGCTGTTCCGCGCGTTGCCTGCCGTCGATGCCGGCGCGGCTTAGCAACGATTCCGGATCCTGAGAGAGTGATTTGAGGCTACTGCGCAGCATCTTGCGCCTCTGTCCAAATGCCGTCTTTACCACGAGGGAAAGCGTTTCCGCGTCGGCTGGGGCGAGAACCTCGCCTCTTGGCACCAATTGGATCAGTGTGGACATGACTTTGGGCGGCGGCGTGAATGCGCGCGCCGGAATATCGAACAGTTTCTTTACCTTGCAACGCCATTGCGCCATCACGGCCAAACGGCCATAGGCCTTGCTCCCAACATCGGCAGCTATCCGGTCGGCGACTTCTTTCTGGAACAGCAAGGTCATGCTGCAAAAATGGTCATGCGCATCCAGCCACTTGAACAGCAGGGCCGTGCCGACGTTGTAAGGTAGATTGGCCACGATCGCCGATCCTTCGGGAAGCAGGTTTCTCTCATCGACCTTCAAAGCGTCGTCTTCGACAATACGGAGCCGGTTCGGGTATTGCGCCGACAGTTCCTCCAAAGCCTGGATACACCGGTTGTCCCGTTCAACCGAAACAATATGTGGGGTATCGGTGGCAAGCAGCGACCGCGTCAGTCCGCCGGGTCCGGGTCCGACTTCCAGAACGGTGTCCACGGCGTTCAGGTCGGCCGACCGGACGATGCGGTCAGTCAAATTGGAATCGAGCAAGAAATGCTGGCCGAGAGACTTCCGTGCTCCCAGGTCGTAACGGGCTATCACGTCGCGAAGAGGCGGTAGCGGCGAGAGCGGGATTGCCATGTTTGGCCCTAACCCGAAACTTTGGACCGGTTCCGGGCGATCTCGGTCGCGGTACGTATCGCGGCAATCAGACTTGACGGATTGGCCGTGCCTTTTCCCGCCAAGGGCAAAGCCGTACCATGATCCGGTGAGGTGCGGACGATATCCAGACCGAGAGTGATATTGACGCCGTTCTCGAAATCGATGGTCTTCAATGGGATCAAAGCCTGGTCGTGATACATGCACAGGCAGGCGTCGAAACGGTCGCGTCCGGTCGCGTGGAACAAACTGTCGGATGGTTCCGGACCATAGGCTTCGATGGAGGTCTGGCGTAGCCGAGCAACCGCGGGCCGGACAATTTGTTCGTCTTCATCGCCGAGGTTGCCATTTTCGCCGGCATGCGGGTTGAGCCCTGCCACGGCAATCGTGGGATTGGATAACGCGAAATCGGTCGTCAGGGATTTGGCCACGACCTTTCCGGTCTCGACAATCAGATTTGTTGTCAACGAATCAATCGCTTCTCTCAGCGAGCAATGAATAGTGACCGGAACAACCCGCAATCCCGGGCACGCAAGCATCATGACGGCATTCGATTTTGCTTCGCATAGATGTGCCAAATACTCCGTGTGTCCCGGATAGCCAAAACCGGATTCCATGAGAATACCTTTGTGAATCGGGTTCGTGACCACACCGGAGATGCGATGATTGCGTGCCCATTCGACCGCCTTGCGAATGGATTCCAAAACGGCCTCATTGTTTTTTGGGTTGAGCTTCCCGGGTAGTGCGTCGGTTTTCCGTCCGACCGGGCAGACCGGAAGTCCAGCCTGGAAGACCTCGGGAGCGTCTTCCGGCGAGGCAATCTCAACGACCGGGATATTGACGTTCAGTATCTCTGCCAGCCGACCCAACCTGTCGGGATCGTCGATAAGAAAAAAGCTGTTTCGATAGTCGGAAGCACTGGCAAGGATCTTCCAAGCGGATAGGGAAATCTCCCCGCCTATGCCGGCAGGGTCGCCCATTGTGATCGCCAGAGGTAAGGCTTGATTGCTCATGCCGGAAACAGCGGCTAGCGCATTTCGACAAGAGCGTCACGGCGAAGGTCACGAATAAACCGGCGCGCCATCATATCCAGCCGTTGTTCGACCAGTTGATTGCGAACCGATGTACGCGTCGGTATCGACGAGGCGGGATTGGTTCGGCTGCAGACCACCAGGACGTGAATGCCGACACTCGTGCGTACCGGCGCCGAAACGTCTCCAGCCAGGAGGTCCTTTACCGCACCCTGAAATTCTACGGGCAGATCCTTCATTTTCAGGGTGCCCAGTGAACCCGACATGGGTGAATCGATTTCCTTGGCTAGCGCATCGACACTGCCGCATTTGTTTATTCTGCCTCGTAAACTGTTGGCCTGTGACATTCGACGGTTGACCTCGGCTTCATCCGTCGAAGCCGACAGTGGTATGACAAGTTGGGTGAGGTTAAACGTAATGTCGCCCGGGTCGGCCTTCGCTATCCTGCGACGGTCTCGAAGGGCCAGTATGTAGTATCCGCCAACACTGCGGACAGGGTCCGAATAGGTCCTGGGGGACATCGCGTTCAGTGCGGATTCCAATTCCTCCTGCAGTTGGCCTGACTGTACCCAGCCGATTTCGCCACCGGCAGCGGCGGTCGTTCCTTGGCTGAATTGCCGGGCAATCGCGGCGAAATTCGCTCCCTTTCGGACCTGAACCGTTATGCGTTCCGCAAACCGGCGGACTTCTTCCTCTTTTTCAGGTGATTCAACGGGGAGAAAAATCTCCGAAACCAGGTTTTGCTGCTTGCCCACATTCTCCGAGTATCGCTGCAAAACCGCATCGATCTCGTCATCGCCGATATTGACAAATCGACCGAACTTTCTTCCGACGAGTTTGCGCCACGATAGTTCGGCTTCGATCTGTTGTTCCAGTGAGTAGGGGTCGACGCCGCTTCGTTCGAGCACGGAGCGAAAGCGGTCCGGTGTCATGTTGTTCTGGTTGGCAATCCGTCCAAATGCTCGTGCTATTTCCGGCTCGGTGACCGAAATGCTGGCTCTCTGGGCTTCCTGCATTTTCAGACGGTCCGAAATAAGCGCGTTCAGGACTTGTTTCCGAAGCCGTCTTTGTGTGTCTGGGTCCCGAGGCAATCCGGTTGAACCGAGCACGATTCTCAGCCGTTGTTCCATATCGTAGGCCGAGATGATCTCATCATTGACGGTTGCAACGATCCGCTGGACTTCCTGCGCGGGGGATCGTGCGATGGAATACGCTTCCGTAAAGACAAAAGCGAATAACAGCAGTCGGAGGAATGGGAGGCGTGTCATCGCTTGGTGACTATGTATGGGCGGCTGGTTTGGGCAAAGCTGTCGAACGGGATGGCATCTTGGCATTCAACCTGAGCGTGATACAACGATTAAAGGTGTGATTTGTGGCAGATTACCCGAGTCCTCGCAAGACGACCCGGAAATTGAAGTCGGTGGAGGGCTGAATGTCCCGATCCTGCGTAAATCTGCGCTCCATGCCGAAACTGACTTCAATACATTCATCCAGATAAGTCAGGGTGCCACCATACTTAATAGTGCCGCCGTCATCGGTCAGGTCGATTTGATCGTAGGCCGTGAGCGTCCAGTTCGGTGTGATCTTGGCCGTGCCCGAAAGCCTGAGTTCTTCACGGCTGATGAATTCGTCGTTGGCGAGTTCGTCCTCGAGCTCCGCATACCCGACTTTGAAACGCAACGCTTTGGGACCGGCTTCCAGGTCGATCTCGTTTCGTCGAATGTTCAGGGAATCGCGGTCCATCCGAAAGCGCTGTGTGTAACTCAGATATGGGCCCGGAACGATTTGTATCCGCCCGACATAGTCCGAAAGATGTTCCTCCAGACCGGTGTTGCCGTCAAACGTTCCACTTTTTCTGGCTCTGAGTGTCTGTCCGAACAGGAACGAACTGTAACCGCCGCTTTCGCCGTAGACACCGGCGCGCAGACCGTAATTGAGGCGTGGCCCGTCTTCGACTCTGTCGATGCCGGGGAACCTGTTTTCGCTGAACAGGTTCGTGTCGTCGAATTCAAAGCTCTGCGAGTCCTCGTTCGGGATGTTTTTGGAATTGCCTTCGTTGGGCGTGACGACCGCCTGTACGATCGGTTCGATGATCTGACGCGTGGTGCCGTCCCGGCGCACAAACGGATAGCGCCAGTCGAAGGACAGTGTGGGCCAGATACGTCCGTCAAAGCCGTCCTCCTGGTTGCCGCCCGACCGGTTCAGGCTGCCGTCGGAATCGTTGACGACGTATCCATCGGCGCGGACATTGGCATTGAGTGTATAGACGTCGCCCGCCGGTCCGATGTAGGGGAGCCGCCAGCCGACATTGGCCGACATGCGGGTCGTGTCGCGTCCATCCGTTCGGACCAGCGACAGGAAGCTGGTTTCGAAGTTGAAACGCTGGCCGAGTTTCCCGGGTTCTCCGACATAGCTGTATTCCAGCAGCGGCAACACGTGCGGGGTCTGGCCGGACTCTTGATTCTGACGCAGATCCTGGTAGGCCCAGGCGTTTGCGGCCGCGTAGTTTCGGCCACGAAACCCTTCGATATAGGCGTTGCTTTCCAGGACATCGCTGCCGCTAATGCGATACCTGTCCAAATAGGTGTCGTCGCTTGAGGCAAAGGCGCTGAAACCCCAACGCCATGTGTCGTCGATGTCGAACTTGCCGTCTCCGCGTAAGTGGCCGCGTATCTCCCGGTCGCCTTCCAACTGGTTATTGGCGTCCCGTTTTTCCGGATAGGTGACACTTGCGTCGAATTTATACTCGCCTGTTTCCGTGCGCTCGCGATATTCGCCGGCGAGAATGACACCTTCCTTGGTGGTGAAGGTGGGAGAAAACGTCAGGTCGCGGTGCGGGGCGATGACCCAGTAGTAAGGAACCGTGACCATCGATCCGAGTTCACTGGTGGACTTGAGGGAAGGCGCAAGAAATCCGCTCTTTCGCTTCACCGTCGGGTCGGGGTGCGAGAAGAACGGCGAATAGGCGATCGGCACGCCATAAACCTCAAGAACGACATCCTTGTAGTCTATTCTCTGCGCCAGCTGATTGTGTTCGACTTTATGCGCTTTCAATTGCCAGAGCGGGGCGCGTCCGGGATTGTCGGGGCACAGATTGCAAGGGGAATAGACGGCCTTGGACATGATGGTCTTGTTGCCGTCCCGTCGCGACGCCGCGTTGGCGGCCATGCGTGAATTGTCGCTCAGCAGCGCCCTGATGCCGAAAATGAATCCGTTGCGGAGCTGATCGCGCAGTTGAACCTTGTCGGCAAAAAAGACTTCACCGGTGGGTTCGAGAATGACGACATTTCCTTCCGCCGAGACGACGTCATTACGGGTGTCGTACGACACACGGTCGGCCCGCAATATCCGTTCGTCGGTCGTGATTTCGACTTTACCCTCGGCGGAAACCACGCCCTTGGCCTGATCGTGCTGAACCTGCTCGGCCGTAATCAGCACGCCCGGGTCTTGCGACGGCGGAGAAATGTCGGCCGGTGCGGTTTGCGAATATGAAAGCTGCGGCGAGGCGGCAAGCAGCAAGCCGGTCATCAATGCGATCGCAGAAACACGGGCGGACACCCGCGGAATGAAATCAACCATCTTCTAGATGGAACAAGGTTCCCATCCCCAACAATGCACACGCTCCCGCCGGAATCCACGCCGCCATGATCGGCGGGATTTCGCCAGTAATTCCAAATGCCCGAACTATGTCCGAAAGAAAGTAGAAAATAAAGCCGACGGCGACACCGACGGCAGCCAGAAGGCCGGTTCCGCCGCGCCGGGTCAGCCGCAACGAGAACGTTGCCGCGATAAGTACCATGGCGCACAGAAGCAGCGGTTGCGACAGGATACTGTGCCAGTGAAGCCTGTGTCTGACGGCTGAGAATCCCGCTTCTTCCAGCGTTTCGATAAAGCGCGGCAGGTCCCAGAACGACAAGGTTTCCGGCGACGCAAAGCTTTCCTGGATTTGTTCGAGAGTGAGAGACGTTTTCAGCCGGAATGTCTCCCGGAACTCCGCCGGTTGGTCGGGTCCGGTCATCACGGCCGCCTTCAGGTGCCAGTAGCCGTTTTCCAGGCGGGCTGCGGCCGCATCGATTCTGCCGACGAACGTATCCTTGCCTTCATAGAGAAAGATGATGACGTCCTCGAGCGCGACACCCTGATTGGAGACACGGAGGGCGTGGACAACGGATTGACCGGCCGCATCCGACTGGCGCAACCAAAGGCCGGAGCTTGACACGGCCAGCATACTGGTCTGCCCCCGCAGATATTTCGCTTCGAGGTTTTCGTACCGCGAAACCAGTGCCGACGATACCGGGTTGAACACGGTCATGGTGAAAATGCCGATCATGAGCGCGATCAGGAGTCCGGGAGCGAGGAACTGCCAGGCGGACACCCCGGAAGACCGCGCCACGACCAATTCGTTCGTCCGGGTCAACCGGTTCAACGTCAGCATGCCACCGAACAGTGTGGCGAATGGCAGGGTCTTCTCGGCCAGGGACGGGACCTGCAACAGCGTCATTTCGATGACAACGGAAACGCCGGCCTCTTTGATGTCGGAGGCCCGTCTCAGCAGTTCAATGACGTCGGCGATGAGTATCAGGCAGAGGAATACGGCAAACACCAGGCCAATGCCCAACAGGAACTGCCGGCCGATATAGATCGATAGAATCGGGGACAGTCGCATCAGCCCATCCCTTCCACGGCCGTTTCCGATGGTTGGCGTTTGACCGAAGACGGCGCCCGCGCCAGCACGTAGACCACGGCCGCCAGCGAAACGAACAGATAAAGGTACATCAAGGGTACCAGGGATGGGGTTTTGCTGGCCATCGTCGTCAAACCGACGGCCATGGCCTCGAACGCGAGGGCGCTGACGGACGTGACCAGCAGCCGTTTGCCCATGCCGCGCCGGCTGAACTCGCCGGCAAGGACCGGAGCCAGCGCGATCAGTGCCAGAACAAGCGTATACAACGGCGTGATGATTCTGCGGTGACCCTCGACCCACAGCTTGTCCCGGTTGGCGATGTCGTCCGGCGTGGTGCCGGGATCGAACAGGTCCTGCAGGTACCGTTCCCCGGGCGAACGCCAGCGGGCACCCGGCTTCTCGATGAACTGGCTGAGGTCGAGCGTGTATTTCTCGAAATAGAGGAGCGACAGATTGCCCGAATTCCGGTCGACTTGCTGGCGGTTGCCTTTCTCCATGACGAACCTTGGGCCGTCGGCGCCGTTTATCAGCGCGCCACGCTCCGCCATCATCGACACCGGCTTGCCCGTGTCCCTGTTGTCGTGCACCAGGATACCCAGGAGTTCGCCGGTCGGTTCGCGTTCCCGGATGTACACCGTCAGGCCGCGGGACAGGTTGTTGAACGTTCCTTCCTGCAACAGGACGGCCGCGAAATCCGAACGGAGTTTGTGCTGCTGGTCCTTGAACGTGCGGTAGGAATAGGGCGCCAGGTACATCACCATGAAATAGGTGACCAACGTGACGACGGCAGCGAAGATGAGAGCGGGGCGTGCGAGCATCGCCTTGCTCAATCCCGCCGCGGACAGTACAACCAACTCGGAATCGGATCGCAGCCGGTGATAGGTGAAAATGATGGACAGGAACAGCGCGACCGGCAGGACGATGGCCAGCATGCGCGGCAGCATCAACGACGTGAACTGGAGAAACGCCGTGACGGACAACCCGTTGACGACGATTTTGTCGATAAACTGCAGGCTCTGCGTCAACCAGATCACGCCGGCCAGAGCGAGAGTGGTGAACAGCATGGGTGCGGTCAGTTGCCGCAGGATATAGCGGGTCACGCGCGACATCGGCGCGCATTATAACGACCGAATCACAATAGGATAGGGCGAAAAGTCAAAGTCTTTTCTTTGCTACGGCGCGCACTATGATGATTGACAACGCATTCGATGGTTCGATTGAAGTAACACACGGCCAATGAGAGGAATTCATGAAGGTCTCATTTTCTGAAGCTGCCTATCCCAAGTCCGGAGCCCTGGTTGTCGGCGTTCTGGCGGACAAAAAACTGACCGATTCCGCCCGGCGGGTCGACAAAAAAACCGGCGGCGCGATCAATCGCGCGCTGAAGGCATCGAAGTTCAAGGGCAGGAAGGGCCAATGGCTGGATATTGTTGGCCCATCCGGTGTGTCGGCCAGCCGTGTGAGTTTGGTCGGGCTCGGCAAGGCGGAAGGCCTCGACGACCTGGCGCTCGAATCCATCGGCGGTTCGATCCATAAGAACCTCGCCAAGAAGGGCGATACGAAAATCAGTATTCTCTGGGAGGACGTAAAGGGCGCTCCTGTAACCGGCAAGGATGCCGCGGCACGGCTCGCTTATGGCCTCAGTCTGGCGAGCTACAGCTTCGACAAATACCATACCAAAAAGAACGACGAGGATTCGGGCGGACTTCGCGAGGCCGTCGTCATGGCCAAGGAACCGCAAGCGTGCACGCGTGCCTATGGTGCACTGGCCAAGATCGCTGACGGCATATTCCTGACCCGTGATCTGGTCAGCGAACCGGCGAATGTGATCTTCCCGGTCAGCCTGGCCAAGGAATGCCGCAAGCTCTCCAAGCTCGGCGTGAAGGTCGAAGTTCTCAGTCCTGCCAAAATGAAAAAGCTCGGCATGGGTGCGCTTCTGGGAGTCGGCCAGGGATCGGCCAATGAATCACAAATGGTGATCATGCAGTGGAACGGCGCTGGCGCCCGCAAGAAACCCGTTGCATTCGTCGGCAAGGGCGTGACCTTCGACACCGGAGGCATATCGCTCAAACCGGCTGCCGGCATGGAAGACATGAAATGGGACATGGGCGGTTCCGGAACGGTCATCGGCCTGATGAAGGCTCTGGCAGGACGCAAGGCCAAAGTCAACGCCGTCGGCATTGTCGGATTGGTCGAAAACATGCCGTCGGCGACGGCGCAACGGCCGGGCGACGTGGTCACGTCCATGTCCGGGCAGACCATTGAAGTCATCAACACGGACGCGGAAGGCCGGCTCGTACTCGCCGATGCGCTCACCTATGTCCAATCGCGCTTCAAACCGGAAACCATCATCGATCTGGCGACGCTGACCGGTGCGATTATCATCTCCTTGGGCCATGAATATGCCGGCCTGTTCAGCAACAATGACGATCTGGCGGCGCAGTTGACGGTGGCCGGCGAGGCGGAAGGCGAGGGCGTGTGGCGCATGCCGCTCGGTCCGGACTACGACAAGCTGATCGATTCCGATATCGCCGACATTCGCAATACCGGCAAAGGCCGCGCCGGTGGCAGTATCACGGCCGCCCAGTTCCTCCTGCGTTTCATCGAAAACGATACGCCCTGGGCGCATATCGACATTGCCGGCATGGCTTGGTCGAACAAGGCCCGGGACACGGTTCCGAAAGGCGGCACCGGCTATGGCGTGCGGTTGTTGAACCGGTTCGTCGCCGACAATTACGAGAAGAAGTGAACGGCGGTTTCGTACCAATGCCGGAGGTCAGCTTTTATCATCTTCAGAGGGAACCGCTCGAAAGGGCCTTGCCGAAACTGTTGGACAAGGCCCTGGAGAGAGGCATGCGGGCCGTCGTCCGGTTTGAGAGTGACGACCGCATGCAGTTCATGAACCGCTTGCTGTGGACTTATGACCAGGACAGTTTCCTTCCCCATGGCACGGCGAAAGACGGCAATCCGGACGTTCAACCCGTATTCCTGACGACCGGGCAGGACAATCCCAACAACGCCAACCTTTTGGTCCTGGTGGATGGCGCCGTTGCCGACGACATGGAACATTTCGACAGATGCCTCGATCTGTTTGACGGCAACGACGACGTTACGGTCGCGTCCGCCCGGGAACGCTGGAAGTCCGTGAAGCAATCGGGACTGGATGCGACCTATTGGCGGCAGTCCGAACAAGGCCGTTGGGAAAAGCAGGGCTGAGCATTACGTATTCATCGACACGGAATGGCTAGGTGTCGGGAGCTGGTATGCCGCACGATCGGAATGGAAAGGATGGGCGCCGGCCGGTTTTGTTCTGGGCGGTTGTCATTGCTGCCGCCATCGGCGTCACGGCACTGTTCGCGTTTTTGGTCAGCCGGTTTCCGGGAACGCTTCAGGATTCCGATTCGCAGATCAGCCTGGTCTACAATCTCGGATGGTTGGCACTGTTGATGGCGGGCGGCATTGCGGCCTGGAGAGCGCGGCCGGGAATGGCGCTGCGCCATGTGGCCTGGTGGTTGATTATCGCCGGTGTGGTTGCCGGCCTCTACGCGTATCGGGATGAACTGACGCGGGTCGGTGATCGTCTGATGACGGAACTGGTGCCCGGTCACGGTCGAACCGTTTCGGATGGCCGTGGCGTGACGTTTCGTGCGGCCAGCGACGGACACTTTTACGTTGATGCCGATGTCGAGGGCCGATCGATCCGGTTTCTTGTCGATACCGGCGCGTCGATGATCGTTCTGACGTTGGCCGACGCGCGCCGGCTGAACCTTGACGTGGACCGGCTGTCGTTCTCGGTGCGGACGCAGACCGCGAATGGGACGGCTTGGAATGCGCTCGTCCGGCTGAACGACGTCACGATCAACGCGTTTTCCGTCCGGAATATCCAGGCGTTGGTGTCGCAATCCGAAATGCCGACATCCTTGCTGGGTGTGAACTACCTGGAACGGTTGAACCGCTACGAAATATCCGGGGACTATCTGACGTTCTACCATTAATCCGTTGAAGACGCCGATTCCAATGCGTCCTCGGCTTCCAGCCAAGCGTCTTCCGCCTTCGCCAGTGCCGCATTGATGTCGGCCTGTTGCTTCATCAATTGCGTGAGCGTGTCGCTCGGGCCGTCATACAGTTTGGGATTGGCCAGCAGTCCCTCGATTTCGGCCTTTTTGCGTCCGAGCTCTTCGACATCTTTGGAGGCCTGCTGAATGGCTTTTCTCAGATGGGCTGTTCGCTGGCGGTTTTCCGCTCTCGCACGCCGATCGTCTTTCTTGGTCGCTTTCCTGTCATCGACCGGTTTCCTTGCCTCGTTGTCCCGGTTTATCGAAAGAAGATCGGCACTGTAGGTTTCCATATCCTGTTCGTACGGCAGAACCGTTCCGTTCTTCACCAACCACAAACGGTCGGCGCAGAGTTCGATGAGGTGGCGGTCATGGCTGATGAGGATGACAGCGCCCTGATAGGCGTTGAGCGCTTCGACCAGCGCTTCGCGGCTGTCCATGTCCAAATGGTTTGTCGGTTCGTCCAGTACCAACAGATTGGGTTTTTTGTAACTGGCAAGCGCCAAGAGCAGTCGCGCTTTCTCTCCGCCCGACAAGTCGCCGGCGGGAACATCGGCACGGTCCTGTGAAAAGCCGAATGATCCGAGGCGCGCACGGATTTTGGGTTCGGCGGAGTCCGGCATCAAGGACGACAACTGCGCGAAAGGGGAACGGGTCTCTTCCAGTTCCTCCAACTGGTGCTGGGCAAAATAGCCGGTGTTGAGTTTCGGGCTCGTTTTCAGGTCACCTGATTCGGCGCCGAGGCGTCCGGTTATCAGTTTCGCGAGGGTGGACTTGCCGTTCCCGTTTGCACCCAGGAAAGCGATCCTGTCATCGGAATCGATCCTGAGGTTCAGATTTCTCAGAACCGGTTTTCCCGGCGCGTATCCGACACTGACCCCGTTCATGGACAAAAGCGGCGGCGGAATCTGGTCCGGCTCGGGGAACGTGATGGCTGCGCTTTGTTCGTCGATGGGCAGTGATACGGATTCAAGCCGTTCCATGGCCTTCAATCGGCTTTGCGCCTGGCGCGCCTTGCTTGCCTTGTATCGGAAGCGGTCTACAAACGCCTGCATGTGCTTGCGTTTTTCGTCCAGCTTGCGGGCTGTGGCCGATGCCAGTTCCAGCCGCATTCTGCGTGTCCGTTCGAACCTGTCGTAACCGCCCTGATAGAACGTCAGGGTCCGGTGTTCCAAATGCACGATGGAGGTCGGAATCGTATTGAGCAATTCCCGGTCGTGGCTGATCAGGATGATCGTACCCGGATACGTCTTGAGATAGCCCTCGAGCCAAATGGCCGCCTCGAGATCCAGGTGGTTGGTCGGTTCGTCCAGCAATAGCAAATCCGGTTGGAGGAAAAGCACCGCGGCCAGAGCGACACGCATTTTCCATCCGCCGGAAAACGAATCGAGAGGTTGATGCTGTTGTTCCTCGCTGAAACCCAGGCCGGCGAGAATTGTTGCCGCCCGCGCCGGCGCCGAATATGCGTCGATTGCATGCAGACGATCGTGAATGTCGGCGAGACGTTCGGTGCTGGCCGTTTGTTCTGACTCAGCGAGTAGGGCCGTGCGTTCCGTGTCGGCACGTAAAACAGTTTCGAACAAACTGTCCGGGCCGCTCGGCGCTTCCTGGGAAACGATACCGATTTTCGCCCGGGCGTGAATCCGTATGGCGCCTTCATCCGGTTGTAGTTCGTTCGCAATCAAACGCAACAAGGTGGTTTTACCGCTGCCATTGCGTCCGACCAGGCCGATGCGATGGCCATTGGGAACGCTGAGGGAGGCGTTCTCCAATAAGGGCCGCCCGGCAATGCGATAGGTCAGTTCACTGATCGTAAGCATGCGGTGCACTTATCACGGCTTACGTTGGGAAGAAAGGTCGGCGACTGAAACAAGTTGTTAGCGTTTTCGGATGAATGTGACGTGCAGCGGCGTTAGTATCGACATCGGACGGTTGCTGCAATTGCGCCCACCACATAGTCTTTTTCCTTTTGTTGGGTTGGCAATGGACCGCTTGGCTGAAAATCGCGGCATATTTGATGACAAAACCGGATTACCCGGACAGGCTCTGTTCGAGGACCGGTTGAATCGTGCCTTGGCGCGTGCGGACCGGAGTCGGTTCATGGTTGCCGTATTGTCGTTTCGTTTGGCCGATGAATTCGTAGACAGCGATCTGGCGGGCATTCTGAGCGACTGCCTCAGGGCGACCGATACGGTCGCCCGGATCGGACAGGATGAACTGGCGATCATCCAGACAGATCTGAAACAGTACGATAACGCAGCCTTCATGGCGCAAAAGATCATCGAAGCATTGTCCACGCACGGCGATGTGTATATCGGCATCGCCATTTATCCCGACGACACCAGGATGCCGGGGGAATTGGTGAACAAGGCGATGGATGCCGCATCCCGCGCATCCCGGTCTTCGTTGCCATACTGCTATCACGAAGCCGCCATGACGGCGACGGCACAGACCAAGGTCGGGCTCGGCGGCGAATTGCGCCTGGCCGTGCAGCGCAACGAAATGGCGATGTTCTACCAGCCGAAGATAGATTTGGCCGAAGGAACGATTGCCGGCATGGAGGCGTTGATCCGCTGGTGTCATCCGACTCGCGGAATCATTTTGCCGGAAGAGTTTCTTCCGATCGCCGAAGAAACCGAAATGATCGTTCCGTTGGGAAACTGGGCGCTGCGCCAAGCCTGCCTGGACGCAAGAGAATGGAATCTGGACCAAAACCCCACGCTCTCTTTGGCGGTAAATGTGGCGGCCGAACAACTGTCCGAACCTGATTTTCTCGAAGTGCTGTTTCAGATATTGGGCGAGACCGGGTTTGAGCCGAACCAGCTTGAAATCGAGCTCAGTGAACGGACCATGATGCATGATCCCGTTGCCCTGGTCGACGTGCTGTCCGTGGTGCACAAACGCGGCGTGAAAATTACCATCGACGATTTCGGCACGGGCTATTCCTCTCTGTCCCATCTCAAACTTTTTCCCGTCGAGCGATTTAAGATCGATAAATCGTTCGTGGCGGGGTTGCCGTCCGATCCATATGACGCCGCCATCGTCAGAGGCGTAATCGGACTGGGACATGGTTTGAAGATGGACATCGTCGCGGAAGGCATCGACAGCCTGGCGCAGTTGGATTTTTTACGGTCGGAAGGCTGTGACCAGGCGCAAGGCTACTACTACAGCCCGCCCTTGCCTGCCGACGAGTTCGGCAGATTGCTCGCGCAAGGCGTTGAGCCCCCGCAAAGGTAATACACGTCACCCGATTTCCCAGGTTGCAGGGGGCAGGATATGTCGATATAACCGCCGCGCTCCCGGCCAGCCGGCCGGGCACGGTGTTTTCCTCAAATGAGCGGTAATTCAACGATGGCGATCCAACGTACCCTGTCCATTATCAAACCCGACGCGACGCGCCGGAACCTCACTGGCCAAATCAACGCGCGTCTGGAAGGCGCGGGCCTTCGCATCGTCGCGCAAAAACGGGTTCATTTGACCCGCGCGCAGGCCGAAGGTTTTTACGCCGTCCACAAGGAACGTCCGTTCTTCGGCTCTTTGTGCGATTTCATGACCTCCGGCCCCGTCGTTGTCCAGGTGTTGGAGGGCGAAGACGCAGTTGCCAGGAACCGTGAGGTCATGGGTGCCACGAACCCGGCCGAGGCCGCGGAAGGCACGATCCGTAAGGATTTCGCGGAATCCATCGAGGCCAATTCGGCACACGGGTCCGACAGTGCGGAAAACGCGGCTATCGAAATCGCCTATTTTTTCAGCCAGGTTGAAATCGTCGGTTAAGAAGTTCCGGCCGCGTTGTCGGTCGGAATGAAATCCCAACGGACCCGCCGGTCACTTGTCCGGCGGGTTTATTGTTGCCGGAACGGCGCCAACCGACAACTGGCTTTGGCCGTGAACGGTGACTGTTTCTCCAACGATCTCCAGCTTTCCCTCGGCCATCAATTTCAAGGCATGGGGGTAACAGCGGTGTTCGGTATTCAGAACGCGCCGGGCCAGGGAGTCGGGCGTATCGTCTGGCATCACCGGCACGGCGGACTGGACAATGATCGGGCCTTCATCCATCTCCGGACGGACAAAATGCACGGTGCATCCTGTAAACCGGACACCGGCTTCCAGGACACGCTCGTGCACGTGCAAGCCTTTGAAGGCTGGCAGCAGTGATGGGTGAATGTTGAGCAACCGATTGTGCCAATCGGATACGAATGCCGAAGACAGGATGCGCATAAACCCTGCCAGGCAAACCACGTCGACCTCGTATGAGCGCAGAATTTTCGTTACTTGAGCGTCGAAATCTTCACGGCTCTCGAACTGCCTGTGATCGACGACATGGGTGGGAACGTTGTCTTGCTCGGCTATCTGCAATCCCGGCGCCTCGGCTTTATTGGACAGCACGCAGACGATCCTGGCCGGAAAGTCCTCGTTCCGGCAGGCGTTGATCAAGGCGTCCATATTGCTGCCGCGGCCGGAAATAAGAACACCGACTTTCATTCGGGCCATCCGTCGCCCTGTCCGGATAAAACGACTTGAGCATCCCCGGATTGCCGTTCCCCGATGCGGCCGATATCCACGACCGTTTCACCCATGTTGGACAAGGCTTGTGAAACCGCATCCCGGTCCTCGCCGGAAACCACGAGGACCATGCCTATACCGCAGTTGAACGTACGCGCCAGTTCATCGCGCGTCATGTTCGCCGCGGTACCCAGCCAGTTCATGCTCGCCGGCAGGGACCATGTCGACAGGTCCAGTTCCGCCGCGGTGTTTTCCGGCAAAACCCGGGGAATGTTTTCCAGCAGGCCGCCACCCGTGATGTGCGCTAGTGCTTTTACCGTTCCTGCCCGCATCGCCGCGAGGCAGCTTTTGACGTAGATTCGCGTCGGCGTCAGGAGAGCTTGGCCCAACGGCGCATCCGGCTCGAAGGGGCAGGGATCGTCCCAGGAGAGGTTCTGGTCGGCAATGAATTTTCTGATCAACGAATAACCGTTGGAATGAAATCCGGATGACGTCAAGCCAAGAATCGAATCGCCGGGCTTGACGGTACGGCCGTCGATCAATCTATCCCGCTCGACCGCACCCACCGCAAAGCCGGCGAGATCGTAATCGCCTGCGCCGTACATGCCCGGCATTTCGGCCGTTTCACCCCCGATAAGGGCGCAGCCCGCGTCGCGGCATCCGGCCGCTATGCCCTCGACGACTTTGGCGGCGTGTTCGGGATCGAGTTTGCTGGTGGCGAAATAGTCGAGGAAAAACAGGGGTTCCGCGCCTTGCACCACCAGGTCGTTGACGCACATGGCCACCAGGTCGATGCCGACGGTTTCGTGGCGGTCGCTATCGATGGCGATGCGCAGCTTGGTTCCGACACCGTCCGTGGCGGCAACCAACAGAGGATCCCGGTATCCCGCGGCGGCAAGATCGAACAGCCCTCCGAAGCCACCGAGGTCGGAGTCGGCGCCGGAGCGGCGCGTTGAACGGGCGGCGGGGCCAATGGCGCGAACCAGTGCGTCACCCGCTTCGATGTCGACGCCCGAATCCTTATAAGTGTACGTGTTGATGGCGTCCCCGCTGTTACTATATTGTGCCAAAATTCATGGCAAAAATACTTCTTCTGGAAAGGTTTGCAATGTTCCCGAGCAGGGAATTTCAAAGTCTGGGTTTTTGGCGAATTTCCTTGGTTTTTCTGGGTATGTTTTGGGCGATATCCGGGCCGGGGGAAAGCTGGGCGCAAGACCTGTTCACCGTTCGCAATATCTCGGTCGACGAAGTGGCCGAAACGGCGGCCGACGCGCGTCGCGTCGCCATCGCCAAGGGACAGCGCCAGGGGATCGTTCGGCTGTTTCGCAAGATCACCCGGAAGCGGGACGTCGATCTCATTCCCACGGTCGACGCCACGACCCTCGAAGGGCTGGTTCGTGGTTTCGAGGTTCAGCAGGAAAAAACTTCGGCGACGCGATATCTGGCGTTGCTGACGGTGCATTTCGATCAGTCCGCCGTTCGAGCCTTTTTACGGCAGACGGGTATTCCGTTTACGGAGACCTCAAGCAAGCCATATCTGGTTCTGCCGGTGTACGAAGTGGCCGGTACGCAGGTGTTGTGGGAGGAGCCGAACCCATGGCGTCGGGCATGGGTCGAATCGGAGGCTGCCGACAGCATCGTCCCTTTGATCGTGCCGGCAGGGGATTTGCAGGATGTGGTCGGACTGTCGGCCGCACAGGCCGTTAGCGGCGACGAGGACCGAATTACAAAATTGACCAAGCGCTATGGCGTCGACCAGGCGTTTGTTGCGCATGCCAAGGTCACTTTCGCTTTGGGATCGGGTGAGCCCAGCCTGGTCGTTACGACCTATCGATACGGTGTCAGCGGTGACCGCATGAGCACCGAAGCCATCACCGGTCAGACGCGCGACCAGTTGCCTGGCATTCTGCGTCAGGCCGTTGCCGCGATTCGCTCGAATGTGGAAGAGGAATGGAAGGGCGAAACGGCGCTTGCCTTTGACCGGCAGGGTCAGATCAGCCTCAACATACCTCTTGAAAACCTTCGCCAATGGGTTGATATCCGAAAAAGACTGGAAATGGTTGCGGAGATCAATCAAATCGAACTGGCTTCGATCACCAAGGCGGACGCTCAGACGGTTATTCACTACTTCGGTAATCCCGAGAAACTTCGGGTCGCTTTATCGCAAAGGGACTTGGAATTGACCGATGAAAACGGCTACTGGATATTGCGGCCCCGCGGCGCCGAAGGCGGGAGTTCGAACGGACAGGCTGCTCAACAGTGAACCTACCCAACTTTATTAGCCTGGGCAGACTTCTGACCGTCCCCGTTACCGTTTGGCTCATTCTGGTCGGAGAAATGCGGGGGGCATTCGCTTTGTTCGTGCTGGCAGGCATATCGGACGCGGTCGACGGATTCGTGGCCACGCGCTTCAATATGAAGACGATGCTCGGCCGGTATCTCGATCCGCTGGCCGACAAGGTCCTGCTGGTGGGTGTTTATCTGACCTTGGGCGCGCAAGAGTACCTGCCGATCTGGCTCGTCATTCTGGTTGCCTCGCGGGATTTCTTGATCGTTGGCGGAACCATGTTTTCCTACGTGGTCGGCTATGACATCAAGGTTCAACCCTTGATGATCAGCAAGGCCAACACTGCTGCACAAATTGCGCTGGCCGCGATCGTTCTCGGTGAATTGGCAATTGGGGGAGCGGCCGACGGCCTGTCGCGATGGATGATCTACGTCGTCGCGGTAACGACGGTCGCGTCCGGTGGCAGATACTTAGTACAGTGGGTGATGAACCTGTCCGGACGGGAGACCGTGTGATGACGACGCGCGAACAAGTGCGGTTCTGGCTGATCGGCGTTCTGCTATTCGGCGCATTGCTGTTCATCCTCCGCGATATCATGCTGCCATTCGTGGCGGGCATGGCGGTCGCCTACTTTCTTGATCCCGCAGCCGACAAATTGGAGGAGTGGGGTCTTACGCGAACCCTGGCCACGACCGTCATCACGATAATCTTCTTTGTATTGTTGATTTTGTTCACTTTGCTGCTGGCGCCTGTGATTTACGATCAAATGCTCGGCTTTGCGTCGCGGGTCCCGTCCTATCTCGAACGATTGCGCGAGACCATCCGTCCATTTGTCCAGGACACGCTGCTGGCCGCCGGGATCGAAACCGCGGAGGAAGTGAAGGGTGCCCTGGCGGGCTATGTCCAGAAGCTGGTGACCTGGGCCGGAAAGGTGCTGCAAGGGGTGTGGAGCGGTGGTATGGCGCTGCTCAATCTCATCTCGCTGGTCTTCATCACACCCATCGTCGCGTTCTATCTGCTACGCGATTGGGATGTCCTGATCGAGCGTATCAATGGTTGGCTGCCGCGCCGGCGCGCTGACGACATCCGTCAGATCTTTCGCGACGTCGACGGTGTCCTGGCCGGGTTTGCCAGAGGGCAAGCCATCGTCTGCATGATCCTCGCTATTTACTACGCACTGGCGCTCTCCCTCATTGGCGTGGAATTCGGCTTGGTGATCGGAATCGTTAGCGGACTGATATCTTTCGTGCCCTTTGTCGGCGCCGCGTTCGGTTTCATAGCATCCATCGGTGTGGCGCTGGTCCAATTCTGGCCGGACTATCTCCCCATCGCTCTGGTTCTGCTTGTCTACGTGGTCGGGCAGGTGGCGGAAGGCAATTTCCTGACGCCGCGTTTCGTCGGAAGCCGTGTCGGGCTGCATCCGGTGTGGGTGGTTTTCGGTTTGCTGGCCGGAGGCGCCCTGTTCGGGTTCGTCGGTATCCTGATCGCCGTTCCCGTGGCCGCTGTCGTCGGCGTGCTGATTCGCTACGGCCTGTCGCGGTACCTGGCCAGCGCCTTGTATCACGGACATGTTCCATCCACCGTGCCGGCCGAATCCGGTACGCAACCAAGCCAGGAAACGGAGGCACCTTCGTCGCCTCCGGAAGCCGACGATGACGAGGCCGGCCAGGACCAATGATCGAAGGTTCGCAACTCGTTCTCGACCTGGGCCATCGAACGGCGCTTGGCCGCGACGATTTTTTGGTGTCCCCGGCCAATGCCGACGCTGTCGCCTGGCTCGATTTATGGCCGAAATGGCCCGGTGCCGGTCTCGTGATCTACGGGCCCGAGGGGTGCGGTAAAAGCCATCTGACCTGTGTATGGCAGGAAATGACCGGTGCGCAACGATTTGATGCCGATAATGTCGGGGAATTGTCCTTGCAAGCATCGGATATTGAATCCAATGCGGTCATACTCGAAAACCTGGACCAGGGGATCGATGAAAACGGCCTGCTCCATTTCTATAATTTTGTTGTTGAACGGCGCGGGCATTTGCTGCTGACGGCACGTACGCCGCCGAAGGAATGGCCAATGGATTTGCCGGATTTACGGTCTCGTATCTCGGCTTTGCCGGCCGTTGCGGTACTGCCGCCCGATGATGAACTGTTGACGGGAATTCTGATCAAGTTGTTTGCCGACCGTCAATTGACCGTGGCCAAGGAGGTCGTGTTGTACATCGTGCCTCGCATGGAACGGTCGTTTATCGCAGCGCATGATCTGGTGACGCGTCTCGATTCCCTGGCTTTGAGCGAAAGGCGAAGAATTACGGTGCCGCTGGTGCGCCGTATTCTTGAAGAAACGGGCATGTGATGCGCTGCCGGATTGGTGAAAACAATTGTTGCAGATGATCTTTGGTGTTTTCATCGGTCCAAACTGCAGCCGATCCAACAATTCTGGGGAGGAAACGATGATCGAAAAAGTGACGAACCATACCGTCGCCATGGCGGTGGGCATGGTCGCTCTGTTGTTGTGGTCCGGTACGTCCTGGGCGGCGGGGCCGGTCGGCCTGTGGCTCACGGAAGGTGGAAAGTCTCGTGTGCAAATCACGGAATGCGGCGCGGCATTATGCGGCGCCATCGTGTGGCTCAAGGAGCCCCTCGACGACGACGGCAATGAAAAGGTCGATAAAAACAATCCCGATGACACCCTCAAGACACGGAAAATCGTCGGCATGAAACTGTTGAACGGGTTCGTGCCCGGGAACGAGGAGGGTGTGTGGGTCAAGGGCACCATCTACAATCCTGAAGATGGCGAGACCTACAAGTGCACGATGCGCATCAACGAGGAAGGAAACCTGAAAGTCCGGGGATATGTGGGTATTCCGTTGTTCGGGAAAACGCAGATCTGGACACCGGTAAAACAATAGCCGGCAGGTGGCCCGCCCACGCCGGAGTTGCTGCGTCGATAAACCGCGATTCATTTAATTGACACGATTGCCCCATATATGAGATGACCGGGCGCTGTCGGCGTCCAAGTGGAGGTCACACGGGCGGAAAAAGATGAGCAGCAACAAAGCGCAAGCGGAAAAACTTGAACCACGCGGTGAGCAGGCGGAGATAACTCTCGATTCTCCGGCACGTTTTATCAATCGCGAACTGTCGTGGCTCGAGTTTAACCGGCGGGTTATCGAAGAGGTCGAAAACACCACGCACCCGTTGTTGGAGCGGCTGCGTTTTCTCTCCATATCCGGCAACAATCTGGATGAATTCTTCATGGTCCGGGCCGCCGGCCTTTGGGGGCAGGTGCGTGCCGGGATTGAGCAGCGCAGTCCGGACGGCCTGAATCCGGCCGAGCAGCTTGCCCGGATACACGAGATTGCCGGCGAGCTTATGGCGCAGCAGGAACGCTGCTGGATCTCGTTGCGCAAGGAGATGTCCAAGGCGGGTATTCATGTCGTCGAAACCGACAGCATAACCGTGGCCGACCGTGACTGGCTCGACGACTATTTCCTTGAGCAACTGTTTCCCGTTCTGACCCCGCTCGCCATCGACCCGGCGCACCCGTTTCCGTTCATACCGAATTTGGGCTTCACATTGGTTCTGGAACTTAATCGCAGTTCCGACGGTGAGGCCATGCGCGCTCTTTTGCCGCTGCCGCACCAGGTTGACCGGTTTGTTCGCCTGCCGGGCGAGGATATCCGCTTCGTCAGTCTGGAAAACATTGTCGAATTGTTCCTCGACAGGCTGTTCCCCGGTTACGAAGTGACGGGCCGCGGACTGTTCCGCATTATTCGCGACAGCGACATTGAGGTGGAGGAAGAGGCCGAGGATCTGGTCCGGTTGTTCGAGAGTGCCTTGAAGCGCCGCCGGCGGGGTTCGGTGATCAGGGTCAAGGTTGATGCGGCCATGCCAGTGCATCTGCGTAATTTCGTTGCCGATGCGCTGGGCGTGCACAAACGGGACGTCACGGTTGTGGACGGAATTCTCGGGATTGCGGACACGAACCAACTCATTACCGACGAATCCCCCGACCTGACCTACGAACGGTACGCGCCCCGGTTTCCGGATCGCGTCCGCGATTTCGGCGGGGATGTGTTTGCCGCCATACGCCATAAGGATCTGGTGGTCCACCACCCGTATGAAAGCTTCGACGTGGTCGTGCAGTTCCTGCTGCAGGCGGCCAGCGACCCGGACGTGGTCGCCATCAAGCAAACGCTTTACCGCACGTCCGATGATTCCCCGATCGTCAAGGCGCTGATCAGCGCGGCCGAATCCGGAAAATCGGTGACCGCTTTGGTCGAGCTGAAGGCCCGCTTCGACGAAGCCGCCAACATACGCTGGGCGCGGGATTTGGAACGGGCCGGCGTGCACGTCGTCTATGGCTTTCTCGAACTGAAAACCCACGCAAAAGTGTCGCTGGTCGTCCGCCGGGAAGGCGAGGACGGAGACCTGCGGTCCTATGTCCATTTCGGCACCGGCAATTACCATCCGGTGACGGCCCGTATCTACACGGATCTGTCCTACTTTACGTCCAATCCCGCGCTGGCCCGGGACGCGGTCAAACTGCTCAACTACATGACCGGTTATGCCGCACCGACCGAGTTGGAGTGTTTGGCGATTTCGCCGTTCGGTATCCGCAGCAAAATCCTGCAACTGATCGACGAGGAAATTGCCCATGCGAAAGCCGGCAAGCCGGGCGCGATCTGGGTAAAACTGAATTCACTGGTCGATGCCGAGACCATCGATGCCCTCTACCGCGCCAGCCAGGCCGGCGTGCAGATCGACCTTGTCATTCGCGGCATTTGCTGCCTGCGGCCCGGCGTGCCGGGCTTGTCCGAAAACATCTACGTCAAAAGCATCGTCGGCCGGTTCCTCGAACATTCACGCATCATCTGTTTCGGTGGCGGGCACGGCCTGCCGTCGCCGGACGCGAAGGTGTTCATTTCTTCGGCCGACTGGATGCCGCGCAATTTCGATCGTCGCGTCGAAACGATGGTTCCGGTCGAAAACCCCACGGTTCATGAACAGGTTCTTGGCCAGATCATGGTCGCCAATCTGAAAGACGAAGCGCAAAGTTGGCGGCTTGGACGGGACGGCCGGTACATCCGGATTGGCCGCTCGGGAGATGGGTTCTCCACCCATGACTACTTTATGAACAACCCCAGTCTTTCCGGCCGTGGCCAGGCACTGGAAGACGGAAAGCCGGTCCCCCGGCTGGTATTGGATGAAACGGGGTAGCTGTCGTGAACGTACTATTTGCCGAGACAGGTTTTGCCGTCGACATCGCGTAAAAAAGTCGGCGTTATTGACATCGGCTCCAATTCCGTCCGCCTGGTCATTTATGCGCCACCGGTGCGGGCGATGCTCCCCATGTTCAACGAAAAGGTTCTTTGCGGTCTGGGACGCGATCTTCATCGCACGGGCAAGCTCCGGCCCAAGGGCGTGGGACAGGCTCTCGATACGTTGAAGCGGTTTGTCGCCCTGGCAGAGAAAATGAATGTCGATCCGTTGCATTGTGTTGCGACGGCGGCGGTCCGCGACGCCAAGGACGGTCTGGAATTCGTTGCGAGCGTGCAGCAAACGTGCGGACTGGAAATTTCGGTTTTATCAGGCGCCGACGAAGCACAGTTTTCCGCTCACGGTGTGTTGGCCGGTATCCCGGCCGCCGATGGCCTGGTCGGTGATTTGGGTGGGGGCAGCCTGGAACTGGTGAGTGTCCGCGACAGCAAGGCCGGAAACATGTCCACTTTGCCGCTCGGTCCCCAAAGGTTGCCCACGAGCGGCAATGCAAGCGTCAGAAAAGAATATGTCGACGAGCAGCTCAACAGACTGGAATGGCTGCGTGCGTTGAAAGGCAAGGATTTATTGGCGGTCGGCGGTGCCTGGCGTGCCATCGCCCGCGTTCATATGGCACAAAATCAGTATCCGCTTCAGGTGATTCATCAATACACGATCGGCCGGCATGACGCGGAGTCCATCTGCCAGGTCCTATCGGACCAAAGTGCCGAGTCGCTCCGTGAACTCAAAAGCGCGTCACGGCAACGGCTCGAAACTCTGCCGTCGGCGGCTTTCGTCATGCACCGCCTTCTCCGGCTGGTGAAACCATCGCGGGTCGTGTTCTGTGCCCACGGCCTGCGAGAGGGATTGCTGTTCGACCGCTTGCCGAAGAGCAGTCAGAACGAGGATCCGCTGGCAGTTGCGTATTACGACATGGAGAAACGCGAAAGCCGGTTCCCGGGTTTCGGCGCCGAGCTTTCCGAATGGACGACACCGCTGTTTCCGGACGAAAGCGTGATGCAGGCCCGATTGCGCCGGGCATCCTGTTATCTCAGCGATGTGGCCTGGCGGGTGCATTCGGACTACCGGCACGGACAAGCGTTCCGCCGGATTATCCGCGCACCGTTCGCGGCCATCGATCATCCCGGCCGGGCGCAGATCGCGTTGTCTGTTTATTCCCGGTATTTCGGTTCTCCGGAAGGCAGGGCTGCCCGTTCCGCCCGGGAAATCCTTGACGAAAAGGCCATTGACCGGAGCCATGTGCTCGGTCTGGCCATGCGATTGGGTTATGCGATCGCCGGCGGGACTCCCGGATTATTGACGGATTCCCGGCTGATCATGGATAAACGCTCGATCGTTCTGTCGATTTCACCGAGCGCCGAACGTTTGCGTGGCGGCGCCTTGAACCGGCGCTTCGAATCGCTTGCCAAGGTGTTGGGGAAGAAAGCGGACTTCGCGATCTCGTCCTAGGTCAGGCGAATAAACCGTACGCGTCCGTCGCCGGCCGACAACGCCAACTTGCCTTCCCTGAGCGCAATCGCGTCATTGCCGAAGACCTCCAGGCGCCAACCGTGCATGGCGGCAACGTCCTGATCGTCGGCAATTGCGATGCGTTCGAGGTCGGCGGACGTGGCGACCAGCTTTTGAGCGACGTCGTGTTCGTCGCACTTGGCCTTGAGCAGAACCCGAAGAAGATCCATCAGCGGACCGACACCCTTGGGCAAGGGCTGCGGTTTTTCCTTCGACGGCAGGTCTTCTTTGGCGACGGCACGTCCGCGGGCGATGGCGTCCAGCAAGGCTTCGGTTGATTTCCCGTTGAGAAAGCCACGGGGAAAATTCCTGATCTTGGACAAACCTTCCACGGTGCTCGGCGGGTCGGCTGAAATCTCAAGCAGAACTTCGTCCCGTACGACCCTGTTCCGCGGAATATCCTTGGTCTGAGCCACCAGTTCCCGCCAAGCCGCCACTTCGCGCAGAATTCCCAGCATGCGCGGCTTGGCGTTGCGGGTCTTGATGCGTTTCCAGGCGTCCTCGGGGTGCAAGCGGTATGTCGCCGGCGATGTGAGGATGGCCATTTCCTCTTCCAGCCAGCCGGAGCGGCCGTTTTGCGTCAGCTGGTCCGACAGCTTGTCGTAAATCACCCGCAAATGGGTGACGTCGCCGATGGCGTACTGTATCTGCCGGTCGGTAAGGGGGCGGCGGGCCCAATCGGTGAAACGGGATGTCTTGTCGATCCGCGCCTTGGCCAGTTTGCTGACCAGCGTTTCATATGCCGCCGCTTCGCCAAACCCGCAGACCATGGCCGCGACCTGCGTGTCGAACAACGGCGCGGGAATGCGGTCGGACAGGTGCAAGAAAATCTCGATGTCCTGCCGTGCGGCATGGAAGACCTTGACGACGTCCGGGTTGGTCATCAGATCGAACAACGGGGAAAGATCTAACGTCGCTTCCAGGGTATCGACCGCGGCGGCTCGATTGCGGCCGCCCAACTGGACCAGACACAGCTTGGGCCAGAACGTCTTTTCCCGCATGAACTCGGTATCGACCGTAACATACGATTCGGAACTCAACTCTCGGCAGAATGCCGCCAGGTCGTCATTCGATGTAATTACTTCCATAGGATCGGAGCTATACACGATTGACGCCGCCGTTTCTAACGGGAATCTCAGGATTTTGTTAACAAATTGCCGATCTTTTCCCTATTCCGGCACGAAACCTTGACAAGCTGGGCCGTTCCGTGCGTTTTGGCGCCGCACACGAGACACCGCGCCAGCGCAAGCCGGTCCCGTGGCGGCCGGAACACACCGGATTTCACAGTCATATCGATATTGCCCGAAGGTCAGGATTATGCACCGTTACCGTAGCCATACTTGCGGAGAACTGCGTGAAGAGCACGTGGGCCAGTCTGTTCGCGTTTCAGGCTGGGTTCACCGCAAACGGGATCACGGCAACCTCTTGTTCATCGACCTTCGGGACCACTACGGCATCACGCAATGCGTCATCGAGACCGGCGAAGAGGGCTTCCCGGTGGTGGAAGGACTGCGGCAGGAAAGTGTCGTGCGGATCGACGGACCCGTCGTCGCCAGGAGCGAAGACACCATCAACAAGAACATTCCGACGGGATACATCGAAGTCCGGATCCAGGATGTGGAGGTGCTCAGCGAAGCCAATGAGCTGCCCCTGCCGGTCTTCGGCGAACAGGAGTATCCGGAAGACACGCGTCTGCGCTACCGCTTCCTGGATCTGCGCCGTGACCGCATGCACGCCAATATCGTGCTGCGCTCCAAGATCATTTCCAGCATCCGCCGCCGCATGACCGACCAAGGGTTCATGGAATTCCAAACCCCCATCCTGACCGCGTCGTCGCCGGAAGGCGCGCGCGATTTCCTGGTGCCGAGCCGCATGCATCCGGGCCAGTTCTACGCCCTGCCGCAGGCGCCCCAGCAGTTCAAGCAATTGGTCATGGTGTCGGGCTTCGACCGGTATTTCCAGATCGCGCCGTGTTTCCGCGACGAGGACGCACGCGCCGACCGCTCGCCCGGCGAGTTCTATCAGCTGGACGTGGAAATGTCGTTCGTCGACCAGGAAGACGTCTTCGCCGCCGTCGAACCGGTCCTGCACGGGGTGTTCGAGGAGTTTAGCGACAACCCGGTGACCGAGACGCCGTTTCCGCGCATCCCCTACAAGGAAGCCATGCTGAAATACGGCACCGACAAGCCGGACCTGCGCAACCCCATCGAAATCAGCGATGTGACGGACGCCTTCCAAGGATCGAACTTCGGTATCTTCGCCCGTGCAATCGAAGGAGGTTCGGTCGTGCGTGCCGTTCCGGCCCCGGGAGCAGGCGACCGGCCGCGCAGCTTCTTCGACAAGATGAACGACTGGGCGCGGGAAGAGGGGGCACCGGGACTCGGCTATATCGTTTTCGAAAACGGCGGCGGTAAGGGGCCGATCGCCAAGAACCTGGACGATGACCGGATCGCCGCTATCAAGCAGATAACCGGTCTGGGCGACGGCGACGCCGTGTTCTTTGCCTGCGACAAATCGGGCGGTGCGGCGGACCTGGCCGGCAAGGCGCGGACGAAGGTGGGAACGGATTTGGACCTTATCGAACCGAACGTGTTCAAGTTCTGCTGGATCGTCGATTTCCCGATGTACGAATTCGACGAAAAGGAAAAGAAGATCGAGTTCAGCCACAATCCGTTTTCCATGCCGCAAGGCGGCCTGGACTCACTCGAGAACCAGGACCCGCTCGACATTCTCGGCTACCAGTACGACATCGTCTGCAACGGGGTCGAGTTGTCGTCCGGCGCTATCCGAAACCATCGGCCGGACATCATGCTGAAGGCCTTCGAGATTGCGGGTTACAGCCAGCAGGAGGTCGAAGACCGCTTTGCTGGCATGCTGCACGCGTTCCAGTACGGCGCACCGCCGCACGGCGGCATCGCCCCGGGTATCGACCGCATCGTCATGTTGCTGGCGGACGAACCGAACATCCGTGAGGTCATCCTGTTCCCCATGAACCAGCAGGCCCAGGATCTGATGATGCAGGCGCCGGCGCCGGCATCGGCCAGGCATCTACGTGAACTGCATTTGCGCACCGTGGTGCCGGCCGAAAAGAAGCCGGACGCGGCGAATTAGCGTTCGCGATCAATGCGATTTGACATAGTCCTGAAAGGCCCGCCGGGCTTCTTCGAGGGTCGACCGTAAGGCGGGAAGGTCTTCCGCCACTTTGGTCAAACCGCCATCACGGCAGGATACTTCCATTGCGATGGCCATCGCCTGAAGGCGCATGGCGCCAAATGTCCCGGACGTTCCCGACAATGTGTGGGCTTCGTATTCCGCGCGCGCCGCATCCTGGTTTTGCACGGCATCGGCAATACGCTGACAACGGGTTTCCGCCTCCGACAGGAAAGTCCCTGCAAGATCGGACAGGGTTAGCGTCGGTGCTTCCTCCCTGACCTGCTGCAAGGCGTCTTCGTCGAGAACCGCCACGTGATGCAAAGGTTCCATTCGCGGCACTCCGTCAGGGAACGTTTTCCAATGCTAACGGACCTATGGCGACGCATCGACAAAAAAAGGCGCGCCGGATATCGCGGGAACACCGGCGCGCTCAGTCGACAGGGAGGACTATGTACTCATACGCTACGCACACATTCGAGGAAGCCGGCGGAAATTCGCCGGATTCTCGTCAGGAGCATCCGCTGGTGGATCCGCAGGTATCGCACTTAAGGCACGTACCGTTGCGGACCAGCGTGAAGTTCCCGCACTCGGTGCACGGGTCCCCTTCATACCCCTTGATCCGCGCCTCCCGAATTTGGGCCAACCGGCTATCAACGGCTTCACTGACGGAAGCACTAACACTGACGGTTTCACCCGCCGTTTGGACGGAGGCCGCTACCGTTCCTCCGGCGGTCGCCGTCGCTGCTCCCACTGCGGCGGCCGCTTGGCCGCCGCCCTGCAAGACGTACAGATTGCTGCGCATGTAACCGTTCGAGGCGAGTTCCATTACGGCGCTCATCGGATTTGCGACCGGTTCCGGCTCTTCGCGGGTAAGGTCGCCTTCCGTGTCGCCAATGCCCAAGGCGTCAATGCTCAGATCGTGAGGCTGTACGTGCGCGAGGTCGTCACGTCCCAGATACGAAATGGCCAGTTCCCGGAACACGTAGTCGAGAATGGACGTCGACATCTTGATGGTTTCGTTGCCTTCGACCATGCCCGACGGTTCGAAGCGGGTAAAAGTGAAGGCCTCGACAAACTCTTCCAATGGCACGCCGTACTGCAGGCCAATGGAAATCGCAATGGCGAAGTTGTTCATCAAGCTGCGGAACGCGGCGCCTTCCTTGTGCATGTCGACGAAGATCTCGCCCAGCATGCCGTCGTCATATTCACCGGTCCGCAGATAGACCTTGTGGCCGCCCACGATGGCTTTCTGGGTATATCCCTTGCGCCGTTGCGGCAAGCGGCGGCGTTCCTTGACGTACTTGTGCACGATCCGTTCGGCGATGACCTGGGGCTGTGCCGCCACGGGGATCTCTTCGAGAGGGGTGTCTTCCTCCGCCGCGTCGCCGTCGACGACCAGCGCGGACAGGGGCTGCGACAGTTTGGAGCCGTCCCGATACAAAGCATTCGCTTTCAGGCCGAGACGCCACGACAGCATGTACGCGTCCTTGCATTCATCGACCGTTGCCGTGTTGGGCATGTTGATCGTCTTCGAGATGGCACCGGATATGAACGGCTGTGCGGCCGCCATCATGCGAATGTGCGACTCGACGGAAAGGAAGCGCTTGCCGTTGACGCCGCAGGGATTGGCGCAGTCGAACACCGCCAGGTGCTCATCCTTCAGATACGGTGCACCCTCCAAGGTCATGGCGCCGCAGCAGTAGGTATTCGCCGCCGCGATTTCCGACCTGGTGAAGCCGAGGGCGACAAGCAGGTCGAACGACGGATCGTCGAGGTTTTCCGGTGAAAGATTGAGCACCCGCGTGCAGAACTCTTCGCCCAGGGTCCATTTGTTGAAGGCGAACTTGATGTCGAACGCGTTCTTCAGGGTGTTTTCGACGTTCTCAATGACGCTGACCGGGAATCCCTTTTCCGCCAGGGACTGGTGGTTGATGTGCGGGGCGCCGTCCAGCGTGCCGTGACCGACCGCAAAGGACGTAATCTCACCGATTTCGTCCTCGGAATACCCGAGCTTGTCGAGCGCTTCCGGGACGGAGCGGTTGATGATGCGGAAGTAGCCGCCGCCGGCCAGCTTCTTGAACTTGACGATGGCGAAATCGGGTTCGATTCCCGTCGTATCGCAATCCATGACCAGGCCGATCGTGCCGGTCGGCGCGATGACGGATGTCTGGGCATTGCGGTAGCCGTGTTTCTCGCCGAGCGACTGCGCCTGGTTCCAGGCCTTGGCCGCGGCCGCGGTCAGCCGTTTGTCCGGGCAGTTGTCGATATCCAGCGGGACCGGGAACACTTCCAGGCCCTCATAGCCGTCATCCTTGCCGTGCGCCGCGCGGGTATGATTGCGGATCACGCGCATCATGTTGTCGGCATCGTCGGCGTAACCCGGGAAAGGCCCGAACTGGCGCGCCATTTCCGCCGATGTCGCATAGGAAGTGCCGGTCATCAGGGCCGTGATGGCGCCGGCGAGGGCACGGCCTTCCTTGCTGTCATAGGACAGGCCCATGCACATCAGCAACGCGCCCAGATTGGCGTAGCCGAGGCCAAGGGTACGGTACTTGTAGCTGAGCTCCGCGATCTGCTTCGACGGGAACTGGGCCATCAGTACCGCGATTTCCAGCGTGACCGTCCACAGCCGCACGGCGTGCTCGAAGGCCGCGACATCGAAGCTCTTGTCGTCACGCCGGAACGTCATCAGGTTGAGCGACGCCAGGTTACACGCCGTGTCATCCAGGAACATGTACTCGGAGCATGGGTTGGATGCGCGGATTTCACCACCGTTCGGGCAGGTGTGCCATTCGTTGATGGTGCTGTGATACTGCAACCCGGGATCGGCCGACGACCACGCCGCAAACCCGATCTGCTCCCACAAGTCGCGGGCGCGGATGGTTTCGGCGATCTCGCCATCTGTCCGGCGGATCAGTTTCCAGTCCTCATCATCCAGCACCGCGCGCATGAAGTGGTTGTTGGCGCGGACGGAATTGTTGGAGTTCTGGCCGGAGACCGTGAGATAGGCTTCGCTGTCCCAATCGGTGTTGTAGGTCGGAAATTCGATTTCCGTATAGCCTTGCCGTGCGAACTGAATGACGCGCTGCACATAGTTTTCCGGGATCATGGCCTTGCGGGCGGCCAGGATCGCGGTTTTCAAATGCGGGTTGTCGCTCGGGCTGAAACGCGTGTCGCTGTCGAGCGCGTGGCACGCCTTGATGATCTCGTTCAGGTGTTTCTCGGCGAGTCTGGAGCCCGATACGAGCGAAGCCACTTTCTGCTCTTCGATGACCTTCCAGTTGATGAAATCGTGGATGTCCGGATGGTCCATGTCGACCGTGACCATCTTGGCCGCCCGGCGGGTGGTGCCGCCGGACTTGATCGCGCCTGCAGCACGGTCACCGATTTTCAGGAAGCTCATGAGGCCGGACGACTTGCCGCCACCGGACAGCGGTTCGTTCTCGCCGCGCAGGTGGGAGAAATTGCTGCCGGTACCGGAACCGTATTTGAACAGGCGCGCTTCGCGGACCCACAGGTCCATGATGCCGCCTTCGTTCACCAGATCGTCTTCGATGGACTGAATGAAACAGGCATGCGGTTGCGGGTGTTCGTAGGCACTGTCCGATCGAACCGTGTCACCGGTCTTGAAATCAACATAGTGGTGACCTTGACCCGGGCCGTCGATCCCGTACGCCCAGTGAAGACCCGTGTTGAACCATTGCGGCGAATTCGGTGCCGCCATCTGCCGGGCCAACATGTTGCACATTTCGTCGTAGTAGGTCCGCGCGTCGTCTTCGCCGTCGAAATAGCCGGCTTTCCAACCCCAATAAGTCCAGGTTCCTGCAAGGCGATGGAAGACCTGTTTGGCGCTGGTTTCGGACGTCGAGCGTTTGTCTTTGCTCAAGCGCTTGAGTTTGTTGGTGTCAGGCACACTCCGCCACAGCCAGGACGGAACGTCATTTTCTTCCACGGTCTTCAATTCAGACGGTACGCCGGCTTTGCGGAAGTATTTCTGAGCCAGCACATCGCAGGCGACCTGGGACCAGGCCTCCGGTACTTCCATATCCTCCAGCTGAAAAACGACGGATCCGTCCGGATTACGAATTTCACTTGTCGCCCGACGAAATTCGATACCCAGATACGGTGATTTCCCCTTGGTTGTAAAACGACGCTCTATACGCATGTTGATGCCCTCAAAAACTAATGTTCCCGCGAAAAAATAAAGTCAGTTTCACCCGTTTGACGTGCGTCTGTTTATAATGACGCTTTCCTGTCCGAGCGGCTGAATGTGCGGTATTTCCGTTCGAATTCCCTCGGGGAATTCGCTAGATTTTGTGTTCATTGCCGTCCGGACCGCTAAATATATCAGGGTAAAATGATCGTTCAACGGTATTTTGTGGGTCCGATAGAGGAAAAACACCATATATTGAATTTGTGGCTGAAAACTGCGAAACAAAATTTTCGCACCTGGCAACCTATGGATTTTATCGTTGAGCGGACGTGCGCCCTCAGGCTGAATCGGTGCGGCAATCGGGCCGCAGGTTAGACTGGACGTATGACGGGTTAAGTGTAATAGTCCCGCCGATTTTCAGATGATTTCATTGTAGGAACATCACGAATGGGCATCCTCAGCACCATATTCACCTGGTGGAAAGGTCCAACACTCGGAACCCGTTTGATGACGCGAATGCGGGGCCAGGAAGTCGGCACCGATGAACTCGGCAACCGGTATTTTGTCGAAAAGAACGGTGGAAAACGGCGCTGGGTTATTTACCACGGTGATATCGAAGCGTCCCGTGTGCCGCCCGAGTGGAACGCATGGCTACACCGTACGATCGACGCCGTGCCGTCCTCGAACCCGGATCGGAAGAACTGGGAAAAGGACCACCAGGAGAATCCCACAGGATCGTTGGCTGCATATCATCCGATGGGAAGCCTGGATGGACAGGGTAAGCGGTCTGCGGCCACCGGTGATTACGAAGCCTGGCAGCCTGAATAGTATTTTCCGTAAACCATTCTTTGACTCCCACTGCGGTCATGATGTGGGCGGGCAACGGATTAAAGGAAAAGGCCACGTGATATGAGCGGAAATGTAGTCGAAACCCTGATCGGCGCGGTCGTTCTTGCAGTGGCCGGGCTGTTTTTGTTTTTTGCTTACTCGACGGCGGAGGTCGGCTCCGTCGACGGATATACGCTGGTAGCGAAATTTGACCGGGTTGACGGACTGGCCGCCGGCAGCGACGTGCGCATCGGCGGCATCAAAGTCGGATCAATCGGTGAAATGTCGTTGGAAACCGAATCCTACATGGCCGTCGTGACCATGAACATCAACTCGGATGTCCAGTTGCCGGAAGACAGTTCCGCCAAGATCTCCTCCGACGGTTTGCTTGGAAGCAACTATTTATCGCTCGAGCCGGGTGGGGCCGAGGATATGCTAGAAGACGGTGGAGAGGTACGCTTCACTCAGGGTGCCGTCGATATCGTCAATCTGATCGGCCAAGCCATCTTTAGCGCCACCGACTCCGGCAAAGACAAATCTCAATAGGAACGGGGGACCGTACCCCCGATGGGTTCGCATAAACAGCGGCAAAGCTGGAACGCGGCGGATTACGCCCGCAATGCCCGGTTCGTCTCCGATCTCGGTGCCGGCGTGTTCGATCTGCTCGACATTCAAGCCGGCGAACGGGTCCTGGACCTCGGTTGCGGGGATGGCGCCCTAACGGAAAAACTCGTTGAACACGGCGCGGTCGTGGTGGGAGTCGACGCCTCCGAAAACCAGATATCGGCTGCCAGGGCCCGTGGCCTCGATGCTCGTGTGATGGACGGCGAAGGCCTCGATTTCGATCAAGAGTTTGATGCCGTATTTTCCAACGCCGCGCTGCATTGGATGACCGATCCGAACGCCGTGGTACAGGGGGTGGCGGCCGCGCTCAAACCGAACGGCCGGTTCGTCGGCGAGTTCGGTGGCCACACCAATGTCGCGGCGTGCCTGGTGGCCCTGGTCGCGGCTCTTGTTCGTCGGGGCTATAACGGTCTGGACGCCATTCCCTGGTACTTTCCGACGCCTGACGAATACGGACAAGTTTTGGAAAGTAACGGATTTTCGGTCGAGGAAATTGCTCTCATACCGAGACCGACCCCGTTGCCGACAGGTATCGAGGGGTGGCTGATGACATTTGGTGAAAGTTTCTTTTCGGTATTGCCGGAAAGCGGGCGTGACGACATGAAACGGGAAGTGATCGACTTGCTTCGGCCCAGCCTGTGCGATAGTGAAGGGCGTTGGACAGCGGATTATGTACGCTTACGATTTCATGCAACGCTCGATTGACCGCCGATTGATCACTCGGAATAGGTCGCGGAACTGCTTCGGTTATCTGGCATATCGAGCACTCATCGGCCTGATATTCTTTGTCGCGTTTTCGACTGCGCAGGCGCAGCAACCCGTTCCGCCCGTCGCTGGTACGGATACCGCACCGTTGCTGGAACAGAAAACGGCGATACTCAACGGCTTGGACAAAATTACGGCGCGAATTTCCTTGATCGAAGCACCGATCGGTGAATTTGTACGATTCGGGACGCTGAATATCGTTGCCCGGACCTGTCACAAGCAACCGCCGGAAGAGCCGCCTGAAACGGCTGCATTTCTGGAAATCGAAGAAGTCCGTCCCGGGTTCGAACGCACCCGTCTGTTCAGCGGTTGGATGTTTGCCTCTAGTCCTGCGCTGTCGGCACTGGAACATCCGGTTTACGACGTCTGGGTCACCGATTGCAAAGCGGTTTCCCCCGAGATCGCGGACGGTAAAGAATAAAAATCCCCTTTGACCGAAAGCGCGCGGTCCAGAATTTCACGGTATTCGTCGCGCGGAATTTCCCGGGCGCCGAACTGGAGCAAGTGGTCGGTAACAAACTGCGTGTCCAGCAGGTCGTATCCGCCCGCTGTCAGACGACCGACAAGGTGGACTAGCGCGACCTTGCTTGCGTCGGTTTCGCGGCTGAACATGCTTTCGCCGAAGAACGCACCTCCGAGCGAAACACCATACAACCCGCCCACCAATCTTCCTTGTCGATAACATTCCACGCTATGCGCGTGCCCCATTTTGTTCAGCACGGAATAGAGCGAAATGATCTGATCGTTGATCCAAGTGCTTTGCCTGCCTACGCCCGGTTCCGCGCAGGCTTGGATGACGGCGGTGAAGTCCTGGTCGGCAACCACCTTGAACACGTCCTGACGGACCGTGCGGGCCAGGCGGCGCGAAACATGGAACCCGTTCAGCGGCAACACCCCACGCAGTTCCGGATCGACCCAAAACAGGTTGGGGTCGTCACGGCTTTCGGCCATGGGAAACAAACCCACCGAGTAGGCGCGCAGAAGGATTTCGGGAGTAAGCGCCGTCATCCTTTCGGGAGGATGAACTCCTCCAGCCAACGGATATCATATGCCCCGTTGACAAAATCGCTGTCGGCGATGAGAGACTGGTGCAGCGGGATCGTTGTATCGATTCCACCGATCACGAACTCGGCAAGTGCGCGCCGGAGCCGCATCAGGCATTCGTTCCGGCTGGTACCGTGCACCACCAGCTTGGCGACGAGGCTATCGTAGTTGGGCGGGACCCTGTACCCGGAATACAGCCCGGAGTCGACGCGGACGCCCAGTCCACCCGGAGCGTGGTAATCGGTGATAGTGCCCGGCGTCGGTGTGAAAGTCTGCGGATTTTCCGCATTGACGCGGCACTCGATTGCGTGGCCGCGCATTTCGATTTCTTCCTGCGTGTATCCCAATGGGGCGCCATTGGCGACGCGGATCTGCTCACGCACCAAATCAATGCCGGTGATCATTTCGGTGACCGGATGCTCGACCTGCAATCGGGTGTTCATTTCGATGAAATAGAATTCTCCGTTCTCGAACAGGAATTCGATCGTACCGACACCGAGATATCCGATTTCCTTGATGGCTCGGACGACCGTTTCGCCGATGTGTTTGCGCTGTTCCGAATTGAGTGCCGGCGACGGCGTTTCCTCCAGCACCTTCTGGTGGCGGCGCTGCAACGAACAATCCCGTTCGCCGAGGTGAACCACATTGCCGTAATGGTCCGCAAGAACCTGGACTTCGATGTGCCGTGGGCGCGACAGGAAGCGCTCGATATAGACGCTGTCGTCTCCGAACGCCAAACGTGATTCGGACCGGGCGGCGGACAAGGCCGTCGAAAGCTCGGACTCCGAATGAACCAGTTTCATGCCACGGCCGCCGCCGCCCGCGGAGGCCTTGATGAGCAGCGGATAACCAATCTCGGCCGCGGCCTTTTCCGCTTCCTGATCGCTCGTGATGGGCGAATCCGTTCCCGGTGTCACCGGGACACCCAAGGACCGCATGGTCGCCTTGGCCGCGATCTTGTCGCCCATCAATGACATGTGTTCTGGACTTGGACCGATGAAGGTTATTCCGTGTTCGTTGACGATATTTGCGAAATTGGCGTTCTCGGACAAAAATCCATAGCCGGGGTGCACGGCATCCGCCCCCGTGATTTCAGCCGCTGCAATGATCGCCGGAATATTGAGGTAACTGTCCATCGCATTGGGAGGTCCGATGCATACGCTTTCATCGGCCAGGCGGACATGCATGGCGTCGGCATCGGCCGTCGAGTGAACGGCGACCGTATGGATACCCATTTCACGGCAGGCGCGCAGGACGCGCAGTGCGATTTCCCCGCGGTTGGCGATGAGGATTTTTTCAAACATCCCGTGCTTACTCGATAATGAGCAGGACCTGTCCGAACTCTACAGGCTGTTCATTGGTCACAAGAATGCGCGCGACTTTACCCGAACGCGGGGCAGGGATGTGGTTCATCGTTTTCATGGCTTCGACGATGATGACGGTCTGTCCTTCTTCGACTGTGTCGCCAACTTTAATGAAACTCGCCGCACCCGGTTCGGGCGCTGTGTAGACGGTGCCAACCATGGGTGAAAGAACGGCACCGGGATGGGATTCCGGGTCCGTATCACCCTCGGTGTCCGCGGCGGCAGCGGCCATCGCGCCCGGAGGAGGCTGGACGGCGGCTTGGGCGGCCATCGCCGGCACCGCCGACAACGTCCGCACGACCCTGACGTGTCCACCGTCACACGGCCATTCGATTTCCGAAAGACCGGTTTCCTCCAGCAATTCCGCCAGATCCCGGATCAGGTCCTTATCGATTTTTGGTGATGCCATGAGTGTAACGGTTCTCCAATTATCAATCCGTTGTCGGAGTATTAACGACTAGCCGTGAAATCGCATCCAAGGCCATCAAATAGCCGTCGCTGCCAAATCCACACAGCACGCCATCGGCGACACCGCTGATATAGGATGTGTGACGGAACGATTCCCGGCGATAAATATTCGAAAGATGCACTTCAATAACCGGCAGCGACGCGGCCATGAGGGCGTCCCGAATGGCCACCGAAGTATGTGTATACGCACCTGCATTGATAACGATGCCCGCGGCGTTCGAGCCGGCTTGTTGTATCCAAGTTACCAGTTCGCCTTCGTAGTTACTCTGCCGGAAATCGATTTCAAGACCCAGTGAACCGGCATGTTCGGTACAGCTCGAGGCAATGAATTCCATCGTTTCCGTGCCATAGATGGACGGTTCACGGGAGCCCAACATATTGAGATTGGGTCCGTTCAGAATCAAAATAGTGGGTTTCATTGCCATAGATTCGTGTTTTTGGTGCAGCGGTTATAAAGCGGAAACCCGGGCTGGGGAAGCCATTGCATGGGAAATCGGAACCTTGACAACTGTTCAATGACAGCGGGATCTCGTCGGTTGCCGTGCAGGGCATCAAAGATGGTCCGAAATCCCTTGTGTTTCCGTTACATTTCGATCGCAATTGGAATGACTAAGTAACGGAACTTTAACGACAATTGCGCGATTATCCGGTCCAGTAATTTCACCGCATGCGACTGGACCATGAAACAGCTACTCAACGCGATCAATCCGGTTAAGGAACGGCCACCGGCAATGGAACGGCGTCTAGTTCTGCGCGTCCTCAATTACTGGCGCCATCTGGCTGGGGAAAAAGAATTTCCGTCGATCGACGAAATCGACGCATCCGACATACCGGAAATATGGCCCAACTGTTTTCTGTTGGATTCGTCCGGCAACCCCGACGACCCCGTACTGATGGACATTGGCGATCAGCTGCAAAAGGATCTCGGCGGCGATGCCAAAGGAAAGCCGATTTCAGAAGTCATAAATGAATCCCTGCTTTCCGCCGCACTCGGCCACTACCGTCAAGTCGCAACCAAGAAAGTGCCGATTTCATTGGGCGGTGAATACACCAAGAACGACGGGACACAAGTGCTCTACAGAAGCATCATCCTGCCGCTCAGTGGTGACGGAGAGAATATCGACAAGTTCTTTGGAGCTGCGAACTCCCGGCTTGTAAGCACAAGCTGACCCCGGCTCGGGCGGGAACTTACGGGACACCAAGATGATAACCGCATTCGAATTACAGACGTACAACGAAGGCAAGTGGAAGATCGATTCGATCTTCGACGACCGCCAGTTGGCATTGTTTGAAGCAAAACGTCTGGCTGAAAGCGGGCGTTTTCCGGGCGTTCGTGTCGTGCAGGAGTCCTATGATGCCGAAAAGGACAAGACCGACTTCCGCATCATCTACAAAGGTTCGAGGACCGACGACGAAAACACCAAGGCCCAACGCCGTGAACGCAAGGTAAAGAGCGAGCTTGCCGCCCAACGGAAAAGCGCCGAACAAGTTACGGCGGTCAAGAAACGCGTCGCCGCAAACGCTAAGCAACAGGCCGATTCCAACCAATGGTATCTCATGCTGGCCTTGAAGGCCGGCGGCCTGGGTTTTGTCGCTTTGGCCATTCTTTACGCCCTGCACATCCTGAACCAGGTTATGTAGGCATCGGCCCGGCCTCCTTCGATTTCGATCAGTCACATTGACGCGACCACGCCCCAACTCAGGCGTCAGGTCACGCTTTCGCCTTGCAGAAACCGGATTCAAGCTTGACCATACTTGTCGGTAAGGGCGTATAACCAGTCAACAACTGGTTCGCCATTCTGACTGGAGTTGAATTCGCGCATGCGTATGACAATCAACGGTGAAGAACGCAGCTTCGCCGGCCCGCTGACAGTTACGGGATTGCTTGAAGAACTGGGCCTCGATGCCCGAAAAATCGCCCTTGAACGCAATCTGGAGATCGTGCCCCGGTCGTCCTATGCCGAGACGAATCTCGAAGACGGCGACAAGCTGGAAATCGTCAATTTCGTTGGCGGCGGCAATCACGTGTCCGAGGACCTTCAGGGTAGCGATACGGGCTTTACCGTCGCCGGAAAGACGTATCAGTCCCGGTTGCTGGTCGGTACCGGAAAGTACAGGGATTTCGAAGAGACCCGACTGGCGATCGAAGCATCGGGGGCGGAGATCGTCACCGTCGCCGTCCGGCGGGTCAATGTAACCGATCCCAGTCAACCCATGCTGGTCGATTATGTCGATCCGAAGATCTTCACCTATTTGCCCAATACGGCCGGCTGTTATACGGCGGATGACGCCGTCAGGACGTTGCGCCTGGCGCGGGAAGCCGGCGGTTGGACGTTGGTCAAGCTGGAGGTTCTGGGCGATCAGAAGACACTGTACCCCGACATGATCGAAACGTTGTCCGCGGCCGAACTGCTGGTCAAGGAAGGTTTCGATGTCATGGTCTATTGCTCCGACGACCCTCTGATGGCCAAGCGTCTCGAGGACATCGGTTGTTGCGCCATCATGCCGTTGGCGGCCCCGATCGGGTCTGGGCGCGGTATTCAGAACAAGATCAACATCCGGCTGATCGTCGAACAGACATCGGTTCCAGTGTTGGTCGATGCGGGCGTGGGAACGGCGTCGGATGCGGCGATCGCCATGGAGCTCGGATGTGACGGCGTTCTGATGAACACGGCGATCGCGGAGGCAAAAGACCCCATCTTGATGGCCAAGGCGATGAAGGCCGCCATTGAAAGTGGCCGAATGGCGTACTTGGCGGGGCGCATGCCGATCAAACGTTATGCGGATCCATCGTCACCTTTGGCCGGATTGATCTGAGCAGGAAGAGCGGCGTTTATGGGGCGGAGAAAGAGTGGACGTGGCTGGAGGCGCATAGCCGGCGCCGTGCTGTTTCTGGTTCTGCTCCCAATCGTCGCCGGTATCGTCAGCCACGGGACTTTTGGCAAGGGCTGGTGGGAGGCCAATCGTGATCCTTCCGGATTGTCGCCGGATCCGTCGATCGTCGATGAGGCCGTGGTGCAAGTGTTTGCGGCGCGGACATTCGGCTGGCGCGGAGCCTTCGCCGTACACACCTGGTTTGCCCTGAAACCGCAAGGCGCCAAGGACTATATCCGCATGGAGGTTATTGGCTGGGGCGTCGATCGCGGTTCGCCGGCCGTGCGTGTGCGGCGCGGCAGCCCCGATAATATCTGGTTCGACAATATTCCGGATATCCTGGCCGACATTCGGGGGCCCGAGGCGGAAAAGCTGATACCCAAGATTGTCGAGGCCGCGCGCCGCTATCCCTACAACGACCGGTACCGCGCCTGGCCGGGGCCGAACAGCAATACCTTTACCGCCTTTGTTGGGCGCGAGGTTCCCGAACTGGAACTGGAACTGCCGTCCGTCGCGATCGGCAAGGACTATCTCGGCAATGGGTCGTGGCTGTCGCGGACGCCGAGCGGGACCGGATACCAGTTGTCGGCATTGGGGTTGTTGGGAATTGCCGTCGGAGTGGAAGAGGGCCTGGAAATCAATCTGCTCGGCCTTGTGTTCGGACTGGATTTCGAGTGGCCCGCCTTGAAACTCCCCGGGTTGGGGCGATTGGGACTGCCCGACGGGTCTCGCCGCGAGACGAACCCGTATCACTAGCGATACAGTTCCGAGAAAACGTCGACAACGCCGCCGCGCCCTGGACATGAATAGCGGAGAAACACGCAGTCCACACTATTCCGTCACAGGATTACTGCTCTCCTCGAGTTCGTTGGCGCGAGCACTCAGTTTGTCCATCAAGGCAAAGAACACGGATTGCTCCTGCGACGACAGGGCTTGAAGAACGCTTGCTTCGTAGTCGAGCGCAGTTGGCGTAATGGCTTTATAGATCTGTTGTCCTCCCTCGCTGAGACGCAAAACCGACCGTCGCCTATCTTCCGGATCGGTATCGCGAACCAGTCTGTTGGCGTTCAACAGGCGGGAGACGGATCGGCTCACTCTGACTTTGTCCATGGCCGACAGTTCCGCGACCTGATTGGCGGATGAGTTTGGAAAGCGCGCAAGCACGGCCATCACGCGCCATTCCCCGACAGACAAATCGAACCGCCGGGAGTAGTCTTCGGCCAATGTACGGCTTACAACATTGGCCAGCACCGACAGCCGGTACGGTAGGAAGTTTTCCAATTCGATGATGGTCTCGGAACCCGAGGGCGTCTTGGTTGTCATCGCTATTTCATCTTACGCGCGTTCAAAAGGTTTCACTTGTAACCAATAAATTACTATAAATGTTCAGTTCCCGGTAACAAGAACGGTGTCGGGAATAGCGGTCTGTTGGACCGCACCATTTCGCGAACAAACCCAACGAACACCACCAGCTAGGACCTAGAATGAAGCTTTACGGGTACTATCGTTCATCCGCCGCCTACAGGGTTCGGATTGCGCTCAACATCAAGAATCTGGAATACGGTCAGGAGAGCGTTCAATTGCGGGACAGGGCACAAAACGCGCCGGCGTATCTCGATCTGAACCCGCAAGCTTTGGTGCCGACCTTGATATCCGGGGACGATATCCTGACCCAGTCCATGGCGATCATGGAATACCTGGATGAAAGTCATCCGGAACCGGCTTTGCTTCCCGCCGATGCGGCGGGCAGGGCGCGCGTCCGTGCCCTGGCGAACATCGTCGCTTGCGATATCCACCCGCTGAACAATCTTAGGGTCCTGCAATACCTGACCGCCGATCTCGGCGTCAGCGAGGACGACAAGAACCGCTGGTATCAACACTGGATTGCCAAAGGCCTGCATTCCCTTGAAGCCATGCTGGCCGGCCATAACGAAACGGGATTGTTTTGTCACGGCGACACGCCGACCCTGGCCGACATTTGCCTCGTGCCGCAGGTCTATAACGCCAAACGGTTCAACTGCGATCTAACTGCGTATCCGACGGTCGTCAGTATCAACGATGCCTGCTTGAAGCTGCCGGCATTCGACGCAGCCATCCCCGAAAAACAGCCGGACGCGGAATAGGACGGATAACAGACGGGTCTAACAGGTCTTGCAGCCCGTCCGTGCTTCGTCGACCAACGATTTGAACTGATCGATTTCGACGAACCCGGGTATCAGGTTGTCGCCGATCAGGAACGACGGCGTGCCGTTGATCTGCAGCGCTTGTGCGACCTGATGATTGCGCCGGATGATCTGCTCGACTTCCGGTTCGCGCATGTCTTTTCTGAGCTGATCCAAATCCAATCCAACTTCCGCCGCGACTTGCCACAACCGCGGCTCTGTCAGACTGCCCCGCAGCGCCATCAACGCGTCGTGAAACGGCTCGTATTTGTCTTGCTTGCGGCTCGCGATGGCGGCTCTTGACGCCAGAATGGACACCGGTCCCAGGATGGGAAACTCCTTGTAGACCAGCCGGATGTTGGAATCGTCTTCCAAGGCTTTCTTGACGATGGGATAGGCGCGCTTGCAATAGCCGCAATTGTAGTCGAAGAACTCGACGACGGTGACGTCGCCTTCCGGATTTCCGCCGACGACACTGTGCGGGTCGTTTCGCAAGGCATCGTTGTGGGCGGATATAACACTGCGCTGCTGCGCCAACTGCTGTTCCTCGCGACGCTTGCGCAACTCCGCCAGCGCCTCTTCGAGCACCTCCGGGTGCTCACGCAGATAGTCGCGAACGATTTTTTCGATGGCCGCCTTGTCGGTCGCGTCAACCGCCTCTGTCTCGTCGGGAGAACAGGCGGCGATCAGCAACGCGGCCAAAATGCCGGCAATAAAACGAAAAGTGTTCAGGTGGTTCGCCATTCGAACGATCTTCACAAAAGCTTATCGGAAGAGATTGTATAGCCGAATTTGTCGAAACGCGCAGTTAACGTCCGGCCTTCTGAAGCTAAGCGGCTTCAATTCGGCGTGATCGCTACCGTCAAATCTGGCTCCTGGTACGTTCGACCGCACTCAGCCAGCCTGTGTACAACGCGTCCCGCCGTGGCGATTCCATACCCGGCAAGAACGTTTTGTCCCGTTGCCAGTTCCGGCCGATATCCGCCTGGCTACCGAAGAATCCCGTGTGCAGGCCGGCAAGATATGCCGCGCCTAGAGCCGTGGTCTCCGTGACAACCGGCCGGTCCACCGGTTTACCCAGGACGTCCGCCAGGAATTGCATGACCCAGTTGTTGGCGACCATGCCGCCGTCAACGCGCAGGCCGTCAATCGTCGCGCCATCTGCTTCCATGGCACCCATCAGGTCGCGGGTCTGAAAGCACACCGCTTCAAGTGTCGCACGAACGATCTCACTGATGCCGGTGTCCCGCGTCAACCCGAGAAGCGCGCCGCGGGCGTCCGCATCCCAGTAAGGCGCGCCGAGCCCCGTGAATGCCGGTACCAGATACACACCGCCGGTATCGTCAAGCCTTTCCGCGTGCGATTCGGTTTCCGAAGCGTGGTCGATCAGCTTCAATCCGTCGCGCAGCCATTGTACGGCGGCGCCGGCAACGAAAATACTGCCTTCCAGCGCATAAGTGGGTTTGCCGTCGATTTGCCAGGCAATGGTTGTCAGAAGTCTGTTCTGTGAGGTCAATGCCGTATCGCCGGTGTTCAATAGGACGAAACACCCGGTGCCGTACGTGCTCTTGATCATGCCGGGCGCAAAGCAGGCTTGACCGAACGTTGCCGCCTGCTGGTCACCCGCGATTCCGGTAATAGGGATCGCTGCGCCGAAGTGCTCGGCATCGCACGCGCCAAACGATCCGCTGGAATCCCGCACCTCCGGCAGGAGAGACTCGGGCACGCGAATGAGATCGAGAAGGGTTGTATCCCAACACCCTTCGCGAATGTTGTAGAGCAGGCTGCGGCTGGCATTCGTCGCATCGGTCGCATGAACGCGGCCGCCGGTCAGTCGCCACAGCAAATAGCTATCGATCGTGCCGAAAGCCAAATGGCCTTTGTCGGCTTGCGCGCGGGCTCCGTCCACATTGTCCAGTATCCAGGCAATCTTCGTTCCGGAAAAATAGGGATCGAGCAGCAGTCCGGTGCGATGCTGGACGTCGTCGCCGTGACCGTTCCGCCGCAAAGTATCGCAAACCAACGAGGTTCTGCGGTCCTGCCAGACAATGGCGTTGTGAATGGGTTTTCCCGTTGCGCGGTCCCAAACGACCGTCGTTTCCCGCTGATTGGTGATGCCGATGCTGTCGATCCGGTTTGCGATATCGGACGCCTCGATACCGGCCTGTTCGACGACTTGACGGCAAACGGTCAGGGTATCCTGCCAAATCTGTTCGGCATCGTGTTCGACCCAGCCCGATTGCGGATAGATCTGCGGCAGCTCTTTCTGCGCAACGTGGCACGGAGTGCCGGTAGAATCGAACAGGATGGCGCGGCTCGATGTCGTCCCCTGATCGATTGCCAGAACGAAAGATTGTTCACTCACGGCGCTTGCTCTCCCTTGCCGGTTCTTACTTTTTCTTCTTCTTGTGCTCGCGGTCGGCGGCGTGCTCGATGTCCTGCGCACGTAACCATCCCGGCGTACCGCGCGCCAGTATTTTCAGAGCGCGGGCCGCAAAGCGTTTTGCGTCCAGCCACTCCCCCCGCAGCATGGCCCGCTCCGCGCTTGCCATGGCGGCATTGCCGAGATCTCCGCTCCGGCCATAAGCCAACGCCAGATGTTTCCAGGCGTTGGCGTTTCTGGGATCCTTGGTCAGAGACCTGCGGATATGTTGAATGGCTTCCGGCAGGACACCATTGTCACCCGATGCCACGAGCGCTTGGCCCAAAGCCAACTGAATAAGAGGCGCATCGGGCAGGTGACGGTTTGCCAGTCGGTAGGATTGGACGGCTTCCGTTACGCGCCCGTGTTCGAACAGCATCTGTCCCTTGAGTTCATGAAAATAAGGATCCTCCGGCATCTCGGCCAACAAACCGTCGATTTCAGCCAAGGCCTTGGTCAACTCAGGAATACGGTAATAGGCGACGGCCCGCGCATAGCGGGCAGGTATGGATCGGTCGGACTCGGGATAATCCTGAAAGGTCCGCGCCGGCTGCTCCAGAAATCCCGTCAGCTTGGCTTGCATGCGTTTGAACTGTGTCATCGCTTCGTCGGACGGCAATTTGTCTCGGTACGGAGATTGCTCGACGAGACGAACCAAAGTGCCTATGCGCTCGCGCGATATGGGATGCGACCGAACATATGGATCCTGATTGACCGACAATAGGGCTTCCTGATCGCCCAGGATCTCCAGGAACTCTATGAGTCCCCGGGATGATTGCTGGCTGGCTTCCAAATACCGGATTGCGGCTTGGTCCGCTGCCGATTCTTGCGTTCGGGAATATTGCAACAGTGACCGCTGCGACAGATGCTGTCCGCCGGCAATGACCGCGGCACCCGCCTGACCTTGCCCGGCCGCCGCCGCGGCGGCACCCAGAACCATGGCGATGATGGTGGGTACGGAGGCGTTGCTGAGGGCTTCCTGTGTCCGCGCCAGATGCCCGCCGGCAATATGGCCCAATTCGTGGGCAATCACCCCGATGATCTGATTGGGAGACTTGGCCCTCAGCAAGAGCCCGGTATTGATGAAAACCCGTTGGCCGCCGACGACAAACGCGTTCAGAAAGGCGTCGTTGACGATATGGACGCGCACGGAGGACGGGTCCAAATTGGCGGCCAGTGACAGTGGCGTCGTATAGGATGCAATGATATGTTCGATTTCCGCGTCACGGATGAGCGATACACCGCGCCGTTGCGCGGCGCTGTCCTGAATGAAAATCACCACGAAACAAATCGAAACTGCGAATGTGAGTATGCGCATTAACACTAGGCGAACCCTCGTAATCGGCGTTCACCGTAAGCGGCGGCTGTGTCTCCGTCAACGCGCGGTCGCATCGGCGATGGCCGTTTTCCTTCTGGCGGGTTGCTCGACCGATTCGTCCGATATCCCGTTCATTGGCGGCGAGGCGCGTCCCTTCGTGGGCGGCGTTATCGCCGATGAACCACGGGCGGTAAAGGTAGGACAAGGCATCCTGACCGAAGGCGGCTCGGCGGCGGACGCAGCCGTGGCCATGTATTTCGCCTTGTCGGTGACATACCCCAATGCCGCGTCGTTGGGAGGGGGAGGCGCCTGCGTTGCCTTTGACGCCGAAGGCAAGCGGATGGAAAGCCTGACTTTTCCGGCGGTAGAGCCGTCGAGTGGTGGAAAAATTGCCGTGCCCGGCAATCTGCGGGGCATGGTCGCGTTACATGCCCGGCACGGCAACATGCGCTGGAGCAAGTTGGTTTCTCCGGCCGAAAATTTGGCCCGGTTCGGATTTCCCATGAGCCGGGCTTTGGCCCGGGTTGTGCGCGACGAGGGTCCTCAGCTGATGGCCGACGCGGGAACGGCACGGTACGCCGTCGATTTGGACGGGAGGCCATTGGAGGAGGGCGACAAGATCAGCAATCCTGCGCTGGCCGAATTTCTTTCCAAAATCCGGGCGAATCCGTTCGGTATTACATCGGAAATGCTGCGGGAATTGGCGCTTGGCGCACAGGCTGCGGGTGGCGGGTTGTCCACGGAAGACCTTCAAAGAAACGGTGCCGAGTGGCGTCAGGCGCGTGTTATCCCGTGGAGCGCCCTGAACATCGGCATGCCTGATACCCTCGGCGCGCAGAAAATGCAGAGAATGTGGGAAGAGATGGATGAGGGTGAAACCTTCATCGATGCGAGCCTCACGGAGCGCCCCGCGGTCCTGGCCAAGGGCATGCAGAAACACTTTGCCCAGCAGAATGCGGCACAGGCTGGAAGCCGTGAATACGGCTCGACAGGTTTCGTTGCCATGGACAGCAAGGGCGCGGGTGTCGCTTGCAGCGTCACCATGGGGCAACCCTTCGGCGCCCGCGTTTCGGCGCCTGGCAACGGCGTCATATTCGCGCTCGCGCCACAAGGTGAGCACGGCTATCAAAACGAGCTTGTTCCCATGGTCGGCGTCAACAGGCCGTTCCTGGCCATCCGCAAAAGCACGGCGACACTGTATTTTCTGGCTGCCGGCACGGTCGAACCATCGAGCGGACCCAATCAGCTATCGACCGTCGTACCCCTCTTTGAGGAAAAAATTGCTATCGATCAGGCCATGGCTTTGCCGCGTATTCGAGTCGAGAAATCATACATGGCTTTCGAAAGCGGTATGCCGGGGCCAACCATTGCCGCCTTGCGGTCACAGTTCTCTTACGCCAATTCCGTCGACCGGATCGGACGGATAAATATCGTCCATTGCCCGGACGGTTATAAGTCCGGTGATGCCGCCAGTTGCCGGTTTCGTGTCGATCCCAGAAGTTTCGGTTTGGCGGCCCGCAGTGACTGAAAAACGCGTTCCTCCGAAGGTGGCGGCACGAGGCGCCATCGACCCATTTATTGTCATGGAAGTGATGAAGGCAGCCGCGGAACGGGAAGCCGGTGGCGGCGACGTGCTGCATATGGAGGTTGGACAACCCAGCACGGCCGCGCCCAAGGCGGTCATTGCCGCTGCGCAAAAAGCATTGGCGGAAGACAGAATCGGCTATACGGACGCACTGGGCATTCCGTCCTTGCGGGAAGCAATATCGGGACATTACCGCGACTATTACGGTGTGAATGTGCCGTCGGAGCGCGTCGTCGTAACGACAGGCTCCTCCGGTGCATTTCTTCTGACTTTCCTGTCGGCGTTTGACGTCGGCGACCGGGTTGCCATGGCCATTCCGGGATATCCGGCTTACAGAAATATCTTGTCGGCACTGGCCATCGAACCGGTGCTGTTGGAAACCGGTCCGGAATCCCGTTTTCAGCCCACTGCCGAAATGATCGAAGCATGCGGCCCGGTTGATGGCGTTCTCGTGGCATCCCCGGCGAACCCGACCGGCACCATGCTCGATCACCGCATGATGGAGGAATTGAGCACATACTGTGCAGGCAAGGGAATTCGCCTGATTGTTGACGAAATTTATCACGGCATCACCTACGGCGGCCGGGCTGAAACCGCCGTCAGTCACAACACCGACATCGTGGTCATCAACAGCTTCTCGAAATACTTTTCGATGACCGGTTGGCGTTTGGGATGGATGGTCGTACCACCGGATTTGGCCAGGGCGGTGGAATGCTTGGCGCAGAACATGTTCATTTCACCCCCCGGACTGTCGCAGCAAGCGGCTGTCGCCGCGTTCTCACAATACGAGGAAATGGACAGAAACGTGGCCCGCTACAGCCGCAATCGTTCCGTGCTTCTCGAGGAGCTTCCGAAAGCGGGCTTGGACAAACTGGCGCCGTGTGACGGGGCGTTCTACATCTACGCGGATGTGACGCGCTTCACCAACGATTCACCGGAGTTTTGTTCCCGTATGCTGCATGACATTGGCGTCGCCGCGACGCCCGGGCTCGACTTCGACCCGGTGCATGGTCACCAATATGTACGGTTTTCATTTGCCGGTTCCACGGATCATATGGTGGAAGCCGCGAAACGTATCCAAACTTGGATCAAATGAAAAAGGGTGCCGGCTGACGACGGCACCCTTCGGCTTTCATTGTTTGTTCGACTAACTCCGGCGGCGCCACCAGCCGCGCCGCTTCGGCTTCGAATCACCTTCCGGCTCGTCGACCGGTGCATCCGTCGACATCTCCATCGGGGCGGGGGCGGACACGGATTCATCGGGGCTTTCTATCGGTTCCGGGCTGTCCATCGGTTCCGGGTCGTCCACTATTGGCTGAGTCTCGTCGCCGGCTTCGGGCGCACTGGCTGCCATCGGCATAGACTCATCATTCTCGACGCTTTCCTGCGGGGCCGGTTCCGCACGGGATGCGTCTTCTGAACTCACGTCCGCCGATTCGGCGCTTCCGTCATCATTTTCGTCCGGCTTGGCGTCCGACTTGGCATCCGTTTTGGATTTGGCAGCCGGTTTGCGGCGTCTCCGGCGCCGGGGTTTGGGTTTCTCCGCTTCGGCGTCCGCCGCGACCGCGTCCTCAGCCTCGCTGTCCTTGGTTTCCTCCGAAGTGTCCGTCTCTACCGAAGTATCGGGTGCGACCTCGCCGGTCTCGGTATCCGAATCAGCGGCGCGTTCTTCCTTCGATTTCCGGCGAGACCCACGGCGCGAACGCCGGCGCCGTTTCTTCGGCGCTTCTTCATCCGTCGTTTCATCGCCGGAATCTTCGGCGCCGGACGCTTGCGCGTCTTCGGCAGCTTCTTCCGTGGATTCGGGTGTATCGGCCGGCGCATCGGATTTCGATTTGTCCGAACGGCGGCGACGGCGGCGGCGGCTGCGTTTCTTCGGCGCCTCTTCGCTGTCGGCTTTGTCCTCGGTGGACTCTTCAACAGCGCCTTCGGCCGGGGCTTTTTCTTCCGTGCCTTTGGTTGTCAGGCGGTCGATGCGGTGATCCGGCGGGATCAGGGAATCGTCGGCTTCGACAAAGACCTTGAAGTTGTAGCGTTGCTCGATCTCATTCAGCATTTCGCGTTTTTGATTGAGCATATACAGCGCAACATTCGTCGGCACATGGACGGTCAGTTCCGAATAGCGTTCACGGATACCTTCCTCTTCGATCGCCCGAAGTACGTGCAGAACCGTCGATTCCGTCGAACGCACGACGCCGGTCCCGGCACACGCGGCGCAAATATGCGTGCTGGCTTCGATGAGACTCGGTCGCATGCGCTGACGGGACATTTCCAGCAAACCGAACGGGCTGATCCGGCCGACCTGGATGCGGGCCCGGTCGACCTTCAGGCATTCCTTCAGGCGGCGTTCCACATTCCGGTTGTTTTGCGAATCGTCCATATCGATGAAGTCGATGACGATCAGACCGGCAAGATCCCGCAGCCGAAGCTGGCGGGCGATCTCCTCGGCAGCCTCGAGGTTGGTCTTGTAGGCGGTTTCCTCGATGTTGCGTTCCTTGGTCGCCTTGCCGGAGTTGACGTCGATGGACACCAGCGCTTCGGTCGGATTGATGACGATGTAGCCACCGGATCGCAGTGTGACTTCCGGCCGGTACATGGAATCGAACTGCTGCTCGACCTGATACCGGTGGTAGAGGGGAATGCGGTCCTTGTAGCGTTTGACCCGCACCGCGTGACTCGGCATCAGCATGCGCATGAAATCCTTGGCGGTCCGGTAGCCTTCTTCGCCTTCCACCAGGATTTCCTCGATTTCCCGGTTATAGAGATCCCGGATCGAGCGTTTGATCAGATTGGCTTCCTCGTAAATCAAGGCCGGCGCCGTGGATTCGAGGGTCATGGACCGAATATCGTCCCACAGCCGCAACAGATACTCGTAGTCGCGCTTGATTTCTGCCTTTGAGCGCTTCATGCCGGCGGTACGCACGATTACGCCCATGCCGTCGGGCACGGCCAGGGAATTGGTGATTCCCTTAAGGCGCTTGCGGTCCGCCATATTGACGATTTTCCGGCTGATCCCGCCACCCCGCGCCGTGTTGGGCATGAGAACACAGTAGCGGCCGGCGAGGGACAGGTAGGTGGTTAGCGCGGCGCCTTTGTTGCCACGCTCTTCCTTGGCGACCTGCACGAGCAGAATCTGCCGGCGTTTGATGACTTCCTGGATCTTGTAGCGGCGAATGGCCTGGTTCCGACGGGGACTGACTTCTTCAATTTCGTCGCCGCCGAGAGATTCGATCGGTTCGCCGGATTCCCCTTCGTCGCCGCCATCGGCCTGCGCCTTTTCGCCAGACTTGCGGTCGTCGGCATCGTCTTCGGCCTTGGCGGCGGCCTTATCCTCGGCTGCCTGTTGCTCGAGCAGTTCTTCCCGGTCCGCGACCGGAATTTGATAATAATCGGGGTGAATTTCGCTGAAAGCCAGGAAACCGTGGCGGTTGCCGCCATATTCGACGAATGCCGCCTGGAGCGAAGGTTCGACGCGAGTCACCTTCGCCAAATAGATGTTTCCTTTGAGCTGGGTTTTAGTTGAGGTTTCGAAATCGAATTCTTCTAGACGGTTCCCACGAACCGTCACGACCCGAGTCTCTTCCGAGTGGGTCGCGTCAACAAGCATACGCGTTGCCATGCGGCTATACTCCGCAACGGACTTTCCCACCGGCGCGAACAACAGGGGGTAGTCCGCTATGTTCTTTCGAAGCCCTGTGACGCCGGTTTTCAACCCGTCAAACAGGCCAGTACGACTCGGTAAACGGTACCGGTGGCCACGACGGGGAGCCTGTGCACGTCACGCCCGTTCACTCAATACGGGCTGGCTTCAGAGTTTCTCCCAAATCCGCTCTGTTTTAAGCGCCGTTGCATGGTCCGCGGAATCACTGTCCTTTCCGATCCGGGGTGCCATCCAACCCGCCGTCCCGGACACTGCATGCCAGGGAACCAACTGCGGATGTTCGCTGTCGAATTATTTACATAGTGAATCGAAAATTCCAAACGGAAATTCACCGACATAGAGAATTCTTGGAATAAATGTAGCTGATGCGTCGATCACTCGTGTTATGTATATTTGGTGCTGCCGCTCCATTGGTCCACCAGATATACTGCGTCTAGCCGCCGAATGCACGTGTGTTTCCGACATATATTTCTTGTTTTGGTATGGCTTTGCGGATTGGCGGCCTCTGCGATGGCGCAGCCGGAGGTGCATGGGGCCCGAATCGGGGAACATGGAACTCGGACCCGATTCGTCATCGATATTTCCGAAGCACCCAAATACAGCATCTTTTTACTCGCCAATCCCTACCGGGTCGTCATCGATTTTCCCAAACTGCGGTGGAACCTGCCGGCCAACGCGGGACAGAAAAGCGATGGTGCGATCGGTGGATTTCGGTTTGGTCAATTCAAGCCGCAGACGTCTCGGGTCGTTCTCGACCTCAAGGCACCGGCGGTCATCGAAAAGGTCTTCGTTCTGGACCCCAAGGAGGGATATCCCTACCGTTTCGTCCTGGATCTGCGCACCAGGGAGCGGTCGGCGTTTCTGAACGCCATGAACACTTGGCGTCCGCCAACGCCCAAGGTCACCGCAAAACCCAAAGTCGTGCCCCTGTTGAAGCCGAAAAGTGTCGGTGAGCGCAAGGTTGTGGTGATCGACCCGGGTCATGGCGGGGTCGATCCCGGCGCCATCAGTGTCAGTGGATTGCGTGAAAAGGACCTCACGTTGACCATGGCGCGGGAGCTAAAAAAGGCGATGGAGAAGGCCGGGCGGTACAAGGTTCTGCTGACACGCAATTCGGACACCTTCATTCGGCTGCGCGACAGAGTCGAATTTGCCAGGGAATCGCACGCCGATTTGTTTCTGTCGTTGCACGCCGATTCGATCCGTAACCGGAAAGTCCGCGGCGCGACCGTCTACACCCTGTCGGAGCGAGCCTCGGACAAGGAAGCCGCCGAACTGGCGGAACACGAAAATAAATCCGATATCATTGCCGGCGTGGATTTGACCGGCGAGAGCGACGAGGTCACGACGATCCTGATCGATCTGGCGCAGCGCGAAACCATGAATTTCTCCGCCCAGTTCGCGCAATTGCTGGTTCCGGAACTGTCGAAACGGATGCGGGTACGGACCAAACCGCACAGATTTGCCGGATTCGTTGTCTTGAAAGCGCCGGATGTCCCGTCCGTTCTCGTCGAAATGGGATACTTGTCCAACCGGTATGACGAAAGGCTCATTTCGGCCCCGTCGGGCAGGGCCAAGCTTGTCGGCGCGATTATCAAAGCGATCGACCGGTATTTCGGTGACCGGAAAACGTAATTTCTGCCACGCGAAGGCCACATTTGGCGGCTAGACACACGCGTGTGATACCCCTTGTGACGCTAAATGGGGTACAGTGGCTTTCCGATAAGTGACATTCCCGTGAATTCAACGGCATTACACGATTTTTCTGTGAATACATGTTAGCTTTTTTATATAACTCATTGAAATATTTTAAGAACGACTGTAGATGATTCGTTTTCTTGGCAGCCTGTTTGCGGTTTTGATTCTTCTGGCGCTCGGCGGTGCCGGCGGACTGCTGTTTGTCTTTTGGAAATTCGGCAGCGATTTGCCCGACTACCAGCAACTGGCGAACTACCAGCCGAAGGTCGTCACCCGAATTCACGCGGCAGACGGCCGCCTGATGGCCGAATACGCCAAGGAAAAACGGCTGTTCGTTCCTGTCGACGCCATGCCGAAACAGTTGATCAATGCCTTTTTGTCGGCGGAGGATCAAAACTTCTATCAGCATCCGGGTATCGATTTCACCGGCGTCATGCGGGCGGTGCTGATCAACTTGCGTAACCTGGGCAGCGATCGGCGTATGGTCGGCGCCTCGACCATTACGCAACAGGTTGCCAAAAATTTCCTGTTGACCAACGAGGTTTCCTTCGACCGGAAAATCAAGGAAGCCATCCTCTCGTTTCGCATCGAGCACGCCTTCACGAAGAAACAGATACTCGAGTTGTATCTGAACGAGATTTACCTCGGCTACGGCTCCTACGGGGTTGCCGCCGCGGCGCTCAACTACTTCGACAAATCGCTCGATGAACTGACCATTCACGAGATGGCCTATTTGGCCGCCTTGCCGAAGGCTCCCAACAACTATCATCCCGTTCGGAAAACCAAGGCCGCCGTCGCTCGGCGCAACTGGGTTGTCGACCGCATGGTCGAGGACAAGCACTTGACCGAGGGGGACGGTGAAGCCGCGAAACGCGCGGTGTTGCGCGTCGCCAATCGGGCGCAAACCGAATTCGTCAACGCCACGTGGTTTACCGAAGAAGTGCGGCGGCAGTTGCTCGAGCAATATGGCGAAAACGGCCTCTACGAAGGCGGACTGAGTGTCCGCACAACCATGTCGCCGCACCTGCAGGACTTGGCGCAGAAGGTCTTGCGCGACGGTCTGATGGCCTACGACCGCCGTCATGGTTGGCGGGGTCCCTTGGGCCGGGTTCCGCCCGAACAGAACTGGGCGAGCACGCTGAGCGCGTTCGAACGTCCACCGGCATTGTTAGATACCTGGGACGTCGCCGTTGTCCTGGAAGTTGGCAAGAAGTCCGTGCAAATCGGGCTCTCCGGCGGCGTGACCGGCCGTATTCCGTTCAAGGGGCTGGCTTGGGCCCGGCCATGGAAGGAAAAGCAGCGGGTCGGACCCAAAGTTCGCCGCGCCGGCGATGTCTTGGCCGTCGGCGACATTGTGGCCGTTGAAGCCATGACGACGGAGTCCAGCGAAGGCGGCGGGGCGGTGTCCGGTGACTATCACCTCCGTCAGGTGCCCGATGTCAACGGCTCCGTCGTTGCATTGGATCCGCATACGGGGCGCGTCAAAGCCTTGGTCGGCGGTTGGAACGCCGAGGCCAGCGAGTTCAATCGTGCCGTTCAGGCCATGCGCCAGCCCGGCTCGGCGTTCAAACCCTTCGTTTACGCCGCGGCACTCGATAGCGGTTTTACGCCGTCTTCCTTGGTGCTGGACGCACCGTTCGTCATTGACCAGGGGGCCGGGTTGGGCAAATGGAAACCGGCGAACTACACCAAGAAGTTCTACGGGCCCAGTACCCTGCGACTGGGCATCGAGAAGTCGCGCAACCTGATGACCGTGCGCCTGGCGCAGTATATCGGCATGGAGGCGGTGGCCGACGCCGCGCGGCGTTTTGGTGTCGTCGACGACATGCCGCGGATCCTGTCCATGTCCTTAGGCGCCGGCGAAACGACACTGCTGCGAATCACCACCGGCTACGCCATGATGGTCAACGGCGGCAAATGGATCGCGCCGTCACTGGTGGATCGCATCCAGGATCGCCGCGGTAAAACCGTATTCCGGCACGACAAACGGGATTGCCCGCAATGCTTGCCGACGGCTTGGGCGAGCCAGGACATGCCGCAACTGCCCGACGACCGCCCGAAAGTGATCGATCCGCGCGTGGCCTATCAAGTCGTCTCCATGCTGCAAGGTGTGGTGGAGCGGGGGACCGGCGTTCGCATCAAGAAAGTCGGCAAACCCTTGGCAGGAAAGACCGGGACGACAAACAAAAGCTTCGACGCCTGGTTCATCGGGTTTTCGCCCGACCTGGCGGTCGGCGTATATGTTGGGTTCGATTCGCCGAAAACCCTGGGCCGGCGGGAGCAGGGCGCCAGCGTCGCCGTTCCCATATTCCGTGATTTCATGGCGGGCGCGCTCGAAACCACGCCATCCATTCCGTTCCGCATTCCGCCCGGCGTGCGGTTGGTTCGCGTGGATCCGCGCAGCGGCGTCCCCGCGCCACCCGGTGCACGCAAGTACATTCTGGAAGCTTTTTTGCCGGGCACGGAACCCACCAACAAGCGCCAGGTGCTGGACGGATCGCAGGGTGGCAGTACGACCGCGTCGGGAGACACGCCGCAGTCCGGTACCGGCGGTCTCTATTGACAAGAGGCGATCTATCCCTATCAAGGAGCCGAAGTAACGTTGTCCGCCTGTGATGCGGAGATATTTGTTGATTGGGAGTACCGCCGTGCGCGCCGAAGCACAAACACTTGCCGATGAAATCAAGCAGTCCCTGGCGCTGCTGAGGAGGCATCTTTGACTGGGATTCAGCTGTCAGGCGTTTGGACGAGCTGAACGCGGTCGTCGAAGACCCCACGCTTTGGGACAATCCCGACAAAGCTCAGAAACTGATGCGCGAGCGTACCCGGCTCGACGGGTCCATATCGGCGTACCGCGAGCTCGAGCAGGAGCTCGCGGACAATGTCGAACTCATCGAGATGGGCGAAGCGGAAGGTGACGACGACATCGTCAACGAAGCCGAGGCTGCCCTGCGAAAGATCCGCGACATCGCAGTCGTCAAGGAACGGGAAAGCCTGTTGTCGGGCGAGGCCGACGGCAATGACTCTTTCCTGGAGGTGCATGCCGGCGCCGGTGGTACGGAAAGCCAGGACTGGACCCAGATGCTCGTACGTATGTACGTGCGCTGGGCGGAGCAGGCGGGCTACAGGGTGGACTGGATCGAGGAAAGCCCGGGCGAGGAAGCCGGCCTGAAATCCGCCACCATCCAGATCAAGGGCGAGAATGCCTATGGCTGGCTGAAAACCGAATCGGGCGTGCATCGCCTGGTCCGGATTTCGCCGTTCGACAGCCAGGCCCGCCGCCACACCAGTTTCGCCAGCGTCGGCGCCTATCCGGTCATCGACGAAGATATCGAAGTCGACATCGACGACAAGGACCTGCGTATCGACACGTATCGGGCGTCAGGCGCCGGCGGACAGCACGTCAATCGAACCGATAGCGCGGTGCGGATCACCCACGAGCCCACCGGGATTGTGGTGCAGTGTCAGAACGACCGGTCGCAGCACAAGAACCGCGCCTCGGCCATGAGCATGCTCAAAGCCCGCCTGTACGAACTGGAATTGCAGAAACGCGAAGAGGAAAAACAGGCGCTACACGATGCCAAGAGTGACATCGGGTGGGGCCATCAAATCCGCTCGTACGTGTTGCAGCCCTATCAAATGGTCAAGGATCTGCGGACCGGGGTGGAAAAGGGCAATGCCCAGGGCGTTCTGGATGGAGACCTGGACGACTTCATGGCCGCCGCCCTTGCAGCGCGGTTGGAAGGCGGTTCAGTCGAGGTAGAGGACTTGGATTAACGCCCGGAGCGGGACTATCCTATTTGAACGAATGGCCTTCAAAGGCCGACCGGCTCGGATACGGTAAAGTCGAGACTACGCGATCAGCATGCCGCCGATGCCCATTGCCCACAGGCTCATGCCTACGATCCAGGTCCAGATCAGGGCTTGTCGGGTAGTCATTTTCGGTCTCCAGTGTTGCGTCGGGTCAGGGTCTTCCTGTTACCCTGTACATAAGATCGATCGGTCGAAACGGTAGTGATCCCGGTCACACAAATACGTGATTCTACGTACACCGCGACCAGATCGCATTTTTTGTCTGAATACTGGGAAAAATGTGGCCGGATTTTTGGTGTTTGGACGGCGTGGCTGCCGTGTTCCCACCGGAAACGGCGGCAAAATGAAGCGATTCCGCGGCTCGCATTGTGCTATCGTTACGCGATTGGGGGTCCGAGACTTGAACACCTTTCCGTTGATCACACCGCAAAGCATGATCCGGTGACGGCGATATCCGTTCCCTTATGGCTATTGGTTGCGCTGGCCGTACTGGCAGCCATTTCCCTTCTGGATCGATTGTTGCTGCCCAGCGTACGTTGGTTTTTCCGCCGCCGCGTCAATCGGGTCGTCGACGAGATCAACACGCGGCTGGATCTCAAAATACAACCCCTCAAGCTCACCAAGCGTGAAGTCCTGATCGACCGCCTGACATTCGATCCCCAGGTGCTCGAAGCCGTGGACGGGCAAATGCGGGAGCAAGGTTTGCCGCGTGAGGTGGTCATGGAGGAGGTCAAGAAATACGCGCGCGAAATCGTGCCGGCATTTAACGCCTACCTGTACTTCCGTGTTGGTACCTGGCTCGCCCGGCGGCTCAGTACATTGCTCTACCGGGTCCGGGTGGGCGTCAAGAACGGCGCGTCGGGAACAACGCTGTCGGATGTGGATTCGAATGCCACGGTGGTCTTCGTCATGAACCACCGCAGCAATATGGATTATGTGCTGGTCGCGTACCTGGCGGCCACGAGTACGGCCTTGAGTTACGCCGTCGGAGAATGGGCCCGGGTATGGCCGTTACAGGCCCTGATCCGGTCCCTGGGCGCCTATTTCATCCGGCGCAATTCGAAGAACCCATTGTATCGCAAGGTGCTTGAACGGTACGTCGCCATGGCAACCAAGGCCGGCGTCACCCAGGCCGTCTATCCCGAGGGTGGGTTGAGCCGGGACGGCAAGATCCGGCCGCCGCGTCTCGGACTGTTGTCATACATGGTGAAAGGCTTCGAACCCCAAGATGAACGGGATCTGGTCTTCATTCCCGTTGGGCTCAACTACGATCGCGTGCTTGAGGACCGCAGCCTGCTGATCGACAAGAAAAAAGACGATACACCGCGCGGCACGTGGTTCGCCGTTCGGACCACCCTGTCTTTCATTGGGCATCAAGTGGCGTTGATGCTGCGTGGCAAGTGGTTCCGCTTTGGCTATGCCTGCGTCAATTTCGGTGAACCCGTTTCGATGCGCGCCTATCTGAAGACCATGGATGTCAATCCTCAGGCGCTGACCGACGAGGAGTATCGGGACTTCGTCGAACGACTGGGCGAGACCTTGCTTGACCGGGTCGGAGCCGTGGTTCCGATCCTGCCCGTGTCCCTTGTGTCCACCGTTGTCCTGCAGGACGGCGAAGGCCTGAGCGAGTTCGAGATCAAGGTCCGGTCCCACGCGCTGCTCGAGGATCTGGAGAAAAAGGGCGCCAAGCTCTATGTTCCCAGGTCGGATCGCGAATACGCGATCACGGTTGGCCTGCGGATGCTGATGTTGCGTAAGGCGGTAACCGTCCAGGACGGACTTCATCGTGCGGTTGCCGAAAATGCCGGGCTGTTGAAATACTACGCCAATGCGATCGTTCATCTGATCGATGGCGGCAATGATTGGAACCATGTCGCGGAGGGGGCGGCGCCACGAGTCGTCAGTGGAGCCACTCAACGAAGCGGGTTTGCCGTGACCGACACCGCGACAAGTCTGTCGGCACAGATCGGCGATGAATAAACCTTTGCATTCCCTATCGAAACCGCCGGTCATTCTGTTGCATGGGTTGGGACGTACCCATCGCAGCATGCGCCGCATGGCAAAGTATCTGGACGCTGAAGGATTTGATTGCGCGTGCTGGGATTATCCGAGCCGGCAACATCGTTTGGCCGCCCTTGCCGAGCATGTTCGCGAACGCCTAAAAAAATGGTCGGCCGAAAAGCAAATCGACGTACCAATCAACTTCGTCACCCATTCCCTCGGTGCCCTGGTGCTGCGCGGCGCGTTGGCGGAACCGCCACCGGTCCACATCAATCGTATCGTCATGATCGCCCCGCCCAATCAGGGCGCTGGATTGGCCGTTCGTTTCGGCGGGACATCCTGGGCCCGGATGGTATTCGGGGCACCCATGGAAGACCTGAAGGAAGGCGCGGGCGGTCTTGCCTGGCTGGGTGTGCCCGAGGCGGATATCGGAGTGATTGCCGGAGAACGGTCGTTTCACCCCGTCAATCCGCTGTCCTGGGCCAATCTGATGGTTTCCGGCGACTTGGCACACGATGGGACCGTCGAGGTGTCCAACACCAAACTGCCGGGCATGAAGGATTTTCTGGTCGCGGATGTCCACCACACCTTCATCTGCGACGACCCGGTGGTGCAGTCGCAGACGAGAGCTTTCTTGAAAACCGGCCGGTTCGAGCGGAACTGATTGTCTAGGCCGACGCGGCCTTCTTCACCGGTTCGCCGGACTGGGGCTTGCCGTGATCGCCGCTGCTCGGCTGTTGTGTCTTGGCAGCAGTGATCGGTGTCGCCGCGGTTTCTTGTTTGCCGGGCTCGGCTTTTTCTCCGCGTGGGTTGGACGTGTGCTTGCACAGCCCGTCAAGCTGGGCACCCGATTCGATCGACAGAACCTCGTGCCAGATATCGCCCGACACCTTGGCACTTTTCGCGAGCTGCACCGAACGCGCCTTGATACGGCCTTCCACTTCGCCGCGGATCTGCACATCGTCGGCGGTGATCTCGCCGGATATACGGGATTTCTCGCCCACGGTCAGGCGGCCGCACGTGACGTCGCCGTTGACCACGCCGTCAACCTGAACCTCGCCTTCGGTGGTCAGATTGCCGTCGATCGTCAGATTGGCGCTGATCAGGGACGGGGTCGAACTCACGGCACTGCTCGCCGGTGCGGACTTTGTCGGGGTATTAGTCTTTGAAAACATGATTACCTGCCTTAATAAAGTTGGCCGGATTCTGCGGCTTGTCTTTGTAACGGACTTCATAGTGGACGTGCGGGCCCGTGCTGCGCCCCGTGCTGCCCATCAGACCAATCTTTTGACGAAACGTAACCTCCTGCCCGCGCTTCACGAGGATCTTGTGCAAATGTCCATAGCGGGTCTTGAAACCATATCCGTGGTCGATCTCGACCATGCGCCCATAGGGGCCCTTGCGCCCGACGAAGACGACCTTGCCCGGCGCCGTGGTACGGATCGGCATGCGTTTATATCCGCCGTAGTCGACGCCGTGATGCATCGCCCAGCGCTTGGTGATCGGATCCTTGCGCTTACCGTAGCTGCTGGTGACATATCCCATGTCGATCGGCCGGGTCATCGGAACGTGACGCAATAACTGTTGCAGCCCGTCCCAACGGGTCAATTGCGTCTCCAGGCGCGCCAAACTGGCTTCAAACCCTGGAGACATGCCTTTGGCATTCTGGGGAAGCTTCGGTTGCAGGGCGACAAGCGGGCCGCCTTGACCGGTCGGGAGGCCGGAATTCAACGCTGCCAAGATCAGGGTGTCTACATTGAGACCCGTCATGGCCAGCGTGTTTTCCAACGATTCGATCGTATCGTTCGTGCGTTCCTCAAGCCGGTTGATCAGTTCCTTCTGGGCGTCGCGAATCGACGACAAACGTGTTTCCAGCGACGTGACACGCTTGCTAAGGAAGTTGTTTTTACGAAGTGCCGTGTCGCGTTCTTCGGTCGCATCGGTGAGCCGTGTATTGGCCACCCGAAGGGTTTCGGTGATTTCCGATTTCTCTCCACTGGTCACATCGAGACTTTCGATGAGCGTGGCGACACGCTTGCTCAGAGAATCGGCATTGGTTCGGACGGCGTCTCGTTCTTCGGTGACTCGGTCCAGCCGGCCGGCGAGGGAAGCGATCTCTCCGTTTAGAAGCTCGGCCTGGTCAAGGGCGACGCGCAGTTCGCTTTGAAGTTCGCTGACCCGGCGGTTCAGGGCGAGATTCTCGCGCCGGGTGCTGTCCCTTTGATTCGTGCGTTCGGTGATCTGGTCGCGGCTCGCCTTCAGTTCCTGTTCGAGTTTGGCGACGGTCTGGTTCGCGGTCTTGAGTGTGCCGGTCCGTTTGTCCAGTTCGTTTGACAGTGATTCGTTGCGTGCCGTTTTGTCTTTGTTTTGCTTTTTGGCCTGCGCCAAGCGACCGCGTGTTTCCTCAAGCTGGCGATTGAGAGTACGCACCCGCTCGGTCGTCTTTTTCAGCTTGTCGCGCGACCGGCTCAATCCTTCCGTCTTGGCATTCAATTGCGTCGATTTGGTGTCCCGTTCGGCCGTCAGGACGTCGATATCGGATTCGAGTGAACCTATTTTCCGTTCGAGATTGAGCTTGTCCTCGAACAAATCCTTGAGTTCGCGGTGCTTGTCCTCGAGCTTGTCCGTAACCGCCGCGAATTTGTCCTGGGTCGCGGCAAGGTCGGTGGCGAGGTCGCTGTATTTACGTTGAATTTCTACGATTCGCTGATTTTTCTCGGCAATGATGTTGCTGCGAAACACCAAATTGGTCGATGCGTAGCTGATCCAGCCAACGGCAAGAAAGGCAAGGCCGACCAGTCCGTATTGGAAACCGCGTCCCAAACGCAGAAACCGAACCTGGCCGCGGCTTCGATAGAATATCTGCCGTTCCGGAAACGATCGTACCATGAAGTCTTTGACTCTACCGCTCATTACGTCCCTGCTTAGATTGCTCGCTTTATGGTAAACGAATGATTACAGACGGAATGGATTTCCTGTCCAAAGCCGGGTGCGGTCCGAGTGTCCAGGGTGTTGTATGTTGTCAGCAAACAAATACACGTGCCGCGGAGCATATCAGGCCATCGCTGCAAGTGGTTCATAAAAATCGCCATCCAAACCGGCTTTTTCGCGGGCTTCCTTGTTGAACGGCGGTTTGATGGCGCCGTGAAAATAGGTTCTGACAAGGCTTTGCCAAGTCGAAACCGGGTTGTCTCCGGCCTTTTCGCAAAGATATCGGAACCATCTTTCACCGGCGGCGACATGGCCGATCTCTTCTTCATAGATAATCCGCAAAATCCCGGCGCTCCTGGTGTCTCCGGCCTTTTCCAGGCGGTCGATCATGGCCGGCGTGACATCTAGCCCCCGGGCTTCCAGGACCATCGGCACCACCGCAAGCCTGGCACGCAAGTCAAGCCGAGTTTCAACGGCGGCCTCCCACAAACCGTCATGGGCCGGCAAATCCCCGTAGGAGCAGCCCATATCCGCTAGACGTTTGGACACCAGGGAAAAATGCCGGGCCTCATCGTGCGCGACCGATACCCAGTCGTCGAAAAACTGTGTGGGTAATCCTTCGGGTGCGAACCGGGCAACCATATCCCAGGCCAAATCGATCGCATTGAGTTCGATATGCGCGACCGCATGAAGCAGAGCCGCTCTATGCGCCTCCGTTCCTCCCGCCCGGCGTTTCGGCATGTCCTTCGGCGTGCGAAGCTCCGGATTTCCTGGCCGACTGGGCCTGTCCGGCGGCGCACAGGTGCCTATGCCCTCGAGAGTCCCCGCCATCCAGGCCTGGGCGAAGGCAAACGTCTTGGCGACCTTGGCGTCCGGCGCGGCGGTTGAGAGAACCTGATACGCGGCCTCGGTCAATGTGGAAATCTGCATCAACCTCCGGTCCCCAGGGATAAGGTGTTGCTCATTGACGATGCCATGACATAGCGCATTCCGAGGATCCTGTCGAAGGTTATTGGAAAGCCATTTTCTTTAAATATTTCAGATAATTATGAGGATTTTATCGGATTTACCTTGAATGTTGTGTCAAGTCGCGGAATTCTGCAATTCCTGCAACACGGCATCGACGTGTCCGTTAACGCGCACCTTGCGCCAGATCTTGCGGATCTTGCCGGACCCGTCGATGAGAAACGTCGAACGTTCGATCCCCATATAGGTCCGGCCGTAGTTTTTCTTTTCGACCCAGACGCCGAATTTCTCGCACAACGCCCCGTCCTCATCGGAGAGCAGGGTGATCTTCAGGCCGTGTTTGTCCTTGAATTTCGTGTGTTTCGCGACCGTATCCTTGGAAACTCCCAGGATCGCGGCGCCCAGGGCATCGAATTCCGGCAGTTTTTCCGTGAATCCGATGGCTTCCTTCGTGCAGCCGGGTGTGTCGTCCTTGGGATAATAGTAGAGAACGACGGGCTGGCCCTTGAAATCCGATAACGCGACTGAATTGCCCTTGTCGTCCACACATTTGAAAGCAGGCGCTTTCTTACCTTCTTCGATCATCTTGTTTGATACCTTGTTCTGAATGCGAAAGCCTTTTCTTAACATCAGTGACAGGTATCAGGCCAGCCACCGGCCCAGGCGCGTGGGACATTTGGGACCTTCATAAAACTGCAAAGTTTTTGTCACGAATTCCGGATTGACCTAGAGTATGGTCAAAGACCCTAATCGGGCCGGGGAGGCTGAAATTTCGGGGAAAGATGAGATAGAACTCAAGCTGGCGGTGTCGCCGGAAGATGCTGTCAGGCTGCAAAGAAGTTCATATCTTCGTACCATTTCAACGCAACGCGCTCGGCGGATCGCCTTGTCGAATACCTATTTTGATACGCCTGAGCGCGATCTCAGCCGTAACAAGATGAGTTTGCGCATTCGCAAGGTCGGCAACCGGAAAATCCAGACCTTGAAAGCGCCCTCGGGCAAATCGGCCGGTTTGCAGCATTTGATCGAGTTCGAAGCTGAAGTTCAGGGCGATGAACCCAACCTGGAAAAGGTCGATGACAAGAAGCTGCGGAAATTTCTCGGTAAGCTGATGAAATCGCGCGGCTTGGGTCACAGTTTCTCCACCGAATTTACACGCAGTTCCCGAATCGTCGAGTTCGCTCGGAGCAAGATCGAAGTCTGTGTCGATGTCGGCAAGATCACCGCTGGTGAAAAGGAAATGCCCATCAGCGAGGTCGAGCTGGAACTGATCGAAGGACAGGCCGACAAGCTTCCCAAACTGGCGTTGGAGTTGAACAAGAAATACGCCGTTCGAACGGAAAGCCGGTCCAAGGCGAACCGGGCATATGACCTGCTTGAAAACCGGCTGGCCAAACCGCTCAAGGCGGAAAAAATATCGTTGACGCCCGAACAGAGCCTGGAAGATGCGTTTCAGTTCGTTGTTCGATCCTGTCTCACACAAATTCGCGGCAACGAGTGTGCTGTTCAGGACGGATCCGATTCCGAGGGCGTGCACCAGATGCGGATCGGCCTTCGCAGATTGCTGACGGCTTTGCGGGCGTTTAGGCCGGTACTCAAGCGAAAACGGTTCGACTATCTCAAATCCACCGCCGCTTGGGCTCAAAATGAGCTTGGGGCGGCGAGGGATTGGGATGTCTTTCGTGAGCACACCGTTCCGCAACTGATTGCGGCGGGACGGGACCAAAGAATTGTGACATGGCTCGACAAGCAGTCCGTGGGAATGCAACGCGACTCATATGATCGGGCTCGGGCGCTCCTCGTTGACAGTCGATACAACGCCTTTGTCCTCCAGTTGACCGAATGGCTGAACACCGGAGGATTCATTTCGAACAAGGCCAGACGCGGACAACGAAAAGGTCACCTCGCCAAATTGGCCGGCGAGATGCTTGAAGCTCACGACAAGAAACTCAGGGGGCTGGCGTCGCGACTGGATTCGCTCTCGACTGAAGAACTCCACAGACTTCGCCTCAAGGCCAAGCAAATGCGTTACCAGGCGGAGTTCTTTCAGGGCTTGTATTCCAAGTCCGACGCGCGCCGGCTGGTAAAGTCCATTACCGGCATTCAGGATGTACTGGGCAGCCTGAATGACGCTGTCGTGGCGGAAAATTTGATGAACGACGTCAAGTCGGTCCTCACGCGGCCGGGTGATCTACGCCAATTGACCGCGGCGCAGACGATGTTGAACCAGCATATGTCCGATTGCATTGCCAAAGACAGGAAACGGATTCGCAAAGTCGTCAAAGGCTATATCAAACTTGAAAAAATCTGGGTCTAATCCAAATCCCGAGGCTTGACGAACCGGGTCAGCTTTCCCGTTCCCGGAGCAACGTCTTCCCAATCGGATTCGGGCCATTCGAACACCGCCAAGGCCGCGGTTGGATACTTGCTCCGCAACGAAACCATGGCGCCCGGATCAGAGTCTGGACTCGCCAATTGACCGGCAAGCTGTTCCATGCCCGGATTGTGGCCGATCACCATGACGACATTCTTGTTGTCCGGCGCATGTGCCCGGATCAATTTCAGCATGCCGGCCGGTGCCGCCAGGTACAAATTCTCCAGCCAGAGTGTTTCGACGGCGCAACGCCACGTTCCTTCCAGAAAGCGCAATGTTTGCTCGGCTCTGACGGCGGGTGAGCACAAAACGATGTCCGGCAATGGGAGCGAATCCTTGATGTAGCGGGCTATCGTAGAGGACGCCCGGATCCCTCTTTCGTTCAAAGGACGGTCATAGTCGGAAAGTGCCGGATTCCCCCAATCGCTTTTACCGTGACGCATTAGATACAGTGTCTTCATTGGCCCACGGTCCCGGCAATGGGCCGATTGAGCTTTCCGGTTGCGAATTTCATGCGTACCAAGATCATGCCGATACCGTCCGCGGAGAAAGTAAATCCTCGATCATTGAACGATAGTAGGCCGACACACGCTGGTGCGTCGTTTCCAGCCGCTCCATTAGAGCCGGAAACTCGCTTTCGCCGGCAGCGCTCGCCAGCGTAGCCTTCAGTCCTTCCGGTGCTTCCGATTCGTCGAACAGTCCAGGCGTGCAAATGCGGATAATTGATTGCAAGTCAGCTTGCAACTTGGTGGCTTTGATCAGTTCTCCGGCGGCTTCCTCGTCCAAAAAACCGGCTTTTCCCAGCTTCTTGAACGCATCTACCGTGTTCGCGCCAAGCACGCTTGGATCGGCGTGGGCATAACGCAATTGCAGATACTGGCTGATGAATTCCAAATCCACCAGTCCACCGCGGAACTGCTTCAAATCCCACAATGACTTGCCTGGCTTCTCCTTGGCGAGCCTTTTGCGCATGTCATGTACATCATCGACGAGGGATTGCGGATCCCGTTCCTTGCAGAGGGTTTTGGCGATTGTGTCTTCAATCGCCTGACGAAGGTCTTGGGGGCCGCATACAACGCGCGCGCGCGTGAGCGCCATGTGTTCCCAGGTCCATGCGGACTCCGACTGATAGTCCTGGAAGCCTTCCAATCGAACGGCCAACGGTCCGGCGCTTCCGGATGGACGCAGCCGCATGTCCACCTCGTAGAGTTGTCCTTCGGGGGTCAGTGCGGTCAGGGCATTGATGGTGCGCTGGCACAGACGGCTGAAATACTGCGACGTGCTCAACGGTCGCGGACCGTCGGAACTGTCGACCCCGTCGGGAAAATCGTAGACGAATATCAAATCCAGGTCCGACGTCGGCGTCAGTTCGCGGCCGCCCAATTTGCCCATGGCTATGACGGCCATGCCGCCGCCGGGCACCTCGCCATGGGTGGAGGCGAATTCACGTTGCGTGTGAATCGACAACTGCTCGATGAGAACATCCGCGATGTCAGACAGGGGCCGGCCCGCGTCCCATCCGCTTTGCACACGCCGCATGACTTGTACGCCGACCTGGAATTTGCGGTCGTTGGCCCATCGCCGCGACACATCCAGGACGTCCTGATAGTCACGGCAAAACTCGAGAACGGATGCCAGTTCCTGCGACAATTGCTCCCGCGGTGGCAAGGGGTCGTGAAAATCGGCGCTGATGACGCCGTCCAGCAGCGTCGGACGCCGGCTAAGCGTCTCGGCGAGTTGCGGCGCCGATCCGAGAATTTCGGACACCAGGTCGAGAAGGCCGGGATTGGCCAGAAACATCGAGAAAAGCTGAACGCCGGCCGGCAGTTTGGCGAGGAATTCGTCGAATTTGAGCAATGCGGCATCCGGCTGCGACGTTTTGCCAAGCGCGGCAAGCAGTGCCGGCATCAATGCCGTCAGTTTTTCCCGCGCCCTGGCCGACCGGGTCGCTCGGTACCGGCCGTGATGCCATTTGCGCACCGTGGCCGCAGCGGTTTCCAATTGGCTGAAGCCAAGTTCGGACAAGGTCTTGAGCGTTTCGGGATCGTCTTCGGCTCCCGTAAACACGAGCTTGCCATGCCCGCCCAATGCCGGCGCCTCGGAGAACAGAGCCTGGTAGTGTTTGTGCACCCGGCGCAGGGTCTTTTCGACATCGTGCGAGAAACTCTCGACGGAGTCGTATGCCGAAAACGTTGCGATGTGTGACAACCCATCCGGATCGTCGGGGATCACCTGTGTCTGCTCGTCGCGTGTCATTTGCAGGCGATGTTCCAGCCGGCGGAGGAACCAATAATCGGCCTCCATTTCGTCGGCGACGTTGTTTTGGATGCGTCCGGTCTCCGCCAGGGCATGCAAGGCGCCGCATGTTGTCGCGACCCGCAATTTCGGGTCTCGACCGCCGGCAATCAATTGCTGGGTTTGGGCGAAAAACTCGATCTCCCGGATTCCCCCGGCGCCCAGTTTGATGTTGTGGCCGGCCACCGTGATCGCCGCGTGTCCGCGATGCGCATGCATTTGCCGTTTGATCGACTGGATGTCTTCGATTGCCGCGTAATCCAGGTTCTTGCGCCAGACAAACGGGGTCAACCTGTCCAGGAAGTCATTTCCCGCCGCCTTATCACCCGCAATCACGGCGGCTTTGATCATGGCCGCCCGTTCCCAGTTTTGCCCCAGGGCCTCGTAGTAATTCTCGGCGGCCATCATCGACAAGGCGACGGGCGTTGCGCCGGGGTCCGGGCGCAATCGCAGGTCCGTTCTGAAGACATAGCCGTCGGCGGTACGGTCCTGGAGAAGTTTGACCAGCTCTCGCGTCAGCCTGACAAAACAGTCCTGCGCGGTCTTGCGGCCCCGGTATTGCACGACTTCCTGGTCGTACAGGACGATCAGGTCGATGTCGCTTGAATAGTTGAGTTCGCCGGCTCCCAGTTTACCCATACCCAATATGACCAACCCGGAACCTTCCGCGGAATTGGACCGGCACGAATCCAGCAACTCACCGGATCGATAGAGACCGCGAAGTAGGTAGATGGCCGCCGCGTCGATCATGTTGGTGGCGAATTCACTGATTCGGGCGGCGGAGGTATCGACCGGCCAGACCCCCGAGAATTCGGAAACGGCGGCAGCCAAGGCGAATGATTGCCGGCAGTTTCGCAGCGTTCGGGCGAATTCGGTGCCGGAAACATTCTGATCCAGCGCATCGTTAACCTCGAAGACGATGTTTTTCAGAATATCGTCCGGACCGACCATCAAAAGGTCGCGGAATCCGCCGATATCCCGTAAAACACACTGGCTTAGGAAGGGACTGTTGCCGAATATGGACTGCAGCAGTTGCGACCCCAATTCGTGCCCGGAGACAAATCTGGCAAATTCGACCAATTCATCTGAATCGCTTTGCCTGGATGCCGCTTCGTGAAAATGTTCGAGACCGGTCGCTGCGCGGTCTAGGTCGAAGGGGAGCGGGAGCGTGGTAATTCGATCAAGCAGATTGTACTGTTTCATAGGGCAACGGTTCGTTGCGGCAATGGCAAAAAGGCACACTGCTGGAATGACCTGCCTAGGTCAAGGCAACTACCGGGGTAAATGAGGCAGGCCCAGTCTGTGTAGGTGAAAGCGTGTGATTAGACCCGCCGGGTGGTTCGTTCTACGGCTGCTAGCCGCCGCGACCACAAGTATTGCAATCATCTTTTCAGCCGTCGCTTGGCGCCTCAGCCAAGGTCCGATTTCACTCGCCTATTTCACGCCGTATATCCAGGAAGCCATGGCGCTGGGAGAGGCCGATATTCGCGTCGAGGTCGAAGACACCGTTCTCGCCTGGGCCGGTTGGGAACGGACCCTCGATATTCGCGCCGTCGGAGTCACGCTTCTGCATGCCGACGGCGATACGATCGCGTCCGCCCCGGCGGTCGCAATGGAATTCAGCGTGAAGGCCCTGTTGCGGGGCATCCTCGCACCGACAACTGTCGAGGTGCTGGGGGCGCAGCTCAAAGGTACACGGCATCAAAACGGCCGGCTGAGTATCGGGTTTCCCGATTCTGAAGTCGACGAAGCCAAGTCCGATGCCTCGAAAGGGGTCCTTGAGTTTGTCGAGGAAGCGCTGTCCGGAGAGAACACGGCGGGCAGCCAGACGATTTACCTTCGGCGTATAGCCATTTTGGATGCCGGCATCGCGATCGATGATCAACAGGCCGGCACGATTTGGTGGGCGCCACATGCGGACCTGGTCATTTTCCGGGAAAACGGAACACTTCAGGGAAGCCTTTCGGCCAGTGTGGATACCGGAGGGATCATCACCGATCTGGACGTCATCGGGGAACTGAACGAGGACGAAAACCGGTTGGCCTTGTCGTTCAACATCAAGGGCCTCAATCCCAGTTTGCTGGCAACGAAAGTGCCCAAACTGTCGGCGATATCCGGATTTCGCGGAGAGTTGTCCGGCGCTATTGAAACTTCGGTACATTTGCCGGACCTGACGGTCTCCGACGTCGAATTCGATGTCGCGGCGGGGCCGGTGCAGCTGGATCTTCCGCAATACAAAATCGACCATCTGGCCATCGAGCAGGTACTGGCCAAAGGCACCGTCGTTCCGGATCTGTCGGCGCTTAGGATAGAAGACCTTTTTCTGGATGCCGGCGGCCCGGTCGGTGAGTTTCGGGGCCTCATCACGTGGACGGACGGCAAACCGGACATCAAGTTTTCCGGCGGGTTTCGAAAACTGCCGGTCAACGATCTTCCCCGATTCTGGCCACCGCAATTCGCGGCGGACGCCCGCAACTGGGTTACGACGAATATCCGCGGCGGTCTGGTGGATAATGCCAGGATCGAGGCCAAGCTGCCGGCAAAGGCGCTGGAGAGCGGAAACCTGCCTCCCGAATCCATCGTCTTGAAGTTCGAATACGACGGATTGCGGGTGGAATATTTGCGCCCGATGACCCGGATTACCAATGCCAAGGGCAAGGCGACACTGACCAATCAGGATTTCACGCTGACATTGGAGAGCGCCAATGTCGGGGCTCTGCAAGTGAGCGAGGGGACGCTCTACATCAACGATCTTCACAAAAAAGACCAGTTTGCCAAGATCGGTGTCGTGGTCTCGGGCAAAACCGCTGACGGACTGTCCCTCGTCAACGAGCAGCCACTTGAGCTCGCCGCCGAATTGGGGCTCGAGCCCGAATCCATCGCCGGACATGCGGCCACTAGGCTGAAGATCGACTTTCCGCTCGAAAAGGATCTCACACCGGAAGAAGTCAATGTCGTGGCGGCCGCAAATCTACGCGGCGCCAGCAAACCGAATCTGCTTGAAGGTTTCCACCTGTCGGAAGGCGATCTGCTTCTCAAGGTCGACAAGAAACGGATGACCGTCGAAGGCGTCGCGGCGATCAATGGCGTCCCGATGAACGTGTTCTGGGGCGAAGAGTTCGATGACAGCGTTTCCGTCAAAAGCCGATACCGCCTGTCCGGCGTTCTCGACGATCAAGGACGCGAAGCCTTTGGCGTGGGCGCCAACAAGTATCTCATGGGCCCAGTTGGGTTTTCGGCGGTCATTTCCGCCGACCGGAGCGGACAGGTGGAGGGAACCGTCAACGCCAGATTGGACGATGCCTCGCTGACGTTCGACGAGATCAAATGGCGTAAAACGGTCGGCCAACCCGGCCAGGCGGCTGTTCAAATCGAAACCGGCGACGAAGGGGAACTGCGCATCAGCCAATTCGAACTGACGGCAAACGATTTTTTCGCCACCGGCCAGGCATCGTTGCTCAATGGCAATCTCGCCAGGCTGGATGTCTCGAGGGCGAAATTTGCGGAGAACGATTTTTCCGCCGCCGTGCGTGTTCGTGCCGGTGGTGGCTACATTATTGCTCTCGAAGGCACGCGCTTCGATCTCACACGTTACATCGATGACTTCATCCACGGTGATACCGGGCCCACCCCGCCCCTCGAATTGTCTGCCCGGGTTGCCAGTCTCCGCGTATCGGACACGATGATTTTGACCAACGTGAACGCGAAGGCATCCTTCAATGGGGATCATTGGACGGCGGTCGACGCGGAAGGGGCAATCCACGGCAAGGCGACCATGCGGGCCATTCTGCAGACCCGGGACGGCAAACGCCTGGTCGATATTTCGTCTCCCGACGCCGGCGAGCTTGGCCGGGCCACGGATCTGTTTTCCAACGGACGCGGAGGGACCATGTCCGTGCGTGCCCAGATCCGGGATGATCTGGAGGGTCAGCCCGTGATCGGCTGGCTCAGGGTCGACGATTTCAAAGTTGTCAATGCGCCCACCTTGGCGCGGATTCTGACGCTGGGATCCTTGACCGGTATCGTCAATTTGCTGAACGGTGAAGGCATTACGTTTACCCGGACAGTGGTGCCGTTCAAGTGGGAGGACAAGAAACTCGAACTGAGGGAAGCCCGGGCCGTCGGCACCGTCGGCATCACGCTCGAAGGGGTAGTGGACACCCAGGAAGACAATATCGACCTGCGAGGGACCCTGGTGCCGGCGCGGACCCTGAACGCGGTTCTCGAAAACATCCCCATTCTGGGACAGGTTCTGGTCGGCAAGAAGGGCGAGGGCATTTTCGCCGTGACATACAGCGTCAACGGACCCGTGGAAAATCCCAAGATCATCGTCAATCCGGCGTCCATGCTGGCCCCGGGAATTTTGCGCAACATGTTCACGCCGGGCAAGGGAGAAGCGCCGCCGGTGGTCGACGATACCCTCGGCACCAGCGATCGCTAGTCCTGTTCTGGAATTCTGCCGGTCAGACCGGTTTGACGAGGATATGGCGTTTCTTGCCGGCCGACAGTTTGACCGCGCCGCCTTCGCCGGCATTCGCCGAAGTCACCGTCAGACCGTCGTCCTCGATGACCTGGTCATTCAGGCGGGCACCGCGTCCCTTGATCAGCCGACGGGCTTCGCCTTTGCTGGCCGTCAGGCCGGCACGGCAAAACAGATCCAGTACTCCAATTCCTGCGCCCAATTCCTTGGCCGGAACATCACAGGACGGCATGGACTCCGCGGTTTGGCCTTCTTCGAACAGCCGAGTGGCCGTCCGCGCCGCTTCCTGGGCGGCTTCGTCGCCATGGCAGAGCCGGGTCGCCTCGGTGGCGAGAACTTTCTTGGCATCGTTCAGTTCCTGGCCTTCCAGGCTTTCGAGACGCGCGATTTCATCCAGCGGAAGCTCCGTGAACAAGCGGAGGAAGCGGCCGACGTCGGCGTCGTCGGCGTTGCGCCAGTACTGCCAGTAGTCATAAGGCGAAAGTTGTTCCGCATTCAGCCAGACGGCGCCCTGCGCCGTTTTGCCCATCTTCTGACCTGACGACGTGGTCAGCAGCGGCGTCGTCAGGCCGAACAGGGAGAGATTGTCGACGCGCCGTCCCAATTCGACGCCGTTGACGATGTTGCCCCATTGGTCCGATCCGCCCATCTGCAAACTGCAGTCATGCCTCCGGCCCAGTTCGAGGAAGTCGTAGGCCTGCAGAATCATGTAGTTGAATTCAAGGAACGACATGGGCTGTTCGCGGTCGAGCCGCAACTTGACGCTGTCGAACGTCAACATGCGGTTGACCGAGAAATGCCGGCCGTAGTCACGCAGGAAATCGATGTACTGCAACGCGTCCAGCCAGTCCGCGTTGTTGACCATGATCGCGTCGGCCGGACCGTCGCCGAAGGTCAGGTACTTGGCGAACACGGACTTGATGCCGGCCATATTGTTGTCGATGTCCTCGACCGTCAGCATCCTGCGGGCCTCGTCCCGGCCCGTCGGGTCGCCGACCTTCGTCGTGCCGCCACCCATCAGGACGACGGGTTTGTGCCCCGACTGTTGCAGGTGGCGCAGCATCATGATTTGCACGAGGGAGCCGACATGCAGGCTGGGCGCCGTGCAATCGAAACCGATATACGCCACGACCCGGCCATCGTTGAACCGGGCGTCGAGCCCGTCCATATCCGTGCACTGATGAAGATAACCGCGCTCGACGATTGTGCGCAGAAACGTGGACCGTGGATTGCTCATGATACGAAAGCTGCTTGTCAAATTTCGGGGCAAACGACCATACGGGTTGCATGCCGGGGGCTGGTCATGTAGCACAAATGCGCACGCGCCGAAAGTGCCGTAAACGGGCGCTGATGCTGCGTTTTCGCCAAACCATGGGAGCCAATGTGCACGAAATGTTCGTATCCGTCGGCCTGATGAGCGGGACTTCCCTGGACGGCATCGATGCCGCGGTCATCCGGACCGACGGGAAGGACCGGATCGAATTCGTTGAAGCCGGAACGATCGCTTACGAGGCCGCTTTCCGGAATTCCTTGCGGGTGTTGCTGGGGGATGGCGCCGGGGATGCCCATGTGGAGCAGGAACTGACGGATCTGCACGCCATGGCGGTTGAGCAGGTGCTGTGGAAGACGCAGATCGAAATACCGGATGTCGACATCGTCGGATTTCACGGCCACACCATATTTCACGATCCCGCCGGTCACCGCACGGTTCAATTGGGAGACGGCCAACGACTGGCGAACAGGCTCGGGATCCCCGTCGTGTGCGATTTTCGCTCCGCCGACATGGAGGCGGGCGGCCAAGGCGCGCCACTGGCGCCGGTCTATCATCATGCCCTGGCAAAGGATCTTGCGAAACCGCTGGCGGTGGTGAATATCGGCGGCGTGGCGAACATCACCTGGATCGAAGACGGCGGGCCGGAACATATGATCGCCTTCGACACGGGGCCGGGGAACGCCCTCATAGACGACTGGGTGCTCACCGCGACGGGTCAGAATTTCGATGACGGCGGCCGGTTGGCTTCGAGCGGGACGCCGGATCAAGCGATCGTGGAGGCCATGCTCGGCCATCCCTATTTTCAGCTACCCGTGCCGAAGTCGCTCGACCGGGACGACTTCGCCAACCTCCTTGCCAAGCAGAATATGAAGTCCCTGTCGGCGGCCGACGGCGCGGCGACATTGACAAGGCTAACCGTCGAAACGATCGTTCAATCCGCGCGATTTATGCCCGGAACGCCAGAAACCTGGGTGGTGACCGGCGGTGGCCGCAAGAATACAGCCATCATGCGGATGCTTCGTCATCAGGTGCCGGGCATGGTCAAAACCACCGAAGACGTGGGGTGGCGCGGGGACAGCCTGGAGGCGGAAGCCTTCGCGTACATGGCGGCCCGGCACGTGCACGGCTTGCCGATCAGCTTTCCGGGCACGACGGGAACCGCCCGCCCGATGCCGGGGGGCGTCATGTTCCGTCCGGGATGACGATTGGCGATTAAGGCGCGGTCGGCTTACTTCGCCGCGGCGATTTGCGGCGTCAGCCCAAGAACATTGTCGAGATAACTGCCGACCGCCTCGTTCAAATCTTCCATCTGTTCCGTGAAGAAATGATCGGCGCCCTTGACGGTCTTGTAGGCAATGCCCGAGCCACGCTGGTTGACCAGGCGCTCGACCAACTTGGCCACTTCCGGCTCCGGTACGTGCTCGTCCGATTCCCCTTGAACGATCAGGCCGGTGGACGGGCAGGGGGCGAGAAAACCGAAGTCGTACAGATTGGCAGGCGGCGCCACGGAGATGAAGCCGGAGATCTCAGGACGGCGCATCAGCAACTGCATGGAAATCCATGCGCCAAAGGAGAAACCGGCGATCCAGCAGCCCGGCGCGTCACGGTTGAACGATTGCATCCAATCCAAGGCCGACGCCGCATCGGACAATTCGCCCTGGCCATTGTCGTATTCACCCTCGCTCCGGCCGATCCCCCGGAAATTGAACCTCAGGACGGAAAACCCGCGTTTCACGAACAACTGATACAGATTGTAGACGACCTTGTTGTTCATGGTTCCGCCGTACTGAGGGTGCGGATGAAGAACCATGGCAATCGGGGCGTTGTCCTGGGCCGAGTGATGATACCGGCCTTCCAACCGTCCTTCCGGTCCGTTGAAGATAACTTCGGGCATAGATGATTACTCTAAGTGCTGTCCGGCTGGTGCTCGACTAATAAGGTTTTCCGCCATTTTTCGTCGCGTACATCAACCGGCATTTTTCCGCCAGATTTAGTCAGTTCAATACTTGACTAAATTAGTCGGCCAAATATATTTGAATTCCAGGTGCGGGTTGGTCCGTCGCGAATGCGGCGAACCGGGCTGGCCATAATATCATACTGGACGGGCAGATGTTCAAGCGTTTGCGTGAAGATATTGATGCGGCAATTTCCCGCGACCCCGCCGCGCGGTCGCGTGTGGAGGTGCTGCTTTGCTCGTCTGGGTTGCACGCCGTCCTGTTTTACCGGGCCGGACACTGGTTTTGGCGCCGGAACTGGCGATTGATGGGACGTCTGGTCTCACAGGCGGGACGCTTCCTCAGCGGCATTGAAATCCACCCGGGCGCGTCGATCGGCCGGCGCCTGTTCATCGATCACGGCATGGGCGTGGTCATCGGCGAAACTTCCGAAATCGGTGACGACGTGACGCTGTACCACGATGTCACCCTTGGCGGTACGTCGCCGTCGGTCAACGCACGTGAGCAGGTCGACCAGAAGCGCCATCCAACCCTTCTGGACCGGGTCATTGTCGGTTCGGGTGCGCAAATTCTCGGTCCGATCGTGGTCGGCCAGGATGCGCGTGTGGGTGCGAATGCCGTTGTATTGAACCATGTGCCCGAACGGGCAACGGTCGTCGGCATTCCGGCAAGACCGGTCGGCAAACGGGCCGCGTCACAAGACACGGCCTTCGCGGCGTATGGCATTCCGCAGGGCGAGGTGCCGGATCCGGTGTCACGAGCCATCGAAGGCCTGTTGGACAAGGTCCAGGTTTTGTCCGCCCGGGTCGAGGATCTCGAGTCCCAACTGGCGGAAAACAGGCTGCCGTCCGATCCCTTGCTGGACGATCAAACGCATGCGGACGATGACGAACTGTCAGAGTCTCAACATCCTCGGAATTGATTTACAGACTTGATGGGACCGGTTCCGGATTTCTTTCGTTAGGCACTCTCTGGAGAAACGACAGTGAAATTGAGCACAAAAGGACGTTATGCAGTCATGGCCATGGCCGACCTAGCGGCCAATACCAACGGGAAACCTGTTTCACTAGCCGAGATTGCGGAACGCCAGGAAATTTCATTGTCCTACCTGGAGCAACTGTTCGGCAAATTGCGCAAGAGCGAACTGGTCACCAGCGTCCGCGGCCCCGGCGGCGGTTACCTTCTCAGCAGGAAGGCCGAAGAGACAAAGATCGCCGACATCGTGCTGTCGGTCGATGAGCCGATCAAGGCGACACGGTGCGAAGTGGGCGCCACGGGTTGCCGGAGCAATAACACCCGCTGCCTGACCCATGACCTGTGGGAGGCCCTGGGCAACCAAATCCACAGTTTCCTGAGCTCGGTTTCCCTCGCGGACGTGATTGAAAAACGCATAGAAACCTCCGATTCGGCCGGTGGCATTCAGATCCTGGAACCCACCCAAACATCCGCCGATGGCGTTTTGGCAGAACAGGCCTGACCAGAGGTCGTTGGATTTGTGACCGGAAGACAGCCGTGAACGCGCGCACCGCATATCTCGACCACAATGCGACCACTGTCGTCCGGCCGCGGGTACTGGACGTGGTGTGTGCGCAGTTGGCGAAGACAGGCAATGCGTCGTCGGTTCATGCGGCCGGCCGGGACGCGCGGAAAGTCGTCGAGCACGCCCGGAGCCAGGTTGCCGATTTGATCGGCGTTCCGGCGCAATGGGTCACGTTCACCTCCGGCGGGACCGAGGCCAATAACCTGGCGATCCGTTCGGCGAAGGATCGAGCACTGCTCGTCTCCGCCGTCGAGCATGATTCCGTGTTGGCGCCGGCCAAAGCCGTCAACCCAGGCTGCCATGTCTTGCCGGTGGATGAGACCGGGGTGGTGAAGCTGGACGTTTTGGCCTCGACACTCGAGGAATGCGGTGACGGCGCACTGGTTTCGGTCATGTATGCCAACAACGAAACCGGGACGATCCAGCCGATTGCAGACATTTGCCGGCTGGCGCACCAATTCGGTGCCCTGGTTCACGTCGATGCCGTTCAGGCCGCCGGGAAAATCCCCGTCGACGCCGCTGCGTGCGGCATCGATATCCTGACCCTGTCCGCCCACAAGATGGGAGGGCCGCAGGGCGTGGGGGCGCTCATCGCCGACCCCGCCATCGCGCTCCCCGCGCGAACCTTGGGCGGCGGGCAGGAATTCGGCCGCCGGGCCGGAACGGAAAACGTTGCGGCCATTGCTGGGTTTGGCGAAGCCTGCGACCTCGCGCGCAACGAACCGGCCGATTGGCAGGCGATTGGAGCACTCCGTGACGATCTGGAACAGCGTATCCGGGCGATCGATCCCGATGCGACGGCTTATGCCACCGGAGCCGACCGGCTACCCAATACATCGTGTGTCTCCATGCCCGGCGTCGGCAGCGAAACCCAGATCATGGCGTTCGATCTGGACGGCATTGCGGTGAGCGCCGGATCCGCGTGTTCGTCGGGCAAGGTCACGCCGTCCCACGTTTTGCTGGCGATGGGAATCGGCGAGCAAGAGGCATCGACCGCCATCCGGGTCAGTCTCGGATGGAACAGCAGTGAGAAAGATATCGATGCGTTTGTCGAAGCCTGGCGGCGCATCTATATCCGTACCAAACGAGGCGTCATTGCCGAGTCCGCGGCATGAGCAAAGATGAGGACCCAGTACCGGAATGAACGAGCACAGAGCCAATATCAAGCTCCCGATCTATCTTGACTATCAAGCGACCACACCGCTCGACCCGCGCGTGTTGGAAACCATGATGCCGTTCCTGACGGAAACGTTCGGCAACCCGCATTCGCGCAGCCACCAATTCGGTTGGGAGGCGGAAACAGCGGTCGAGAAGGCAAGGGATCAGGTTGCCAGTCTCATCAATGCGAAACCCAAGGATGTGGTGTTCACATCGGGCGCGACGGAATCCAACAACATCGCCATCAAGGGCGTCGGCCGTTTCTACAAGGACAAACGCAACCACATCGTGACGCTGTCGACCGAACACAAGTGCGTGCTCGAATCCTGCCGGGCCCTGCAGCAGGAAGGCTTCGACGTCACCTACCTGAACGTGCAGGAAAACGGACTGGTCGACCTCGATCATCTGCGCGAGGCGATTACCGACAAAACGGTGCTGGTCTCGGTGATGGCCGTGCACAACGAAATCGGCGTCATCCAGCCGCTCAAGGAAATTGGCGCCATGTGCCGCGAGCGGGGCGTGTTCTTCCATACCGACGCCGCCCAGGCCGTCGGCAAAATCCCGCTCGACGTCGACGAGATGAACATCGACCTGATGAGCATCTCGGGTCACAAGATCTACGGCCCGAAGGGCGTCGGCGCCCTGTATGTGCGGCGTAAACCCCGGGTCCGCATCAAGCCGATCTTTTCCGGCGGCGGACAGGAGCGCGGCATGCGCTCCGGCACCCTGGCGCCGTTTCTGTGCGTGGGGCTGGGCGAAGCCTGCGCCATTGCCGAGAAGGACATGGGCGCCGACAACGAACGCATCCGCAATCTGTGGAACCGGCTTTATGAAGGCATCACGTCCGTCAACGACGAGATTTTCCTCAACGGTGACGCCGAGAACCGCTATTACGGCAACATGAACCTGAGTTTCGCCTATATCGAAGGTGAATCCCTGATGATGGGTATTAAGGATTTGGCCGTATCATCGGGTTCGGCCTGTACGTCCGCATCGCTCGAGCCCTCCTATGTGTTGCGCGCACTTGGGGTTGATGTGGAGCTTGCCCATACATCCATACGTATGGGCATCGGGCGGTTCACGACCGAGGAAGAAATCGATTATGCCGTGACTGAGATCAATGAAAACATTCGCCGTTTGCGTGAATTGAGTCCATTGTGGGAAATGGCCCAGGAAGGTATCGACATCAAATCGATCGAGTGGACGGAACACTAAGGATTTCAATCGTCTAGACACCATTCGACAGGATCAGGTGGAGTAGGAGAAAGCAATGTCATACAGCGATAAGCTGATCGATCATTACGAAAACCCGCGCAATGTCGGCGCCATGGATAAAAACGACGACTCGGTCGGTACCGGCCTGGTCGGCGCCCCGGCGTGCGGCGATGTGATGAAGCTGCAGATCAAGGTCGGCGTGGACGGCGTCATCGAAGACGCCAAGTTCAAGACTTTCGGCTGCGGGTCCGCGATCGCCTCGTCCAGCCTTGTGACCGAATGGGTCAAGGGCAAGACCCTGGACGAAGCCGGCGCCATCAAGAACACCGATATCGCCGAACATCTGGCGTTGCCGCCGGTGAAGATCCACTGTTCCGTGCTGGCGGAAGACGCCATCAAGGCAGCGATTACCGACTACAAGGACAAGTCGGATGCCGCGGATGCGGATTCGAAAGAAGAGGTAGCGTAAATTGCAGTACATGACGGTAACCGAGGCAGCCGCCCAGCGGGTGAAAGCGCTTCTGGACAAGCGCGGTAAGCCTTCTGCCGGCGTGCGGATCGGTGTTCGCTCCGCCGGCTGCTCGGGATTGTCCTACACGTTGGAATATGCCGATGAGCAGGGTGAGCACGACGAAGTGGTCGAGGACCACGGTGTGACCCTGTTGATCGACCCCAAGGCCAGCATGTTTCTTCTGGGTACGGAAATGGACTATGTGGAGGACAAACTGCAGTCCGGTTTCGTGTTCAACAATCCCAATGAAAAAGGACGCTGCGGTTGCGGTGAGTCCTTCCACATCTGATCCGCGGACGATCAGGCTGTTTGACGTTCTTGTCCGATGAGTTTCATCGGGGGCCTCCGCGGCCCCCGATTTTCGATGGAGCAGGTTGTTCGGTGAACGCCCCTACTAAAGACACGCAGCAACAGGAGTCGATCGTTCCTTGTTGGTCCTGTTCCGGACCGATGGACGCCCGGGTGCCGTTTTGCCATACATGCGGCGTCATTCAGCCGCCGCGGTCGATCGATCATTTTGCCTGCCTCGGTATGACGCCGACGTTCGAGATCGATCCCCAGGAACTGGAACGCAAATACTTTGCCTTTCAGCGCACGTTTCACCCTGACCGGTTCGCCGCCAAATCGCCGAAGGAGAAGGCGATCTCCATGCAGCATGCCACGAACCTCAATCAGGCCTACGATGTTCTGAACGATACGCTGTCGCGGGCCGAATACCTGCTGTCCATGCAGAACAGCGAAGAGGATGCCCCCGGCTGCACGACGGTCAACGATCCGGTCTTGCTGATCGAGGCGATGGAATTGCGGGAAGAACTCGCGGATGCGTCCGATGCGGAAACTGTCTCCGGCATCATTCAGAGAACGCAAGCGGACATCGACGAGTGTATCGAAGAACTCAAGCCGGAATTCGCCGACGGTCACCTCGAAGCCGCGGCGCATTTGACGACTCGGCTCAAATATCTCAGTAAACTGATGGATGAAGCGCGTCAGCGGCAGCTCCAGCTCATCAAATCCCAGTAGCACGCGGTTTCCTATCCATGCAGTTGCTCGACATTCACGAACCCGGCCAAACGCCTGTCCCTCATCAAGAGGCCGATGTCGCCGTCGGTATCGACCTGGGAACGACCAATTCCCTGATCGCTTTTTCCGAGGACAACGCGCCGGAGGTCGTTCGGGATGCCAACGGCAAGGGTATGGTGCCATCCGTCGTGGCCTATCCGGATGGTGCTAACGAACCCGTGGTCGGTGACCTGGCCCGGGCGACAATCCTCGATGATCCGCACCTGGTCGTTTCTTCGGTCAAGCGCCTGATGGGCCGCGTGTTGGCGGACCTGAAGACGATTTCGGGAACCTTGCCCTACGAAATCGCCGAAGCCGACGAGGGCCAGGATCGCATGGTGCGGCTCATCGTCGGCGAAAAACATCTTACGCCGGTCCATGTTTCGGCCGACATTCTCCGGGCCCTACGGTCACGTGCGGAGGCGTCACTGGGCAAGCCCGTGAGCAAGGCCGTGATCACCGTGCCGGCCTATTTCGACGACGCCGCCCGAAACGCGACCAAGGACGCGGCCCGGGTGGCCGGCTTGGAGGTGCTGCGGCTGGTCAATGAACCGACGGCGGCGGCACTCGCCTACGGGCTGGATAAAGGTTCGGAAGGCGTTTACGCCGTCTACGACCTGGGTGGCGGAACGTTCGACATTTCCATCCTGCGTATGGAAAAGGGTGTCTTCCAGGTCCTGGCCACCGGCGGCGATTCGGCACTGGGCGGAGACGATTTCGATCACGCCGTCGTCGAACGTTTTTTGGCGGAACGCCGTTCGGAAACACAGTCGGACGAACTGAGTACCGGAGACCTCAAACATGCCTTGGCCACGGCCCGTCTGGCGAAGGAATGCCTGACCAGCCAGGACGACGGCGAGTGGATCCTTGGCGCCGGTGACATCGAAACCCGTCACCGATTGAACCGCGAAACGTTCGAGGAACTGATCTCGAGCCTGGTCGACCGCAGCATCGATATCTGCCGCGACGTGCTGTTGGATTCCGGTCTCGGCGCCGAGGAAATCAAGGGCGTGGTTCTGGTCGGCGGGTCGACCCGCGTACCTCTCGTGCGCAGCCGGGTTGCCGAGTTGTTCGGTCAGCAACCATTGGCCGACATCGATCCCGACGAGGTCGTCGCCCTGGGTGCGGCCTTGCAGGCCGAGGCACTGACCGTTGGCTCTGATACGCTATTGCTCGACGTCATTCCGTTGTCGCTTGGCATTGAAACCATGGGCGATCTGGTCGAGAAGGTGGTGCCGAGGAATTCCCCCATTCCCATTTCGCGCGCCCAGGAGTTCACGACATACCAGGACGGCCAGGCCGCCATGATGATCCATGTCGTGCAGGGTGAACGCGAACTGGCCAGTCAATGCCGGTCGTTGGCCCGTTTCGAATTGCACGGCATCCCGCCCATGACCGCGGGCGCGGCCCGGATCCGGGTGACCTTCGCCGTCGACGCCGACGGGTTGCTGACCGTTTCGGCGTCCGAAGCGACCACGGGTGTGCAGCAGGAAGTTGCCGTGAAGCCCAGCTACGGCCTGACCGACGAGGAAATGGTGGCCATGCTCAAGGAAAGCATGGAGCATGCCAAAGACGATATGCAGGCCCGCGTACTGGCCGAAGCCCGGGTCGAGGCCGAACGCGTGCTTCTGTCCGTCGCGAGTGCTCTCGAAGCCGACGGTGACCTGCTCGACCAGAGTGAGCGTGCACACATCGATCAGGCCATGTCGGCGGTCGTTCAGGCTTGTCAGCACACGGACCGGGATGCCATCAATCAAAACATGGAAAATCTCGAGCTTGCGACCAAACCGTTCGCCGAGAAGCGTATGGACCGTGGCATTCGCACCGCGTTGGAAGGCGTCAATGTCGACGACCTGAAGCAAAAGGTCGAAGCCGGCCAGGACGAAACCGAATAACGACTGCAGTAGACCGATAAAACGAGGAAGTGGCGCAATGCCCAAAATGACATTCATCAATACGGACGGAACACGATTGGACGTTGAAGCCCCGAACGGACTGTCCGTACTGGAAATTGCGCATCGCAACGGCATCGACCTCGAAGGGGCCTGCGAAGGTTCCCTGGCGTGTTCGACCTGTCACGTTATCGTCGAACAGAAGTTCTTCGACCAACTCGAGGAGGCCAGCGAGGAAGAGGAGGACATGCTCGATCTCGCGTTCGGCCTGAGCCATACCTCGCGATTGGGCTGTCAGATCATCATGAGCGATGAACTGGACGGTCTGGTGGTCTCCCTGCCGGCGGCGACGCGCAACATGATGTTGGAAACGGGCTAACATTCGCCACTACGGACGGGGAGCTTGTCATGGGATTGCGTTGGACCGATACCATCGATATCGCCATCGAACTGGAAGAGCGGCACCCGGATGTGGATGTCGTCAATATGCGCTTCACCGATCTGCACAGTTGGGTCTGTGCGCTGCCGGATTTTGAAGGAAAGCCCGAAGAGTCATCGGAAAAAATTCTCGAAGCCATCCAAATGGCCTGGCTCGACGAACGGGACTGAGGTGTGCGCCTTTTCGACCGGTTGAAGGCGTCCTGTCCCGGGGACTGGCAATCGTATATCGCGCATCCGTTCGTGAACGGCATGGCCGACGGCACGCTGGCTGAACCGGCGTTTCGCTATTATTTGCTGCAAGACTACGTCTTTCTCATCCATTTCGCGCGGGCCTACGCCCTGGCGGCATACAAATCGACCCGGCTGGATGACATTCGCGCCGCGTCGGCGGTCCTCTCCGGCATTATCGACGTCGAGATGGAATTGCACGTCAAGTATTGCGAGGGTTGGGGCATCAGCCGCGACGACATGGAACAGACGGCGGAGGCCACGGCGAATATGGCCTATACCCGTTTCGTGCTTGAAGCGGGCCAGGCCGGCGACCTTCTGGATCTTTACACGGCGCTCGCGCCCTGTGTCATCGGTTACGGAGAGATCGGAACGCGTCTAGCCAACGATCCGGCAACGAAACGCGACGACAATCCCTATTGGTCCTGGATCGAAATGTATTCAGGCGACGACTATGCCGGTGTCGTGACGGCGGCAATGGATCAATTGGACCGGTTGGCCGAGGTCAGCCTGACGGAAGCCCGTTTTCCCCATCTGGCCGACCTGTTCCGCAAGGCGACCCGGTTGGAAGCGGGGTTCTGGCAAATGGGGTGGGAGCAGGGAGCCTGACCGGCGGTCACACCGCGCGGTCGCCGTTGACGTCATAGATTACGTCGGCGGTCCCATGATCGCCGACATAGCTGGTGTGTGTTACCAGTCCTTCATCTTCGATCCAGGCATGCAAGTAAACCGCGGGCGGTTCCATGATGACGCCAAGCCCCAGGCCATCGCGGATATCCAGTTGTATTTGGTGCGCGGTACCGGGACAGGTGCTGACGACGGTATTCGCGAATCGGCGGGTGATGGGCCGATGCAAGTGCCCGCAGATAATTCGTTCGACGTTGTCGAACCGAGTGACGAGTTGCTTCAGGCCGTCGCTGCCATCCAACCCCATGCTGTCCATTTTGCGAATCCCGGTGACAAATGGCGGGTGATGCATGGCGATGATCGTCGGGATATCGGGTGCGCCGTCGAGTTGGGATTCGAGCCAGGCCAAGCGATCGCCGCAAAGCCGACCGTCGGACTGACCGTCGACAAGCGTATCCGTCACCAGCATTCGCACTGGTCCCAGGTCTACGGCGTATTGAATGTATCCGTCTTCCGGCAAATATCCGTGATCGGTGAAAACGGACCGCAAACCTTCGCGGCTATCGTGGTTGCCGACCATGAGATAAACCGGTAGCGAAGAGTGTTTCAGCAGTTCACGAAAGCGTTCGTATTCTTCGCGGGAGCCCGATTCGACCAGGTCCCCGGTTGCGATGATCGCGTCTGGTTTGGGGTCGAGGGTTTCGATGTGGGTAATCGCGTCGGCCAAGTAATCGGACGTCCTGTATCGCGTGGTCAGGATATGGTCCGCCGGCGCGATATGGCAATCAGTGATCTGGGCGAGAATCACGGGACCGTTCCGTCAATCGAGCAAAGCCAGCATTTCGGAAACGCTGGTCAGTTTTCGGCGGGGGGCGTCGGTTTCGCTGGCCGCGGACACTTCGGCCTCGTCGATCGTTTTCCAGTCTTCGATCGATACGACCCGGACACCACGCTGTGCCAGCAGGCTATCGAGACCGTCCGGTCCCGGTCTTCCGGTCCCTTCTCCATGGTCCGTGATCAATTTCTCGGCGACACCAACCGAATCCGGACGGTTCGTGGCGATGGTTCCGGACGGGCCGCGCTTGGCCCAGCCCACGACATACAAGCCCGGTTCGACGAAGCCGTCTTCGTTGACGACCACACCCCGTCGTTCATCGAACGGGGTACCCTCCAATTGCTCCGAGCGGTAGCCGATACAGGTCACCACCAGCCCGGCATCCAGTTCGAATGTCTCGCCAGTACCGACGCAACGGCCATCTTCGACGGTATTCCGTTCGAAGGTCACTTTCTCCACGCTGCCGTTGCCGCTCAATTCGACCGGGCTGGCATAGAAATGCAGATGAAGCCGGACCGGCTTGTCCGCGGCGGTGTTCTTGGCGTACTCGTGCAGTGTCGCCAGGTTCGTCTCCTTGACTTTGCGCACCTTGTCGTCGACATCCCCGACTTCGTCGGGAAGCTGTCTACCGTCGGCCAAAACAACGCATTCCTCCATACGGCCGAGTTCCGCCAGCTCGGCGTGGGTGAAGGCTCCCTCGACCGGCCCGCGGCGGCCGACCATATGAACGTCGGTGACTCCCGATTGGTCCTTGGCCCGCAGCGCAACATCCGAGACATCGGTTTCCGCCAGTTCGCGATTGGTCTTGGCAATGACGCGCGCCACATCGATAGCCACGTTGCCGTTGCCGACGACGACGACGGAGGAAACCGCCAAATTGGGGTTCAGGTCCTGATAGTCGGGGTGGCCATTGTACCAGCCGACGAAATCCCATGAACCGAATACGTTGCCGAGATCTTCACCCGGCACACCCAAGTGGCGGTCCCGGGCCGCGCCGTAGGCCAGGATGACGGCGTCATAGCGCTCCTTGAGTTCCTCGACCGAGATGTCCTTGCCGACGCAAACATTGCCAAGGAACCGGACATTGGGTTTCAGGGCCGTGCGTTCGAATACGCGGAGGATCTTCTTGGTCCCTTGATGGTCGGGCGCCACGCCGGCCCGAACCAGGCCGTACGGTGTCGGAAGGCGGTCGATGATGTCGATGCGCGCATCCTTGGCCTTTTTCAGAATGGAATCCGCAGCGTAAAACCCGCTGGGCCCCGACCCTACGATGACGACGCTAAGCGACATGCGTGCACTCCCGAAACGCAAGAATTGCCTGGACACCGTTCCGTAACGGCTCAATCTGTAAAGCACGAATACGGTGCGGGAACAACAGGGTTTCGGGCTTGCCTAACGGTTTCGGGTAGGCTGCCGGTTGTTTGACTTTACTCGCCGGAAAGGCGCTTTGACGTGTACAGTGCCCGCGCGAAACCAAGAGGGAGTAGAAGCGGGATGAGCTTTACGGCCGTGGCATATGGTGACGCCGTAGCATGCGCTTTGGACCAGCGTCTTGAGTGGCATCATCTGAAAATGGTGGGTTCTCACGATCCGTTGTCGAACGGGCATGCCGGGCCCGAAACCCTGCACATTGCTTATCAGGTCGATCCGTCCGGCGTTGAAGACTCTGCGAACGGGATACTTCAGATCATGGAGGAACGTCGCTTTGACGTTTCACCACATCATCCGCGTCCGTCGGAGTGCGGCGTGTCCTATGTCGTGATCTATCACGGCCCGGCTGAAGACCCGGTCGCGTTTGTCGATCACTACATTGAATTCCACGTGGCCACGATGGCCCGCTTTTCCCAATTGGAAGCCATGAGTATTTACACGGCAGACCGATCATATGGCTCGGCAGGCGCGGGAGACCTGCTCATCTGCCACCTGGGATTTCCTTCCATCGCCGCGCTGAACGCGGCGTTGTCATCCGATATCAGGCGCGAATTGAGGGAAGGGGCACAGGCCTTTCCGCCGTTTCAAGGCGCGGTCGTTCATCAGGCGATGGAACGGTATCGCCGCTAGTCCTCTGACTCATTCAAATTGATGGGTATAGTTTTCTGAGTTTGATGCGTGCGTGTTTGTTTGTGAACTGCCATTGCGCGATGCACCGCTTATCGTTTCGTTGTGTTGTCCACGCTTTGACGTCCCGGACAAGGTGTTCTCTGCTCCCGACGCGTTGTTTCAGACACTGTCGCGACAGTATGGACAATTCGGCTTCGGCCATGTTCAGCCACGAACCGTGTTTG
>JANQFL010000038.1 GCA_028277845.1 Sneathiellales bacterium
ACGGTGCGCGGCAACGCCTTCCTGGTCGATCAGATCATCCGCGTGGTCTACGACACCGCCCGCACGGAGGTCTATCCCGTGCGCAACCCGACCGCCGGGGAGCGTCTGTGCATCGCCGCCGTCGGCGGATACGGCCGCGGCGAACTGGCGCCGTTTTCCGACATCGATCTCTTGTTCCTGCTGCCCTACAAGCAGACCGCCTGGGGCGAGCAGGTGGTCGAGTACGTGCTCTACATGCTGTGGGACATGGGCCTCAAGGTCGGCCACGCCACCCGCTCGGTCGACGACTGCGTGCGCCTGGCGAAGTCCGACATCACCATCCGCACGGCGCTGCTGGAAGCCCGCTATCTGTGGGGCGAGCAGGCCCTGTTCGTCGATTTGCAGGCCCGCTTCGAAAAGGACGTGGTGGCGTCCACCGGCCCGGAATACGTGGAGAGCAAGCTCGAGGAGCGCGACCGGCGCCATCAGCGCATGGGTGATTCGCGCTATGTGGTCGAGCCCAACATCAAGGAAGGCAAGGGCGGCCTGCGCGATCTGCACACCCTGTTCTGGATCGCCAAGTACCTCTACCGGGTCGAGGATATCTCCGGCCTGGTGTCGGAAGGCGTGCTGACGGCCGACGAATACCGCACCTTCGTCAAGGCCCAGGAATTCCTCTGGACGGTGCGTTGCCAGTTGCATTACCTGACCAACCGGCCGGAGGAACGCCTGACCTTCGACGTCCAGCCCGAACTGGCGCGCAAGCTGAAATATACCGACCGGGCCGGGTCGCGCGGGGTCGAGCGTTTCATGAAGCACTACTACCTGGTGGCCAAGGACGTCGGCGACCTGACCCGTATCTTCTGCGCCGCGCTGGAGGAGGAGCACCGCCGCAAGCCCCGCTTCCGCCTGCCCCGGTTCGGCCTGGGCCGGCGCGAGGCCGACGGCTTCGTCATCACCGGCGAGCGGGTCAACGTGAAGTCGCCGGAAGAGTTCCTGGCCGACCCGGTGCGTATCCTCAAGCTGTTCAGCGTGGCCCAGGAACGCGACCTGGACATCCACCCCAACGCGCTGCGCCTGGTGCGCCAGAACCTGAACAAGGTGGACCGCAAGCTGCGTTCGAAGAAGGACGCGAACCGGCTGTTCCTGGACATGCTGTGTTCGCGCGACGACCCGGAAACCACCTTGCGGCGGCTGAACGAGGCGGGCGTGTTCGGCCGGTTCATCCCGGATTTCGGCCGCGTGGTGGCGCAAACCCAGCACGACATGTACCACGTCTACACGGTCGACGAGCACACCATCCGCGCCATCGGCATTCTGTCGAAGATCGAGGACGGCCGCCTCGCCGAGGACCACCCCCTGTCCGACGAGATCATCCACAAGGTGCTGTCGCGCGAAGTGCTCTACGTGGCGGTGCTGCTGCACGACATCGCCAAGGGCCGGGGCGGCGACCATTCGGTTTTGGGCGCCGAGGTGGCCGAGAAGCTTTGCCCGCGGCTCGGCTTCGACGCGGCCCAGACGGAGACGGTGGCCTGGCTGGTGCGGTATCACCTGGCCATGAGCGCGACCGCCTTCAAGCGCGACCTGGGCGATCCCAAGACCGTGGCCGATTTCGCCGCCCTGGTGCAAAGCCCGGAACGTCTGCGGCTTCTCCTGATCCTCACCGTCGTCGACATCCGCGCCGTCGGGCCGGGCGTCTGGAACGGCTGGAAGGGCCAGCTACTGCGCGATCTCTATTACCTGGCCGAAGAGGTGCTTTCCGGCGGGCACGCGACCGCGGGACGCAGCCGCCGGGTGACGGCGGCCAAGGAGGAGTTGGCGGACCGTTTGAGCGATTGGACGCCGGAAGAGATCGAGGCCCATCTGGCGCGGGGTTACGATTCCTACTGGCTGTCCACCGACGCGGAAGGCCACGAACGCCATGCCCGCATGATGCGCCAGGCCGACCGGGACAAGGCGCCGCTGACCATCATCACCCGCTCCGACCCGTTCCGCTCGGTGACCGAGCTCACGCTCTACATTCCCGACCATCCCGGCTTGTTCGCCCAGGTGGTGGCGGCCATGGCGCTGTCGGGCGCCAACGTCGTCGTCGCCAAGATCCACACCACCACCGACGGCATGGCACTGGATACCTTCCTGATCCAGGATTTCGAGGGCCAGCCCTTCGACAAACCCAACAAGTCGGCCAAGTTGCGCGCCGCCATCGAGCGGGCGGTGTCCGGCGGCCTGCGGCCGCCGAGCGAACTGGCCAGCAAACAGTCCCATCTGCCCAAGCGGGCCGATGTGTTCCGGGTCGAGCCCTTGGTGCTGATCGACAACGCCGCCTCCAACACCCACACGGTGGTCGAGGTCAACGGCCGCGACCGCCCCGGCCTGTTGAGCGACGTCACCCGGGCGCTCTACGACCTCAACCTGTCCATTTCGTCCGCCCACATCGAAACCTACGGCGAGCGCGCCGTCGACGTGTTCTACGTCAAGGACCTGTTCGGCCTGAAAATCACCAACGACGGCAAGCTGGCCAAAATCAAGGACGGCCTGCTGGCCGCTGTCGGCGAGAAGAAATCCAGGGACAAGGCAACGAAAGGCCGCAAGGCGCGCAAAAAGGACAAGGCCGAACAACACGCCGGGGCCGGCGTTTGAGGGTCGTGTTGTCGTTGCAAAGAAATCGATGTTGACGAACTAGAACATTTTTCTAGAATTCTACTCTAGAAAAATGTTCTACGGCCCGAAACTAGGATTGTTGTGCCATGCCGTTCGACCCGACCGGCGGTGAAATCGGCGGAATATCCGCATCCTCTGCGGAAACCCGGACCCGTGTACTGGCCGCTGCACTGGATTGCTTTTCCGAACTGGGTTACGGCGCGACCCGGATCAATCACATCCAGCGCCGCTCCGGCGTCAGCGTCGGCAGCATCTATCATCACTTCGGCACCAAGGACGGTGTGGCCCTGGCGCTGTACGACGAATGCCTCACCGCATACCGGTCGGGCCTGCTGGCGACGGTGGAAGCGGCCGACGGCGCGGAGGCGTTGATCCGCGACGCCATCGCCTGGCAGCTCGACTGGGCAGCGGCTGATCCCGCGCGGATGCGGTTTCTGCTCGGTATGCAACGGGACGAGCCACTGGCCCGGGCGGACGGCGTGACGCGCCAGTCCAACGCCGCGTTCCTGCGCGCCCTGTTCGCCCTGCTTCTGCCCTACATGGCCGCCGGCCAGATCGCATCGCTGCCGCCCGCCGTGCTGGCCGCCCAGATTGTCGGGCCGGCCCAGGAGCTGATCCGATATTGGCTGGCCGCGTCCGACCAGGTTGATCTCGGCGCCGCCCGGGACGCCCTGGCCGCCGCCGCCTGGCGCGCCCTGTGCGATCCGGCGGCGTCCCCCGAAGAACCCGCACATGTGTCATAAGCCTTTATTCAGCCACGATTTTCCGCTATCACGCCCGTCATGAACCTGCTCCGGTCCGCGGCCACGGTGGGCGGCTACACCATGATCAGCCGCGTACTCGGTTTCGTCCGCGATATCCTCATCGCCGGCGTTCTCGGCGCCGGCATGACCGCCGACGCGTTCGTGGTCGCCTTCCGCCTGCCCAACCTGTTTCGCCGCCTGGTCGCCGAAGGTGCCTTCAGCGCCGCCTTCGTGCCCATGTTCGCCCAGAGACTGGAGGGCGACGGCCAGGCCAGGGCGCGGGACTTCGCCGAGCAGGTCTTCGCCGTCATGTTCTGGTCCCTTCTGGTCTTCACCATCGCCGCCGAGATCGCCATGCCCTGGGTGGTGCAGGCCCTGGCCGCCGGTTTCGCCGACCAGCCCGACAAATTCGACCTGACCGTCGCCTACACCCGGATCACATTTCCCTATCTGCTGTGCATGGCGCTGGTGGCGCTGCTCGGCGGCATGCTCAACGCGGTCTACAAGTTCGCCGCCATGGCGGCGGCGCCGATCCTGCTCAACGTCGTGCTGATTTCGTCTTTGCTACTCGGAGGTTGGGTTTTCGAGGCGCCGGGCACCTGGCTGGTGTGGGGCGTCACCCTCGCCGGCGTTGGACAACTCGTGTGGCTGCTGGTCGCCTGCGCCCGCGCCGGCATGGCGGTCAAGCTGACCCTGCCGCGCTGGAACGCCGATATCAAGCGGCTCTTGAAGCTGATGTTGCCCGGCGTGATCGGCGGCGGCGTCACGCAGATCAACATCGTCGTCGGTACCCTGATCGCCTCGTTCCTGGCCGAGGGCTCGGTGGCCTATCTCTATTACGCCGACCGGGTCTATCAACTGCCGCTCGGCGTGGTCGGGGTTGCCGTGGGCACGGCGCTGCTGCCCTTGCTCAGCCGCCAGATCCGCGCCGGTGACGAGGACGCGGCGATGGGCAGCCTCAACCGGGGCATGGAGCTCTCGTTGCTGCTGACCCTGCCCGCGGCGGCGGCCTTGCTGGTGATTTCCGATCCCATCGTCGCCGTGCTGTTCCAGCGTGGGCAGTTTTCCGCGGCCGACGCCCAGGCCACGGCACTGGCGCTGGTGGCCTTTTCCGCCGGCTTGCCGGCATACGTCCTGGTCAAGGTTTTCGCGCCGGGCTTTTTCGCCCGCTCCGACACCACCACGCCGGTGGTCCACGCCACCGTGGCCATGGCCGCGAACGTGGTGCTGTCGCTGATTCTGATCCGGGACTTCGCCCATGTGGGCATCGCCATGGCGACGGCGGCGTCGGCCTGGATCAACGTCGGCCTGCTGGCCTATTCGCTCAGGCGCCGGGGCCACCTTGCCCTGGACACCCGCCTGCGCCGCCGCCTGCCCCGTATCCTGGGTGCCAGTGCCTTGATGGCCGCCGTGCTGTGGGCATTGGCCGATGTGCTCACCGGCCCGCTCGGCGGCGGCGAAGCGCCCCGCATCGCCGCCCTGGTGGGACTGGTCGCGGCCGGATTGGCGTCATACGGGGTGCTGGCCCATGTTTCCGGCGCGGCGCGTCTGTCGGAGATCCGCGGCCTTGCCCGGCCGGCCCGATCCGGTCCACCAGCCGATTGACGATGCCCAAGGCTTGACCCGTTGCCCGGCAGGGGCCATAACTCCGCCGCCTTACGGCCTGTCAAATTTCTAGCAATCCAACGGACACCGCGCGGTCCGTGTCGGGGGAACCATGTCGAAGAATCGTATCTTTTCGGGCGTCCAGCCCACCGGGAACCTGCATCTGGGCAATTATCTCGGCGCGATTCGCAATTGGGTCCGCTTGCAGGCCGATTTCGAATGCATTTACTGCGTCGTCGATCTGCACGCCATCACCATGCAGCAGGATCCGGAAGACCTGCGCCGCTCGACGCGGGAAGTGGCGGCCTGTCTGCTGGCCGCCGGCATCGACGCCAAGGACAGCATCCTGTTCAACCAGAGCCAGGTACATTACCACGCCGAACTGGCTTGGATTTTCAACTGCATCGCCCGCATCGGCTGGCTCAACCGCATGACCCAGTTCAAGGAAAAGGCGGGCAAGAACCGGGAAAACGCCACCGTCGGCTTGTATGTCTACCCCAACCTGATGGCGGCCGACATCCTCGCCTACAAGGCGACCCACGTGCCGGTGGGAGATGACCAGAAACAGCACCTGGAACTGACCCGGGATATCGCCCAGTCGTTCAATTCGGCTTACGGCGTCGATTTCTTTCCGCTGACCGAACCGCTGATCCTGGGCGCGGCCACGCGCGTCATGTCGCTGCGGGACGGCTCGAAAAAGATGAGTAAGTCGGACCCGTCCGATTACTCCCGCATCAACCTGACCGATCCGGCCGATGAGATCGCCAAGAAGATCCGCAAGGCCCGCACCGATCCCGAGCCCCTGCCCGATTCGGTCGACGGCCTGAAAGACCGGCCGGAAGCGGAAAACCTGATGGGAATCTTCGCCGCGCTGGCGGACATCGACGTCGACGACGTGGTCAATCGCTTCGCCGGTGCGCCGTTTTCCAAGTTCAAGGAAGATTTGTCGGCCCTGTCCATCGATGTCCTGTCGCCCATCACGGCCGAAATGCGCCGCCTGATGGACGACCCCGGATACGTCGACGGCGTGCTGCGTGAGGGCGCCGAAAAGGCCTCCGAGATCGCCGAACCGATCGTCAAGGAAGCCCAGGATCTGATTGGTTTTTTGCGTCCCTGAGGCTCTCTGGCCCAACAACTTTTCCTTGATGGACGGGCCGTCCGCGCCCATGTGAAAACAAGGAAGATCGACGCGCCGGGCATCCGGTCCGGCGCCATCAGGGGGTACACATGTCGCGAATCACGGGCGAGGAACGTTTGCGCTTATCGGGCTGGAAGCCGGTCGTGCGCCGGTCGGCCGCACCCGTGGGCATCATCGTGGCGGCCATCCTGTTGCTCTATTACCCCATCGGCATGGCCTGGGTGCACACCATCGACGACGACCCCGAATACACGGTGTCGGGCGAGGTGGCGCAGAACGCCAGCCGCTCGGTGGCCATCGCCGCCGAACTGATCGACCGGGAAATCAATCAGAACCGCTGGACCGCCAACGACCCGTTCTTCATGCCGTCCGCCGCCCTCGACAACATGCCCAACTTCCAGCAGGGCGTGATCGGCGCGCTGGCCCGCTTCGCCTTCGAACTGACCGACCAGATCGGCCGCACCCGTGGTTCGAGCCAGACCGATCCGGACCTGCAGGAAGCCGCCGGCCTGCTGCAATATTCCGGCACCAAATGGATCTGGGACCCGACGGTGGCCTTCTGGCCGACCGCAGCCTCGGAAAAACAGTACGAAAAGGCCCGCACGTCACTGCTGTCCTACAACGAACGGCTGGCCGGCGGCGGTGCGGTATTCGACCGCCGGGCCGACAATCTGCTGGCCACCATGGACCGCATGTCGGTCGACCTGGGGTCGTCCTCGGCCGTGTTGGACCGGCACATCGCCGAACATTCGGGCGACTTCATCGATACCCAATCGGACGACGTGTTCTACAACATCAAGGGCCAGCTTTACGCCTATTACCTGTTGTGCCGGGAACTGGAGCACGACTTCGGCAACGTCATCGCCGAACGGGAACTGGGCTCGGTCTGGTCGCAGATGCTCGACAGCCTGCGGCAGGCGGCAACGCTGGATCCGCTGGTGGTCATCAACTCCGAACCCGACGGCATCTGGTTTGCCAGTCACCTGTCGGCGCAGGGTTTTTACTTGCTGCGGGCGCGCACCCGGCTCAAGGAGATTTCCAATATCCTGCTGAAATAAAAGGTCAATTTCCGTCACGCTTGCTCTTGGCCTTTGCCTTGGGGCACGATATACGGGCGGTTTCACGACGCAAGGACTCCTCGATGACCGATCAGCCGGGAACCCTCTCCCACAAGCGCAACAAATTCCTCGCCGTACTGGACGCGACGCCCGAGTGCCGCGTGGCCATGCGGTTTGCCGCGCGCCGGGCGCAATCCACCGGTGGCGGCGTGGCGCTGCTGATGGTGGTCGAACCGCCGGACTTCCAGCACTGGATGGCGGTCGAGGACCAGATGCGCGAGGAGGCCCGCGAGGAAGCGGAGGAGATTCTGCAAGGCTTCGCCGCCGAAGTGCAGGACGAAACCGGTATCACGCCGGAACTGATCATCCGCGAAGGCCGCAAGCGCGAACAGTTGCTGGAGTTGATCGAGGAAGACCCGTCGATCCGCATTCTCGTGCTGGCGGCCAGTGTCGGTTCCGAAGGTCCCGGTCCCCTGGTAACGGAGCTGGCGGGTGAAAGATCGGGGTCCATGGCCATTCCGGTGACCGTGGTACCCGGCGGTCTCAGCGACCAGATGATCGACGAGCTGACTTAGGAGCCCGCACCTTCCTCCGGCTCGGCCCGCTGCGCGTAGCTGGCCAGCGTGAACAGCTCCTGCGGTTCCTTGACGCCGCGCAGATCGCGCGACCCGATGGAAATCAGGTCGCCGGCGCAGGAACATCTCTTGAATTCCGATGATGCCAGCACGGGGTGGCCCAGTTCGCCGCACAACGGCTCGATGCGGCTGACCAGATTGACGGCGGGACCGATGGCGGTGAAATCGAGCCGGTCCTGGGTGCCGATATTGCCGTAGATCACTTCGCCGGTATGCAGGGCGATGCCGGCATCCAGCCTGGATTTGCCGTCTTTTTGCCGCGCCTCGTTCAAGCTATCCAGGCTGCCGAGGGCGTCGACCGCGGCACACATGGCACAGTGGCAGGCGCCCTGCAGGTCGCCGCCGTCCAGTGGGAAAATGGCCAGGACGCCGTCGCCGATGAATTTCAGAACCTCGCCGCCGTGGCGGTGTACGGCGTTGACCATGCAGTCGAAATAGTCGTCCAGCGTGGCGATCACCGTTTCCGGGGGATGGGTATCGGCCATGGCGGTGAAACCGCGCAGATCGGAATACCAGATGGCGGCACGGATGGTTTCGCCCTGTGCCCGCTTGACCGTGCCCGCAAGCACCCGTTCGCCGGCGCCCTGGCCAAGATAGACCTGCAGCAATGTCTGCAGGGTGAAATACGACGACTCCAGTTCGAAGCGCATGGCCGCCAGGGGCATCAGTTCCTTGAGGCAGGTAACGTGGTCGTCCGAAAATCCTCCGGCGGCGTGGGTGGTCCAGGATATGTAATTGATCCGGTCATTGGAAAACTGCAAAGGCAAAGCGACATAATCGGTCGCGCCACGCTCTTTCAGTTCCTGCACCACCGGATAGGGCGGCGTTTCCGCAGTACCTTCCAGGCGGCAACGCACCATGGGTACGCCCTTGTGGATCTTGGCGACCGGGCTGCTGAGATAAGCGCTGCTTTCTTCGATGCCATGGGGACGCACGACTTCACGAACCCCTTCCTCGGTGCTCCATTGCAGATTGCGGGCAAAGAGCTGCGGATGAGTAGCAATGAGGCCGCACGAGGCGTGGTGCAGCGGCAGGCCGTCTTCCACCAGAAGGCGGCACAGACGGTCGAAAATCTTGGCCGCCGTCAGGCGTTGCGAGGCGGATCGCACTAGCCAGGCCGCGGCGGCCCGTTCGACGTGGACCCGTCCGGAGCCGGGTGCGACATCATAAGCGTTTGATTTTCGGCTATTTTCCAATATGTCACCCGGTATGCACGTTATTCAGGGGCGCCATGCATCGTGTTCCGACGCTTGATCTCGGTGCCCGCCTTCTACAAATATAGGAACGTCGACAGGATTTCAGGAGAACCGCCATGTTTATTCAAACCGAAGCGACGCCGAACCCGGCCACGCTCAAGTTCCTTCCGGGGTGCGAAGTGATGCCGTCGGGGTCCGCGAACATGGCCAGCGCCGATGAGGCCGAAGCCTCGCCGCTCGCGAAGCGGCTGTTTCAGGTCGAGGGCGTGACCAACGTCTATCTCGGCGCCGACTTCATTTCCGTCAGCAAGGGCGACGCCGAGTGGCATCACATCAAGCCGGCGGTTCTCGGCGTGATCATGGAACATTTCCAGGCCGGCCTGCCGGTGATGAACCAGGACGCGCCCGATACCGGCGGCAGTTCGATCGAAGACGGCGACAGCGATGTGGTCGTCCAGATCAAGGACCTGCTCGACACCCGCGTGCGCCCAGCCGTGGCCCAGGACGGCGGCGACATCACCTTCCACGGTTACGAAGACGGCATCGTCTTCCTGCACATGCAGGGCGCCTGCGCCGGCTGTCCCAGTTCGACGATGACGTTGAAGCACGGCATTGAAAACCTCCTGCGCCACTACATCCCCGAAGTAATGGAAGTACGGGCGATCTAACCAACACAAGATTGCGGACGCCGGGGAAAAACCGGCGCCGCCGGGGACTGCGACAGTGGCGGCTCAGCCGGACATCAGGACCAGCGGGTTTGACAGGGCGGTATTGGCCGCCCTTGCGGTCATGATTCTGTCGCTCCTCGGATTGGCCGGTTGGACCGGCCTGACCGGGCAATCCATCCCGTCGATCGTCGCGGCCTGGGTGCCCAAGCCCGTGCCTGCCATACCGACCCCCGCGATCAAGCCGGTCGGTTGGGTCGTTTTGAAGGTGCCGCCGCGCATTCGCAAGGGTCCGGTGAAATTGGTGCTGGGCCAACCACTGCCCGGTTTCGATCAATCCGTCACCTTGATCCGCGATGTCGACGCCCTGATGGGCAAGTTCGCCGCCATTGGCTACGACCTGGGCGCGGTCCGCAACAAAGGCCGCACGGTTCCCCGGGTTTACCTTTCCAGCCTGCCGGACGGGTTGCCCGACGTTCCGTCAGCCAAGCAACGCAAGCGGGCCTTTTTGCAGTCGATCCTGCCCCTGGTTCTGCAGGAAAACGATGTGGTGGCCAAGCAGCGCGACCAGTTGAAACGGGCCTTGGTAGCGGGACCGGCCATGACCGCGGCGCAGAAAGTCTGGCTCGGCAAACTGGCCAAGGCATACGGCGTTGACGACGGTGTCGGTGACGGCGCCGAGCTGTTGCGCCGGGTCGACACGGTGCCGCCGTCCCTCGCCCTGGCGCAGGCGGCCGAGGAATCCGGGTGGGGCCGTTCGCGCTTCGCCATGCAAGGGAATGCCGTGTTTGGGCAATGGACCTATAAGAAGGGCACGGGCCTGGTACCCACCCAGCGCGATACCGGAAAGCGTCATGAGGTCCGGGCGTTCGCCGATCTGCGCAGCTCGGTCGGTTCGTATCTGCGCAATCTGAACACCCATTGGGCCTACAAGGATTTCCGCCAACGCCGGGCGGAACTCCGCGTAAACGGTGAACCCCTCACCGGCCTCAATCTTATTCCCACACTGACCCGGTATTCGGAGCGCGGCGAGAAGTATGTCGAGACCCTGCGCGGCATCATTTCCTACAACCGTCTGCATGAACTGGACAAGGCGCGCCTCAGCGACACGGCGACGCGGCTCTGACGGTTGTCATTTGGTACAAATTTTACACACCTCTTAAGACCCTCTTGGCACGACAGTGGTAGATACGGCCGTCGGTGGTTGCGGTTGGAGTGGAGGCGTACGTGCCCAGGATCGACTGGCGGGCGTGGGTAAGTCCGAAGGATTTCGAAAGCACCGTTTTGGTATCGCTTGGTGCGATGGCGGTCGTTCTGATGGTGGCCGCCTCCCTGTCCGCCCGGAAGGACGAGCACTTGCCAACCATGAGCGCGCGGATGGCGGTGCACACAACCGTCGACGAACTTTCGCCGGACGAGATCGGGCAGGTCAGGCGCACCGGTCGGGTGTCCGCCGTGACCGTGCGGCGTCTGCCGCCCGGGTGGGATGGCTCGCTGTCGCCGCCGCAGCGCAAGGCAGTGTTTGCGGCGGCGGTATTGCCACTGATCCTGGCGGAGAATACCCGTATTCGTGAGACGCGCCGGCGCATGATTGCCCTGCTTGGCTCGACCAACCGCCGTCCGGGCGACCAACGCTGGCTCACCTCATTGGCGAAGCGGTATGGCGTGGACGAGGGCGCTCTGTCCGAATTGACCCGCCGGGTCGATACCGTCCCGCCTTCGGTCGCGCTGACTCAGGCGGCCGTCGAATCGGCCTGGGGCACGTCCCGTTTCGCCATCGAAGGCAATGCGTTGTTCGGCCAATGGACGACCGCTTCGGGAACAGGGCTTGTCCCCAGCCTGCGGGACGCCGGGGCCAGTCACAAGGTTCGCAAATATCCCTCCCTGGCCCATTCAGTGGCGTCCTATATGCACAATCTGAACACCCATCGTGCCTACACGGGTTTCCGGGCCAGGCGCTGGTATGCCCGGCAGGCGCGCCGGTGGGTCGATGCGCACGACTATGCCGCCGATCTTGCCGCTTACTCGCAACGGCGCCAGCACTACGTCGATACCCTCCGGCGGGTCCTCAGGGACAACCGCATGACCGATTTCGATACGGTGCGGCTAAAGCCCTAGTTATCCGGGACATAAAATTGCACGCCCAGCCAGCGCCAGCGCTGATCCGGTCCGGGCACGGTGCAGTTGATCCGGGCCCTTCCGCGCGGAAACGGGCTGTCCAGACGGATCTCGAAGCGCCGGTCACCCAAGCGTTCAATGCGCACGGGACCGCCATGGTGCGAGGAATAACAGGCCAACTGGCCGACGTTGGGCAGATCCTCGGCCAGCGTGAATCCAAAGGCCGGCGGATTGCGCTGCAGTGTCCGGTCGGGTGGCGTCACATCCGTGACACGGAACGGCGTGGCATTCACCGCCATGCGGAACCGGCGCAGGTCGCCATAGCGTTCGTTCATGGCCCAGCGCGGAAACCCGAACCGGTCCTCGCCCGGATACATCGCCCCGGAGTGCTGGCCGAACGCGGCGACAAAGCCAGCCTGGCTCACCGCCCGTTGCACGGCCGTACCGTATTCTCCGTAAGGATAGGCGAACAGCGTCGGCCGCTGGCTCAGTTCGCTGAGGAACCGCTGGTTCGAGTGAATCAGTTCGCGGGCGTTGGCGGTATCGTCCAGCCGGGGCATGTGTGGATGGCTGCGGGTCTGGCTGCCGATGGTGACGCCGGCGGCGGCCAGTTCACGGATCTGATCCCATGACATATAACCGGCCAGACCTTTGTCGATGGCGTCGGTGGCGACGAACAGGGTGAAGGGCAAGTTGGCCGCGCGCAGCCTGGGCCAGGCTTCCCGGTATACGGACATGAAAGCGTCATCGATGGTGATCGCGACAGTACGGTCCGGCAGTGCCGTACCTTCCCGCATGCGCCGGACGATCTCGGGCAGCGGCAAAACGGAATATTTGCCCGATGTCAGTTCGGCGATGTGCGCCTCGAACTGTTCGATGCGGATGTTGGTCGACGGCGAATCGGACTCGCCGAACTTGTGATACATCACGACCGATGCCCAGTCGGCAGCCGGCGCGGGCATGGCTGCCGACACGACCGATGCCAATACGCTGACGGCAGCTATCCCGCGAATCCAAACGAGCGGCGCCCAGCCTTTCCGATGTCGCAACTGCCTTGATCCCCTTCAAGCTTTACGCAGCGGTATTTGTAAGCCGATTCAACGTCCGGTTAAAGCGTGTTTCCACCAGGGGTCGAGGCAGGATGCCAAGTGCCGAGCCCCTGCGCCGTGAGAACCCGCTTCTCCGAACGCCATCGTCGATGGGCCAGGGATGATACGGAAGTGACGATTCCGTGGCAAAACAGACCAAAGACGGCTAAAACGCGTGTACCGCGCCCATATGAGTACGCCATGAAAATCCTGGCATTCGACACCGCCATGCAAGTGTGTTCGGCCGCCCTGGCCGACGGGCACATCATGCTTGCACAGCGTCACGAAACGCGTCAGCGCGGCCACGCCGAAGCCCTGATGCCGATGCTGGAGGATGTGCGCGCGGAAGCGGGCATGACATGGCCGGAATTGGATGCCATTTGCGTCACCATCGGGCCCGGGACTTTCACCGGCGTCCGGATCGGGCTGGCGGCGGCGCGCGGATTGGCTTTGGTGACGGGCGTACCGGTCATCGGGGTCACGACACTGGAAGCGATCGCCGCCGAAGCCGTCGTCTCCGGGGACACGGGACCCGCGTTCGTCGTGTGCATCGATGCGCGGCGCGGCCAGGTATACACTCAGACATATTCGCTGACGGGTTCAGACCGTTTCCAAGCGGATGATCGCCCGGCGGTATCCGACCCGGCGGACGTCGCGGCCGGCCTGACGGACGGCTTGACCGTGATCGGCAGCGGCGCGCATCTGGTGGAAGCGCACGCGGTCGATTTGCCTGCTGGCGCCGGGTTCCTTTCGCACCCGTCTCAACCGGATGCGCGTTCCATGATTCGTCTTGCCTGCGACCGGGGGGCAGGTTCGATGGCCGACGCACCTCCGGCCCCGCTCTATTTGCGGCCGCCCGATGCCAAACCGCCCGCCGCACCCAAATGATCGGGGAAGAAAGCCAGATCTGGCATATTTCGTCCGTCGGCGCGGCCTATGCGCCGGTCATGGCAGCGCTGCACGCGGACAGTTTTGCCGATCCCTGGGACCGCGAGCATTTTTCCCAACTGTTGTCGACGCCGGGTGTGTTCGGGGGCATTGCCTCGTCCGCGCAGGACGCCGACCCGGTCGGGTTTTCCCTGTTTCGAATGGCGGCCGACGAATGCGAACTGATCACTATCGGGGTCGTGCCGGCGTGCCGCCGGCAAGGCGTGGCGCGCGCCCTCCTGTCGGCTGGATTGCAGGCCGCGCAAACCGCGGGCGCAAAAGCCGTATTCCTCGAGGTCGCCGAATCCAACACGGCGGCCCGCGCCGCTTATGACGATGCAGGCTTTACCGCCGTTGGCCGGCGCGAGCGCTATTACCAAACGGGCGGCGGCCGGCGCGAAGCCGCGATCGTCTTGCGACGGGATTTGTAGGCAGCCTGTGCAAATGCCGGCCTCTTCCGGTTTGGGCCAAATACCGGGTAATCCTGGCAATGATTGGGGAAATCTGGTCAAAATCCGATGCTCTTCAAATCAAAATCTAGACTACAAAGCAGAAAGACTGGAAAATACCTCTTAATCTACTATGCAAATCTTGAATTAGAGCAGTTTTTTATTGATGACTAGCCTTTGACCCAATATATATCGGGCAATGAATTTGTTTCGGAAGGCGGAATTAAATGTCTGATAAAGTCAATCCTAGTGAGCTGCTTACTCTCACGGCACAGATCGTTGCGTCTCACGTCGGCAACAATTCCGTCGAAGTCAACGAATTGCCTCAGCTAATTCAGCAGGTCTATTCAACGATTGCTTCGGTCGGCAACTCCTCGGCGGCGACTTCGTCAGACAAGCCGCAGCCGGCCGTCCCGATCAAGAAGTCGGTGACACCGGAGTACATTGTGTGTCTCGAAGACGGCAAGAAGCTGAAAATGCTCAAACGCCACCTGAAAACCGCCTATAATATGACGCCGGAGGAGTATCGGGACCGTTGGGGATTGGCCCCCGACTACCCCATGGTGGCTCCCAACTACGCGGCGCAGCGGCGGGACTTGGCCAAGAAAATTGGTTTGGGGACTACCCGCCGTAAGCGCAAGCGGTAGGTTCTTAATCAATTGAGGGCGCCAGACCTGCGCCCGGTCGACAGTATCGAGGCGCTAGGGTAATGACAGACAGCATCGAGAAACGGTGTATCGAGCTCGGCATGCGCATGACCGAACAGCGGCGGGTTATCGCCGGTGTTTTGTCGGACGCCAATGATCATCCCGATGTGGAGGAGGTTTACCGGCGGTCATCCGCCATTGACGCGAAAATCAGCATCGCGACGGTCTATCGCACCGTACGGATGTTCGAGGAAGCCGGTATTATCGACAGGCATGATTTTGGCGATGGCCGCGCCCGCTACGAGCCCGTTCCGGATGAACACCACGACCACTTGATCGACGTGCAGACCGGCAAGGTGATCGAATTCACCAATGATAAAGTCGAAAAACTTCAGCGTGAAATCGCGGCCGAGTTGGGCTACGAGCTGGTCGACCATCGTCTCGAATTGTACGGCGTGGCGTTGAAAAACAAGGGCTGATTCTGGGTGCCGATGGTGAACCGGCATGGTTTTCGGGCCTAAATTACCGCGGTCGAATCCAAAAACACAAATATTTTCAAATAATTAACCCCGGCGACCCGATGCCCGCGCGTGGTCGCCTCGCGTGCTGGTTTTGTCGTTCTTGACTCCTTCCGCGCCGGTGCTAGTTTCGGTCACTCGTTCGCGCCCTCGTCGCCACGAAGGACCGGTCGGCATGGCTTGTGCCGACAGATAGAGAAGGCCTTGGCCAAGAAGCTATTCATCCAAACCTACGGCTGTCAGATGAACGTCTACGATTCCGCTCGCATGGCGGACGTTCTGACGCCTTTGGGATATGCCGCGTGCGACACGCCGTCCGCCGCGGACATGGTGATTCTCAACACCTGCCATATCCGGGAAAAAGCGGCGGAGAAGGTCTATTCCGAGCTGGGCCGGCTGCGTCTGTTGAAGGACGGGCGCCGTGAAGCGGGCGACGACATGGTGATCGCCGTTGCCGGCTGTGTCGCGCAGGCCGAGGGCGCCGAGATCATGCGCCGGGCGCCCTATGTCGATATCGTGTTCGGCCCGCAGTCCTATCACCGCCTGCCGGAGATGGTGGCCCGGGCCACGCGCGCGTCGGCGTCCAGCAAACGGGGCGTCCTGGACACCGACTTTCCGGTCGAATCGAAATTCGATCATTTGCCCGATGACAGCGCCGCGCGCGGCCCGTCCGCGTTTCTGACCGTGCAGGAAGGCTGCGACAAGTTTTGTACGTTCTGTGTCGTCCCCTACACCCGTGGCGCCGAGTTTTCCAGGCCGGTTGCCGACATTGAGGCCGAGGCCCGCCGTTTGGTCGAAGGCGGCGCACGGGAAATCACGTTATTGGGCCAAAACGTCAACGCCTACCACGGACCCGATGAAGCGGGTGACACCACGTCCCTCGCCGCCTTGTTGCGCCGCCTGGCCCGGGTGGACGGCCTGGAGCGGCTGCGTTACACGACATCCCATCCGCTGGAAATGCAGGACGACCTGATCGACGTTCATGGTTCCGAGGATAAGGTCATGCCCTACCTGCATTTGCCCGTGCAGTCTGGTTCCGACCGCATTTTGGAGGCCATGAACCGGCGCCACCGGGCTTCGGATTATTTGGCGATCATCGAAAAGCTGCGCCGCGCCCGCCCGGACATCGCCCTGTCCGGAGACTTCATCGTCGGATTTCCCGGCGAGACCGATGCCGATTTCAACGACACCCTGTCGTTGGTTCGTGCGGTCAACTACACGCAGGCCTATTCGTTCAAGTACAGCGCCCGTCCCGGCACCCCGGCGGCGGAACTGGCCGACACGGTTCCCGGGGACGTCAAGGCGGACCGGCTGGCGGCACTGCAGACCGTTCTCGATGGGCAGCAACAAGCGTTCAACCGTGCGTGCACCGGCCGCGACATGCCGGTGCTGCTGGACCGCGCCGGCCGTCGGCCGGGCCAGCTCGTCGGCCGCAGCCCGTACATGCAGGCCGTGTTCGTGGAGGCGCCGGAATCGCGCCTCGGCACTGTCGCCTCCGTACGGATCGTGGACGGGCACGCCAACAGTCTCGCCGGCGTTCTCGACACCGCGGCGGCGGCCTGACGTCCAAATCAGCGAACGATCCATCCCGTGACACCCCCGACCACAGTCGATCAACAGACGCCTGCTTCCTCCCGTCCCGGAGGGGATGAAGACGCGCCTGCGAACGAGCCGGGCCTGGTCATCGAATTCAGCGACAACAATGTGGCGTCCGCCCTGTTCGGCGAGTTCGACAGCAATCTCGCCCGGATCGAGCAAAAGACGGGCGTGGTACTGACGCCCAGGGGCAACAGGGTCGCCATTTCCGGCGAGGCCTCGGCCCGGGAACTGGCCCGCAGCGTACTGGAACAGTTGCAACAGCGTCTGACGCGCGGCCTCGACATCGGTCCGGGCGACGTGGACGGCGCGATCCGCATCGCCGAACACGCGCAAAGCAGCGATTCGCCGGACGCGGCGCGCTCGATCGACGACGTCACCATCCGCACCCGCAAACGGGTGATCACGCCGCGAACGGGGGTGCAAACCCAATACGTGCGGGACCTGATGGAGCGGGAACTGGTGTTCGCGCTGGGACCGGCCGGAACGGGCAAGACGTACCTCGCCGCGGCCATGGCGGTCTCCATGTTCCTGTCCGGTCAGGTGGACCGGATCATCCTGTCGCGCCCGGCCGTGGAAGCCGGCGAGCGGTTGGGGTTCCTGCCCGGCGACATGCGGGACAAAGTCGATCCCTATCTGCGGCCGCTTTATGACGCGCTCTACGACATGCTGCCGGCGGACCGGGTGGCCAAACACCTGGAAAACGGCGAAATCGAGATCGCGCCTTTGGCCTTTATGCGCGGCCGGACACTGGCCAATGCCTTCGTCATCGTCGACGAAGCGCAGAACACCACGCCCGTGCAGATGAAAATGTTGTTAACCAGGTTGGGTGAAAATTCCCGTATGGTTGTGACCGGGGACCTCAGTCAGGTCGATTTGCCGAAAGGCGTACCCTCCGGTCTGCGCGACGCGGTCGATACACTGCGGCCGATCGACGAGGTGTCGGTCGTCCGCTTTTCGGACGCCGATGTCGTGCGTCATGCGTTGGTGACGCGTATTGTGCGGGCCTATGATGCCCGCGAGCGTAAGGTGAAACAGGATCATTCGGTCGAGGACCGCTGATGAACGTTGAACCAAAAGAGCAAGACGAGGCGTCCGACCTCCAGAAGGCGCGCCAGCTGCTGACGGCCACCGCGATCCGCGCCTTGTCGGAGGACGGCTGGAACCGGGCGCGGCCGTGGCTCGACCTTCCCGTCCTCTTGGTCTTCCTCGCGGTCATGACCGTCGTCATGGCGCCGTCGTGGTTCGGCTCCCATCCCGTTCCGCCGATCAACTCCATCGCCGCGCAAACCATCCGGGCCGAACGCGATCTGCTGGTCGAGGACAAGGCGACCACGGAACTGAGCCGCACCCAGGCGGCGCAATCGGTATTGCCCGTCTATACCTATGACCCCGATCTTTATTTCGAGATCGGCGAGAAGATCTATGCCGCCGTGGAAGCCATGAGCGCCCGCAAGGCGGATGGGACCATGAAGCCGCAGGAGCGCCAGGAGGCGTTTGCCGCCGATATCGGCCGGCCGGTCAACGGCACCACGTTCGCCCTGATCGAGAAACTCGAGCAGCCGGGGGATTTGGCGGTGGCGCTCAATTTCTTCATCAACATCGTGCTCGACCGTTTGGTGGTGTCCGCGCGGACCGATCTGCCGACGCGGAGCGGCCTGCAGATTCACACCCTGCTCGATGATTCGAAGCGGCCGTTCTACAGCCTCAGCAGCATCCTCGATCTCAAACAGGTCCAGCGCATGATCCGCGCCCGGGCCGGCGATGCCCCTTACGGCGCGTCGCGGATCGTCCGGACCTGGGTCCTCGATACGGCAACCAAACTGGTGCGGCCGAACTTCACGCCCAACCCGCGGGCAACCGAGGAAGACCGCAAGGCGAGCCGCGATGCCGTCGAACCGGTCTATGTCCGCATCAACCAGGGCGAAGTGCTGGTCCGAGAAGGCGACCGGGTCACGACGGCGATCCAGGACCGCATCCGTTTGCACAACGAAGGCCTGGAACAACGCGCGCCGTGGGGCGAGGCCATCGCCTTCACCGTGCTTCTGGTCGCGCTGATCCTGCTGGGCGGGGCTTTCTTCCGCGGTGCCAAACAGCCGTTCCGGTTGGGCCGCAAGGCGGCCTATCTGTCGTTGTCGGTGGTGGCCGTGACGGCGCTGCTCAGCGTCGGCGTCTACTTCGCCGGCCGTGGCCTCGCCGAAGGCCTGTCGATCAGCGCCGAGATCGCGCCGTTGATGATGCCGGTGGCGCTGGTCACCGTGCTGATTTCGCTCCTGATCGATTCCCGCACCAGTCTGTTGGCGGGCATCGGCCTGGTTTTGGTCTTGACCTACCGGGTCGATGGCGACGGCTGGCTGATCACCTATTTCACCGCGGGCATCCTGGCCGCCGGCGTGATCGCCCGGCAGTGCCGGCGGCGGAGCGATTTGCTCAAGGCGGGTTTGGCCGTCGGTCTGGTGCAGGCCGCCATGGTGCCGGTGGTCACGGTTCTCGGCGGCCAGGGTCTCGATACGGCCGTGTTGCCCGCCCTGGCCTTTGCCGTCACGTCCGGGGCGTTGGTCGCCATCTGCACCACCGGACTGCTGCCGTTGCTCGAGCACGTGTTTGACGAAGCCACGGATATGCGCCTGCTCGAACTGGCCTCCGCCGACAATCCGCTTCTCAAGCAACTCGCCTTGCGGTCGCCTGGAACCTATTACCACTCGGTCATGATCGGCAATCTGGCCGAGGCCGCAGCCGACGCCATCGGCAGTAACGCACTGCAGTGCCGGGTGATGGCGCTCTATCATGATCTCGGAAAAATGCGCCGGCCGAGTTACTTCGCCGAAAACCAGCGGGGCGGCAACATTCACGACCGGCTGCCGCCGGAACTGTCGGCGCGGATCATCTTCGCTCACATCAAGGACGGCATCGATATCGCCCGCAAACACCGCTTGGGGCGGGTCATCATCGACGCCATTACACAACACCAGGGCACCACCCTGCTGCGCGTCTTCCACATGAAAGCCGTGGAGCGCGCCAAGGACACCGGCGAAACGGTCAATGAACGGGAATTCCGTTATCCCGGCCCGCGGCCGCGCACCAAGGAAGCGGGTATTCTGCTGCTGGCCGATTCGGTCGAAGCGGCGACCCGTGCCCTGAAAGATCCCGCCCCCAAGGATGTGCAGAACCGGGTCAAGGCGATCATCGACGAAAAAGTCGCGGACCATCAACTGGACGAATGCGCCCTGACGCTGTCCGATCTGGCCCGGCTGGAAGCGGCGTTTACCCGCGTTCTGACCCTCGGCGTCTACCACAGCCGAATCGAATATCCACCGACTCCCAAACTGGCAGCAGGCCAAGACCTTCAATCTCATGAACATATCGATCTTGATCGAAGACGCGGCGTGGCAAAACGACCTTCCTGACCCGGATGCGGTCTGCCGTGATGCGGCAATGGCGGCATTGCTGGCCGGCACGGCCGCCCTGCCCGATGATACGGAACTCTCGATCATGTTGACCGGTGACGAACACATCCGGTCCCTCAACAAACAGTTTCGAGGCAAGGATACGCCGACCAACGTGTTGGCGTTCCCCGCCATCGACGGCGACGTGTACGCCGCGGCGCAGACGGCCGTTGCGGGTGTGCCGTTTTTATTGGGCGATGTCGTCCTGGCGCACGGTGTCGTGGTGCGCGAAGCGACGGATCAGGCCAAGTCCCTGACAGACCATTTCAGCCACTTGGTGATCCACGGGGTTCTCCATCTGCTCGGTCATGACCATATGAATGACAATGATGCAGACCACATGGAGTCACTGGAAACCGGCATTCTCGCGAAATTGGGGATCGCCGACCCTTACCGGATGAGTGCCGAACCCTCATGAACGAAGACCCTTCCTCCAGACGCGTGTGGTCGCAGGACCACAATCCTTCCGAGCAGACTTCGGACGAGCCGCAATTTCTCAGCGCCTTTCGTGATTGGCTCAAAGGCCTGGGTGTCGGGCGCAACGGCGAAGCCAATTTGCGCGAAAGCCTGGAGGAGTTGATCGACGACTATCAACAGGAAGTCGCCCCGATCGATCCGGAAGAGCGGCTGATGCTGCTGAACATTCTCAATTTCGGCGATCTCAAGGTCCGCGAAGTCATGGTGCCTCGGGCCGATATCGTCGCCCTGGACATCACAACGGCGTTGGATGCCGTGGTTGACCTGTTCGTCAATGCCAGCCATTCCCGCATACCGGTATTCCGCGGCTCGCTCGACGACGTTGTCGGCATGATCCACATCAAGGATCTGATCCGTTTCTGGGGTCACAGCGAATCATTCAGCCTGGAGACCATCGTGCGCGAAGTCATCTTCGTGCCGCCGTCCATGCCGGTGTCGGCACTGCTGCTGCAAATGCGCGCGAGCCGGGTTCACATGGCCCTGGTGATCGACGAATACGGCGGCGTCGACGGGTTGGTGACCATCGAAGACCTGGTCGAGGAAATCGTCGGAGAGATTCAGGACGAACACGACGTCGTCGAAGGTCCGTTGCTGGTCGAAAATTCCGACGGGTCGTACGATGCCGATGCGCGGGCCGAAATCGAAGAACTTGAACACCTTGTAGGATGCGATCTGTTGCCGGAAGACCGCGAGGAAGAAGTCGACACGCTCGGCGGCCTTGTCTTTTCGCTTCTCGGAAGGGTTCCGCAGCGTGGCGAAGTCATTGGCCATCCCTGCGGTTTGGAATTCGAAGTGGTCGAAGCGGATCCGCGGCGGATCAAGCGCCTGCGCGTTCGGGCGGCGCCATCCGGGCGCCGTGTGTCCGACAGCGCCGTACATGATCAGCCCAAATAGCCGTGTCGTCCGGGTATGGATAGGGGTTCGACGGGCCGCCTGACTCGCGTCGCCGCGTGGCTGTCCGCCTTGACCGGCTGGCGCCGCATTTTGACCGCCTTTCTAATCGGCGCGTGCGCCGCTTTGGCGTTGCCGCCCATTCATGCCGTACCGCTGGCCTTCGTTGCCTTTACGGGTCTGATTTGGTTGCTGGATGGCGCCGGCGGCGGCCGCACGCGGTTCCTCATCGGTTGGGCGTTCGGCCTGGGATATTTTGTCACCGGACTCTACTGGACCGGACTTTCCATGCTCGTGGATGCCGGCCGGTTCGCCGCGTTCCTGCCTTTGGCCATTCTCGGCCTGCCATCGGTGTTGGCCATATACAGTGGTTTGGCCACGCTCGCCGCGGGTTGGATCGCGCCGCACGGCCCGGGCCGTGTGGCGGCTCTGGCGGCCACATGGACGGCGGCCGAGTTTTTACGGGGCACCCTTTTTACAGGGTTTCCTTGGAACGCCGTTGGTTACATGTGGTCGGTCACCGATGGTGCCCTGCAGGTGGCGTCGCTCATTGGCGTCCTCGGATTGACGGCCGTCACGGTCTGGGTGGCGGCCGCGCCGGCTCTTCTGATCAACCGACCGATCGGCAACTGGCAGGCCGCCGGCGCGGCGGGATTGTCGCTTGCGTTGCTGATGGCCGGTTATGGCCGGCTGGTTTCGGCGCCGTCTTTTGACCGGCTGGACTATGCGGACGGCGTGCGATTGCGCGTCGTACAGCCCAACATTCCACAAAAACTCAAATGGCACCGCGACCACAGGGATAGGAATCTGATGCGTCATGTGCAGCTCAGCACCCAGCCTGCCGAGCAGCCAGTCACACACGTTATTTGGCCCGAAGCCGCCATTCCGTTTTTCATTGGCAACGATGCAACCCGCCGGCAAATCGTTGCGTCGATCGTGCCGCCCGGCGGCCAGGTGTTGACCGGCGTGCCGCGGCGAAGCCCGTCGGATCAGCCGGGCATCCGGATCTGGAACAGTCTTGTCGGGATCGACGAACGGGCGAACACCACGTTCACTTACGACAAAGAGCACCTGGTGCCGTTCGGCGAATATCTTCCGCTGCGTTCCGTGCTGTCGAGCCTGGGCCTCGATAAGCTGGCCGTGGGCGCCGTCGACTATTCCTCCGGCGCCCGCGGGCTCGTCCCGGTGAAAACCAAAGGCTTGCCCCCGTTCCGCGCCTTGATTTGTTACGAAGCCATATTCCCGGATGAAATAGCCGGTCGCGAACGGCCCGCCTGGCTGCTCAACGTGACCAATGATGCCTGGTTCGGCGACAGTTCCGGTCCGTATCAGCACTTTGCCATGACGCGTATGCGCGCGGTGGAGCAGGGCCTGCCGTTGGTGAGGGCGGCCAATACGGGCATCTCCGCCCTGGTCGACCCTTACGGCCGCGTCATGTCCCGACTCGGCATCGGCGTGGAGGGCGTAATCGACGGAAACCTGCCAAATCCACTGACGCATCGGCCTCTCTTCCTTCAGGGCGGCCGCTACGCTTGGATTGCGATGGTTGTGTTTTTAATTTTTGTTTCAGTATTCGCGAGAAAAACGATGAAATACGAAGATATATGAGCGTGGAAAAGCGATCAATCTTATCGTTGAATTTCCTTTGTTAATCTTCGCGCTAAATAATCAGCGCGTTTACACTATATTCCTATATAGTATCTGTGGTTTTTTCTTGTGTTGAGTTGCTATTATTGAGTGTTTTTGCTTGACCAAAACATCTATTACATTGTAAATAGTTAGTATAGAAGTTTCGTCCATGGGTGCGCCCAAGCACGCAAACCCTATGCCGAACGGCGAAACGATAAAGAGTGTGCAAGTAGAAAGGGTGAGTTTTGGCTGCAAATCCCAATCCAATCGACATACATGTTGGAAGCCGGGTTCGGCTGCGCCGCACGCTTCTTGGCATGAGCCAGGAAAAGCTGGGCGAGGCGTTGAATCTGACATTCCAGCAAATCCAGAAATACGAACGCGGCGCCAATCGGATCGGATCAAGCCGGTTGTATCAATTGGCCAATATTCTTGACGTTCCGGTATCGTTCTTCTTCGACGATATGCCTGAGGGCGTTTCCGGCCAGCACCGGTTGGGTCTGTCGGAAGGCGAGGCTCCGTCGTTCGAACAGGAGAATCTATCGCGACGCGAGACCCTTGAACTGGTCCGCGCGTACTACCGCATTCCTGATTCTTCCGTGCGCAAACGGGTGTTTGAGTTGGTCAAGGCCGTTGGCGGTCCCGCCTCGGCTGGAGACGAGTACGACGGCTGACCGGACGAACACGCAGAACAAAAAGCGCCGCGGTCACTTTCGCGGCGTTTTTTTTGTGCCTGGTTCAAACATATAAAGATTCTTTTATATTTTGGTCCCATATTTTCTTGACCACATCGATGCCGCTTGGCTAAAGATCACCCCGGTTGCGGAATTCGGTCGGTTGCTCATTGGCGTGGCGCACATCGCAGCCAGCCGGTCGACATCCGGTATGGCCCGTATCGATCCGCCTAAGTCCCGAAAGGAAGCACAGTGTCCCGAGCCGATTATCTGTTTACCAGCGAATCCGTATCCGAGGGTCATCCCGACAAAATTTGCGACCGCATTTCCGATGCCGTTGTCGACCTCTATCTGTCATCGGAGGCCGAGGCCCGCGTGGCGGTGGAAACCCTGACGACGACCAATTTGATCGTCCTGGCCGGCGAGGTGCGCGGCCCCGCGACCATCACACCGGAACTGCTGGAAGAAACGGCACGATCGTGCGTGCGCGATATCGGCTACGAACAGGACGGATTCCATTGGAAAAAAGCAGACGTGCAGGTGCATGTGCACTCCCAGTCGGCCGATATCGCCATGGGGGTGGATGCCGCCGGCAACAAGGACGAAGGGGCCGGCGATCAGGGTATCATGTTCGGTTACGCCTGCCGGGAAACCGAAGCCTTCATGCCGGCGCCCATCCACCTGTCCCACAAAATCCTGCGCAACATGGCGGAAGCCCGCCATTCGGGCGCGGAACCGGGCTTGGCGCCGGACTCCAAAAGCCAGGTCACGCTGGTTTACGAAAACGGCAAACCGGTTCGGGCAAAGTCCGTCGTCGTATCGACGCAACACGCCGAGAACCTGAGTCAGGACGATGTGCGCGAAATCGTCCGTCCTTATGTGCTCAATGCCCTGCCGGACGGCTGGATGTGCGAAGAGGACGAGTTCTACGTCAATCCCACCGGTAATTTCGTCATCGGCGGACCTGACGGTGACGCCGGTTTGACCGGCCGTAAGATCATTGTCGACACGTACGGTGGGGCCGCACCGCACGGTGGTGGCGCCTTTTCCGGAAAGGATCCGACCAAGGTCGACCGGTCGGCCGCCTACGCCGCGCGCTATCTGGCCAAAAACGTGGTCGCCGCCGGCCTGGCCGACAAATGCACGATCCAACTGGCCTACGCCATCGGCGTATCCAAACCATTGTCGCTGTATTGCGATCTCGGCGGAACGGGCCAGGTCGACGAGAGGAAACTGGAAGACACCCTGCTGGACATCATGAATCTGACGCCCCGCGGGATCCGCGAGCATCTTTCGCTGAACAATCCGATCTACGCCCGTACGGCGGCATACGGACATTTCGGCCGCGATCCCGAAGCCGACGGCGGGTTCTCTTGGGAACGCGTGGATCTGGCCGACGACCTGAAATCGGCATTTGCCTGACGATAAAGCCATATCGAACACGGCGTCCGGCCCGGTAAAACGCCAGTTTTACGGCCGCCGCCAGGGCCACACACTGAGAAAAAGCCGCCGGGCGCTGGTGGAATCTCGGCTCGAATCGCTGTCTGTCATGGGGTCGGGCGGGGGCGATTCGCGTGTCGATTTGGACCGTCTATACCCCTTTCCGGTACGGGAGTTCTGGCTCGAAATCGGATTCGGTGGCGGCGAACATCTTTTAGCGCAGGCATCGGCCAATCCCGATGTCGGCATGATCGGCTGCGAACCGTTTATCAACGGGGTCGCAGGCCTGCTTGCCCAGGCGGACGCACGGGGGATCCGCAACATCCGCGTTCATCCCGACGATGCCAGGGATTTGCTCGACGTCCTGCCTGATGGCGCGCTGGACCGGGTTTTCATTCTGTTTCCCGATCCCTGGCCCAAGACGCGGCACCACAGGCGCCGCATTGTCACCATGGAAACCCTCGATGCCCTGGCACGGGTCATGAAGCGCGGCGCCGAGTTGCGGCTGGCGACCGACCACACGGACTACGGCCATTGGATGCTGGCGCATATTCAGCGGCATTCCGCGTTTGCCTGGATGGCGGAATCCGCGGACGACTGGACCACGCGCACGGGCGACTGGCCGCCCACCCGCTACGAGGCTAAGGCATTGAAACAGGGGGAGGAATGCCTCTATCTGAGGATCCGGCGGGACGGGCGCGAACGGGTCGTGGAAAAAACCACTTGAAGCCTCGGGTTCGATACCTATTATCGCTGTAAGTCGATTTGCGCTGTTGGCTCTTTCTCAATTCAAAACTCGGATACGATGAAGGCGGTGGGCCAGCGGCCCATTTTTTGTTGCCTGTATCGTTGTTAGAGCTTAGAGCGCGAAAGCCGCAATTCATGGACCCGGTACGCGAAGTTGAACGGATCATCACGCCGTCGCTTGAGGCGATGGGCTATACCGTCGTTCGCGTCAAGGTCATCGGTGCTTCGCCACCGGTTCTGCAGATCATGGCGGAACAGACCGCCGACGGATCGATGACCGTGGATGACTGCGCCGAAGTGAGCCGTGCCGTGTCGGCGCTGCTCGACGTCGAGGACCCCATCGCGGGGCCCTACAATTTGGAAGTGAGTTCGCCGGGTCTCGACCGGCCGCTGGTGCGTTTGGACGATTTCGAACGCTTTGCCGGTTTCGAAGCCAAGATCGAACTCAAACAGCCTCTGAACGACCGCAAACGCTATCGCGGCCGGTTGAAGGGGATCGCGGACGGCGACGTCCAATTGGAATTCGAAGGCAACGACGTCGCGTTGCCTTATGACAGTATCGACGGAGCCAAACTGGTCATTACGGACGACCTGATCGCGGCTTCGTTGAAGGAACGACAATCGTAATCGGACTGGTGGGATGGAAACCGCAACAACCTTGAACCCGCAGGAACTTCTGCAAGTCGCCGATGCCGTCGCCCGCGAGAAGGCGATCGCCCAGGACATCGTGCTCGAAGCCATGGAAGAGGCGATCCAGAAGGCGGCCCGCGCCAAGTACGGCGTCGAGCATGAAATCCGTGCGGAAATCGACCGCCGGTCCGGCGAGATCCGCCTGGCCCGCCTGATGGAAGTGGTCGAGGCCGTCGAGAACGACTACACGGAAATTGCCCTGACCGATGCGCGGGAGCGCAATCCCGACGCCCAGGTCGGCGACTTTATTTCAGATGCCTTGCCGCCCATCGATTTCGGCCGTGTGGCCGCGCAAACGGCGAAGCAAGTCATTGTGCAGAAAGTGCGCGACGCCGAGCGCGAACGCCAATACGGCGAATACAAGGACCGCATCGGCGAAGTGGTCAGCGGTCTGATCAAGCGTGTCGAATACGGCAACCTGACCGTCGATTTAAGCCGCGCCGAAGCGGTTCTGCGCCGGGACGAACTGCTGCCGCGGGAAAGCTTCCGCCAGGGTGATCGGGTGCGGGCCTATATCTACGACGTGCGCCGCGAACAGCGTGGGCCGCAGATTTTCCTCTCGCGCACCCACCCGCAGTTCATGGCCAAGCTGTTCGCCCAGGAAGTGCCGGAAATCTACGACGGCATCATCGAGATCAAGTCCGTCGCCCGCGACCCGGGCAGCCGGGCCAAGATTGCGGTGCTCAGCAATGACTCCAGCATCGATCCCGTAGGCGCCTGCGTCGGCATGCGCGGCAGCCGCGTTCAGGCGGTCGTCAGCGAGCTGCAGGGTGAGAAGATCGATATCATCCAGTGGTCGCCCGATCCGGCGACGTTCATCGTCAACGCCCTGGCGCCGGCCGAGGTGGCCAAGGTGGTGCTTGACGAAGAAGCCATGCGGATCGAGGTCGTGGTGCCCGACGAGCAGCTCTCGCTGGCCATCGGCCGACGCGGACAGAACGTCCGTTTGGCGTCGCAGCTCACCGGCTGGGATATCGATATCCTGACCGAAGAGGAAGAATCGGAAAAACGCCAGGAAGAATTCCGGCGGCGCAGCCAGCAGTTTGTCGATGCCCTCGACGTGGACGATGTCATCGCCCATTTGCTGGTGGCCGAAGGTTTCACCTCGGTCGAGGAAGTGGCTTACGTTCCGATCGAGGAACTGCTCAGCATCGAAGGCTTTGACGAGGACCTGGCCACCGAGCTTGGCCGTCGCGCGCGGGAATATCTGGAAAGCGAAGCCAGCCGTTTGAATGAAAAGCGGCGCGAATTGCAGGTCGACGACGATGTGGCCGCGATCGATGCGCTCACGCCGGAAATGCTGGTGGCGCTGGGCGAGGCCGGAATCAAGACGCTTGACGATCTGGCCGACCTGGCGAGCGACGAACTGTATGACGCGGAAGAAGGGATCCTGAAGAACTTCGGCCTGAACGAGGACGAAGCCAACGCCATTATCATGGCGGCCCGAGCCCACTGGTTCGAGGATGAAGAGGCGGCGCCCGACGCCGCGGGGGAAACGGCCGAAGAGGCCGGTGCCGATGCTGAAGGAGCCGGTGATCCGCCGGCTGCCGGCTGAAGCGGGTGCGAAGGATGTACCCGTCATGTCAGCGGCAAACGGAAGCCAGTCTCATCATCTGACAGTTCGTGAAAACGAACGGCGGTGTATTGCGACGGGATTAACCAGGCCCAAGGCGGAGATGATCCGCTTCGTGTTGGGTCCGGAAGATGCCGTATTTGCGGATATCGCGGGTAAACTGCCGGGCCGTGGCATGTGGGTGACCGCGAGCCGCGGGGCGGTGGAAACGGCGGTGGCCAAGCGGCGGTTCCATTACGCAGCGCGCCGGCCCGTCACGGTGGGGCCGGATCTGGTCGTGCAGCTCGAAGACATGCTGGCCCGCAGATGCTGCGACATTCTTGGTCTGGCGCGCCGGGCCGGAGAAATGACCGCCGGTTTCGAGAAAGTCAAAGCCGTTTTGGCGGGCGGTACGGCGGGATGTCTGATCACTGCCGCCGATGCCGCCGCCGACGGTCGGGATAAATTACGCCGTATGGCGCAATCGATCCCGCACGTTACGGAATTGTCCGGCGCCGAATTGAGTTTGGCCATAGGGCGGGAAAATGTGGTACATGCTGCCCTCACGCGCGGGAAACTGAACGATCGGTTCCTGGCGGAGATCAAGCGGCTTGTGGGTTTTAGATCATCGGATCCGGTTGTCGGGTCCAGCGAGTTGGAGCAGGTATGAGCGAAGCGAATGATTCGGACGGCAAGAAGTCGCTGACCCTTTCGCGTCCGCGGCGGTTGGAGTTGAAGAAAACTGTCGAAACCGGACAGGTACGGCAGAGCTTTAGCCATGGCCGGAGCAAATCGGTCACCGTTGAAGTCCGTAAGAAGCGGACGTTCACCCGTAAGGGCGGCGAGTTTTCCGAATCGCAGGCACCCCAGCCGGAGGAAATTCCGCAGGAACCTGTTGCCGAGCCCGAAGCGAAGAAGCCCGAAGAGGACGATGATTCGAAGCCGCGGGTTGTTCTGCGCTCCCTGACCGGCGACGAAAAGGCGGCGCGGGCACGCGCGCTGGCCGATTCCAAGAAGGCGGCTGCTGAAGCCCGCGTGCGGGCGGAAGAGGAAGCCAAGATCCGCGCCGAGGAAGAAGCCAAGCGCAAGAAGGAAGAGGAAGAAGCCGCCAGGCGCGCCGCGGAAGAAGAAGAACGCAAGCGGGTAGAGGACGAAGCCCGGCGCAAGGCCGAAGACGATGCGGCGCGGCGCCAGGAGGAAGAACAGAAACAAACGGAAACCGTTGAGGAAACCAAGCCGGACGCCGAGGCGGCCAAGGCGAAAGACGCGAAGCCTGCCAAAGCGGATGACGACAAGGACGCGCGGGCCAAGGCCAAGAAGCCTGGGCGGCAAGGTGACAAGGCCAAACCGGCGGCAACCCGCCGCGATGGGCCGCGCCGCCGCGGCGGCAAGCTGACCATCGACCAGGCTTTGGCCGACGAGGACCGGCAGCGCAGCCTGGCCTCGGTGCGCCGTGCCCGTGAACGCGAAAAACGGGCGATGCGCGAAGCATCGCATCAACCGCCCAGCAAGGTCGTGCGGGACGTGGTGTTGCCCGAATCCATTACGGTCCAGGAGCTGGCCAACCGCATGGCCGAGCGGGCCGTCGATGTCATCAAGGAATTGATGAAAATGGGCGTCATGGCCAACTTCCAACAGACCATCGACGCCGATACGGCGGAACTGGTGGTTTCGGAGTTTGGCCACCGGGTCAAACGCGTGACCGAAGCCGATGTGGAACAGGACCTTCTGGATACCACCGAGGACGATCCGGGCTCTCTGGAGTCACGGGCGCCGGTGGTCACCGTCATGGGCCATGTCGATCACGGCAAGACGTCGTTGCTCGACGCCTTGCGCCAGACCGACGTGGCCGGCGGCGAAGCCGGCGGCATCACCCAGCACATCGGCGCGTACCAGGTGGAAACGCCGAGCGGTCACAAAATCACGTTCATCGACACGCCGGGCCACGCCGCGTTCTCGTCCATGCGGGCGCGCGGTGCCAAGGTGACGGATATCGTCATTCTGGTCGTGGCCGCCGACGACGGCATCATGCCGCAGACGGTGGAGGCCATCAGCCATGCCAAGGCCGCCGAGGTTCCGATCATCGTCGCCATCAACAAGATGGACAAACCCGAAGCCGACCCCAATCGTGTCCGCAATGAATTGCTGCAGCACGAAATCGTCGTCGAAGGCATGGGCGGCGAAGTGCTGGACGTGGAAGTTTCGGCCATCCAGAAAACCGGTCTGGACAAGCTGGAGGAGGCCATCATCCTGCAGTCCGAACTGCTGGAGCTGAAGGCCAATCCCGAGCGGACGGCGGAGGGTACCATCGTCGAGGCCAAGCTCGAAAGGGGCCGTGGTTCGGTCGCAACCGTCCTGGTCACGCGCGGGACGGTGCGGCAGGGCGACGTCTTCGTCGCCGGTGCCGAATGGGGCCGGGTGCGTGCCTTGATCGACGATCACGGCCGCCAGGTCAAGGAAGCCGGACCGGCGACCCCCGTCGAAGTGCTCGGTTTTCAGGGCACGCCCGAGGCGGGCGACGATTTCACTGTGGTCGAAAGCGAATCGCGGGCGCGGGAGGTGTCGGAGTTCCGCCAACGGCGCTTGCGGCAAAGCCGGACGTCGCTGTCGGGCCGCGGGTCCATCGAGCAGATGTTCTCGCAAATCCAGGCCGGCGAGGTCAACGAGTTGCCGGTCGTCATCAAATCCGACGTCCAGGGTTCGACCGAAGCCATCATCGGCGCGGCCGAGAAGCTTGGCACCGACGAAGTATCCGTGCGCGTGCTGCATGGCGGCGTCGGCGGCATCAACGAATCCGACATCACACTCGCCAAGGCCAGCAACGCCTTGGTGATCGGCTTCAATGTCCGCGCCAACAAGCAGGCGAAGGACCTGGCCGAAGCCGAGGAAGTGGACATCCGGTACTATTCGGTCATCTACGACGTGATCGACGCCATGAAAGGCATGCTCAGCGGCATGCTCAAGCCCGAGATCAAGGAGACCTTCATCGGCAACGCCGAAATCCGCGAAGTGTTCTCGGTCTCCAAAGTGGGCAAGGTGGCCGGTTGCCTGGTCACCGACGGGATCGTCCGGCGCGGCGCCGGGGTCCGTCTGTTGCGCGACAACGTGGTGGTGCACGAAGGCAAGCTGTCGACGCTCAAGCGCTTCAAGGACGACGTCAAGGAAGTGCGCCAGGGCACCGAATGCGGCATGTCGTTCGAAAACTACCACGACATCCAGGTCGGCGACGTGATCGAGGCCTTCGAAGTGGAAGAGGTGGCGCGCGAGCTCTGACGCGCCCGCTCATGTTGACACTGGGGCGGGTTCAATCCCGCCCCTTGTTTTCGGGATCTTGAGGACATCATGACACGAAACAAGCGTGCAGGCCGTCCCGCCAGCCAGCGGCAGTTGCGTGTGGGCGAGGAACTCCGCCACGCCATCGCCCAGGTTCTGGCCCGCGGCGAAATCCGGGACCCGGACCTCGACGGCGTCGCCGTCACGGTGACGGAAGTCCGTGCCTCGCCCGACCTGCGCAACGCCACCGCCTTCGTGACGCCGCTGGGCGGACACAACGCGGAGACGGTGGTCACGGCGCTGAACCGTTGCGCCGGCTGGCTGCGGGGCCAGGTCACGCACTTGGTGCACCTCAAATTTTCACCCCGGCTGCGCTTCGAGCAGGACCTGTCGTTCGACGCGGCCAGCCGGGTCGATGCCATTCTGAAGGAGCCGAGCGTCGCCGCCGATCTGACCGACGAGGACGACCGCGATGGGGCGTAGGCGCAAGGGCCGCCCCCTCAATGGCTGGCTGGTCATCGACAAGGACGGCGGCATGACGTCGGCCCAGGTGGTCTCGAAAGTGCGGTCCGTCACCCAGGCGGCCAAGGCCGGGCATGCCGGGACGCTCGATCCCATGGCCACCGGCGTTTTGCCCATCGCCTTGGGCGAAGCGACGAAGTCCATGCCGTACGTGCTGCATGGGGATAAATCCTACGAATTCACCGGCCGGTGGGGCGAGGCGCGTGATACCGACGACATCGACGGCGTCATTGTCGACACCAGCCCGGTGCGGCCCACGCCCGAGCAAATCAACCTGGCATTGCAACAGTTCGTCGGCGAAATTCAACAAGTGCCGCCCGCCTATTCCGCTGTCAAAGTGCAGGGCAGGCGCGCCTATGATTTGGCGCGGCAGGGAGAAGTCCCTGAACTGCAAGCCAGAACCGTCGTCGTCGACCGGTTCGAATTGATCGACTGCGCGAACGAAGACGAAGCCCGGTTCGTGGTGGACTGCGGAACGGGCACCTACGTCCGCGCCTTGATCAAGGATTTGGCCGTGACTTTGAAAACCGTTGGTTGTGTTTCCAGCCTGCGGCGAACACGGTCCGGACCCTTCACGGAAGGCGATGCGATTTCTGTGGATAAACTGGCGGAGCTATGGCAGAGTGCGCCGCCTGACGAGATCCTGCTACCGGTCGAGACCGCGCTGGTCGACATCCCGGCTCTGGCCCTGACCGGTCCTCAAGCAGACCGTTTGCGTAACGGGCAGGCTATTCGCGTCATCGGCATCGAAAACGGAACAGTGTGTGCCACACATGAGGGCAGACCTGTTGCGATTGCGCATGTCGAGGCCGAGGACGTCCAACCGGTACGCGTGTTCAACCTTTAATGTGATTGGAGAGCACGATGTCGATTGCCGCTGAGCGGAAGAAAGAACTGATTGAAGAATATGGCCGCGAACCCGGAGACACGGGTTCGCCGGAAGTTCAGGTCGCGGTCCTGACGGAACGCATTGTCAACCTGACGGAGCACTTCAAGGAACACAAGAAGGACCTGCATTCGCGCCGTGGCCTGTTGAAAATGGTCAGCCAGCGCCGCCGCCTTCTCGACTACCTGAAGGGCAAGGACGAAGACCGTTACACGAAGCTGATCAAAAGCCTGGGTCTACGGAAATAGGCAATCCATCGACATCGTGGACATGCCGGCGCCCGGTTTGGCGCCGGTCCATTCGGATTGCGGCGGGTTTGCGGAACGCACCTGCCGCCGTTCGTGTTTGAAGACAGTTTGGGCCGCCGCGCCGTAAGCGTGCGGCGGCGGTTAAACGGATAGAACTCATGCAAAAGGGGCACGGCGCCGAAAGGTCGGCAACGGTCCCGGGACCCGCATAGGGCGGGACCCGAACATCGAAGGAATGGAAATGTTCGATATTCATCGTAAGGAAATCACCTGGGGCGGCCGCAAGCTCGTCCTGGAAACCGGTAAAATCGCCCGTCAAGCGGATGCCGCCGTGCTGGCCACCTATGGCGAGACCACGGTGCTGTGCACCGCCGTCGCCCAGAAGGCCCCGCGGCCGGGCGTCGACTTTTTCCCGCTGACGGTCAATTACCAGGAAAAGACATTCGCCGCCGGCAAGATTCCAGGCGGCTTTTTTAAACGCGAAGGCCGGCCGGCCGAAAAGGAAACCCTGACTTCGCGTCTCATCGACCGGCCGATCCGGCCGCTGTTCGCCGACGGCTTCCGCAACGAGACCCAGGTCATCTGTACGGTCTTGAGCCACGACCTGGAAAACGATCCCGACATCGTCGCCATGGTCGGCGCCTCCGCCGCCCTGACCCTGTCGGGCATCCCCTTCCTCGGCCCGATCGGCGCCGCCCGGATCGGGTACATCGACGGCGAATACGTTCTGAACCCGCAGGCCGACGAACTGTCGTCGAGCCAGCTCGACCTGGTCGTCGCCGGGACCCAGGACGCCGTCATGATGGTCGAATCGGAAGCCCACGAGCTGTCCGAAGACGTCATGCTCGGTGCCGTCATGTACGGCTTCAAGGAATTCCAGCCGGTCATCGACATGATCATCGACCTGGCCGAGGCCTGCGCCAAGACGCCGTGGGACGTGCCGGAATCGGATACCCCCGAGGAACTGGCCGGCAAGATCGACGAGAAGTACGGCGCCGATCTGCGGGCCGCCTACCAGGAACGGGTCAAGCAGACCCGCACCGACAAGCTGGCGGAAATCAAGACCCGGGCGATCGAGGAACTGGGCGAGGAAGAGTACGAAGCGACCCACGTTTCAGACAAGATCAAGAGCCTGGAAAAGAAAATCGTCCGCGGCAGTATTCTCGACACCGGCGAGCGTATCGACGGCCGGACCACCACACAGGTGCGTCCGATCGTCAGCGAAGTCGGCGTTCTGCCCCGCACCCACGGTGCCGCCCTGTTCACCCGCGGTGAAACCCAGGCGCTGGTGGTCACCACGCTGGGCACCGGCCAGGACGAGCAGATCATCGACGCCCTCGAGGGCGAATACCGCGAGCACTTCATGCTGCACTACAATTTCCCGCCCTATTCGGTCGGCGAGGCGTCGTTCCTGCGCTCTCCGGGCCGGCGGGAAATCGGTCACGGCAAGCTGGCGTGGCGGGCGGTGCATCCGCTGCTGCCGACCAAGGAAGAGTTCCCGTACACCATGCGGGTGGTTTCGGAAATTACCGAATCCAACGGCTCGTCCTCCATGGCCACGGTTTGCGGCACCTCGCTGTCCCTGATGGATGCCGGCGTGCCGCTGAAGCGGCCGGTCGCCGGTATCGCCATGGGCCTGATCCTGGAAGACTCGGGCTATGCCGTGTTGTCCGATATCCTCGGCGACGAAGACCATCTCGGCGACATGGACTTCAAGGTGGCCGGCACCGAGGAAGGCGTCACCAGCCTGCAGATGGACATCAAGATCGCCGGTATCAACGAGGAGATCATGAAGAACGCCCTGGCCCAGGCCAAGGACGGACGCCTGCACATCCTCGGCGAAATGGCCAAGGCGCTGTCGGAGGGCCGCGAGACGGTCAACGCCAACGCGCCGCGCATCACGACGATCCAGATTCCGCGCGACAAGATCCGCGAAGTCATCGGCACCGGCGGCAAGGTCATCCGCGAGATCACCGAGGAAACTGGCACCAAGATCGACATCGAGGACGACGGCACCATCAAGGTGGCCTCGACCGATGCCGCCGCCACCGACAAGGCGATCGACTGGATCAAGGGTATCGTCGCCGAGCCGGAAGTCGGCGTGATCTACAACGGAAAGGTGGTCAAGGTCGTCGACTTCGGTGCCTTCGTGAACTTCCTCGGCGCCCGTGACGGCCTGGTGCACATCAGCGAACTGGCGCCGCGCCGGGTCGGCAAGGTGACCGACGTGGTCAATGAAGGCGACAAGGTCAAGGTCAAGGTCCTCGGTATCGACGATCGCGGCAAAGTGCGTTTGAGCATGAAGGTCGTCGATCAGGAAACCGGTGAGGAAATCACGCCGGAGAAACCGCAAAAAGACGGCGATAGGGAAGATTGACCGGGCGGGGCGCCTCGGCGCCCCCTCTCTTCCTGTTGAAGTCGGACCATATGGAAGGCCGTGGACATTGCGTTATATCGTTGTCCACGGGTGATTGACCGTATACGCGCAGGGGCGAGATCCTTTAAGGGCTGCGGCCTGGGAGACGACGAAAATGACCAGTCTTGTCAATCCGGTGGTGATGTCCGGGCGCGAGGTTCTGCCGTTGATCGAGGGCGGCAAGGGTGTCTCCATCTCCACCGGGCAGAGCTCGGGAGCTTGGGCGGCCGCCGGTGGCATGGGCACGTTTTCGGCCGTCAACGCCGACAGCTACGACGAAAACGGCAAGCTGATCCTGCAATCCTACCAGGGCAAGACCCGCAAGGAACGCCATGAGGAATTGATCGCCTATGCCATCCGCGGTGGCATTGCGCAGGCCCGCATCGCCCACGACGTGGCCGGTGGCCAGGGCGGCATCCATATGAACGTTTTGTGGGAGATGGGCGGCGCCGAGCGGGTATTGCGCGGCGTGCTGGAAGGTGCCAAGGGCCTGGTGCACGGCGTCACCTGCGGTGCCGGCATGCCCTATAAGCTGAGCGAACTGGCGGCCGAATACGGCGTTCACTACTACCCGATCATTTCCTCGGCCCGGGCGTTCCGCGCCTTGTGGAAGCGGGCCTATCACAAGTTTTCCGACCTGATGGGTGGCGTCGTCTACGAGGATCCCTGGCGCGCCGGCGGCCACAACGGCCTGTCCAATTCGGAAGACCCGCGCAATCCGGAAGATCCGTTTCCGCGGGTTCTGGCGCTGCGCAAGATCATGCGCGAGTTCGGCCTCGACAACGTGCCGATCATCATGGCCGGCGGCGTCTGGTATCTGCGCGAGTGGCGCGACTGGATCAACAACGCCGAACTCGGGCCCATCGCGTTTCAGTTCGGCACCCGGCCGTTGCTGACCAAGGAAAGCCCCATATCGGATGCCTGGAAGCGGAAACTTCTGTCGCTCAAGAAGGGCGACATTCTGCTCAACCGGTTCAGTCCGACGGGTTTTTGGTCGTCCGGCGTACGCAACGAGTTTCTGCGCGAACTGGAGGAGCGCCACGACCGGCAGTTGGCCTATACGACGGAACCTCTGGGCGAGCACCAGGCGGAGTTTCCCGTCGGCGCCCGCAAGCGCATGGTCTTTCTCACGCCCAGCGACAAGGAACTGGCCGAAAGCTGGTCGGCGCAGGGATTCACCGAACCCTTGAAGACACCCGATTCGACCCTGATGTTCGTGACCCCGGAGAAGGCCCAGGAAATCCGGCAGGATCAGATCGACTGCATGGGCTGCCTGTCCCAGTGCCTGTTCTCCAACTGGGCGGACAACGAGGCCGCGACGTCGGGCAAACGGGCCGATCCGCGCAGCTTCTGCATCCAGAAGACGTTGCAGGACATCGCCCATTCCGACGAAGTGGATCACAACCTGATGTTTGCCGGCCATGCGGCGTATCGCTTTGCCGACGATCCGTTCTATTCAAACGGTTTTATTCCATCGGTAAAACAACTGGTCGAACGTATTGTGACCGGGGATTGAGCGGATAAGCGGTCAATCACTTTGGAACAATTAAAAAAAATCGTCTAGCGCACGATTTTTTTGTTCAAATCGGAAAAAATCCCCTTATCTTATGGGGATGATGCGTAACCGACCTTTCACCGATATCCTGGCTCGTCTGCGAACGGCCGGACTGCGGCCGACGCGGCAGCGCCTGGCTTTGGGGAAGCTGCTTTTTGCCGACGGCAACCGCCACGTGACGGCCGAAATGCTGCACGAGGAAGCGGTCGACAACAAGATCCAGGTGTCGCTGGCGACCGTCTATAATACCCTCAACCAGTTCACCGATGCCGGATTGCTGCGCGAAGTGGTCGTTGAATCGGGCCGGTCCTACTTCGACACCAACACCAGCGAGCATCACCACATCTTCCACGTCGACAATGGCGCACTGGAGGATTTGTCCGACGACTCCATGCGCCTGGTGGAGTTGCCGGTATTGCCGGAAGGCACGCAGTTGGAGCGCGTCGACATCGTTATCCGGGTTCGGAACTCGAACTAATTTGATAACGATTTTCAATCTCTTAAATCATAAATTAAATTTGTTCTAAACTGTTGACCGGGGCAGTACGTGTGCCTATATTGACGGTGTGGCGCTGGCGAAACGCGGCGATAATGCTGTGATCGCCGGTGCTCGGCGATCTCATTCGTTTGATTAGACATTACCCGTCAACAGGAGGACCTCATGCCGTCATTAGCGGGCACGAAAACCGAACAAAATCTGAAAGACGCGTTCGCCGGCGAAAGCCAGGCCAACCGCCGCTATCTCTATTTCGCCCAGAAGGCCGACATCGAAGGCTACAACGATGTCGCCGCCGTGTTCCGTTCGACCGCCGAAGGCGAAACCGGCCATGCCCATGGCCATCTGGAATATCTGGAAGAAACCGGTGATCCGGCGACCGGCGAACCGATCGGCGATACCTCGGCCAATCTGAAGGCGTCCATCGCCGGCGAGACCCACGAATACACCGACATGTACCCGAGCATGGCCAAGGCCGCCCGGGACGAAGGGTTCGACGAAATCGCCGATTGGTTCGAAACCCTCGCCAAGGCGGAAAAGAGTCACGCCGGCCGCTTCCAGAAAGCGCTCGACACGATGGAATAACCGGGCCGGTCCGATCCGGACACACCCGTACCGACGTTCGAACCGTTCGGTTCGACATGGCAACCGGGGTTCATAGCCCCGGTTGCCCCACTCTCCGAGTTTGATTTGCCTGGCCCGTTTGTCGGGGTACCCAGTACCGCGCACCGTGCGTGTGGGCCATCGCAATCTAAGGGGCACACAAACCGGTGCCGCAACGAAAAGAGGGCCATTATGCGTGAAGGCAGTCTCGAAGCCCCCGTCCGTCATCCGTTGGATTGGAACAATCCCGAGTTTTATGACGCCGAAAAGATCGATGAAGAACTTCGGCGCGTCTTCGATATCTGCCACGGCTGCCGGCGCTGCTTCAATCTGTGCGACAGCTTTCCCCGGCTGTTCGATCTGATCGACGAATCGGACACGGGCGAACTGGACTCGGTCTCAAGCGACAATTTCGGCCCCGTCGTTGACGCCTGCACCCTGTGCGACCTGTGCTTCATGACCAAGTGCCCCTATGTTCCGCCGCACGAATTCAACCTCGATTTTCCGCACCTGATGCTGCGATACCGGGCGGCGCAGCACCGCCAGGGCAAAACGACCTTCGCCGCGAAACAACTCAGCCGGACCGACCGCAACGGCAAGCTGGCCGGCCTGGCGCCGGGCCTGGCCAACTGGGCCGGCAAAACGGGCAACGGCCTGACCCGGCCGGTCATGGAATCCGCCATCGGCATCGATCGGGAAGCCCATCTGCCCAAGTTTCACGGCAAGACCTTCGTCGCCCGGTCGAAATCCGGCGGCCCGGCCGTCAATACCGATGCGCCGGCGCATGGCCGCAAGGCCGTGATCTACTCCACCTGTTTCGTCAACTACAACAATCCCGGCATCGGCGAAGCCGCGCGCGCGGTTCTGGCCAGGAACGGCGTCGAGACCGAAGTGGTGCATCCGGCCTGCTGCGGCATGCCGCTCCTCGAACACGGCGACATTGGCGCCGTGGCGGACCGGGCGCGCAAGGTGTCGGCCGAACTGATACCGTGGATTGACAAGGGCTATGACGTCATCGCCCTGGTACCGTCCTGCGCCTTGATGCTGAAATTCGAGTGGCCCCTGATCCTGCCCGGCGACCAGACCGTGAAGACATTGGCCCAGGCGACGTTCGATATCAGCGAATACGTCGTTGACATCGCCAAAAAGGAAGGCCTGGCGGATGGCATGCAGGCGCTCGACGGCGGCACGGCGCTGCATTTGGCGTGCCATGCCCGGGCCCAGAACATGGGGCCGAAGGCGGCGGAAATGCTGCGGCTGATCCCTGAAGCCGATGTCGCCGTCATCGATCGCTGCTCCGGCCACGGCGGTTCCTGGGGCATCATGAAGGACAATTTCCAGACAGCCCTCAAGGTCGGCAAGCCCGTTGCCCGCCAGGCCGCCAAGGCGGGTAAGGCATTCGTCGCCTCGGAATGCCCGTTGGCCGGCGACCACATTTTGCAGGGCATGGAACGGCTGGATACGGAGGTATCCGTCGAGCAGGCCCACCACCCCATTGAACTAGTGGCCAGAGCCTACGGGCTGGCGTAAAAGGCAAAGCAGTACGTTATGTCCATGACCATCGACACCGCCATGAAACATGAAATCACCCGCGACGACATTCTGCCTCTGGCGGAATACGAAGCCATCCGCAGCGAAAAGCGCGGCGAACTGATCGCGCAGAAAAGAAGCCGCCGCGTCGCGGTCGGTCCCTATGCCACCTTCTATTTCGAAAATTACGACACCATGTGGTGGCAGATCCACGAAATGCTGCGCATCGAGAAAGGCGGCGAAGAGCAGATCGCCGACGAACTGGCGGCATACAACCCGCTCATTCCCAACGGCCGCGACCTGGTCGCCACGGTCATGTTCGAGATCGAAGATCCGGAGCGGCGCAATGTCATCCTGCGTGGGCTGGGGGGTGTCGAGGACTGCATCGAAATGCGCATCGGCGACGATGTCATTGCCGCCTGGTCGGAACAGGACGTGGAACGCACCAAGGAAGACGGCAAAACGTCGTCCATTCACTTCGTGCATTTCGACCTGACCGGCGAACAGGTGACCGCTTTCCGCGACCCGTCCGTCACGGTGATCCTGGGTATCAGTCATGAAAACTACGGTCATATGGCGGTGCTGCCGCCGGTCACCCGGGACAGTCTTGGCCACGATCTGGATTAGGCCGTTTCGTCAGTCGACTTCTTCATCCGGATACAGGCCCCAAAGGTCACTGCGCTTGGCCCAGCCGCGAAAGCCCGACGTCTGCACCTGGCACCATTCGCCGCGGCAATAGCGCAGGCGGCAGATGACACCGGGTTCGGCCATGAACGCCGGTTCCATGGATATGCCGGGTTGCTTGTAGAACGTGCGGGTGTCGCCGTGCACCACCACGGTACGCCGGCCCGACAGCAGGCTTTTATGGACCCAGCCCTCCGCACCGTCGATGTCGCGGATTTTGCGCCACAGCTCGTATTCGGCGATGACCTCGACCGGCAATCCCCGGCGCACGAACCGCCAGGCCACCGGATAGCGTACGCCCGGGCCGGTCCGGACATTCACCCGGTCGGAGCCAAGGGACACGAATCGCGGTGTTTTGCCGGCATTCGCCGAAGTCACGCCGTAGCCGGCTATTACGAGTGCGGCCAGTGCCGAGGTGATGAAGGCGTTCAGCAGGTTCCGAAATATCCAAGTCATAGGTGCCATGGTGTCTTGGCGTGTTCCGCGCCGTCAAAATGGACGGCGATCCGGCCCGCCAATGGAATTCCCATGAATCCGGTTATGCCGTTAACCATCGGTGCGGGTCAAGGTGGTGCGGAATTCGGAACCTACGGGCAGAAGAATCGCGAGAGTCAATTGTCTCGTTGTCATTCATTTGTTAGACAACGGATGCAACTGTGTGGCTGATACCGGCGGAACGTCGCGCGCCTGGCCACGCCAAGGGGGTCGGACCGGAAACCGGTGCATTCGATCCCTTCGATTTTGTTTATGCCGCACGCGGTAGCCGTTCTTTGGAGTTGGCCGAATGACGAAAAAGAAACCCCTAGTCATCGTCACGCGCAAACTACCGGATGTGATCGAAACCCGGATGATGGAGCTGTTCGACACGCGGCTGAACGTGGACGACAAGCCCATGAGCCACGCCGACCTGATCGAGGCGGTCAAAGTGGCCGACGTGCTGGTGCCCACCGTGACCGACCGCATCGACAGCGGTATTCTTTCGCAAGCCAATCCCGACCTGCGGCTGATCGCCAGCTTCGGCACCGGCGTCGACCATGTCGACCTGGCCTCGGCGCGCCAGCGCGGCATTACCGTCACCAACACGCCGGGCGTCCTGACCGAGGACACGGCCGACATGACCATGGCGTTGATCCTGGCCGTGCCGCGCCGCCTGGCCGAAGGGGTGCGCCTGATGCGCGGCGGCGATTGGGAGGGCTGGTCGCCGACCCACATGCTGGGCCACCGCATCTGGGGCAAGCGCCTCGGCATCATCGGCATGGGCCGGATCGGCAGTGCCGTCGCCCGCCGGGCCAAGGCCTTCGGCCTCTCCATCCACTACCACAACCGCCACCGGGTGTCGGAGGAGCTGGAACGCGAGTTGGAGGCGACCTATTGGGAGAGCCTCGACCAGATGCTGGCCCGCATGGACATCATCTCGGTCAACTGCCCCCATACGCCGGCGACCTATCACCTGCTGTCGGCCCGGCGCCTCAAGCTGCTGCGCCGCGACGCCTACATCGTCAACACCTCCCGCGGCGAGGTGATCGACGAAAACGCCCTGACCCGCATGCTGCGGGCCGAGGAACTGTCGGGTGCCGGCCTCGACGTCTTCGAACACGAACCTGCGGTCAATCCGAAACTGATGGAACTGGACAACGTCGTCCTGCTGCCCCACATGGGCTCCGCCACCATCGAAGGCCGCGTCGACATGGGCGAGAAGGTCATCATCAACATCAAGACCTTCATCGACGGCCACACCCCGCCCGACCGGGTGCTGGAAGGGTTGCTGTAAATCCACTGATCCGGATTCGGTTCGGTAGACTCGATTCATAAAGTTAAATCTTGAATGTAATTACGTTCGTAATTACCTTGATGAAGTACATGCGATTGGAGGCTGGCGGTGAAAGTCGAAAAGGGCATTCGAATCAACACGAAGCTGCGGGCGCTCGGGAATTCCCGCGCCATTCCACTGACGCGAGACGTCATGCAAGCGGCGGGTTTCGATCCCGATCAGCCGGTTACGATCGAGGTTTCCGACGGGGAACTGCATGTCACTAAAGCAGACAGTGTCTATGCACGCGGCATGGAAATCGGCAAACGTTTGGAAAGCCGTTACGCTCAGACATTCAAGCGATTGGCCAAGTGATCGACGACATCAGGTTTCCGACTGTTGAACTTCTTAAATCGTTACACGAACGACAGATTGAATACTTCGGTGGCTCGCCAGGGATTCGTGACGAAGGTGCTTTGGAAGCCGCTATTGTTCGAGCGCGGCAATTCCTTGCCTACGAATCCGAGAAACAAGTGACCCTGTTCGAACTGGCGGCCGCTGTCGGTACGTCCATTTGCCGGCATCGTCATCCATTTGTCGATGGGAACAAACGCATGGGCTTCATGGTGATCGCCCTGATGCTCGAGTTGAACGGCCATGTTCTCGATGTCGCCGAGATGGATGCTGCCGAGAAAATGGAGCGCCTGGCTGCTGGAGAAATCTCCGAACAAACTCTGTCGAACTGGATCGCCGGCAACAGCTATCGAGCTAAGGACTCGGACCGAGTCTGATTGACTGTATTCTATGCCGCGTGGGCCGACAGATCGGTGATGGTGGCTTGCGGGCCGCACAGGGCGCAGGCCGGGTCGGGCTTGACGCGCACGGTGCGGAAGTTGGCGGAGAGCGCGTCGTAGATCAGCAAACGGCCCGACATACTGTCGCCGATGTCAAGAATTTCCTTAACAATTTCAGTGGCTTGCAGGCTGCCCATGGTGCCGGCGATCATGCCGAGCACGCCGGCTTCGGCGCACGACGGGGCGACGTCGGGCGGCGGTGGTGCATGGAAGACGCAGCGATAGCACGGGTTGGCGCCGCCCAGGTGCGCCCGGTAGGTCGACAGCTGGCCGTCGAATTGCAGTATGGCCGACGACACCAGGGTGCGGCCCGTCAGGAAACACGCATCGTTGACCAGGAACCGCGTGGTGAAGTTGTCGCTGCCGTCGGCAACGATGTCGTATTGCGAGATCAGCGCCCGGGCATTGTCGGCGGTCAGGCGCTCGGTATGTTCGATCACCTCCACGTCCGGATTGATGGCGGCCACGGCGTCCTTGGCGCTGCTGGTCTTGGGGTCGCCGACCCGGTCGCTGGCGTGAATGATCTGGCGTTGCAGGTTGGACAGAGAGACCACGTCGTCGTCGATCACGCCGATGGTGCCGACGCCCGCGGCCGCAAGGTACATGATGACGGGCGAGCCCAAACCGCCGGCCCCGACCACCAGCACCTTGGCCTTGAGCAGGGCCTGCTGTCCGGCGCCACCCACCTCGCGCAGGATGATGTGCCGGGCATAGCGTTCAAGCTGCCAGTCGTTGAGGCTCACGGATACGCCACTCCTACGTTCGGCTGCCGACCCGTCAGAGTCCGTCGAACAAGGCCGTCGACAGGTATCGTTCGGCGAAGGACGGCAGGATGACGACGATGGTCTTGCCGCTCATCTCCGGCCGCTGCGACAGTTCCAGCGCGGCGGCCACGGCGGCGCCCGACGAGATGCCGCACGGCACGCCATCCAGCTTGGCCACCAGGCGGGCGGTATCGAACGCGGTTTCGTTGCCGATGGTGATGACCTCGTCGATGATGTCCCGGTTCAGAATGGCCGGAATGAAATTGGCGCCGATGCCCTGGATCTTGTGCGGGCCCGGTTCGCCGCCGGACAGCAGCGGACTGTCTTCCGGCTCGACCGCCACCATGTGCACGGACGGCTTGCGTTCCTTGAGGACCTCGCCGATGCCGGTGATGGTGCCGCCGGTGCCGATGCCCGAGACGACGACGTCGACCTTGCCGTCGGTATCTTGCCAAATCTCCTCCGCAGTCGTGACCCGGTGAATGGCCGGGTTGGCGGGGTTTTCGAACTGCTGCGGAATGATGGCGCCGGGCATTTCGGCCAGCATCTGCTCGGCCTTGTCGATGGCCCCCTTCATGCCCTTGTCCGCCGGGGTCAGTTCCAGTTCGGCGCCCAACAGCTTCAGCATGCGCCGCCGTTCGATGGACATGCTCTCCGGCATCACCAGGATCAGCCGGTAGCCCTTGGCGGCGCACACGAACGCCAGGGCGATCCCCGTATTGCCGGACGTCGGTTCGATCAACACCGAATCCCTGGTCAGGGCGCCGGCCTCTTCCATGGCTTCGATCATGGAAACGCCGATGCGGTCCTTGACCGAGGCGAGCGGGTTGAAAAACTCCAGCTTGGCCAGGATATCGGTGTCGACACCCGTTTCCGCCATCACGCCTTTCAGGCGCACCAACGGCGTGCCGCCGATGGTATCGACGATGCTGTCGTAGACTTGTCCGCGGGGTGGGAGCGCGTTACCGGTTCCGTCTGCCATCTGTTCCTCACTCATCGCATGGTGCCGTCCCAGCGGTCGGGCAAATTGTTGTTTCGTCGTCCGTTGATGGTTTGCCGACCGTCAAATGGTGAAGTCGGGCCGTTCCGCGACGGCATTCTTAATACCGCATTCACGGGCCTCGCGGCAAAGGTCTTCCAGATTGATCTTGTCGAGCCGTTCCATGGCGTCGTTGCGGACCTGGTGCCAGAGCGGCCGCACGACGGTCCGTCCCAGGTCCGACATGGTGCGTTCGTCACTGTATTCTTCCTCGTCGGCGGCCTCGATCACGCGGATGACTTCTCCAACGCTGATACGGCGGCGCTCCCGCGCCAGGGTGTAGCCGCCGCGCGGACCGCGTACGCCCTTGAGGATGCCGGCCCGCACCAGTTGCTGCATGACCTGCTCCAGGTAGCGCTGTGGTATGCCCTGGCGCTTGGTGATGTCCTTTGACTGCACCGGTTCGGGCCGGGCGTTGTAGGCCACGTCGACCACGGCCTCGAGGGCATAGAGCATTTTCTTCGGCATCTGCAGCATGAAGATCTTCCCGCTTTTTCTGGTTATGTCCCGGTCGAGCCGAAGCCGCCGCCGCCGCGGCCGGTCTCGTCGAGGGTGTCTCTTTCTCGCAAAGTCACCTGGGTCACCGGCGCCACCACCATCTGGGCGATCCGGTCGCCGCGTTTGATAACGAACGGTGCGTCGCCATGATTGATGAGAATGACGCCGACTTCGCCGCGGTAATCGGCGTCGATGGTGCCGGGGCTGTTGAGCACGGTCACCCCGTGGCGCAAGGCCAGTCCCGAACGCGGCCGGATCTGCGCCTCCAGGCCCGGCGGCAGCGCCATCGCCAGGCCGGTGGGAACCAACGCGTGCGTGCCGGGTTCGATCGTGACGTCCGCGTCAACGGCGGCCGGCAGGTCCATGCCGGCGCTGTCGGCGGTTTCGTAATCCGGCAAGGGCAAACCCGCACCATGCGGCAGCCGGGAAACGGCGACGGTGGGGCGGGTCATTCGGCCGCGTCGCGTTTGCCGTTGAGATGACCGGCAATGGTTTCGGCCAGCCGTTCGGCCACCGCGGCCTTGCTCATGGTGGGCCAGTCGACGACGCCGTCGGCGCCGACCAGATGGACCGTGTTGTTGTCGCCACCGAACGTGCCCGTTCCGGCGCTGACATCGTTGGCGACGATCCAGTCGCACAGTTTGCGTTTGCGTTTGTCCATGGCGTTGTCGATGACGTTTTCGGTTTCGGCGGCAAACCCCACGACCAGGGCCGGCCGGTTCGGGCCGGGTTTGCTCAGGGTGGCCAGGATGTCCGGGTTCTCGACGAGCGACAGGGCAGGCGGCGCCGCGCCCGCAGACTTCTTCATTTTCTGTCCGGCCTCGTCGGCGATGCGCCAGTCGGACACGGCGGCGGCGCAGATCGCCACGTCGGCCGGCAGGGCGGCCTCGCACGCCGCCAGCATGTCGCGCGCCGATTCCACATGGACGGCCTGAACCCCCGCAGGGACCGTTTCGGCGGTCGGACCGGTGACCAGCACCGTTTCCGCGCCCAGGTTTGCGACCGCCCGCGCGATCGCATGGCCCTGCTTGCCGGACGAATGATTGCTGAGGTAGCGCACCGGGTCGATGGCTTCCCGGGTCGGACCCGACGTGATCAGGACCTTGCGGCCGGCCAGAAGTCCGGCGCCGCCCAGCTTGTCCGCCACCGCGTCGACGATTTCGGAGGCCTCGACCATGCGGCCCGGCCCGGTTTCGCCGCAGGCCAGATCGCCGGCGGCCGGTCCGACGCGGGCGACACCGTCGGCCTCCAGGGTCTGTACGCTGCGTTGGGTCGCCGGATGGCTCCACATTTCCACGTTCATGGCGGGCGCGATCAAGACCGGCTTGTCTGTCGCCAACAGGGCCGTGGTGGCCAGGTTTCCGGCCAGGCCCGCCGCCATCTTGGCCATCAGGTCGGCTGTGGCGGGGGCGACGACCAGCAGGTCGGCTTCCCGGGACAGGCGGATATGACCCATTTCGGCTTCGTCGGTCAGGGAAAAGAGGTCTTGATAGACTTTGTCTCCGGACAGGGCGGCCACCGACAGGGGCGTGACGAACTCGGCGCCGGCCCTGGTCAGGATGCAGCGCACGCCGGCGCCTTCATCCTGCAGGCGGCGGATCAGTTCGAGGCATTTATAGGCGGCTATTCCGCCGCCGATGATCAAAAGTATGCGTTTGCCGTTGAGGCGCATGCCCATATCCAGGTTTTACGATGAAATGGTGTGAATAAGGTATTCATCCAGGGGGTCCGCCGCAAGCACCCAATTTTCCAATCGGCGGCGCGTCAGACCTTGAGCAGGAGAATGGCGAGCAAAATGGCGATGATCCACAGCGCGGAGGCCGCCGGCCAGTTGCGTCGTTTGCGCTCTTCCCCCAGGCGTTTGAGGGAATCGGGATGCAGAGCCACGCCCGACGTCAACATGCGGTCCATGGTCTTTTCCGCATTGTCGATCAGGGCCGGCAGCCGCTGGGCGATTTCCGCGGCCTGGCTGGCGGCATCGCGCAGGCGGGCTTCCGGGCCGAGATTGTCCAGCATCCACTCCTCGATGGTCGGCCGCGCCACCTCCCAAAAATTGATTTCCGGGTCCAGGCTGCGGGCGACACCCTCGGCCGTTACCATGGTCTTCTGCAGCAGCAGCAGGTGCGTCTGGGTTTCCATGGAGAAATCCTCGGTCACCTGGAACAGCTGGGCCAGCAACCGGCCGATGGATATCTCGTTGACGGCGCGGCCGAGGATCGGCTCGCCGATGGAGCGGCAGGCCTGGGCGAAGGCATCCACCGACTTGCTGGCGGGCACATAGCCCGCCTCGAAATGCACTTCCGCCGCGCGGCGGTAGTCGCCCGACAGAAACGCCAGCAGCATCTCCGCCATGAATCGCCGGGTCGCCTTGTCCAGACGGCCCATGATGCCGAAATCGACGGCCGCCAGAGTGCCGTCGGCCTCGACGAACAGATTGCCGTGATGCATGTCCGCGTGGAAAAAGCCGTCCCGCAGGGCCTGTTTGAGAAAGACCTGGATCACTTCGGCGGCGGTTGCCTTGCGGTCGATGTCCGCGGCCTCCAAGCCGTCCAGGTCGTCGATGGACGTGCCGGTGATGCGTTCCACCGTCAACACCCGTTTGGCGGTGCGGGGCCAGTCGACGGCGGGCACATGAAATTCCGTATCGCCGGAGAAGTTTTCGCCCAGCTCCGACGCGGCCGCGGCTTCCATGCGCAGGTCCATTTCCAGGGCGACCCATTCGGCCAGGGCCTCGACCACCTCCACCGGTTTCAGCCGCCGCAGGGGCGGATAGAACCGCTCCGCCAGCCGGGCCAGCCAGTAGAACAGGTCCAGGTCCTTCTTGAACGCGGCTTCGATGCCGGGGCGCAGGATTTTGACGGCGACGTCGCGGCCGTCATCGGTGACGGCAAAATGGACCTGGGCGATGGAAGCCGCCGCCACGGGCGTGTCCTCGAACGACGAAAACAGGTCCGCAATGGGGGCGCCCAGCGCGGTTTCCACGGCGCCGCGGGCGTCACGGGCCGGAAAGGCCGGCAAGCGGTCGCGTAAGGCACCCAAATCGATGGCCACGTCCTCGCCGACCAGGTCCGCCCGGACCGACAGCGCCTGGCCCAGCTTGATGAAACTGGGCCCCAGTTCCTGAAACGCCGCCGCAATGCGCTGGCCCGGCCGCTTGTCGGACGAGCCCGTGCGGCGGCTGAGGACCTTCGCCGCCCAGCGCACCGACGCCGGCGCGTCGAAATCCTGCACCGGGGACAGGGCGTCATGCTTGCCGAGAATGCGGGCGATGTGCAGCAGCCGGACGAGATTTCTGACAGTGCGGATCATGGCGGATCAAATGCGCCAGGCCGAATGCAGGGCGGCGATGCCGCCGGACAGGTTGCGGTAGCTTGCCCGGCCGAAGCCGGCGTCGCGGATCATGGCCGCGAACGTATCCTGGTCGGGAAACCGGCGGATGCTTTCCACCAGGTATTGATAGGCCTCCCGGTCGTCGGCGACCGTGGCGCCGATCCACGGCAGCACCTTGAACGAGAAGGTGTCGTAAAGGCCGGCCAGGCCGGGCAGAACGAAATGGCTGAATTCGAGGCAAAGGAACCGCCCGCCGGTCTTCAGCACGCGCCGGGCCTCGCTCAGCGCCCGGTCGATATGGGTCACGTTGCGGATGCCGAAGGCGATGGTGTAGGCGTCCACTGATTTGTCGGGTAGGGGCAGGGCCTCGGCGTTGCCGCAAACCCACTCGATCGGATGCAGCATGCCCCGGTCGATGCACGCGTCGCGGCCGACCGAGATCATCGCCGCGTTGATGTCGCATACCGTGACCCGGCCGCCGCCGTCGAGGCGGTCGAGGAAGCGCCGCGCGATGTCGCCGGTGCCGCCGGCCACATCCAGCAGATGCATGCCCGGCCGGGGCGCCAGCCAGTCGATCATGCCGTCCTTCCACAGCCGGTGAATGCCGCCCGACATCAGGTCGTTCATCAGGTCGTATTGCGGCGCCACGCTGTCGAACACGCCGCGCACCAGCGACGCCTTGTCCGCCTCGGCGACGGACCGGAAGCCGAAATGCGTTTCCTTGGATTTCTCTTCAACCGACATGGCCGCGACCATAGCGCTTCGCCGCGCGACACGCTACCGTGCGCGCCATGCCTGAGCTGCCCGAAGTTGAGACCGTTTGTCGCGGCCTGGGCCCTCATCTGGAGGGCCAGGTCCTGACCCGCGTCGAGCAAAACATACCGGCCCTGCGCTTTCCGTTTCCCGACCGTTTCGCCGATCGCCTGACGGGCCGCACCGTGACGGCGGTCCGCCGCCGGGCCAAGTACATATTGATGGACCTGGACAACGACGAGACGGTCATCGCCCATCTCGGCATGTCCGGCCGCATGTTCATCTTCGATGATGAACACCACGAACGCGGCAAGCACGACCATGTGGTGATGCAGACCGGCCGCGGCGAAACGGTGATTTTCAACGACGCCCGTCGGTTCGGCCTGATGACGCTGTGTCCGACGGCGGGGCTCGAAGAGCATAAATTGTTACGCGACATCGGACCGGAACCCTTGGGCAACGGCTTCAACGGTCCATACTTCACCGAAACGCTGCGGGGCCGGAAGACGCCGATCAAGGCGGCGCTGCTGGACCAGAAGGTGGTCGCCGGTGTCGGCAACATCTATGCCTGCGAAGCCTTGTACCGGGCCCGGATTTCACCCCGGCGCCTGGCCGCGTCCGTGGCCGGCCGGCGTGCGGAACGCCTGGCGGCGGCGGTCAAGGCGGTGCTGATCGACGCCATCGAGGCCGGCGGATCCAGCCTGCGCGACTATGTTCAGGCGAGCGGCGAACTGGGCTATTTCCAGCACCGGTTTGCCGTTTACGACCGGGAAGGCGAGCCTTGCCCCGACTGTCCGAAAACGGCGGATTCAGGCGCAAAACCGTGCACCGTCAAACGAATCGTACAATCCGGCCGGTCGACGTTTTACTGCCCCACCCTGCAACGGTGACACACCAGAAGCCTTTGCCAAAGCGATCCCGGGCCGCTATACGAAGGGTCGCTTTTTGACCGCCCGCGCCAATCGGGCGATGAGAGATACCCGGGAGCCGAACCAATGGCCTATGAAAACATCCTCGTGGAAACCCGCGGCCCGGTGGGCCTGATCACCCTGAACCGGCCCGAGGCGCTGAACGCCCTGTGCGCCGCGTTGATCGACGAATTGGGTCAGGCGCTCGACGATTTCGAAGACGACGCCGCCATCGGGGCCATCGTCTTGACCGGCAGCGACAAGGCGTTCGCCGCAGGCGCCGACATCAAGGAAATGCAGGAAAAGACGTTCATGGACGTCTACAAGCAGGACTTCATCACGTCGGGTTGGGAGCGGGTCGCCCACTGCCGCAAACCGGTGATCGCGGCCGTGGCCGGCTACGCCCTGGGCGGCGGCTGTGAAATGGCCATGATGTGCGATTTCATTCTGGCGGCGGACAGCGCCAGGTTCGGCCAGCCCGAAATCAAGCTGGGCACCATTCCCGGCGCGGGCGGCACCCAGCGCCTGACCCGGTTCGTCGGCAAATCGAAGGCGATGGAGATGGTTTTGACCGGCCGCATGATGGATGCCGACGAGGCCGAGCGGTCCGGGCTGGTCAGCCGCATCGTACCCGCCGACGACCTGATCGATGAAGCGGTCAATGTCGCCAAGTCCATCGCGGAGCTGTCCGGCCCCATCGTCATGATGGCGAAGGAATCCGTGAACCGGGCCTACGAAACCACTCTGCGGGAAGGTGTCCTGTTCGAGCGGCGCGTCTTTCATTCGTCGTTCGCGGCGGAAGATCGTGTCGAAGGCATGTCGGCTTTCGTCGAGAAACGCAAACCGCAATTCAAGAACAAGTAATGGTTGGTTAACGGCGGCGGCGGGAAGGCGCGCGAAATCGGCAAAAACGGCGTTGAATCCGTGTTGACGGCATGCCTGGACAAGGCTATAAACCCGCCTTCGATTTTCCTTTGAACTCAGGTTTTAGCTTCATGGCTCATCATAAATCAGCCAAGAAACGCATTCGCCGGAACGAAGCGCGCGCCGCCGTCAACGGTGCCCGCCGCAGCCGGGTCCGCACCTACATCCGCAAGGTCGAGGAAGCCATCGCCTCCGGCGATCAGGCATCGGCGCGCGAAGCGTTGCGTCAGGCCCAGCCGGAAATGGCGCGCGCCGCCAACCGGGGTGTGTTCAAGTCCAACACCATGTCGCGCAAGGTGTCGCGCTTGTCGGCACGGGTGAACGCGATGTCCGCCTGATACCGTCGGACAATGTGTTTCGAAGGGCCGCGCCGAGCGCGGCCTTTTTTGTGCCCGCGTCCGTGTTGGCGGTCGCGGCGAAACGCGTCGGGGACGTGACCGCCAATTGTCACCAAACTGATTCATTTCGGTGATGCCGGATTCAACATATTGTGTTGCCCAATCGGTCAAGGAATAGAGGGGTGCATTTTTTTCGGCGTTCTCTTTTCAGTCCTATTGCATGGGTCCTGACCTGGGATTAGTCTGTATCGCGAGCGGGCAATCCGCGGGGCCAGTAAGTCCTTTTCAAATAGTAGTAAGTTGATTATTGACGGCTTTATTGTAAAAAGCCGAGGGCTGGACGCTTGCCCAAAATAAAAATCTCCTTTTGCAATAAAAGGGGAACAAAGAGCCGGCCGATTTCCAAATAGAAATTTGCCGGCGGTGTAGTTGAAACAGGTCGAGAGACACGTGCCGGGGGGCTGCGTTTTGATCCTTAGTGGGAATTTCCGCGGATTGCGAGACGCTTTGTTTTTGCGTCTTGATCACTGTTCCGACGGCGGGCGGACCGGTGCGGGCGAACCGCGACTCCCGACAAGCACATTCCCTTCGTTTTCGGTGCCGTGTTTTATCAGCACCCGTTTTTGATTTTCAATTTATTGGCTTCGCAGAACGCGGAGTGGTCGGACACCATAGATGCTCGAATTGTCAGCGGAACTTAACGAAGAAACAAAAATCAAATGGGACCGGGTCCGGAGCAGATTGCGTGCGGAATTCGGTGAGGCGACGTTCAACAGTTGGCTGAAGTCGCTCGACTTGGTCAGCATGCGCGACAACAAGGTCATGATGACCGTGCCGACGCGGTTTATGCGCGATTGGGTGGTCAGTCATTACGCCGACCGTGTGCGGGATTTGTGGCAGGAGGAAGTGCCGGACCTGCAATCCGTCGATATCCATGTCAAACCGGCCGAATACGCCAAGCGCGAAACGCCCATGTCGGCCGCGGAGAGCAAGGTCGCGGCGCAGGTCGCCGAAGCGGCGCCGGGGCAAAGCGGCAGCGAAGACGGCCAGGTCGTCGGCTCCCGCCTTGACCCGCGCTTCACCTTCGACAATTTCGTCGTTGGCAAATCGAATGAACTGGCCTACGCCGCCGCGCGCCGCACGGCTGAATCGTCCATGGTGACGTTCAATCCGCTGTTCATTTACGGCCCCGTCGGATTGGGCAAAACGCACTTGATGCATTCCATCGCGCATCATATTTGCGAGCGCAATCCCGACCGCAAGGTGATTTATCTGTCGGCCGAGAAGTTCATGTACCAGTTCATCCGGGCGCTGCGTTACAAGGACACGATGGCGTTCAAGCAACAGTTCCGCTCGGTCGACGTGCTGATGATCGACGACGTGCAGTTCATTTCGGGCAAGGATTCGACCCAGGAAGAGTTCTTCCACACCTTCAACGCGCTGGTTGACCAGAACCGCCAGATCATCATTTCCGGTGACCGGTCACCGACCGATCTCGAAGGCATCGAGGAACGCATGCGTTCGCGCCTCGGCTGGGGTCTGGTGGCCGACATTCATCCGACGGACTACGAATTGCGCCTCGGGATCCTCCAGTCCAAGGCCGAGCAGGCCGGCTGCAAGGAGATCCCGCAACGGGTGCTCGAGTTCCTGGCCCACCGCATTACTTCGAACGTGCGGGAGCTGGAAGGCGCCTTGAACCGGGTGCTGGCCTACTCGAACCTGGTCGGGCGGCCGATCACTTTGGAAACCACGCAAGAGGTGCTGCAGGACCTGCTGCGGGCCAACGACCGGCGTGTCACGATCGAGGAAATCCAGAAACGGGTGGCGGAGCATTTCAACATCCGCCTGGCCGATATGTACTCGGCCCGCCGGGCCCGGGCCGTCGCCCGGCCGCGCCAGGTCGCCATGTATCTGGCCAAGCAACTGACCTCGCGGTCGCTGCCGGAAATCGGCCGCAAGTTCGGTGGCCGGGATCATACGACGGTGATGCACGCCGTGCGCAAAGTCGAGGAATTGCGGGAAACCGACTCGGCTTTCGCGGATGATCTCAACCTGCTCAGGCGGATGCTCGAAACCTGACCCGAGGCCCCCGGGTCTCAAGCCGTAAGTCCTTGCGGGTGCGGCGCTTTTCTTCGCTGTTCCGGCTTTTTGACCGCGTGCGCAACGCTGGCGGAACCAAATCCCTTGTGCTATGGTCTCCGACCGGCTCGTGGCAGGTTCTTATGGCGTGTGAGCGCCGGGATTTTGCCATATTTTCCTCGCCGCGACGGATCATCCGATCCGGATCCCAAAACATATCAGACGTGCAGTGAGGCCATGAAACTGACCATAGAACGCGCCGCTCTTTTGTCGGCACTCGGACACGCCCAAAGTGTTGTCGAACGGCGCAATACTATTCCTATTCTTTCGAACGTTCTGGTCTCGGCGGCGAACGGACAACTCAGCCTGACGGCAACCGACTTGGATATGGACATCGTCGAACGGGCGCAGGCCGATGTCGGCCAGGAAGGCACGACGACGGTTCCGGCGCACACGTTCTACGACATCGTGCGTAAACTGCCGGACGGTTCCCAGGTCGAGCTGACGTTCAGCGGCGAGGACAGCCGGATGACCATGCAGGCGGGCCGCTCCAAGTTCGCCTTGTCGTGCCTGCCCAAAGAGGATTTTCCGGCCATGTCGGAAGGGGATCTGCCGCACCGTTTCGTCATGGCGGCGGACGAGATCAAGCGTATCGTCGACAAGACACGCTTCGCCATCTCCACCGAGGAAACCCGCTACTACCTCAATGGCATCTATCTGCACGCAGCGGAAGAAAACGGCCGCAAGACCTTGCGCGCCGTGGCCACCGACGGCCACAGGCTGGCCCAGGCCGACATGCCGCTGCCGTCGGGTGCCGACGGCATGCCGGGCATCATCGTACCGCGCAAGGCCATTGCCGAACTGCGTAAGCTGGTCGACGATGTGGAAGGCGAAGTGACCGTCAGCCTCAGCGACAACAAAATCCGCTTTTCCTTCGACGACCTTGTGCTGACGTCCAAATTGATCGACGGCACGTTCCCGGATTATGAACGGGTCATTCCGGCGGGCAACGACAAGCTGCTGGAAGTGGACGCACATGTGTTCGCCGAAGCGGTCGACCGCGTCTCGACCATTTCCACCGAAAAATCCCGCGCCATCAAGCTGACGCTGGAGAAGGACAATCTCGTATTGTCCGCCACCAGTCCCGATGCCGGTTCGGCGACGGAGGAAATCCCGGTCAGCTATGACGCGGAGGCGCTGGAGGTCGGGTTCAATTCGCGTTACCTGCTCGATATCACCGGGTTGATCGAAGGCGACAATGCCCGTGCACTGATGTCGGACGCGGCGTCGCCGACCATGATCAAGGACAGTGCCGACGACGATGTTCTGTTCGTTGTCATGCCGATGCGGGTTTGATCCGCTTGCGGCGGCGGCGCTGAACGGCCGTCCGTAACGGCGGCATGCGGATACTTCCGCTGCCGGGTACGGTGCCTCATGACGAAGGAGTATCGGTGCTGAATATCGCACCTCAGGATTCGTTGAACGATTCGACAGATGTGGATCCGGTCCACATGACGGCGCCGGCCTACGCCGTGCGGCGCGTTACCCTGTCCAATTTTCGCTCCTACCCGTCATTGCGTTTCGGTGCCCATGCGGGGCCTGTCGTGCTGACCGGGGAAAACGGGGCGGGCAAGACCAATCTGCTGGAAGCGTTGAGCTATCTGGCGCCGGGCCGCGGTCTGCGCCGGGCACGGTCGGAGGATGTCTTGTTCAATCGGGCGTCATCGGCTGACGGCGGCTGGGCCGTCGCGGCGGAAACGGTTGGGGCCGCCGGCGAAACCATGATCGGAACCCAATGGCCGGCCTCGGTCGCCGGCAACGGACGCCGGGCCGTCAAGATCGATGGTCAGGCGACCAACGGCGCGGCCCTGGCCAGGGTGCTCTGTGTCAATTGGCTGACGCCGCAGATGGATCGTCTGTTCATCGACGGTGCCTCGGGCCGGCGGCGTTTTCTCGACCGCATTGTTTACGGCTTCGAGCCGGAACACGCCCGCAGGGTGTCGGCCTATGAAAAAGCCATGCGCGAACGGGCACGGCTGCTGCGTGACGGCGCCGCCGATACCGCCTGGCTGTCGGCTTTGGAAGAAGGCATGAGCGAACACGGGATCGCCGTGGCCGCCTCGCGCCGCGGTGCCGTTTTGGCGTTGAACACCGCGTTCGAAACATGGGACGGGCCTTTCCCCCGCGCCCGGCTCACACTGGACGGTGACGTGGAAAACTGGCTGGAGCAGGGATCCGCTCTGGAGGCCGAGGACAAATTCCGGGAGGCCCTGGTGCGGTCACGGCCGCAGGACGGTCAGGTCGGCGGCGCGGCGTGCGGTCCGCACCGCACGGACCTTGTCACCGTTCACGCCGAAAAGGACATGGCCGCGGCCAACTGTTCCACCGGGGAACAGAAAGCCCTCCTGATTGCCATCGTGCTGGCCGAGGCACGGTTGCAGTCGGTCCGCCGCCGTGCGGTGCCGATCCTGTTGCTCGACGAGGTCGCGGCACATCTGGATGAGCGGCGGCGCGGCGCCCTGTTCGACGAGATCACCGCGCTTGGGTCGCAGGTCTGGCTGACCGGCACGGACCGGGCGCTGTTCGCACCGCTGGATGACAAGGCGCAGTTCGTCACTGTCGCCGACGGTCGCCTGCACGGCGCCGACACGGACTAACGGAAAACGGAAAGTCGATGACCGAGACCGAAAACCCCAACAACGGAGCCGACGAATACGGCGCCGAATCCATCAAGGTGCTGCGCGGCCTGGACGCCGTACGCAAGCGCCCGGGCATGTATATCGGCGACACCGAGGACGGGTCCGGTCTGCACCACATGGTCTATGAAGTGGTCGACAATTCGATCGACGAGGCCCTGGCCGGCCATGCCGACCGGGTTGACGTTATCCTCAATCCGGACAATTCGGTCACCGTGCGCGACAACGGCCGCGGCATTCCGACCGATATCCACGAGGAAGAAGGCGTGTCGGCGGCCGAAGTGATCATGACCCAACTGCACGCCGGCGGAAAGTTCGACCAGAACTCCTACAAGATTTCCGGCGGCCTGCACGGGGTCGGCGTGTCCGTGGTCAACGCCCTGTCGACGTGGCTCGAACTGCGCATCAAGCGCGACGGCAGCGAACACTTCATGCGCTTCGAGGACGGCGAGGCCGTCGCACCGCTCGAAGTGGTCGGCGATGCCGGCGATGACACGGGAACGGAAATCAGTTTTCTGGCGTCGGGGGGCACGTTTTCCAGCGTCGTGTTCGACCTGGCGACCCTGGAACACAGGCTGCGGGAACTGGCGTTCCTCAATTCCGGCGTACGCATCATGTTGAGCGACCAGCGCGGCATCGAGCCGGTGGATATCGAATTGCATTACGAGGGCGGCCTGGAAGCCTTCGTGACCTATCTCGACCGCAACAAAACGCCGCTGCATTCGCCGCCCGTCGCCATCCGCAGCGAACGCGACGGCATCACCGTGGAAGCGGCGCTGCAGTGGAACGACAGCTATCACGAAAACGTTTTCTGCTTCACCAACAACATTCCGCAGCGCGACGGCGGCACCCATCTGGCCGGCTTTCGCGCCGCCCTCACCCGCACCATCAACAATTACGCCAACGAAAGCGGCCTGGCGAAAAAGGAAAAGGTGACGCTGAGCGGCGACGACGCCCGGGAGGGTTTGACCTGCGTCCTGTCGGTCAAGGTGCCCGATCCCAAATTTTCGTCCCAGACCAAGGACAAGCTGGTGTCCTCCGAAGTGCGGCCGGTGGTGGAAAGCCAGATCAACGACCGGCTGACCCAGTGGCTCGAGGAACACCCGCAGGAGGCCCGCAATGTGGTGGCCAAGGTGGTCGAGGCCGCCGCCGCCCGCGAAGCGGCCCGCAAGGCACGGGAACTGACCCGGCGCAAGGGCGCGCTGGATGTTTCGAGCCTGCCCGGCAAGCTGGCCGACTGCCAGGAGCGCGATCCGGCCAAGGCCGAGCTGTTCCTGGTGGAGGGCGATTCCGCCGGCGGTTCGGCCAAACAGGGCCGCGACCGGGCGACCCAGGCCGTGCTGCCCCTGCGCGGCAAGATCCTCAACGTGGAACGGGCGCGCTTCGACAAGATGCTGTCGTCCAACGAAATCGGCACCATGATCACGGCGCTCGGCACCGGTATCGGCCGCCAGGATTTCGACCTGTCCAAGGCGCGCTATCACAAAATCATCATCATGACCGACGCCGACGTCGATGGCGCCCACATCCGGACGCTGCTGCTGACGTTCTTCTACCGGCAAATGCCGGATCTGGTCGACGCGGGCTATCTCTACATCGCCCAGCCGCCGCTCTACAAGGTCAAGCGCGGCCAGTCCGAGGTCTATCTGAAGGACGAAGCGCAGCTCGAGGATTATCTGATCGACGGCGTCATCGAGGACAGCGTGCTCGACATCGACGAAGGCCACGGCCAGACGTCGCAGCGCGCCGGCAACGACCTGCGCGAATTGATCGACCACGCCCGCATCTGCCGTCGCATCCTTGAATCCATCGGCCGCAAGTACAATCGCAGCGTGGTCGAGCAGGTGGCCATCGCCGGTGCCTTGACGCCGCAGGTGCTGGCCGATCCGGACCAGGCCGCCCAGGCGGCGGCCTACGTGGTGCAGCGGCTCAATACCTTGGCGGGCGACGACGGCGGTACCTGGAGCGGCGAGCCGACCGACGACGGCGGCTTGCGGTTCGTGCGCACCATCCGGGGCGTGCGTGAAACCCATTTGATCGACGGCGCCCTGATCCGGTCCGGTGAAGCGCGGGAGCTGGACGAGCAGGCCGGCGAGTTGCAGGCGGTGTATGCCCATCCCGCGACCCTGCACCACAAGGAGAAAACATACACGGTCGCGTCGCCCAACGAGCTGTTGGACCAGATCTTTACCCTGGGCCGGCGGGGTATCAGCCTGCAACGGTACAAGGGGCTGGGCGAGATGAACCCCGACCAGTTGTGGGACACCACGTTGGATCCGGATTCGCGGACCTTGCTGCAGGTCAAGATCAGCCACGCCGACGAGGCCGACGAGGTGTTTTCCACCCTGATGGGCGACGTGGTCGAACCGCGCCGCGACTTCATCCGGGACAACGCCCTGCGCGTCGCAAACCTGGACGTTTGACATGACGGTCGATTACGACGGGCGTTCGTTCGTTGCCGTCGCCAATTCCGAATCCGGCGAGGTCGGCGACGGTACGGTGTTTCACTACCGTCAGGACGGCGATCTTGTATGGGCGGACTATGCCGGCGGCGATATTCGCCGCGGCCATCTTGTTGCCACGGTTGACGGTCAGGGTTGCCTCGACATGCGCTATCACCATGTCAACCAGGCCGGCGACCTGATGACCGGCGTCTGCCGCACGACACCGGAAGCCTTGCCGGACGGCCGTCTGCGTCTGCACGAGACGTGGCGCTGGACCAGTGGGGACCGGTCGGCGGGCACGTCGGTGCTGGAAGAAACCGGCGGCAAGTAGGATGCCTGCGTAGGGGCCGATGAATACGAAGAAACCGCCAGCCAAGCGAAAGAAGCCCAAGAAACCCGCCAAATCCGAACAGACCCTGTTCATGCGGCTGGTCAATTGGGGCGGGACGCTGTTGATCTGGAGCTTCATCGGCCTGGCCGTCATCATGGCCTACTACGCCTACGACTTGCCCAGCCTGGACCGGTTGGAGGCCGGATTCGAGCGTGAGCCCCGGGTGACCATACTGGCCCGTGACGGCAGCGAATTGTCCAGTTTCGGCGGGCACTACGGTCGGCCGGTCCCGCTCGGCGAAGTCCCGCCGACCCTCGTCAACGCCGTGATCGCCACGGAAGACCGGCGCTTCTACCGCCACTTCGGCCTCGATGTATTCGGCCTGACCCGGGCCATGATCAGCAACGTGAAGGCCGGCCGGGTGGTGCAGGGCGGCAGCACGGTGACCCAGCAACTGGCCAAGAACGTCTGGCTGACGCCGGAACGCACCATCAAGCGCAAGGTGCAGGAGTTGCTGCTCGCTCTTTGGCTGGAGAAACGCTTCAGCAAGGACCAGATCCTCGAGCTTTATCTCAACCGGGTCTATCTCGGCGCCGGGACCTATGGCGCCGATGCCGCCGCCCGGCGCTATTTCGGCAAGTCGGTCCGCCGCATCAACCTGGCCGAATCGGCGATGCTGGCGGGTTTGCTCAAGGCGCCCAGCCGCTATTCGCCGGTGACCGATCTCAAGCGCGCACGGGAACGGGCCTCCCAGGTGCTCGAAAACATGGTGCGGTCGGGATACATTTCCCAGGCCCAGGCCAAGCTGGCGCGGCAGCGTCCGGCCGGGCTCGTCGCCCACGGCACCCGGGCGCGCAATGCCCGGTATTTCACAGACTGGATCGTCAACCGGCTGGACTCCTTCATCGGGCCGGTCGAGACCGACCTGGTGATCGTGACCACGCTGGATCCGGGTTTGCAGATCGCCGCCGAACGGGCCATCGAACAGTCATTGGCGGGTGAGGGAAGGAAACGCCGCGCGGACCAGGGGGCCCTGCTGGCCATGACCACGGGCGGCGCCGTGCGCGCCATGGTCGGTGGCCGCAGCTACGGCAAGAGCCAATACAATCGCGCGGTCTCGGCCCGGCGCCAGTCCGGTTCGGCGTTCAAGCTGTTCGTCTACCTGGCGGGCCTGGAAGCGGGCTATCGGCCGTCCGACCTGTGGGTCGACAAGCCCATCAACATCAAAGGCTGGAAGCCCGGCAATTATTCCGGCCGTTACGCCGGACAGGTCACCATGCGTCAGGCCTTCGCCAAGTCGATCAATACGGTGGCGGTGCAGGTGGCCGAGAAGGTCGGGCGGGCGCAGGTGATCGACGCGGCCCGGCGCATGGGCGTGCGCGGCAAGCTGGCGCCCCATCCGTCGTTGGCCCTCGGCGTCGCCGACGTCAGCATGCTGGAAATGGTGACGGCCTACGCCGCGGTGGCCAACGGTGGCCGCAGCGTGCTGCCGCACGGCATCAACGAGATCCGCGACGGCGCGGGCAACGTATTGTACCGCCGCAGCGGCGGTGGCGGCGGCCGGGTGATCGCGGCGTCCAAGGCGGCCCGGCTGGCCGACATGATGGGCACGGTGATCACCGAAGGCACCGGCCGCTCGGCCCGCCTCGGACGTCCCGCCGCCGGCAAGACCGGGACCAGCCAGGAATTCCGCGACGCCTGGTTCGTCGGCTTCACGTCCGATCTGGTCGCCGGCGTGTGGTACGGCAACGACGATGCATCGCCGATGAAGAAGGTCACCGGCGGCGGCATGCCGGCCAGGACCTGGAAGCAGTTCATGACCACCGCCCACGCCGGCCGCGACCCGGCGCCGCTCGCAGCCTCGGCCATACCCCTTGAGGAAGGGGCCAAAAGCCTGTGGAGCAAAATCGTTGAGCGCTTTGGCGGCGGTGTCACCGTGGGCGGTTCGAAGTCGTCGGAATCAAGCGTAAGGCGTGACGGTGACGAGGTGCTGCTGGAACGGCGTTAGGCTTTCGCGCGTCCCACCAGGATCGCATAGGCACCAAAGGCCAGGATGCCCATGACCCCGATCGCGGTGGCCATGGGGACCTGGGTGCCGTCGTGAAACTGCCCGACGCCGATGCCCACCAGGGCGGCGAATGCGAACTGAATGAAGCCGAGAAACGCCGCCGCCGTCCCGGCCATGTGGGGAAACGGCACCAGGGCGCCGGTCTGGGATTGCGGCATGACCTTGCCCAGGCCGATCATGAACACGACCATCGGCGCCATGACCGCCGCGATGTGATCGACCCGGGACCAGGCCAGGATCAGCATGGCCGCGCACGCGAGGGCCGTCAGTCCGATCCCGATCTGCAGAACGCGTTCCGGATCGAGCCACCCGGTCATCCGGCCGGACAAAAAGGTGCCGGCCATATAGCCGAACACGGCCAGCGCGAAGTAATAACCGAAATGCTGTTGCTTGACCGCGAACACCTCGATCAGCACGAAGGACGAGCCGGAGATAAAGCTGAACAAAGCGGCGTAACACAGGCAGCAGGTCAGGGCGTACCCCATGTAGCGGCGGTGGCGCAGCAACGTGGCGAAATTGCTCAGCATGCGGCCGGGTTTGATGGCGTGCTGGTCCTTCTGGGCCAGGGATTCGGCCAGCAGGCGCCAGACCACAAAAAGAAACACGAAACCGTAAAGGCCGAGGAAGATGAAATTGCTTTCCCAGCCGAACCACACGGTCAGGTAGCTGCCGATCACCGGGGCGATCGCCGGCGCCAGGCCCATGGCGGTGCCGATATAGGACATGGCGCGGGCCGCACCCTCGCGGCCGTACAGGTCGCGCACGATAGCCCGGCCGATCACGGCGCCGGCGCAGGCGCCGATCGCCTGTAGAACACGGAACACGATCAGCGCCTCGATCGACCAGGCCAGCGCACAGGCGATGCCGGCCATGCCGTAAATCGTCAGACCGATCATCAGCACCGGTTTGCGCCCGAACCGGTCGGACAGCGAACCGAAAACCAGCTGGCACACGGCGAAGGTGAAGATGAACCCGCTCAGGGTCAGCTGCACGTCGCCCGGCGTGGCCTCGAACGCCCGGGTCATGGTCGGCAGGGACGCCAGATACATGTCGGTCGACATGGGCCCCGACGCCACGAGGGCGGCCAGCAACAGGGTCAAACCAAGGGTTTCAGGGCGCAGCATGCGGTCCATCGGTCAGGGCGGAGGGGCGGCGGTGAAACCCGTTTGTAGGGGCCGCGGACACGAATGACAAATGCCCAGGGCGCATGGCGCTGCGCGCCCCGGACATGCAGCGCCGTGACGTCAGCCGTAGCGATGCAGGCTCAAACCGTGCAAGCGGAGCCACTTTTGCGGCCGCTTGTAGCCCGGCCGCAGGCGCGAGACGATGGCCCAGAAGCGGGTGCTGTGGTTCATTTCCACCAAGTGGGCGCATTCGTGCGCGACCACGTAATCGATGACGTCCTCGCCGGCCAGCACCAGGCGCCAGGAAAACGACAACACGCCGTCGTGGGTGCAACTGCCCCAACGGCTGCGGGCATCGTGCAAACGGATTCGCCGTATCGGCCGTTCGATCTGCTGTGCATAGGCATGGGCGCGGGACGAAATCTCCTCGCGGGCCTGGCGTTTCAGCCAGTCGGTCAGCCGGCGCGGCAGATGGGCGGCGTCGCCGGCCACCCAGATGGTGTCGTCTTCGCGCCAGACCGGCCCCAGACCGGCCGGGCCGCGTAGCGCGCCATAGTGGCGCACGGTGTGCTCCACACCCTTGAACGGCACGGCCGCGCCGTCGGCGAAATCCACCCGCGGCGGCAGCTCGGCGATCTGTTCGACCAGCCAGTCGTGTTTTTCCTCGATAAAGCGCAGGCCTTCGGCCTTGCTGGCCCGCTGCGGCAGCACCAGAACGACGTCGCCGCTGGCCATGTCGACCCGCAGTGTCATGTATCTGGCCCGCTTCGAGCGGCGAATGACGATGGGGGTTTCGTGTTCGCCTATGGTCAGTGCTGCTGGCATCTGAAGTTCGAATTCAATCAGCTATGTTCGAAATCGAAAAACGTTTTGGCGAATGTCAACAAACTGTCCTAAAGTTGTCATCTATCGTCATTAGGTTGCCCGCCGACCTGAGTCTTGCATGACGAATGCACAGATAATCAATGATTCATGACAGCGAGAGGTACATTACTATGAAAGGGCAAAAAACACTCGTCGCCCTGACGGCCGCCGCCGCGTTCGGTCTGGCCGCCGGTCAGGCCGGTGCCGTGACCGAAATCCAGTGGTGGCATGCCATGGGCGGCACCAACGGCGAACGCGTCAACAAAATCGCCGCCGACTTTAACGCGACCCAGTCCGAATACAAAGTCGTCCCGGCGTTCAAAGGCAACTACACCGAGACCATGACGGCGGCGATCGCGGCCTTCCGGGCCAAGAAGCAGCCGCACATCGTGCAGGTCTTCGAAGTGGGCACCGCGACCATGATGGCCGCCGAGGGCGCCGTCTATCCCATCGAACAGGTCATGAAGGACGCCGGCGAGCCGTTCGACAAGTCGGTCTACCTGCCGGCCGTGATCAGCTACTACCAGACGCCGCAGGGCCAGTTGCTGTCCATGCCGTTCAACTCGTCGACGCCGGTGCTGTGGTACAACAAGGACGCCTTCAAGAAGGCCGGCATTTCCTCGCCGCCCAAGACCTGGAACGACATGAAGTCCGCCTCCGAGAAGCTGGTCAAGGCCGGGTACAAGTGCGGTTTCTCGTTCGGCTGGCAGTCCTGGGTGATGATCGAAAACTACAGCGCCTGGCATAATCTGGCGCTCGGCACCAAGGAAAACGGCTTTGCCGGTCTCGACACCGAATTCCAGTTCAACAACGCCTCGGTCAAGAAGCGCCTGGCCACCATCGCCGACTGGTCGAAAGACAAGCTGTTCACCTACGGCGGCCGCCGCGGCGACAGCCTGTCCATGTACACCAACGGCGAATGCGGCATGTGGATGAACTCGTCGGCCTATTACGGCTCGATCAAGAAGCAGGCCAAGTTCGAATTCGCCCAGACCATGCTGCCGCTGGATTCCGACGTGGCCTCCGCGCCGCAGAACTCGATCATCGGCGGCGCCACCTTGTGGGTGCTGAAGGGCCGCGACCAGGGCGACTACAAGGGCGTCGCCAAGTTCATGAACTTCCTGTCCTCGCCGGAAGTGCAGGCCTGGTGGCATCAGGAAACCGGTTATGTGCCGATCACCACGCCGGCCTACGAACTGTCCAAGAAGCAGGGCTTCTACGACAAGAACCCCGGCACCGACACCGCCATCAAGCAGCTCAGCCTGAACACGCCGACCCCCAATTCGCGGGGCCTGCGGTTCGGCAGCTTCGTGCAGATCCGTGACATCCTGAACGAGGAAATGGAAGCGCTCTGGAGCGGCCAGAAGACCGCCGACAAGGCGCTCGACGATGCCGCCGCCCGCGGCAACAAGCTGCTGCGCAAGTTCGAGAAGGCCAACAAATAGGCCAATCACTGGACTGAACACCCTGCCCCGGCCACAATGCCGGGGCAGGATTCTTTTGTTCCCAGCGGTGTGATCCCCGATGCTCAAACGCGTTCACTTCGAACCATCGATACTGCCGTTTTTGCTGGTCGCGCCACAGATCGTCATCACCGTCGTTTTCTTCATCTGGCCGGCCAGCCAGGCGCTGTATCAATCGGTGCTGGTGGAAGACGCCTTCGGCCTGAGCACCGAGTTCGTCTATTTCGACAATTTCATCGAACTGGCCGGAGACGAGCACTATCTCGGCGCGTTTTCGCGCACCGCCCTGTTCTCGTTCCTCGTGGCGTTCCTCGCCATGGCGTTCGCCCTGATCCTGGCCGTGATGGCCGACCGGGTGATCAAGGGCGGCACTACCTACCGTACCCTGCTGATCTGGCCCTACGCGGTGGCCCCCGTGGTCGCGGGCGCCTTGTGGGTGTTCATGTTCGATCCCACGCTGGGCCTGATCACCTACGCCCTGACGGGTCTCGGCGTCGACTGGAACCACAAACTCAACGGTCCCCAGGCCATGACCCTGGTGATCATCGCCGCCGCCTGGAAACAGGTGGCCTACAATTTCCTGTTCTTCCTGGCCGGCATGCAAGCCATCCCGAAATCGCTGATCGAGGCGGCGGCCATAGACGGTGCCGGTCCCGCGCGCCGGTTCTGGACGATCGTCTTCCCACTGATTTCGCCGACCACGTTCTTCCTGCTGGTGATCAACATCGTCTACGCCTTCTTCGAGACCTTCGGCATCGTCCACGCCGTGACCCAGGGCGGTCCGGCCAAGGCGACCGAGATCCTGGTCTACAAGGTCTACAATGACGGCTTCATCGGCCTCGACCTGGGCGGTTCGGCGGCGCAGTCGGTCATCCTCATGCTGATCGTCATCACCCTGACGGTCATCCAGTTCCGCTACATCGAGAAGAAGGTGGAATACTGATGATCGAAAACCGTCCCTGGGTGACCTTCCTGTCCCACGCGGTGCTGATCCTGGGCGTCGCCATCATCGCCTTTCCCATCTGGATCACCTTTGTCGCCGCGACCCATGATTCGGTGCGTATGGTGCAGGTGCCGCTGCCGTTGCTGCCGGGCGATCAGTTCTTCAACAATCTGAAAATCGCTCTCGGCGAAGGCATCGAGGGCGCCGGCGGCCGGCCGGCCGGCATGATGCTGCTGAACAGCCTGGTCATGGCGCTGTCCATCGCCATCGGCAAGATCGTCATCTCCCTGCTGTCGGCCTTCGCCATCGTCTATTTCCGCTTCCCGTTCCGCATGGGCTTTTTCTGGCTGATCTTCATCACGCTGATGCTGCCCGTCGAAGTGCGCATCCTGCCGACCTTCGAAGTGGTCGCCAATCTGGGCATGCTGAACACCTACGCCGGTTTGAGCATTCCCCTGATCGCGTCGGCGACGGCGACGTTCATGTTCCGCCAGGTGTTTCTCACCATTCCCGACGAACTGCTGGAAGCGGCCCGCATCGACGGTGCCGGGCCCATGCGGTTCTTCATCGACATCCTGGTGCCCATGTCGCGCACCAACATCGCGGCGCTGTTCGTCATTCTCTTCATCTACGGCTGGAACCAATACCTCTGGCCGCTGCTGGTGACCACCGACGGCGACATGTACACCGTGGTCATGGGTATCAAGCAGATGCTCGAGGCGGCGGAACAGGCGCCGGAATGGAACATCATCATGATGACCACCATGCTGGCCATGCTGCCGCCGGTGGTGGTCGTCGTGTTCATGCAGAAGCTCTTCGTCAAGGGCCTGACCGAGACGGAAAAGTAATTGGGGGGCTAGTCAAACCATGGCTCGGGTGACGGTGAACGGGGTGCAGAAGGTCTACCCCAACGGCTTCAAGGCCATCCACGGCGTCGACATCGACATCGCCGACGGCGAGTTCGTCGTACTGGTCGGTCCGTCGGGCTGCGGCAAGTCCACCTTGCTGCGCATGGTCGCGGGGCTGGAACGGGTGACTGACGGCACCATCAGTATCGACGGCAAGGTGATCAACGACCTGGAGCCGGCCGAGCGGGACATCGCCATGGTGTTCCAGAACTACGCCCTCTATCCCCACATGTCCGTCTACAACAACATGGCCTACGGCCTGAAGATCCGCGGCCTGTCGAAGGCGGAAATCGAGGACCGGGTCAAAAAGGCCTCGGCCATCCTGGAGCTGAACGAGGATCTGCTGATCCGCTCGCCGCGGCAATTGTCGGGCGGCCAGCGCCAGCGCGTCGCCATGGGCCGGGCCATCGTGCGCGAGCCCAGCGTGTTCCTGTTTGACGAACCGCTCTCCAACCTGGACGCCAAGCTGCGCGTGCAGATGCGGCTCGAAATCAAGAAGCTGCAGGAACGGCTGGGCATCACCAGCATCTACGTCACCCATGACCAGGTGGAGGCCATGACGCTGGGCCACCGGCTCATGGTGCTGAACGAGGGCCGGGTCGAGCAGCTCGGTACGCCCATCGAACTGTACGAACGGCCGGCCAGCATTTTCGTCGCCGGATTCATCGGATCGCCGGCCATGAACTTCATGGACGCCAAGGTGGGTTCCGACAGCCGGTCCATCGACCTGCCGGGCGGCGAGCGCCTGCCGCTCAACGGGACCGGCGCCGAAGCCGGCCGGCCGGTAACCCTGGGGATCCGGCCCGAGCATCTCGAGCGGGCATCGGGGCAGGAAGGCGTCGCCCACCTCAACGTGGACCTGATCGAACATCTGGGCGCCGATTCCCTGGTGCACGGGCATTTCGGCAACGACCGGACCGACCTGACGGTGCGCGTGCAGGGCACCCTCAATATGGGCCCGGGCGATACCTTCGACTTTTCGGTTGCGCCGGACCATCTGCATCTGTTTGATCCGCAAAGCGGCGCGCGCATCGCCTGATCTCCGGACGGTTCGAGGCCGGCCATGAAATTCATCCACGTGACCGATCCCCATCTGGTCGCCCCGGGCGAGACCCTGTTCGATCTCGATCCGCTTGACCGGCTGAACGCATGCATCGACGACATCAACGCCCACCACGGGGACGCGGCGCTGTGCGTGTTTACCGGTGACCTGGCCGACCGGGGCGAAGTCGCCGCCTACGGCGGCCTGCGCCGGGCCTTGGACCGATTGGTGCCGCCCTGGCATCTGCTGATCGGCAACCACGACGACCGGCCCGTCTTCGCTGACGCGTTTCCCGAAACGGCGTTGGATGAAAACGGTTTCGTGCAAAGCGTGCTGGAAACGGACGCCGGGGCGTTCGTGCTGTTGGATACGGTCGAAGCGGGAACACACGGCGGCCGGTTCTGCGAGAAACGTTGCCGTTGGTTGAAGGCGAGGCTGCAGGAACTGCGCGACCGGCCGGTTTTCCTGTTCATGCACCATCCGCCCTTCGACCTGCACATTCCCTGCCTCGACGAAATCGGACTGGCGGACCAGGACGCTTTCGCGGACGCCATCGCCGGGCACGGCAACATCCGGCATCTGTTTTTCGGCCACGCCCACCGGCCCATCGCTGGCAGCTGGCGCGGCATCCCCATCACCACCATGCGCGGCACCAACCATGGCGTGCCGCTGGACCTGCATACCCGGGGCCGTGTCCCCAAAAGCCACGAGCCGCCGGCCTACGCCGTGGTGTTCGTCGATCCTCAAAGCGTCATCGTGCACTTCCACGATTATCTCGACAAAACCACGTTGGTCGCCGATGGGGACGGATACCGCTATGCCGAATGAGCCCGCGGCTGGCTGGCGGCACGGCAATCCGGTGGACGTGACGTTCGGACGGGGGGCATTCGATCGTCTCGACACGGTTTTGGACGGGCGCGCCTATGGCGTCGTGACCTACGACGAACCGGTCTTCGCGCACTGGACCGACCGCCTGGCCGGCGTGGCGGGGCAACCGGCTGCCGTGATCACCGATGTCACGCCCAATCCCGACTACCACAGCCTGACCCGTGCCTGCGCGGCGTTCGCCGACGTGCAAGACCGGGCGGAGGTCATCGTCGCGCTGGGCGGCGGCTCGGCCATCGACACGGCCAAGGTCGTGGCGGCATCGGGCGGCCGGTTCGGCCGGGTGCGGCGGTTCCTCGAAACCGGCGATGGCGCAGATGCGTTGTCGGCGGTGCCCATCATCGCCGTGCCGACCACGTCCGGCACCGGCAGCGAAGTGACGTGCTGGGCCACGGTGTGGGACACCGGCGGCGACCGCAAATTCTCCCTCAGCCGCCCGAACCTGTATCCGCGGCACGCCGTCGTCGATCCGCTGCTGACGGTGGGATCGCCCCGGAACCTGTCGGTCAGTTCCGGCCTCGACGCCTTGTCCCATGCCCTGGAAAGCATCTGGAACCTGCATGCGACACCGGCCTCCCGCGCCCTGGCCGTGGCGGCGGCGCGGGGCGTGCTGCGCTGGCTGCCCAAAGTGGCCGCCGACGGAAACGACATCGATGCCCGTGAAGGCATGGCCGAAGCCGCATTATTGGCCGGGCTGGCGTTTTCCCAAACCCGGACGGCGCTCGCCCATGCGCTTTCGTACCCGGTCACCCTGCGCCACGGCGTACCACACGGCATCGCCTGCTCGTTTTCGTTGCCCTTCGTCCGCACCATGATTACCGGCTACGACGCCGACTGCGACGACGCCCTGCAACAGGTCTTTGGCAATGACGACGAGGCGTTGGAGGAATTTCTGACCGGGCTCGGCATAGCCACCGATCCCGGCGCCTACGGCATCGGTGCTGACGAATGGCGTAATATCGTGTACGACGCCCTGGCGGGCGAGCGGGGGCGTAATTTCCTCGGCGATCCCGAGCGTGTCAGACAGGCCGTTGCGGCGGCCTGGCCGGTCGAGGAGTGACCCATGAAGGTGTTGTGCGCCAGTTACAATATTCATTTCGGCATCGGCCAGGACGGCCAGTACGACCTGGGCCGCATTGTCGATACGGTACGGGACGCCGACATCATCGCCATGCAGGAGGTCATCCAGGGCTGGCCGGCGGCGCAATATGCCGACCAGGCGGCGGAGATCGCGGAAGCCTTGAATTTCCACTATGTGTACGGCTCCACCTTCGACGTGGATGCCAGCGAGACCGGTGCCGACGGTACCGTGCACAACCGCCGCCGCCGCTTCGGCAACATGGTGGCGAGCCGCTGGCCGATCCGTACCTCGCGCACCCTGCCGCTGCCCCACAACGCACTGCCCCATGCCTTCGATCTGCAGCGCTGCGCGGTAGAAGCCGTCGTCGCGGTGCCCGGTCGGGATGTGCGTGTCTACAGCGCGCACACCTCCCATGTGGCGCCGGGCCAGCGCATGCCGCAGGTCGAGGCGCTGTTGGAGATGATCGGTTCGGCGCCGGCCCAGGGCAAGGCCTGGGACCACGAGTACGACATGTTCCAGGTGCAGGGACTGGAGCGCTGCAGCATCCCCGACAGCGCCATCCTCATGGGCGATCTCAACTTCTCGCCCCAGGAGCCCGAATATCCGGTCATGTGCGGCGAGGTCACGCCCTTCGTCGGCCGCCAGCCGCGCGCCGACCAGTTGCTGGACGCCTGGGTGCTCGCCGGCAATGACGAAAAGGTGGGCGACAGTTTCAACGAGCCGCAGCACCCGGGCTACCGCATCGACCATTGCCTGCTCACCCACGATCTGGTCGACGCCGTCACCAAGGCGTGGCTCGACAGCGCCGCCAAGGGATCGGACCACTATCCGTTGTTTGTGGAGTTGAATCTTTGATGTTAGGCACCTGAAGCCGGCCCGCCCCCCCTGCCCAACCACCCCTGAGTGTACCCTAGGGGTGGTTGGGCAGGGGGGGCGGGCCGGCCCCGGCGTCATTTACAGAGATACCCTACTCCGGCCAGTCGACGATGTAGTCTTCCAAATCGCCGGCCTTGCGCTCGTCGACGACGCGGCCGCGCACCGAGATGCCGGCTTCGTGCACCGTGTTGGGATCGCCCGAGACCAATGGGTGCCACCACATCAGGTCCTTGCCCTCGGCCAGCAGGCGGTAGGCGCAGGTGCTGGGCATCCAGTGCAGTCTGCCGATCATGTCGGGCGTCAACACCAGGCAGTCGGGAACGAGGCGTTGCCGTTCGGCGTACTTGGTGCACGAACAGGTGCCCTGGTCGAGCAGCCGGCACACCACGTTGGTATAGACCACTTCGGCGGTCTCGATGTCCTCCAGCTTGTGCAGGCAACACCGGGCGCAGCCGTCGCACAGGGATTCCCATTCCGACCGCGTCATGTCGGCCGGCGCCTTGGTTTTCCAGAACGGTTTCTCGCTCACCGTTTCGGCCCATGGTTGCGGCGTGGCGTTATCCGTGTTTGCGGATGAACTTGGCGACGCGCGGGGCGATATTTTCGCGCCAGCGCCGGCCATTGAACACGCCGTAATGGCCCACCGATTTCTGCTCGTAATGGGCCCGCTTCGATTTGGCGATATTGACGCACAGGTCCTGGGCAGCCTTGGTCTGGCCCACGCCGGAAATGTCGTCGCGTTCGCCCTCGACGGTCATCAGCGCCGTTTTGGTGATGGCCTTGGGGTCGACCAGTTGGCCACGGTGTTCCATGGTGCCGCAGGGCAAGGCGTGGTCCTGGAACACGGTCTTGACCGTCTGCAGATAGTACTCGGCGGGCAGATCCATGACGGCGCGGTATTCGTCGTAAAACTCGCGATGCGCCGCGGCGCTGTCGCCGTCGCCCTTGATCAGGTTGTGATAGAGCTTGATATGGGCGCCCACGTGACGGTCCAGGTTCATGTGCATGAAACCGGTCAGTTGCAGGAAGCCCGGATACACCCGGCGCATATATCCGGGATACAGCGCCGGCACCCGGCTGATCACGGTGTGTTCGAACCACTCGATGGAGCGCGACGTGGCCAGCTCGTTCGGCACGGTCGGATTGATACGGGTATCGATGGGACCGCCCATCAGGGTCATGGTCTTGGGCACGCACGGATCGTCCGCTTCCGACATCAGCGACACCGCGGCGAGAGCCGGCACAGAAGGCTGGCACACCGCCAGAACATGGGTGTCCGGGCCCAGGTGGTGCAGGAAACCGATGATGTAGTCGATATAGTCGTCCAGATCGAACGGCCCTTCGTCCAGCGGTACCGATCGGGCATCGCGCCAGTCCGTGATATAGACGTCGTGGTCCGGCAGCATGGCTTCGACGGTCCCGCGCAACAGCGTGGCGAAGTGGCCGCTGAGCGGCGCCACGATCAGCAGATTGGGATCGTCGCGCTTGGCGTCGCGCCGGAAATGCTTGAGCTGGCAGAACGTCTTGCGGTCGACGATGTGCTCATGCACGTGCACCAGTTTGCCGTCGATAAACGTGTGGTCCAGGTTGAAGGCGGGTTTGCCGTATGGCTGCACCGTGTGTTCGAACACCTCGCACGCGGCGGCGACGGCCTTGCCGGCGTGGGTGTACGACAACGGGTTGTAGGGATTGCGGAAAAACTGGCGTTGAAACTCTGCGGCCATGCGCCAGGGCGCGATCGTGGCGCGGCCGAACTCGTGCAAACGATACAGCATGGACTGGCTAGAACTCCCTTGTCCGATCCAACCTGTGCGATGGCGACACGGAACGCTGGCCTGCTTGTGTGCATCGCAACATGGCGAATTTATAGCACGATCAGGCAGCCAAGGCGAACCTTCAATCAATTCAACATGTTATGAGGAAATATTCGGTTAACGGCGACTGTCCAGCGCTAGGTGCGCCGCCAAACCGATCAAGGCGAATCCGGTAAACCGGCGCTGCCAGACCCAGAATTCCGGCCGGCCGGACAGCCACCGGCCCATGCGCCCGAACAGGGCCGCCAAGCCTATCGTCCACAGCAGGCCGCCGGCGGTGAACGTGGCCCCCAGCAGGACCATCAGGGCGCCGAATCCGGCGCTGCCGGCGGACAGGTCGGCCGGTGCGAACTGGGGCAGGAAGGCCAGAAAGAACAGGGCGATCTTCGGGTTGAGGATGTTCACCAGCGCGCCCTGGACGAACACCCGCCTGGCGCTATGACCGTTGCCGTTGGCGGCCTGGAACCGGATATCGTCCCCGGACCGCAGAGTCTTGACGCCCAGATACAGCAGATAGGCGATGCCCAGCCACTTGATGGCCAGATAGGCGATGGGCGACACCGCCAGCAGGGCGGTCAGGCCGAACACCGCAAACAGGGTATGCACCAGCAAACCGGCGCTGACGCCGAAGGCCGACATCACGCCGGCGCGGGTCCCCTGGCCGATACTGCGGGACGCGATGTAGATCATGTCCGGCCCCGGCGACAGATAAAGCGCGATCGTGGCGGCGGCGAACAGGGTCCAGGTCGCGGCGTCGGGCATCGGCATGTCGGTGCGTCTCCTGTGATCCGGCTGAGGCGATCAAAGCAGCTTGGCGATGGCCTTGGCCATGTCCTCGGGGGCCATGGACGCATTAAAGTAGGCGGCCAGTTCGCCGTCCTTGCCCATCATGTAAATGATCGACGAGTGATCCATCAGGTAGTCGGGATCGTTCTCGTCCTCGGCCACCTTGGCATAATAGATGCGGTAGGCCTTGGCGGCGGCGGCGACCTGCTGGTCCGAACCGGTCAGGCCGACCATGCCGGGGTAGAAATTGGACACATATTCGGCCATCACCTCGGGCGTGTCACGCTTGGGATCGACGGTGATGAAAACCGGCAGGATGTCCTTGGCGTCGTCGCCCAGCTCTTCCAGCGCCGTCGTCATGTCCTGCAACTCCGTCGGGCAGACATCGGGACAGAAGGTGTAGCCGAAATAAATCAGCATGAACCGGCCCTTGTAGTCTTCCTGGGTTACCGTTTTCCCGGTGTGGTCGACCAGTTCGAACGGCCCGCCGATCAACGCACCGGCAACAGGCGATCCGATATTCTCCGGTTTCTGGAAATGGTCCCAGGCAAATCGCCCGCCGATGCCGACGATGGTGGCGATGCCCAACATGATGATCAGTGTCGTTACCCGTTTCATAGTCGTTCACTAACGCGTTGTTCTTACCAATACAATGGAATTCAACCGACGAGGCGCCAGGCGAACCAGGCCAGCACACCGCCGTTCAATACCATGAGGAAAGCGCCGATTTTGGCCGCGACGGGCTGCCAGCGGCCGGCGGCGAAGTGGCCGACCAGCCCCACCGCCATCAACGCCGGAACCGTGCCCGCAGCAAACGCCGCCATGGCGAAAAGGCCGCCGAGCGTATTCGTGCTCGCGGCGGCGGCAGCCAGTGCGCCGTACAACAGTCCGCAGGGCAGGAAGCCCAGCACCAGCCCCAGCAACAGACCGCGCCAGCCGACGGGGTGAGAAAACAGGGGCGCCGCCCAGCGTCCGAGGATACGGCCCAAACCACCGCCTCCGGGGCTGGAAACGGCCGCGAATAGACCGAGTTTGTTGAGCCCATAGCCCACGAACATGACGGCTGCAAATGCCAACAGCACGGCCGATAGCCAGCCCAAACCTGAAATGGTCGCCAACCCACCGGCCAGCGCCGCCGATATGCCTCCCAGCCCGGCGTAGGTGATCATTCGCCCCGCGTGATAAGGGAATAGCAGAGCGCCGCGCAGGCGGGACCATTCCGTCATGGCGCCCGCTTCGATATCTGCAAGCCTGGTCGATGTTTGTGACAGCACAAACGGCCCGCACATGGCGGTGCAGTGGCTGACCCCACCGATCAGGCCTGCTGCAAACAGCGACGCCAGAAGGTTGCCGTTGTCGACGACGGCAACCCGGCAGGCTGCAAGGAAGGGCAGTAGGATATCCAAACTGGCGCGTCCGGCGATTGAATGTGTTTTCGACCTATATAGGCGCGGCGGCGCACTCCGGCACCACGAGAAGCCGTTTGAGACACGTTATGCGTCCATTGGTCGCGGTTTTCACCGAAAAATGGCTCTACGATTCGATTTTTGGGCCGATTTGCGGTAAAATGGCCGTGAAAGGGCGGCGACAGCTCTTAAACATATGGGGGGATTCTTCGGGAGGCACCATGTCACGAATCGCAACCCTGTTGACGGTTCTGCTGCTGGGCCAGTTTCTCGCTACAACGTCTCAGGTCCAAGCGGCAGCCGAAATTACGCTCTTCGGCAACGATCCGTTGATCGAAGCGACCCAAGCCGGCGATTTGGACGCCGTGAAGCAGAGCCTATTGCGTGGTTCCAGCGTTAATGTTCGGGATGCGGCGGGTACGCCGGCGCTCATTCATGCCGCGGTCACCGGTGCGCAAGCCATCGTCGACCTGTTCATCGAACAGGGTGCTCTGGTCGACATTACCGACAAGCTGGGCAACAGTCCGCTGGTGTATGCGGCGTCCCACGGCTACGAAGACGTCGTGGAATCGCTGATCGCCGGAGGCGCGGACGTCAATTTCGAAAACCGCTCCGGCGAAACGCCTCTGCTGCGGGCCGCCGAGTTCGGCTTCCCGGCGATCGTCAAGCGTTTGATCGACGCCGGTGCCGATGTCAACGCATCCGACTACGCCGGGAACACACCGTTGGCCATGGCCGGTGGCGCGCGCAAAGCCCATGTTGTCAGGCTGATTTGGGATGCCGGCGGCCGTTAACAGCCTTGTCCGAACGGCGCCCGTCGCGTTCAGTTCTGCTCCAATGTTTTGACCGCCGCACGCAGGGCGTTGGTGCCGGCCGACTTGACCTTGTTGGCCAGGATCTCCTCGGGGCTGACCTCGCGGCCATAATATGTTTCGTTCCATTCGTTGCGCGCGGCGATCACGGCACCTTCGAACGACGCACCGACGAACAGGCCCTTGTTACGGGAATAGGAATAGATGTCGGTCCCGATATTGGTGGTCGTTGCCGCTTCGACTTCGTGCCCGACCGGCCCGACCGCCGCACTCAACTCGGCGCCCAGTTTGACCTTGTTCTTCATCACCGCGTCTATGGCCTTTTTGGTCATCAGCAACAGGACGACCTCCGACGACTCGCCGCCGAACTGCAGCCCGAAACTGCCGGCGCCCATGGTGTAGAAGGCGGGATGGCTCCAATCGCCGCCGTCGTTGCGGACCATCAGCACACCGCTGCCGCCGGCGCCGCCGATAAAGAACGCCGCCTTGAGAAGCTGCGGCACGACCAGCACGCCTTTGGCCTGGCGCAGAAGCTTGGGTACGCCCTTCATTTCCTTAGCCGTCCGAAAACCTTCGACCGCGATGCGGGCCTTGTCGACGATGCCTTGCTGTTCGTTGGCGCCGGCGATTGTCGGCATCATCACGCTGGATGCCAGTGTGCATGCAGCGAAGCCGGCCAGTACGGCCCGGCGCGTCATTGTGTTCTTCATGAAATTCTTCCCCGCCTATGTCCCTGTTGCACGCGCATTGGCGCTCGGCACAGTGTACACGGTAACGATGACAAACGAAATTTCACGCCGCGACGGGCATGAAAAGGACTCAGAAATGTTTCGGTTCAGTTCGGCCGGGCGTTGACGAAGGCGACGCGCCAATTGCCGCCCAATCCTTGGTCGCCCTCGGTCCACAGGTGGTCGATCCGCGTGGTCGACAGGTTTTCGATCATGAACACGAGCGCCTTGTCGGGTTCGAGTTCCAGGGCGGCCGCCAGGGCGGCCCGGATGGTGCCGCCGTGAGCCACCGCGACCACGTCCCGGCCCCGCAGTTCCTTGGTCAGTTGCGCCACCCGTTCGCCGACCCGCTTGATGACATCGAGAAAACTTTCTCCGTTGGGTGGCCTGGTGGTGGCCGGCGACAGCCAGAAATTGTGATACTCACCGTCCTCCTTGGACAGGGCCAGCAGTTCGTCATACGTCATGCCGGCCCAATCGCCGAAATTCTGTTCGGTGATCGCCGGTTCGAACGCCATGGGTTCGGCGGCGGTGTATCCGCCATCCATGATGGCCGATGCCGTCTGTTGGGCGCGGATGTAGGGACTGCACAGCCACACGGCATCTTTCGGTAAATTGCTTGCCAAGCCGGCAAACGCCGCCTGGTTGGAGACGTCGGCATCCACGTCTTCGTGCGGATACAGCCGGCCCGGATGCCCCGGGACCGGCGCGTGGCGGATCCACCACCATCTGGTCATATCGCTCATAGTCGGGGTGTATAACCGAATTTCCGGTGGTCATCCACTTGCGGAGTACCTACATGGTTCAGATAGTTCATTCCGCGTGGGGAGCGCAAAGCGATGAAAAAACCCGAGGGGCGAGGAGGCCGCAAGCTGGTGGTCGCTCTCACGGCGGTCGTGCTTGTCGCGCTGATCCCCGTTGGCTGCGCCACCATCAGCAATACGGGTGAGCACGAAATCGGCAAACCGTGGCACCATCTGGCCAACGGTTTCCGCAATCCTCCCGGCAGCCCGGAACGCACCGCCACCGCAGCCGACATGATGGCCTTCTTCTGGCGCCGCATGACCGCGCCCAGCGATGCCGTGGTGGTGCCGGACTGGCATGTGGCGCCGCCGGAAAAGGCCGCCAACGGCCTGGCCAGCTTCGAGGGCGAGGACCGCATCACCTGGATCGGCCATGCCACGTTCCTGATCCGCACCGGCGGGCAGACCATCCTGACCGATCCGTTCATGTCCGAGCGGGCGTCGCCGTTCACCGGCCTGGGCCCGAAGCGCTTCGTCGCCCCGGGGATTGCCCTGGATGACATGCCGTCCGTCGACATCATCGTGGTGTCGCACAATCACTATGACCATCTCGACGAACGCACCATCAAGGCCCTGAAGAACAAGAACGACATCGACGTGGTCGTGCCGCTTGGCCTGGGTGAGTTGTTCCGGGACAACGGCTTTACCCGGATCCATGAAGTCGACTGGTACGAGAGCGTCACCCTCGGCGCGGTCCGGATCACCGGCCTGCCGGCCGTTCACTTTTCCCGCCGCAGTCTGATCGACACCAACCGCACCCTGTGGATGGGGGCCGCCATCCGCTCGCCTACACAGCACATCTACTTCTCCGGCGATACCGGCTACGGACCGGTGTTCAAGGAAATGCGCGAGCGGATGGGTCCGTTCGATGTCGGCCTGATCGCCATCGGCGCCTACAAGCCGGGCAAGATCATGATCCCCGTGCACGTCACGCCCGAGCAGGCCGTGCAGGTGGCGCGCGATCTCGACATCAACCGTATCGTCGGCATGCATTGGGGCACCATCGCGCTGACCGAGGAACCGCCGTTCGAACCGCCACAGCGATTCATCAGGGCCGGGCGGGAAGCCGGTTATGACGACGACGACCTGTGGGTCATGCAGATCGGCGAAACACGGCCGTTGCCGCCCGGCCTGCCGCGCGACCGCACCGCTAGTCTGGCGGGGTTCGAGCCGCACTATCCATGAACGTCGCCAGTTCGATGTCCTTGACGGTCACGCCGCCGGCGTCGTGGGTGGTCAGTGTCACGTCGACCCGGTTGTAGACGTTGGACCACTCCGGATGATGGTTCATGCGTTCCGCGCAGAGCGCCACGCGGGACATGAAGCCGAAGGCGGCGTTGAAATCCTTGAAGCGGAACGCCCTGTTGATGGCGTCGCGGCCGGCGGCCTCGTGCCATCCGTCCAGCCGGGCCAACGCTTCGCTGCGTTCCAATCCGGTCAACTTTTCGCTCATGGCCGCTCCTTCACACCAAGGGGAATGAAAGACATAGTGGCGCGCTTGGCGGCCGGTTCAACCCGCGCTATCGTGCCGCCATGATTTCCGCGCAGGATTTTGCCCCCGATCTGGCCGACATCGAAGCGATCGGCCGGGCCGTCCTGTCGGAACTGCCGGACCGTCTGCGGGTGCATGTGCATGACGTCGTCATCCGGGTCGAGGAATTTCCCGACGACGACGTGCTGCGGGATTTGGGATTGCAGAGCCCGTTCGATCTTTTGGGCCTGTATCAAGGGGTCAGCCTGGCGGAAAAAAGCGTCATGGAGTCCGCCGCCGGTCCGGACATGATCTTTCTCTACCGGCGGCCCATGCTCGATTACTGGTGCGCCTACCGGGAATCGCTCGGGCATCTGGTCAGGCACGTGCTGATTCACGAGATCGGCCACCATTTCGGGCTGTCGGATACGGATATGGAACAGTTGGAAGCCGAGGCGGAGGCGGCGGCCAAACAATCGGAGTAAAGCAATATCATGCCCATGAAACCGCTCACGCCGGATGCCCTTTACCGGACCTGTGACCCGGCGCTGCTGGATTTCGAAACCACCGCGGACGTGGCCGATGTCGACGACGTCATCGGCCAGGACCGGGCGGTGGCGGCGGCGCGCTTCGGCGTCGGCATCCGGCATCCCGGCTACAATCTGTTCGCCCTGGGTTCGAGCGGCACCGGCAAGCACACGACCCTGCGCACGCTGATCGCGCAGAAGGCGTCCGACCAGCCGCCGCCGTCCGACTGGGTCTACGTCAACAATTTCGACGTGCGCCACAAGCCCCACGCCATCGCGCTGCCCGCCGGCAAGGGCACGCGGCTGCGCGACGACATGGACCAGCTGATCGAGGATCTCAAGACGGCGATCCCGGCGGTGTTCGAAAGCGACGACTATTCCAGCCGCAAGCAGAGCATCGACGAGGAGTTCAAGGAGAAGCAGGAAAACGCCTTCGAGACCGTGCAGAAGAAGGCGGAGGACCGCGGCATCGCCGTGATCCGCACGCCCGTCGGCCTGGCCCTGGCGCCGGTGCACGACGGCGAGGTGGTCAAGCCCGAGGTGTTCAAGAAACTGCCCGAGGACGAGCGTACCCGCATCGAAGCCGACATCGAGCAGTTGCAGGACGAGTTGCAGCAGACCGTGCGCAAGGTGCCGCAATGGGACAAGGAGCGGCGCGACAAGGTGCGCGAACTGAGCCGCGCCGTGTCCCGCTTCGCGGTCAACCACTTCGTCGAGGCATTGAAATCCCGCTACGCCGACCTGGCCGTGGTCGTCGACCACCTGTCGACGGTGGCCGACGACATCGTGCACAATGTCGAGGCCTTCGTCGGCGCGCCGCAGCAGGCCATGCCGGTGATGCCCGGCATGCCGGCGCCGCCCGACGGCACCCAGTTCCGCCAGTACAGGGTCAACGTCGTCGTCGACAACGGCAAGACCCGGGGCGCGCCGGTCGTCTTCGAGGACAATCCCAATCACGCCAATCTGGTGGGCCGGGTCGAGCACATCTCCGAAATGGGCGCGCTGGTCACCGACTTCTCGCTGATCAAGGCCGGCGCCCTGCACCGGGCGAACGGCGGCTATCTGATGATCGACGCCCGCCGGCTGCTGACCCAGCCCTACGCCTACGACGCCCTCAAACGCTGCCTGCGCGGCAACGAGGTGCGCATCGAGTCGCTCGGCCAGATGCTCAGCATGGTGTCGACGGTGTCGCTGGAACCCGCCCCCATCCCGCTCGACGTCAAGGTCGTGCTGATCGGCGAACGCATGATCTATTACCTGCTGTGCCGGCACGATCCCGACTTCGCCGAGCTGTTCAAGGTGGCCGTCGACTTCGATGACGTCATCGACCAGGGGCCGGACATGGTCAGGCATGTCGCCGGCCTGATCGCGACGCTGGCGCGGCGGGAAAAGCTGCGGGCGCTGGACAGGGCCGCCGTCGCCCGGGTGATCGAGCGGGGCACGCGCCTGGCGGACGATCAGGAAAAGATCACCGCCCGGGTCTCCCACATGGTCGACCTGGTGCGCGAGGCCGACTACTGGTCGGCGGAAGCCGGCCGCGCCGTCATCGCCGCCGAGGACGTGCAGACCGCCATCGATGCCCAGGTGCACCGCCTCGACCGGATCCGCGAACGCTCGCAGGAAATGATCGAGCGCGGCACCATGCTGATCGACACGTCGGGCGACGTGGTCGGGCAGATCAATGGTCTCTCCGTGCTCATGCTGGGCAACTTCGCCTTCGGCAAGCCGAGCCGCATCACGGCGCGGGTGCGCATGGGCGCGGGCGAGGTGGTGGACATCGAACGCAAGGTCGATCTGGGCGGGCCGCTGCATTCCAAGGGCGTGCTGATCCTGTCGTCCTATCTCGGCGCCCACTACGCCAAGGACAGCCCGTTGTCCCTGTCGGCCAGCCTGGTGTTCGAACAGTCCTACGGCGGGGTGGACGGCGACAGCGCGTCGTCGGCGGAACTGTACGCCTTGCTGTCGGCCCTGTCGGGATGCGCCATCGACCAGTCCTTCGCCGTGACCGGGTCGGTCAACCAGAACGGCCGGGTCCAGGCCATCGGCGGGGTCAACGAAAAGATCGAGGGCTTCTTCGACCTGTGCGCGGCCCGCGGCCTGACCGGGTCGCAGGGGGTGTTGATCCCCGATGCCAATGTGGCGCACCTGATGCTGCGCCACGACGTGGTGCGGGCCGTCGAGGACGGGCGCTTCGCCATCTATGCCGTCGAAACCATCGACCAGGGCATCGAAATCCTCACCGGCCAACCGGCCGGGGTGCGGGACGCCGACGGGGCCTATCCGGAGGATTCGGTCAACGGCCGGGTCGAGGCCCGGCTGCGCGAGCTGGCCCGGGCCCGCAAGCGCTTCGGCGCGACCGCCGGGGAAGAAGGCGCCTCCGGCGAGGACGACGACGCGAAAACCCCGGTCGAACCGGAACCCGAACCGCTGCCCGAACCCGAACCGGAAGACGAGTCATGACCGGGACCGACCAACACGGACTTCGGCTGCGCCGCATCCTGGTCGGCCTCGACGCCAGCCGCGAGAGCCTGGAGGCCCTGGAGGCGGCCGCCCGCGTGGCGGCGCGGCTGCAGGCCGAATTGACCGGCCTGTTCGTCGAGGACGAGGATCTGTTGAATTTGGCCGGCCTGCCGTTCGCCCGGGAAATCGCGCTGACCGGCGACGGCGGGCGGACACTGAATCCGGAGACGGTGGAAAAGGACCTGCGCCAGCAGGCGGCCCAGGCCCGCCGGGCGCTGGAAGACACCGCGAAGCGGCGCAGTCTGCGCTGGAGCTTCCGCGTCACCCGGGGCCGTGCCGGGTCGGAACTGGTGGCCGCGGCGGGCGATGCCGACCTGGTGGCCGTCGGCAAGGCCGTCCGCCCGCTGACCCGGCGGGCGCGTCTCGGCACGACGGCCCGCGCGGTCACCGCCGGAACGACGGCGGCGGTGCTGCTGGCCGGCGGCCCGGAAGTCTTGACCCACACCGGCCGGGTGATGACCAGCTATGACGGCTCCGGCTGCGCCAAGCGGGCGCTGGCCCTGGCCGTGCGCATGGCGCACAACGACGGCGGCGAGCTGTCGGTCTTTCTGCTGCCGGGCGGCCGCCCGCCCGGCGTGCTGCAGCAGGAAGTGGTGGCGCAGTCGGCGGAGCAGGGATTGGACCTGCAATTCCGGGCCGTCGATCCGGCGCACCTGCCGGCCGCGATCCACACCGAACAGGGCGGCCTGCTGGTGCTCGGGGCGGACTGTCTGCCGGCCGATACCGACGCCCTGGCGGGATTGGTCGAGGCCGCCAACTGTCCGGTGCTGTTGATCCGTTCCGGTTAGTCGTCCAGCAGGCGCCGCACGTAGGCCGGCACCACTTCGCTGGCCGGGCCGTGGATGTGTTCGGCGAACAGATTGGCGCCTTCCGACGGGTCGAGGTTCAGCTCGACCGTGTGGGCCTGGCCCTTGCGCCGGACCTCCTCGACGAAGCCGGCGGCGGGATAGACATTGCCCGATGTGCCGATGGAGAGGAACAGGTCGCAGTCGTCCAGGGCGGCGTGGATCTCGCCCATCTGCAGCGGCATCTCGCCGAACCAGACGACGTGCGGCCTGAGCCCGCCGGGCAGCCGGCAGGACCGGCACGGCGTGCCGCGGGACAGGTCCTCGGTCCAGGCATACACGGCCTGGCAGTTTTCGCAGCGGGTCTTGAACAGCTCGCCGTGCATGTGAATGAGTGTCCGCGTGCCGGCCAGTTCGTGCAGATTGTCGATGTTCTGGGTCACGACCACGACCCTGCCGTCGATTTGATCCTCCAGCGCGGCCAGCGCGTGGTGGGCGGCATTGGGTTCGGCGTCGCGCAGATTGGCGCGCCGGGCGTTGTAGAACTCGTGCACGAAGTCGGGGTTGCGGGCGTAACCCTCGGGCGTGGCCACGTCTTCAAGGTCGTACTTGGTCCACAGGCCGTCCTTGTCGCGGAAGGTCCCGAGACCGGATTCCGCGGAAATACCGGCGCCGGTCAATATGACGATATTGCTGTAACCCATTCCGGACTCCAAAAGCTTCACGATTTCAGTGTGTTATGGATGTTTTCGGCTGAAACAGCCTGCGCGCGCACCGGCTAGGCCGGGAATGACAAATGCCCATTATACGTGTGCGGACGTACGCTTCCTTAATATTTCCCGTCTATGGTGTGGGCAGTTGTGGATCACGGCACGCACGTCCGGTCGCCAGTATTGCCACATCCGTTGGGGAATATCCATGACGCAGGTGCCCGTCACTTTTGAGCTGTGGGTCGACGACTTTCGTCGCCGCGCCCTGGATTCCGTCTTCGACGAGATGGACACGGCCACCAGCGCGGCGCGCAAATTGTTCCGCGAACGCCGGCTGAAAAGCGTCGAGGTCGAGCGGGTTACGCTCAGACGGCTCGGCACCGAAGAGCGCAAGGTCGTCTACGCCGACCGACGGCAGGACGAGCGCAAGCAGGTTTCCCTGTCCGCCGACTTCGATAGCAGCGTTTTGTGTGACTCCGTCGATGACATCTACGAAACGCCGGCGCTCATCGTTATCGGCCGGGTTCTCCGCGGGTATCTCGACCATCAGGGCATTACCGCGCTCGAACTGCTGCACGATCCCCATCAGGCGCAACGCCTGAACAACGACAGCTCTTTGCGCAGCCGGGCCATCAGTCTGGTGGCCGCCGCCCAGGCGCGCGAAAGCGATCACGATGTCGATGCCCGCCGCGACGCCCTGGAAGCCCTTGCGGACGACGTCATCTCGCGTATGCGCGCATTGGCGAAGAAGAGCAAGCCCGTGGATTTGACCAGGGGTCTGGCACGCGCCTGTCCGATGGACAGCTACTACGACGATTTCCGTTCACGCCAATACACCATATCCGCTGCGCTGACCCGGCATATCGGGTATGCCCGAAGCTGGGGCCATAAGTTGAGTCTGTTGCTCGACCTGATCGTCGACGACGTACCGGCTTTCGCTCTGGATCTGGTCGACCGGTTCGTCGCCGACATATTTCGCAGTACAGCCGCCGTGCGGTCGCTGTGTGGCGAACGTAAGGACTTGGCGCCGGCGCTGACCGATCTCGCCCACTTGGGGCGGGGCCGCCTGGCGCAGACCTACGACACGTCGCCGGCACTCGAGTCCCTGAACGGGCTGATTGCCGCCGGGCGGTTGCCGGTCACCCTGGCGGCGATCACCGATCGCATCGTGCAGGGCCTGGACAGCAAGATCCCCCTGGTGATCGAGGAACGCGGCAGTCAGTTCGAAGCCTTTTTCGATATTGTCGGTGCGTTGAAGCCGGAAGGCGGTACCGTGTTCGGCGGCACCCGAATGACGCAAGCCCTGGCATTGCGGTGGAGCCGGTTCGCCCAGACGGAAGTCGACCGCCGCCTGACCGGCTGCCGCAAGCCGGCCAAACAGATTGAAACGCTGTTCGAGCTTGCGCGTCAGGCTTACGGCGGCCGCGGCGTGGCAATCGTTCTGGAAAACCTGGAAACGGTCATCGACGGTTCGGCGAAAACCGGCAGTCTGATTCCCGACGACTGCGCGTTGTTCGACGGTTTGCGTTTGCTGGCCGAATGGCAACGGCGGGTGGAGGTCCTGCGCAACGGATCGGGAGAAGTCGACGACGCGGTTGACTCGGCCATGGCCGCTTTGGACCGGGCGACCGTCGCGCTTCTGAGCGGTCGCAATTTCCTGGAAAACCTGACTGCCGACCACGTCAGCGCATCTTCCAAACTGGAGACAATGCTCATGCTGTGCCGGAGCGGCGTGTTGACGAACGGCCGGGCGGCGGATCTGTTTCGTTCGAGCGTGATCGACACGATCCGGCAGCCGGCGTTTCTGGCGGACCTGAACATAGACACCGAAGCCGGCATGGAACGGGATCCCAGGATCCGCAAACTGATGCGCATGCTCGACAATCTGGAGGCCGCCTGACCGGTTGGAAACATCGCTTCGTGATCGGCGTCGCCGGAAATTGTCGGACTTGTTTCTCCGTTCGGCTTTTGCTTTTATTTTCAATGCATTGCCATAACGACTTCGGGAGAAGCCGGTGATCGGCGTCACCCAGTACGATCTGCATGTGCGCGACAATGAGCGCTGGCTGCTCAACGGCGTCTTCCGCGAGGAAAGCAAGGCCGTGGTCGAAGCCAAGCGTCTCATGGCCACCGGGCGCTATCAGGCCGTCAAGGTGGTGCGCGAGCTGACCAAGCGCACGGGCTTCGTTTCCACCAAGGTCGTCTTCACGCAAAAGACCGATCAGCCGGCGCCGCCGTCGGTGACGTTGAAGCCCGATGTCGACGGCACGGTTCGGTGCGACGTCATTGACGACCTGTACCGTCCCGACAGCGTGGCCGTGATCAGCCGCGTGCTGGCGGAGTATCTCGAATGGCAGCGCATCAGTGCCGTCGAACTGCTGCATGACTCGGGGCACGTCAAACGGCTCACCACATACGAATCGTTTCGCGACCGCGCTATCAGCCTGGTGGCCAAGGCACAGGCGCGCGAGGCGGGGGAGAACCCGGTCGAGCGGCAGGACGTGCTGGACAAGATCTGCACGCAGGCGGTGCAGCGGATCCGTTCCGCCCGGTCCGGCGGCCACGTGCCCGACCTCGCCACGCAGCCCTATGACGCGGCCTACGAGGAGTTGAACGGCCGGACCGACGCCGCCACCCGCGATTATCTCCTGCATACGGGCATGACCATCCTGCTGGCCGGGGCGCGCAGTTGGGGTGCGAAGCTCGACCGCCTGCTGCCCATGATCACGGACGATTTGAGCGCCGAGGCCTGTGGTCCGGTGGATGTCCTATGCGCCGATATCCTGCGCGGCCAGACCGTCATGCTCGACCTGTTCGGCGAGCAGCCCTCGCTGGCGGAGGCGTTGCAGAAACTGGCCATGCTGTGCCGTGGCGAGGATATCGGCAGGCTCGACGACAGCGACGCGGTGTTGCCGGCCTTGTACCGGCTGCTGCCCGCCGGCCGGCTGCCGGCGACTCTGTCCGTGATCAAGGGCCGTCTGGTTCAGGGCCTGCACGGCCTGGAGCGCCTGACGCACGGGACGCCGTCCGACGACATCCGCGCCCTCGCCCGCATCGTCGAAATCCTCGAAGGCGAGGAAAACGCCGTTGCCGATACGGATCTGTGGAAGGCGGTCTGCGAGCGTTGCAAGCGGCTTGTCGAGCCCGAGCTCGAACGCCTCGCCGCCATGACGACGTCGCCGGAAGCACGGGTGGGCGCCATGGTGGCGTTGGCGCCCCGCCTGTTTGGCGACGATGCCGCCGACATCCTGTTGGAAACCCTGTCGACAACCATCGACGTGGCCCGGACCCACAACGCGCTGACCGATCCGGAAGCACCGGTGGTGACCCGGCTGCAGAGATTGTGCGGCTGGCAGAAGCAGGTCCTGGAAAGCCGTTCGTCCAGCGACTTCGCAGACGAGTGTTCGCGAAAGTTCGACATGGAAGCCAAGGCCCTCGTCGAGGAGCATCAGGTGTTCGATCGGATCGACCGGGAGGAACCGGACGATCCGGCGCGTCTGACAAGGCTGGTCGGGCTGGTCCGCGCGGGTGCCGTCCCCCGGGGCCGGACGTTCGACATGATCCGCGCCCATGCCCTGAAGCTGGCGCAGCGGTCCGGCTTCCTCGATCACTTCATGGACGGTGCGGACGCGGATTCGGACAAAAACAAGCGCCTGCGGGATTTGTGGTGGCTGTTGCACGACGCCGGCCTGGTGTAAACCGGGACCGTTATGCACCGACGAATTGGAGGCGCCCGTGATCGGGGTACTGTTTGTCTGCACGGGGAACATCTGCCGTTCTCCCACCGCCGAGGGCGTGTTCCGCGCCCTGGTCTCCTCGGACGGCCTGGAGGACAGAATCCGCGTCGATTCCGCGGGAACCCATGGCTGGCATATCGGCAATCCGCCCGATTCCAGGTCGCAGGACGCTGCCCGCCGGCGCGGCATCGAGCTTGGAGACCTGCGCGCCCGCGAAGTCTCCATCCTGGATTTCGACCGGTTCGATTACATCGTCGCGATGGACCGGGGACATGTCGAAATCCTCAACGGCTTCTGCCCCGATGGCGAACGGCACCGCATCCGCACCATGCTGGAATTCGCCCCCGATTTGAACGAGGCCGACGTGCCCGACCCCTATTACGGATCGGGCGACGGTTTCGAACGGGTGCTCGACATGATCGAAGCCGCCGCCGCGGGCCTGCTGGCGGACATCAGGGCCACGCGGCTCTAATTCGCATCATGGATGGCGGCTGGCCGGAACGGATCGAGGCGGCCCTGGGCCAGACGCCCGTCCGGGTGACCCGTCTCGGCGGTGGGTGCGTCGCCGATGTCCGCCGGCTGGAGATGGCCGACGGTCGAATTCTGGTGGCCAAACGATCGCCCGGCGGCGGCTTGGCGGCGGAAGGCGCGATGCTGGCCTACCTTGCCGGCCACAGCGCCTTGCCGGTGCCAGCCGTCCGTTTTTGCGCCGATGATCTGCTAATCATGGCGTGGTTGCCGGGCGGCGGCGCCCTCGATGTTTCCGCACAGCATCATGCGGCCGAATTGGTGGCGGCCCTGCACGGCGTGCGAGGGCCGGGCTTCGGTTTCGAACACGACACCGTCATCGGCGGCCTGCCGCAGCCCAATCCCCGGACCGGCTCCTGGATCGGCTTCTTCCGCGAGCACCGTTTGCTGGCCATGGCCCGCGCGGCCTATGACGCCGGCCGGCTGCCCAAGGACCTGACGCGTCGCGTCGAACAGTTCGCGGGCCGCGTCGACCGCTACTTGGAAGAGCCGGACCACCCCAGCCTGATCCACGGCGACCTCTGGGGCGGCAACGTCCTGGCGCAGGACGGCCGGATTACCGGTTTCATCGATCCCGCCATCTATTGGGCCGACCCGGAAATCGAACTGGCCTTCGGCACCTTGTTCGGCACGTTCGATCGGGCGTTTTTCGACCGCTACAATGAGATCCGGCCGATCCGCCCCGGTTTCTTCGAAGTCCGGCGCGACATCTACAATCTATACCCGCTGTTGGTGCATGTTCGTTTGTTCGGCGGCACGTATACTTCGTCCGTTTCACGAATACTGCAACAGTTCGACAAATAGAAATGATGTAATTAACTATTTATATTAACCATAATACTTGAAATATCAGAGAAAACCGAAGAATTCGTAGTTAATTTAATATTCTGTTTACGAATTCCCGATTAAGAACTTTGTGTTGAATGGGCGGTTTGCCCGCAGGCTTCTGACAAGCATCGCAACCATTCCTATTGGGGGATTTCATGGTCTCGAGTTCGCTTCCGGCCCATATCCACCAATCCAGCAGCCGTTACACATATCAACCGGTGTCCAAGTGGCGGGCACGGTTGGTCGCCTTTTTCGTCACCCTGGCTGTGGTCATGGGGTACTCCGACACCACGCGCCTGATGGCCGACAATGGTCCCGTGCACTCGTCGGTTGGCGTCTCGGCCAACCAGTGGCAGGTGATCGCCGTCCAGGGAGACGCCCGCTACCGCAACGGTCACAATGCCTGGAATCATTGGCGTCAAGTCGTTGTGGGTACCGTCGTTCAGCCCAATGGGCAGCTGGAGACGCTGGCGGGCGGTCGCGTCGTTCTGGCCCATGGCGAAGACCGCATCACGACATCCGCCGGTAGTCGCATGGAAATTCCCGTGCCGGAACCGGACAGCATGGTGACCCGTATCGTTCAGACGCTGGGCAGTATTTTCTACAGTGTCGAAACCCGTCCGATGGCTTACGGAACGACCGGTCCGGCCAAAGTGACCAAAGCCAGCCTGACACAGAACGGCGGCCGCAACTGGACACCCTTGTTCATTGTGCAAACGCCCTACCTGGTTGCCGGTGTCAAGGGTACGGCCTTCGGCGTGTCCGTCGACAACGACAACGAAGCCGCCGCCGTGGCTGTGACCGAGGGTACCGTGGCTGTCGCGGCCGAGGGTGACGTGGCGGACGGGGTCGATGTCAATGCCGGCCAGACGGCGGCATCGGACAATGCCGCCAACGGAACGGTCTCCGTTTCCGCGACGGGACGATCAGCCAGCAATACGTCGAGCAGCAAAGCCGCCAAATCGGCCGCCGCGGCGGCCAAGGATGCCGCCAAATCGCTCGGCGGACGCTCCGCCAGCCTGGGTAAGGGCAAGGCCGTCGGCAAGGCGTCGGCGTCGAGGAACGGCCGTTCAGTTGCTTCGGTCGCGACTGACAAGGCGTCCAAATCCGCCGATACCGCCGCCGTCGACAGTAACGGTACAGGCAATGCCGGCGTGAGTGGCGACGGGTCCCGGGATTCCGTTGACGCATCGGCAAGTGCGAGCGCGGCCGATTCCGTCGATGCGGCATCCGCGTCCAAGGAAAGTGCGAGCGTTTCCGGCACGGCGTCCCGCGATGTGTCTGGATCAAAGGGCACATCCGCAGCCAGTGCGGCTTCCCTCGATGTCGCCGATGCAAGTGATGCCGACGGCGGTAACGGCGGCGGCAATGGAATTAAGTAGCGAGATGCCGTGACACCCTAAGCAGCCCAACGACACTTTCTCAAGCGGCCGCCATATTTTGTCCTCTTCGGACTTGTGGCGGCCGCTTGTACTATCGGCACCTTCCTCTTTCTCCGACGCAAGTGGCGTGACGGTTAACGCGATGCCCGCGCATCCCGGGAATTGCTTGGTTTTATTGGTTAATTTAGCAATCCATTAAGACGTTCCTTCCTATAACCATCTTCGAAATGGATCATTCCGCGTGGACAGTGTTGCGTTCAGCGCATTCCACGCCTTGGGGATCGTCATGGTTTCGCGTTCGCGTTCGGTATCTCACCGGCATCCCGGCACCGGGAATCCGATCAGCCTGTGTGCGCGTGTGCACAAGGGACTGGTTGTCCTGTTTGTTGCCTTGGGCGTGCTGGTCGGATCGCGCGGCACGCCGGACTTACGGGCGGACGACGGCCTTGTGCACCCGTCGGCGGGTGTACGGGCGAACCAATGGACGGTCGTCGAAGTGACCGGCGTGGCCCGGTACCGCACGGGTCACAATTCCTGGAACCACTGGCGCAAGGTCGTGGTTGGCGCCGTTCTGCTGCCCGGTGCCCAACTGGAAACCGAGGCCGGCGGCCGGATCGTCCTGGCGCACGGCGGCGACCGCATCACCACGTCGGCGAATTCCAGCATGGAAATCCCTGTACCCGAACCGGACAGCATGGTTACCCAAATCGTGCAGACCTTCGGCAGTATTTTCTACAGCGTCGAGACCCGTCCCATGGCGTATGTCGGCGACAGCGGCGCCAAGGTGACCGGGGCCAGTCTCACGCAAAATGGCGGGCGCAACTGGACCCCCATGTTCGTGGTGCAGACGCCTTACCTGATCGCCGGCGTGAAAGGCACGGCGTTCGGCGTATCGGTGGACCGTGAAAACGAAGCCGCCGCCGTGGCGGTGGCGGAAGGCACGGTGGCCGTCGATACGGACAACGACCTGGGCGATGGCCAGGACGTGTCGGCGGGTCAAACGGCGGCGACGGACAGTGCGTCCAACGGCTCGGTTTCGGTCTCCGAGACGGGCCGCTCGGCCAGTAGTGCGGCCAGCAGCAAGGCTGCGAAATCCGCCGCGGCCGCCGCCAAAAACGCTGCGTCTTCCGGCAAGGACAAATCGGCCAAGAGCAGGTCCGTTGCGGAAAGCAAATCCGCCAAGAGCGTTGATGTCGCGTCTGCGAATGCGGCCGCCGGCAAGGGAAAGGGCGGTAAAGGCGGAAAGGGCGGCGAAGGTGGAAAAGGTGGAAAAGGCGGCAAGAGCGGTAGAGGCGATAGAGGCGGCGGCGATGCCGGCGGCGGCGGTGGCGGAAACGGTTTGAAGTAGCGAGATACCGTGACACCGAAATCAGCCCAGCGACACATTCTCAAGCGGCTGCCGCACTTCGTCTTGTTCGGGCTCGTGGCGGCCGTTTACCTGTTTGGCGGCTTCGCCTTTCTCGACGACAAGGTGACCGATTCCCGGTACCGCCTGTCGTCGCGGGACGCCAGCGGCAGCCTCGTGCTCGTCGTTATGGATGCCGCCAGCATCCGCGACCTGGAAGTCTGGCCCTGGCCGCGCAATTATTATGCCGATGTTCTGGACCGGTTGCTCGCCGCCGGGGCGACTCGGGTCGCCTTCGATATCGACTTCAGTTCGCGGTCAAATCCGGACGCGGATGCCACCCTCGCCGATGCGCTGGCGCGCTCGGACGGCCGGGCCGTTTTACCGGTGTTTCAACAGATTACGTCCGAGAACGGCGAGGCGGCGACGGTGGTGACCATGCCGCTTGGGCAACTGGTCACGCATGCTGCGTTGGCGTCCATCAACGTGCAGCCAAGCGCGGATGGAACCATCCGTGAAATGTGGATGACATTCCAGTCCGACGAGCATGCGTTCCCGTCCATGGCGGCGACGCTGGCCGATCTGCCTTATGCATCATTCGATTCCTTCGACATCGACTATTCGATCGACCCCGGAACAATCCCGGCTTTGTCTTTTGCCGATGTCCTGGCGGGCCGCTTCGATCCGTCTCTCATTGCCGGTCGCCAGGTCCTGATCGGCGCCACGGCCGTGGAGCTCGGCGATCAGTTGGCAACGCCGGTCTATTCCGTTTTGCCCGGACCGGTCGTCCAGGTTCTGGCTTACGAATCCCTCGTCCTGAATCGGGCCATCCGGCATGCGCCGCCCTATGTGACATTGATCGTCCTGTTCTTTGCCGCGATCGCGTTCGGTCCGTTGTTTTACAAGTGGTCCTGGGCCATCGGTTTGGCTGTTGGCGTTGGCGTATGTGCAACGGCCTATGGCATCGCGTTCCTGATTCAGTATCTTGTGCCCGTCAACCTCCCGTTCGTACCGCTGGCGTTTCTCGTGTTTCTTTCCTACGGCTTTTCCATTCTCAAGCGCATCGACCGTCAGGCCCTGCGTATCTTCGTGCAAAGCATGACCGACCTGCATCGCCGGCAGCTGATGAAGAGCGTTGTCGACAGCACCTCCGACGGTATCGTCATCGTCAATCACGAGGGCAAGATCGACGCCATCAATCCGGCGGCGGAGGCCTTGTTCGGCGCCAAGAGCAACGAGGCGCAAGGGCAGCAACTTTCCTGGCTGTTGCCCAACTCCGATGACGGCATGCCCGAGAACGGCACGACGGAGGTCACTCTGCAGCGGGCCGACGGCTCGACCCTGTCGGCGGAAGTCAACATCAGCCGCCTCAAGCTGAAATCGAGCCGCCACCGGCTCGAGCGGCGCACCGAGGACCGGGACAAGTTCGTTCTGACGCTGCGCGACATCACCGCGCGCAAGGAAACCGAGGCGGCCCGGCAGAAGGCGATGGAGGAAGCCATCGCCGCCAACAGGGCCAAGTCCGAATTCCTCGCTGCCATGGGCCACGAACTGCGCACGCCGCTGAACGGCATCATCGGCTTTTCGGAAGTGCTCGATGCCGGTCTGTACGGTGAGCTCAACGAAAAGCAGGTCGAGTGCGTGCGCGACATCCTGCAATCGGGACGGCGGCTGCTCGGCACCTTCAACGACATTCTCGACGTAGCGCAGATCGAAAGCGGCAAGGTGGAACTGCGCGAGGACGAGGTCGATCTGGTCGAAATCGTCGAAAGCTGCGGCCGCTCGTTCGAAGACAGGGCCGCCGACGGCGAGATCGAATTGCGGACCGTGACCGACAATGGCCTGCCCTATGTTTGGGGTGACCGGCAGCGGCTGCGCCAAGTGGTGCAGCATCTGGTGTCCAACGCCGTCAAGTTCACCAACGAAGGCGGCCAGGTCACGCTCATGGCCAACCGCGAGGGCGGCGACGTGGTGTTTTCGGTTACCGATACCGGCATCGGCATGACGCCCGAGGACGTGGAGAAGGCCCTGGCGCCGTTCGGCCAGGTGGACAGCCGGCTGGCCCGCAAGTACGAGGGCTCCGGCCTCGGGCTGACCTTGGCGCGCAAACTGACCGAAATGCACAACGGCCGCCTGGAGATCGCCAGCAAGGAAGGCCGCGGCACCAAAGTCCGCGTCGTCTTCCCGCAGGACAGATTGCGTCCGACACCGGAACGCCGTGCGTCGACCAGTCCGGGCACCGACGCCACGGCGTCGCCGTCACCGGCCGCCTAGATATGCGCTAGGCGTTCAGGGGAAAGGTCGCTTCCGGCCGGTAGACCGCGCCGCTGTTGCCCAGGTGGCTGGAAAACAGGGTGAAGTGATCCATTGCCAGGTCTTCGCTGATCAGTTCGCCGTTGCGCGAGAGAAAATCCGCCAGACGTTTGCCGTCCGGCTGTTTGAGCCGGGCCAGGGTGACGTGGGGATGGAACTTGCGGTGTTCGGGTTCCATGCCGGCGCGGTTGATGGCGGTCTCCACTTTGCTCTGCAAACGGGCCAGGGGGTCGTTCGCGGCCAGGCCGGCCCAAAGTATCCGCGCTTTCCTGCCGCTGCCGAAACAGCCGACGCCGTCGATGCGCACATCGAACGGCGGCACCGTCACCGACGCCAGGGCCGCCTCGATGTCGTCCTGGGTATGGCCGTCCACCTCGCCGATGAATCGCAGCGTCAGGTGCATCTGCTCCGGGTCGATCCAGCGCGCGCCCGGCACGCCGCCCGCCAACTGCGCCAGTCGCTCGCGCACGGGATAGGGCAATTCAAGGGCGACGAACAGGCGCACGAACCGGTCTCCCAGCGTATCGAGAATGTTCCCTAGACGCAGGCGTTGGGCTGCTCCAGGTGGATGGCGTTGATACCGTCGATCACCTCCCGGGGCAAGGCGATGTCGATGCTGGCGATGTCATCTTCCAGTTGTTGCAGATTGGTGGCGCCGATCAGATTGCTGGTGACGAACGGCCGGCTGTTGACGAAGGCCAGGGCCATCTGCGCCGGGTCCAGGCCGTGCCGGCGCGCCAGGGCGACATAGTCGGCGGTGGCCCGTTCCGCCCGGCCGGCCAGATAGCGGTCGAAGCGGTCGTATTCGGTCATGCGGGCCCCCGGCGGGCGGGCGCCGTTGAGATACTTCCCCGTCAGAACGCCCATGCCCAGCGGCGAAAACGCCAGCAGGCCGACCTGCTCGCGGATAGCGATTTCGGAAAGGCCGACCTCGAAGGCCCGGTTGAGCAGATTGTAGCAGTTCTGGATGGAGACCAGCTTGGGCAGGCCGTCGCGCTCGGCGGCGCGCAGATACCGATACATGCCCCAGGGCGTCTCGTTGGACACGCCGACATGGCGCACCTTGCCCGCCTCGACCAGGCCGCCCAGCGCTTCCAGGGTTTCCTCCAGCGGCTCCCAGTCGGTGTCTTCCGGGTCGTAGTTGAAGTCCAGCACCCCGAAGCGGTTGGCCTGGCGGCCCGGCCAGTGCACCTGGTAAAGGTCCACATAGTCGGTCTGCAGCCGCTGCAGGCTGGCATCAATCGCCGCGTCGATGTGCCTGGCGTTCAGCCGGGCCGGTTCGCCGCGCAGATAGTCCGGGCCGGGTCCGGCCACCTTGGTCGCGAGGATGACATCATCGCGCTTGCCGCGCCTGGCCAGCCAGGTGCCGATATAGGTCTCGGTCAGGCCGGCGGTTTCCGGGCCCGGCGGCACCGGATAGACCTCGGCCGTGTCCATGAAATTGATGCCCCGCTCCCACGCCAGGTCCATCTGGGCGTGGGCGTCGGCTTCGCTGTTCTGCTTGCCCCACGTCATGGTGCCGAGGCAGATGGCGCTGACGTTGAGGTCGGTCTGGCCGAGTTGGCGATACTGCATAGACGAGTGTCCTGTCGATTAAGTGTCTGAATTTGTTGTGTTTCGCCGCTTCCGCGGCGACGTCTCTGGCACCGTCCCGCTCCCCCTCCCAACCACCCATTGATGGTACCCTGTGGGTGGTTGGGAGCGGGAGCGGGACGGCTTAGCTGTCGTCATCGACCAGACGCGCCACGTAGGGCGCGATGCGGTCGACGATGGTATCGATGCCGGCGGCGTTGGGGTGCATGCCGTCCGACTGGTTGAGGGCGGGCACGGCGGCGACGCCGTCGAGGAAGAAGGGATACAACGCCACGTTGTATTTGGCGGCAAGGTCGGCATACAGTCCGTCGAACACCCGGGCATAGTCGTCGCCCAGATTGGGCGGCGCCCGCATGCCGGCGAGCAGAACCCGCACGCCCGCGTCGCGCAGCTTGCCGAGAATCGAATCCAGGTTTTTTCGGGTCACCTCGGGCGCGATGCCGCGCAGCGCGTCGTTGGCGCCCAGTTCGACCACCACCAGGTCCGGCTTGTCGGCCAGCGCCCAGTCGAGCCGCGACAGGCCGCCTGAGGTGGTGTCGCCCGACAGGCCACCGTTGATCACCCGTACGGCCAGCCCGTCGGCGCGCAGTTTCCGCTCCAGCCGCACCGGAAAGCTTTCCGCCGCCGTCAGGCCGTAGCCCGCGGTCAGGCTGTCGCCGAAGGCCAGAATCACCGTTTCGCTCGCCTTGGCACCGGAAACGGCCAGAAACAATAGGGCCGTGACCCAGGGCAAACCGTTGAAAAGCCTCGAACGGAGGCCATATCGGAAGGAACGGCGGGATCGAAAGAGCATGAAGCGGGAGTCTTTGTATGAGTGAGGTGGCGTCAGGCCCGATGGTCCTGCTCGAAGACGTACATTTGACATTGGGGAGCGTGGCCGGGCCTGTCAATATCCTGCGCGGCGTCGATTTGCGCATCGAGGCTGGCGAGACGGTCGGTGTTGTCGGCCCCTCGGGCTCGGGCAAGTCGACCATGCTCGCCGTCATGGCCGGGCTGGAAACGCCGACGTCGGGCAAGGTCTCCATCGCCGGCAGCGTGCTCGGCGGCATGAACGAGGACCGTCTGGCCCTGTTCCGGCGCGACAATGTGGGCATCGTCTTCCAGGCCTTTCATCTCATTCCCACCATGACGGCCATGGAGAACGTCGCCATCCCGCTGGAACTGGCGGGCCGCACCGACGCCTTCGACCGGGCCGCCGACGGCCTGCGCGCCGTCGGTCTCGGACACCGGCTGGAGCACTATCCCTCGCAGCTGTCGGGCGGCGAGCAGCAGCGTGCCGCTTTGGCCCGGGCCGTCGCCGTCAATCCCAAGCTTTTGCTGGCCGACGAGCCGACGGGCAATCTGGACGGCGCCACCGGCCAGGCCATCATCGATCTGCTGTTCGGCCTGCACGCCTCGCTCGGCACCACGCTGGTGCTGATCACCCATGACCCGGCCATCGCCGAGCGTTGCGACCGCATGGTGCGGGTGCTGGACGGCCAGGTGTCCGACGGTACGCCGGTTTCCGCGGCGGCGGTTCCCGCATGACCGTGCTGGCGCAGGACGGGGCACCCGCGCCGAAAACCGCGCCGGCCAACGGCGCCGGCACGTCGATCCGCATCGCCGCCCGCCTGGCGCGGCGTGAGATGCGCGGCGGTTTCCGTGGTTTCCGTATCTTTCTCGCCTGCCTGACGTTGGGCGTGGCGGCGCTGGCGGCCATCGGTTCGCTGTCGTCGGCCATCGTCGCCGGCCTGCAGGACGACGCCCGCGCCATCGTCGGCGGCGACATCCAGATCCGCGTCACCGGGACGCCGTTGAGCGAAGAACAGCAGCGTTACATCCGCGATACCGCCGCCGGGGTCTCCCTGGTGCGCGAAATGCGCGCCATGGCCGCCGCGGACAACGGCAAGCGCACATTGGTGGAACTGAAGGCGGTCGAAGGCGACTACCCGCTGTTCGGCGCCGTCAGGACGGAGCCCGCTGTTCCCCTGGAAGAACTACTGGCCCGCGACGGCGACCGCTTCGGCGCTCTGGTCGAGGGCAATCTGCTGGTCCGCCTCGATATCGCGGTCGGCGACACCCTGCGCATCGGCGAGGCCGAATTCGTGATACGCGGCAAGATCCTGCACGAGCCCGACCGGGCGGCCAACGTCTTCGTGCTGGGCCCGCGTTTCCTCGTGGCGTCCGAGGCGCTCGAAGCCACCGGCCTGGTGCGCGAAGGCAGCCTGATCCGCCACAAGACCCGGGTGCGCGTGGCCGATCGGTCGGCCATCGGCCCGTGGATAGAAGCCCTCGATGAACGCTTTCCCGACCAGGCCTGGCAGATCCGCGACGTGCGCAATTCCCAGCCCGGCATCAAGCGTTTCATCGACCGCTTCGGCGTGTTTCTGACACTGGTCGGCCTGACGGCCCTGGTGGTCGGCGGCATCGGCATCGCCAACGCGGTCAAGAGCTATCTCGACAGCCGGGTCGAAACCATCGCCGTGCTCAAGTGCCTGGGCGCGCCCGGCCCGCTGGTGTTCCGGCTTTACCTCATCCAGGTGCTGGCCATGGCCATCATCGGCGTCGCCATCGGTTTGGTGGTGGGCGCCGCCGTGCCGCCGATCCTGTCGGCCACGCTGGCCGACAGCCTGCCGTTTCCGACCCGCACCGGCGTGTTCTTCGAGCCATTGGCGTTTGCTGCCATTTACGGCGTGCTGACCGCGTTCCTGTTCGCGGTCTGGCCCCTGGCCCGGGCGCGCGAGGTTCCGGCCGCCGGGCTGTTCCGGGCCATCGTCGCGCCGGCGTCGGGCCGGCCGCGCACCGAATACATCCTGGCCGCCGCCATCGCCGCGTTGCTGCTGGCAGGTCTTGCGATCATGGCCGGCGGGCAGGCCTATTACACCAAGTGGTTCGTGCTCGGCGTCGTCGCGTCGCTGATCGTTTTGCGTCTGGCCTCCGCCCTGCTGGTCAAGCTGGTGGGCATGGTCAAGCGTCCGCGCAACATGGCCCTGCGGCTGGCCATGACCAATGTGGGACGGCCCGGCGCCACAACGGCCGGGGTGATGGTCAGCCTGGGTGCCGGCCTTTCGGTACTGACGGCCGTGGCCCTGCTGCAAGGCAACCTGGCCCAGGAAATCAAGGAACGGGCGCCGAAGAACGCGCCGGCGTTTTACTTCATCGACATCCAGCCCTCGCAGGCCGCCGAATTCGCGAGCCTGATCAACGCCCAGCCCGGCGTGCAGTCGGTGCAGCAGGTGCCCATGCTGCGGGGCCGGCTGGTACGGGTGAACGGCATACCGTCCGACGAGGTCGAGGTCGTTCCCGGCGAGAAGTGGGTGACCCGCGTGGAAATCGGGTTCAGCTACCAGGGCGAAATGCCGGAAGGCACCCGGCTGACCGCGGGCGAGTGGTGGCCCGCCGACTATGCCGGCGAACCGCTGATCTCGCTCGACGACGATATCGCCCGGGGCATGAACCTGAAGCTCGGCGACACCATGACCTTCAATATCCTGGGCCGGCCGGTGACGGCCCGGATCGCCAATTTCCGGCTGATCGATTGGAGCGATTACGGCGTCAATTTCGTCGTCATCTTCGCCCCGGGCACGTTGGAAGGCGCGCCGCAATCGTTTGTCGCCAATGCCGTGGTCGACCCGGCCCAGGAGGACAACGTTTACGCCACCATGACCGGGACCTTCGCCAACGTGTCGGCGATCCGGGTCAAGGACGTGTTCCAGACGCTGATGACCATGCTCGGCCGGATCGCCACGGCGGTCAATTCCACGGCGGTGCTGGCCATTCTGTCGGGCATCCTGGTGCTGTCGGGCGCCATCGCCGCCGGGCACCGGCGCCGGGTCTATGATTCGGTCATCCTCAAGGTTCTGGGCGCGACCCGCTGGGACGTCATGCGGGCCTACGCCATCGAATACGCCCTCGTCGGCCTGCTGGCCGCCGTGATCGCCATCCTGGTCGGCTGGATCGCCGCCTTCTTCGTGGTCACCGAGATCATGGCCGGCGAGTGGACCAACATGCCGTCCGCGGCCGCCCTGACGGCCATCGGCGGTCTGGTGATCACCGTCAGTATCGGCCTCGCCGGCACCTATCGCGCGCTGGCGCACAAGCCCATGCCTGTTCTAAGGAGTGATTGAGCGCCGAGTCGCAAAATCTTAACATTAAGAAAAATAAGGCTTTACGGCACTTTTTCGACGGAATTGAACGTGCTGTGGGCTTGATTTTGCCGCGCTTTCGCTCAATATATGTGCTGCTTACGGTTTCAACGATAGGACGAGGACGAACTCGTGGCTCTCGACACACAAAAACGCTACGGCTCCTACACGAGCACGGTGGATCGCGCGGAACTGGACGAAGGTCTCCGCGCCTACATGCTCCGTGTCTACAACTACATGGCTTCGGGCCTTCTGCTGACCGGCATTGTCGCCTACCTGACGGCGCAGTCCGACACCATGTTGCAACTGATCTACGGCACGCCGCTCAAGTGGGTGGTCTTCCTGGCCCCGCTCGGGTTGGTATTCTTCCTCAGCGCCCGCATCCACAAGATGAGCGCCGTGGCGGCCCAGGCGACGTACTGGATCTATGCCGCCCTGGTCGGCCTGTCGCTGGCATCGATCTTCATCGTCTATACCGGCGCCAGCATTACCCGGGTGTTCCTGATATCGGCCAGCATTTTCGGCGCCATGAGCCTCTACGGCTATACGACGAAACGCGACCTGACCGGTTGGGGATCGTTCCTGATGATGGGTCTCTTCGGCATCATCATCGCGATGGTCGTCAACATCTTCCTGGGTTCGGCGATGATCCACTTCGTGGTCTCGGTGCTGGGCGTGCTGATCTTCACGGGCCTGACCGCCTACGACACCCAGGCGATCAAGTCCATGTACATGGAAGACGACCACGCCGACGTGGCCAGCCGCAAGGCCATCATGGGCGCGCTCAGGCTCTACCTCGACTTCCTGAACCTGTTCATCATGCTGCTGTCCCTGTTCGGCAGCCGCGAATAGAACCGGTTCCATAAATTCGACAAGCGCCCGGCGGTCCCGCCGGGCGTTTTGTTTTCGCAGGGCATACATGCGCCCTGTGCCATTGTTGCCGCCGGAACGGGCGGCTATAACGGGCCTGATCGTTCTCGCACATACAAATTTGGCCGTTGGCCTGCCGGAGGTCCCATGCGCGTCCTCATCGCCATGATGAAGCACGAAACCAACACCTTTTCCCCCATCGTCACCGATTGGGCGCGGTTCGAGGAATGGGGCGCCTATTTCGGCGAAGCGGCGCTCGAAGCCTATGAAGGCACCGGCATGCCCATGGCGGCCTACATCGAACTGGCCCGGGCCCGCGGCGCCGAAATCGTCACGCCCGTCGCCACCGAAGCCATGCCGTCGGGCCCGGTGACGGCCGATGCCTACGAACGCATGGCCGGCGCCATCTGCGATGCGGTGAAGGAGGGGGTCGATCTGGCCATGCTGGATTTGCACGGCGCCATGGTCAGCGAAGTCACGCCCGACGGCGAAGGTACATTGCTCCAACGCATGCGGGCCATCGACCCGGATCTGCCGATCTGCGTCACCCTGGACCTGCATTGCAACCTGACCGCGGCGATGATGGACAATTGCACGGCGCTGATCGGCTACAAGACCTATCCCCACGTGGATATGTATGAGGTTGGCATGCAGGTCGGCCGCATCCTGTTCGACGCCTTTGACGGCAAGGTCGACCCGGTCATGTCATGGGGTAACGTGCCGCTGCTGTCGCAGACCTTGCGCCAGGGCACCGACGACGAACCGATGAAGACGCTGATCCATATGTGCAAGGAGGCCGAGACCGAAGCATCCGTGCTGGCGGCTACGGTGTTCGGCGGCTTCCCGCTGGCCGATATGCCCGACGCCGGGACGTCGGCCATCATCATTACCGACGGCAACCGCGAGAAAGCCGACCAGGTGCGCGATTCCCTGCTGGAGCAGGCCTGGTCGCAACGCGAGAACTTCGTCTACCGGCACGAGCCCATCGAACAGGCGGTGGACCGGGCAAGGGAGATGGCCGACAGCGATTTGGGTGGCCCCGTGTTGCTGCTCGACCACGCCGACAATTGCGGTTCGGGCGGCACCCAGGACGTCATGACGGTGATCGCCGAGGTGATGCGCCAGGGCCTGGAGGACGTTGCCGTCGCCGCGGTGTGGGACCCGGAAGCGGTGCAGGAGATGTGCGCGGCCGGCGTCGGCGCGACGGTCACCATACAACTCGGCGGCAAGACCGACATGCCGTCCATCGGCGAACAGGGCAAGCCGCTGGAAGTCACCGGTACGGTCCGCACCCTGAGCGACGGCGAGTGGACCGTGCACGGGCCCATGTACACCGGCGTCCGGGTCTTCATGGGTCCGACGGCCGTTCTGGACACGGGCAAGATGCAGATCGTCGTGGTGTCGCTGCATCACGAACCCTGGGACACCGGCGTGTTCACCGCTGTCGGCATCCAACCCGAGCACAAACGTTATCTCATTCTGAAGTCGCGCATTCACTATCGCGCCGGTTTCGCGCCGGTGGGCAAGGCGACGGTCACACTGGACGGCACGGGCGTAACGACGTCCGACAACACCCTGCTGGATTTCGAACACGTACGGCGGCCGATCTATCCGCTCGACCTGATCAACGAACCGCGCTAAGCGCGGCAAAGGACCCAATATGCTGCAAGATGCCCAAGGACTGGATGTCTCGACCAACAGTCCCGAGACCGTCGCCGCAATCGACACGTTCGTCGACCAGTTCCTCGGCTACGGTCTTCATGCCGACGCCATCCTCAAGGGTGTCGAAGCCGATCCCGATTGCGCCATCGCCAACGCCTACGCCGCCGCGCTGTACATGTTTCTGGAAAACGCCGAGGCGCCCCAACTGGCGCGTCCCTATTTGGAAAAGGCGCTGGCCGGCTGCGATGACGTGACCGAGCGGGAACGCATGAACGTCGAGGCCGTGGCGGCCTGGGTCGATGGCCGGTTTGACGACGCCATCCGTTGCCATGAAGAAATCGCCGAGCACTGTCCGCGCGATATTTGCTCGGTGAAGTTCGGCCAGTATCACCTGTTCAACCGCGGCGATTCGGAAGGCATGTTGCGCTTGGCCGAGATGACGTTCATGGCCAACGACGACAATCCCTACATGCATGGCATGCTGGCATTCGGCCTGGAACAGTGCCACCGGCTCGACGAGGCCGAGGCGGCGGCGCGCACGGCCACCGAAATGCAGCGCCGCGAACCGTGGGCCCACCACGCCGTCGCCCATGTCATGATCACCCAGGGCCGCACCGACGAAGGCATCGCCTGGATGGAGTCATTGTCGGACACCTGGGAGGACTGCAACTCCTTCATGATCACCCACAATTGGTGGCACCTGGCGCTGTTCTACATGGACAAGGGCGTCAACGCGAAGGCGCTCGAACTTTACGACAGCCGGGTGTGGGGCGTGTGGAAGGAATACAGCCAGGATCAGATCGGCGCGATCTCGCTGCTGTGGCGGCTCGAACTGGCGGGCTGCGATGTCGGCGACCGCTGGCAGGATGTCGCCGACTATGTCCAGGTCCGCACCAAGGAACACATCGAACCGTTCCTTGACCTGCAATACATCTACTGCCTGGCCCGGGCGGGACGGGCCGACAAGGTCGATGAGATGCTGACCAGCATGCGGACCTTCGCCGGTGGGGCCTCGTCGTTCGTCGCCACGGCGTGGCGCGAGGTGGCACTGCCGGCGGCCGAAGGATTCGTTGCCTATGCCAACGGCGACATCGCGGCGGCCCGGCACAAACTGGAAAGCGTGCACAACCGGATGCAGGAAATCGGCGGCAGCCACGCCCAGCGTGACCTGTTCGACCAGACCTGGATCAATGTGTTGATGCGCACCGGCAGTTGCGGAGAAGCCGCGGCCATTTTGGAAGACCGCATCGCCTTTCGTCCGAGCGTCGCACCGCCTTACGAGCAGCTTGCGGACGCCTATGCCGGGGCAGGGGATGCCGCCAAGGCCGAAGCCGTGCGTGCCCGCGCGGCCGAGCTAGCGGCCTAGGGCCGGAGACGCATTCTCAACGATCCGCCGTCGGCGGTCAGATCGACTTCAAGGCCTTGCGGTTGAGGCCGCTCAGCAGCGCCGACAGCGTATGGCCGCGCTTCAACGTGCGGCCGCTGGCACCGATCAAACTGAAGGCACCTTGCCGTTGGGCCAGTTTCGGTTGTTTGAGAATGCGGTAGGTGGCGCCGGAGGATGCCCGGCGGAAGATGGCGAAGGTGGCGGTGTCGGGGCCGGGGGCCATGGCGTAGTCGTGCCATTCGCCTTGCATGACCATGCGGCTGTAAAGCTGCAGGATTTGGTCGAGTTCATCACGGGTGAAAAAAACGTGTCGGTATCCGCCCGCCCGGTTCCCCGCTTTGGACCGAACGGGCGGCCTGAATTCTTCCAGGCTCAGGACCTCCCCCATCGTGCCGTGATCCTTTCCATTGCACTTCCGTTACATGAAAGCATGCCACGGGCCGGGCAACAGGGGAAGTCGAGTCTGTCGATTGTGGTAGGACAATTTTCCAAAATACTGCTCACGAGCCATGGGATGAACAACAAGGACGATAGATCAAGATATGATTGTTCTGACAGTGAAAAGATAACTAAAATGGATAATATTATGTAGACAATAATCTTTATATGGTAAAAATACGTCAATTTAGATGTAAATAAACTCTGGTAGACTCGTAATAATTGTTCTACCATAGATTCATGAATCGAGAATCAATTCACCTAATACGCTGGTTGGCGCGCGTCGTTATTGATTTTCCAGGAAAAACACTACGAAAAATAATGACTTATCAGTGCAGGGACGTATTTGCTTGGTCGCAATTGGATCTGGGTAATGTCGAAAAATACCAAGATGGAGAGATCCGCAGGCTGACTCATGAGGACTTTGACGTAATGCGGTCTTTGCCCGGGCGGCTTGGGGAGCAAGCCAACCTCTATTACGTAAAGCGGGGTATCGACAATGCCTATGGATTGTTTCTCGATGGCAAGTTGGTTCATGTCTCCTGGGTCTTCACAAAAGACGAATATACCAAGCAGCCGGTTGAATCCTTTCGCTTAAATGCGGGAGAGGCCGAACTGGTGAACTGTTGGACCGAGCCAGATTATCGCGGTAAGGGCTTCTATCCGATGACAATCTGTGTGGCGTCCAAGGAGTTGTTCGACAATGGATTTGACCGTGTCTACATGGCTATCGAACGCGACAACCAAGCGTCCCGTTCGGGTATTGTGAAGGCCGGATTAAAACCCTATGGGCGAACACATCATTTCTTTTCGCCACTACTGAAATCCTGGCGCGGTTGGTACAGAGTGGTCGCCACTTAACTTCAACGACCTAATACGCTTATCGGCACAATTAAGCTGGAAAGCGGTCGATTAGGGTTGTTGTTTGCGCGTTGTGTGTCGGCAAACACTTGTGGTCGTCGACAAGTTCGCAAGCTTGGCGCACATTTGCGACAATCGTCCAAATGTTTCGGAACCGTAACAAAAATTGCGAGGGAATCAGCGCAAGGCGTGTGGTCTGCTTCAAAGCAAATGACAGGCCGCCTTCTGGCCCGGCGCCACCTCGCGCAATTCGGGCACGCCGTCCCGGCAGCGGGATTCGGCCTTGGGGCAGCGGTCGGCGAAGGGGCAGCCGCCGGCCTGTTCGGTCTGGCTGCCGACCGTGCCTTTCAGACGGACCTTGTCGCGTTTGCGGCCGGGCACGGGTTGTGGCACGGCATCCAGCAGGGCCTGGGTATAGGGATGGGCCGGGTTGGCGAACAACTGCCGGGTCGGGCCCTGTTCGACGATGCGGCCCAAATACATCACCGCCACCTCGTCGCAGACATATTCCACCACCGCCAGATCGTGGCTGATCAGCATGTAGGTGACGCCGAACTGGTCCTGCAGGTCCTGCAACAAGTTCAGCACCTGGGCCTGAACCGAGACGTCCAACGCCGATACCGGCTCGTCGGCGACGATCAGTTCCGGCCGGGTGATAAGCGCCCGGGCGATGGCGATGCGCTGACGCTGGCCGCCGGAAAACTCGTGTGGGTACTTGCCCATGTCGCCGGCCTTGAGGCCGACCGAAGACAACACATCGGCGACCTTGTCGCGGCGTTCGTTCTTGTCGGAGGTGTCCAGGGCGGCGAGCGGTTCGGCGACGATGCGTTCCACCGTGTGGCGCGGATCGAGCGAACCATAGGGGTCCTGGAACACCATCTGGAAGTGCTTGCGCGCCCGGCGCAGGTCGTCGTGGCTCAGTGCGTTCACGTCGCGGCCGAGTATGCGCACATTGCCGAGCGTCGGCGGTTCCAGGGCCATGACGGCGCGGGCGAGTGTCGACTTGCCGCAGCCGGATTCGCCGACGATGCCGAAGCTGTGACCCGGGTTGACGTGAAAGTTGACGCCGTTGAGGGCGTAGACCTTGCCCGGCGTGGCGAACAGGCTTTCCCGCGGCAGGATGTAATGCCGGTGCAGGGCTTCGACCTCGAGGACCGGTTCGCTCACGACGCCACCGCCTCCAACCGCACGCAGGCGGCGACATGATCGGGCGCCACGGTCACCGGCGCCGGCGGCGTGTGACGGCAGCCGTCCAGCGCCTTGTCGCAGCGGTCGACGAAGGGGCAGCCGGGCGGCAGGTCGATCAGGTCGGGCACGGTGCCGGGAATGGTGTTGAGGCGCGTCGCCTCGGCCAGGCCCAACCGCGGCACGGCGGCGAACAGGC